>NZ_JAHLQH010000001.1 GCF_018918325.1 Clostridium sp. MSJ-8 | reverse complement strand
TGTTGAACATCAAATTATTTAATGTTAAATTCTTAACTTTATTTGATGTTAAAAGTATTTAATCTAGTCACGATATTTAATATAAATGATGGTAGATATTCATGCTTTATTATGTTTTTAATAACCAAAAAAATCCACAAATATCATAATTGATATTTGTGGATTTTATAATTATCCAAGCTCTATTTCATTAACAGCAAGCATTATTATGTCACTATTAATTGTATTTAAATTTTTTGTATTACCTATCATTAAACTAGAATCACAAATTTTATTGATGATTCTAGGAATGCCATTCGATGCGTTAGCAATTGCTTCAAGCGCTGTTTCATCAAAGACATTGCTTGTACATTTTGCACCATTCAGCTTAGCAGATATATATTCTTTTGCTTCAGTTTTACTAAGATTATCTAAGTTATAATTCATTGTTATACGTTGCCTAAGCGGTTCGTTAGCAACAAGTCTCATAGTATTATTTAATTGAGATAGCCCTACAAGTAGTACTATAGCACGATCTCTTGAATCCATATCAAAATTAAAAAGCATCTTTAAATCATTTAGTATACCATTACTAATATAGTTAGCTTCATCAATTATTATTACAGGAGTTATCCTTTTTTCAATAGCATATCTGTTTATTTCATTTTGTATAATTTTGAAATTATCTATTTTTCTAGCCATAGGTTCTAATCCTAATTGCATAGCTAAATTTTTATAAAATTCTGCAACTGTGAGAGTAGAAAGAGAAGTATAAATAACTTTGTAAAGGGAAGAATTAAGACTATTACACCAATTTCTTATTATTGTTGTTTTCCCACGTCCAGGACCTCCGGTTAGAATTCCGAACCCTTTATTATTAAGTAAATAATTAAGCCTACAAACAACTTCTTTATAATCAGAAGTTTCAACAACTATTTCTTTAGAATTTTTTATAAATGGATTAAAATCCATTCCATATCTACTTATATAATCCATTATTTATTACCTCCTGAAAGTTTTACTTTTTTTCTTTTAACAAGTGAATTGTCATGTTTATTTAGTAATTTTATTTCTGTAAGTTCACCTGTATTTTTATCTACAACATATGCTTTACTTAAATCAGGTGAATATCTTAAAATTATCTTTTGCTTTGAATATCTGTAATCAACTTCATATTCTGTTTCATTTATCATAACTACGTTATCGGCAGACACTCTTCTTTCATATTCAAGTAAGAAGGAAGTTTCTATTTGTTCACTAGTAAGTCTTTTTATAATATGTGATTCTTTAAAGAATCTATCTTGAGGTGATAAACCATTTAAAGAAGAATGGACACGCTGATTATAACTATTAACATATGAAATAAGACTAATTCTAAGCTCATCTAAGTTTTTTAAATCATTCATATTAAGCTGAGACATCCATTGGTCTTTTAATGTTCTAAACCATCTTTCAATCTTGGCTTTAGATTGTGGAGTATAAGGAGCACAATAATTAATAGTAGTTCCTTTTCTAGCTGCGACTAGTTCCATTTGTTTGTTTTTATAAGAAGCTCCATTATCAAAATTTAATATTTTAGGTTTTCCGAATCGTGCAATAGCAGATTTTAAAACTGACATAAGATTTACAAAGTTATCATTAAAAAATACATCTATTCCTGTTATATACCTTGAAGCATCATCTATAAGTGCAATTATATAAACACGTTTCTTTTTACCATCTATTTTTAAATATGGGCCTACACTACTATCACCGCACCATACTTCATTTATATGTTTACGTTCATACCTTCTCATGTCTTTATTTGTTGAATGCTTACTCTCAATTTTAAGATGATTTATATATCTATTAATTGTTGAAAGTGAAACATCACCTTTTAAGATAGTTCCATTATCAAGAAGTTTCTGATAAATAAGAGTTGCAGGAATTCTTGGATATTCTTCCTTTAGGTATTTAATTTGTTCAGTAATATCATTATCTAATTTTCTTGATTTACCAGTATCGCATCGCCTTACAGGCATAAGAGCATCAAATCCTTTGTTTTTATAAGCATAATACCAACGTTCTAAAGTAGCGGCAGCAAATTTAGTATCTTCTCCTGTAGGTGTTGTATATACTTTGCCTGCGGCTTCTCGAAAAAATTCTTTTATACTTTTATTTGCATCATATGTTCCACTTATCAAAGGTGCTAAAATTCCATATCTGAAAAGTGCAATTTCTTTTCTAGTTTTTTCATTCATTTCTGCAAAAACCTCCTTTATATTATTACAATATAAGCTTATATCTACAGAAAATAACAGTAAAACTAGGTTATGTGGGTTTAACAAAATAAAATATTTTGGGTGCATTTTATTTGCATAAATTGACGCTTAAAGTAATTTAAACATTGTTTTGAGATGCTTAGGTCTAGAGAGATTTTGAAGGAAGTGATTATTTCTTTCCAATAATGAATATATTGTTTTATTATGTAACTTATGTTACTTTCATCAATAAATTCATTAGCAACCATAATAGGTTCGAAAGAAGAATTGCTATTGTAAGCCTTAATAACTGAAATTTGATCATTTAGGAGAACTTGTGAATAAGGTACAATGCATTCTGGAAATATAGCATGAGTCTTACCACAATATTTACATTTAACTCTAAGAATTTTTAAAGATATTATACCATTAGGTGTTTTGATTTTTCTGTAATAATATCCATGCTTTATAAACTGTCCGGATGCCTTGCAGGAGCAAGTTAATTTATGAAAATAAATAGTTTCAATAAACTTATCATAATTTTTTTGTGTTAATGACTTGATTTTTACATTCAAATTAGTTATCATTTGTTTATCATAATTTTTTTATGTATAGTAGTAACAAGACTGTGGTAGGTGGTGTTGCTACTATTTTTTTATTCCTTTCTAAAGATTACTATAAAAATATGATAAACCAAAAGGGACAAACATTAAATACTTTGACTATAATTTAGTCATTACAATAATGTCTGTCCTTTATTTATTTTGAATATACAATAACTATTCAACATCATATAAAATGCTATTCTATA
>NZ_JAHLQH010000002.1 GCF_018918325.1 Clostridium sp. MSJ-8 | reverse complement strand
GAGGTGTAAGTGTGGTAACATATTTAGCTGACTGATACTAATAGGTCGAGGGCTTGACCAATAAAAAAGGATATTAATTATATACTATGTGCAATTTTGAAAGAACAAAATTCTTTCAAAAAATAAAGGAAACTCACTCAGCAAAGCTGAGGAGTACAAGACATTTGACAAAATCAGAGATTTTGAATGTCATAGCATCTAGTGATGATGGCATAGAGGAAACACTCCTTCCCATTCCGAACAGGACAGTTAAGCTCTATAGCGCCGATGGTACTGCATGGGAGACTGTGTGGGAGAGTAGGACATTGCTAGGTTTGATATGCGCCATTAGCTCAGTTGGTAGAGCACCTGACTCTTAATCAGGGTGTCCCCGGTTCGAACCCGTGATGGCGCACCAATACTTAGTTAATCTAAGTGATTTAATTTGTGATTCACTAGCTCAGTCGGTAGAGCACTTGACTTTTAATCAAGGTGTCTGGGGTTCGATTCCCCAGTGAGTCACCATTAAATTGTAAGAACTTGCTTAGCATTTAAATATAAAAATAAAAAAGCACTACTAGTGTAGTGCTTTTTTTATGCTTAAGAAAATATAAAATTTTCTTGAGAGTAAGTACTGGTTATTATTGTTTTTCTGATATGTGAGTTGAGAAAGATGATAAAAGATAATTGTAGATTGCAAAAGAACCAAAAACAAAATAGTTAAATTGCATTTAAAGAATTTTAAATCTATTACAAGGCTTTTAAATTTAAACATTTGTATTGTAAAAAAAGAAAATGACGTTTTAATTTATAAAACGTCATTTTTTAAATATAGATAAAATATCATTTTTTATAAAAACTATAAAGCTTTTTAAATGTTTGAGATCATCTTTTAAAGAAGAAGTATCATCTGATATTAATGAATCATCAGAATATAGGAAAAGTACAAAAAATAAAATTCCTAAATCTATATATATATCTTTAAAGTCAGCTATAAATAAGTTCCCAATTCCTATGAAATCTAAGCTTCCGCCATAAAACAATTTATCTATTAGAGAACATATAGCACCACATAATATGAAAACAAAACAGAAATCAAACCAAAAATTATTAGGTGACTTTTTTAATAGATATCTATACAATTCAATAAAAAGCAATATTGCTAGAATGTTAAATATAATCAGTAATGAAAAGCTAATGTTAGCATTATAGCGTGCATTTATCCAAGAACCATCTGTATTTATGATAGGTGTAAATGATAAAAAATTCTTTATTAGAGTGATATCTTTATTAAAGAAGAAGAATTTTATTATAATTTTTATTCCCTGATCTAACATTAATAAAATACAACTTAAAATAATTAAATATTTAGAGGATAGTTTTTTGTAGTTTTCTTTTAGCTTATAGAATAAATAACCTATTAACGCAAATATAAATATTAAAACGATATTCCATAGAATAATAGTTATATTATCAACTCTTCCTGTAACAGTTTCAAAAATAAAATAAATTAACCATAAAACAGGCAAAGTGAAAATTGATAAAAGTTTTTCTTTTGACATATAAATTCCTACTCAAAATATGGACAAGTATATCCGTTATGGTATTTTTATTTGGATAATAATTGTCTAGTAGCCTCTCCTTTCATATATAAAAAATAATTATATTACTAAGCAAGAAATTTTACTTTATTGCAGCTAAATATTTATGTATGCTTAGAAATATAATATTGTATTAAAGTAACGTTTCTTCGTCTTCGTATTTCCTCGATAGACAATTCTACTATAATAAATTTTAACATATAAATTATTATAATACATTATTAATAAATAAGAATATAAAAATAGTGTATAATATTACTGTAAACGTATAAGGGTGGTGGAGTTATGTTAACAATATTAGCAGTGTCAGATTCTATAGGAGAAACAGCAAACCAAGTTGCAATGGCTGCAGCTAGTCAATTTAAAGAAGGTGTAGAAGTTAAAAGATTTCCCTATACAAAAACACTAGATGATGTAGAAGAATTAATGAAGCGAATAGATCAATATGAAAAAACAATGATTGTATCGACTATAATAAGTGTAAATGTACGAGAATACTTAACACAAAAAGCAATAGATAAAAATATATATGTTGTAAATGTATTGGGACCAATAATTAATGTAGCATCAACATTATTAAATAAAGTGCCAGATTATAATCCAGGAGCAATGTGGAATACTGATGAAGAATATTTTAAGAGAATAGAAGCTATGGAGTTTGCAATGCAATATGATGATAGTAAGGATTATAGAGGATTAAAAAATGCAGATGTTGTTTTGGTGGGATTGTCAAGAACATCAAAGACACCATTATGTATGTATTTAGCGAATAAGGGGATAAAGGCTATAAATATACCATTAGTGCCAGAAGTACCAGTACCAGATGAGTTATTTCAAATAGATAGAAAAAAGGTGTTTGGATTGGTTATAAACCCATTGCAACTTATAGAGATAAGAAAAAAAAGATTAGATAAATTTCATAGAATACCATCAGATATAGAATATGCTGGCGATGCAAGGGTTTTAGAAGAATTTGAATTCTCAGATAAGATTATAAGAAAGATAGGATGTAAAACAATAGATGTTACTCAAAGAGCAATAGAAGATACAGCACTAATAATAATGGAATCAATAAAAAGTAAAAAGAAATAATGTAAACTATACCTAGAGTATCATTAAATGATATATGTAGAAAAATTAAGATATATAGAGTATTATTAAGTTAATTTATATGTATAATATATTAATTAATATTAATAATAAATATTTGTGTTATTATAAAACACGTCGCTGAGGTAGATAAGCAATAACTAAATAAAACAAATTTAAAAAAGTTTTTAAAAAGTTGTTGACAGATATTCGCTTAGGTGATAAGATAGAGAAGTCGCTTGAGGGCGACGAAGAAAAATTGGTCTTTGAAAATTGAACAGAATAATAAATTAAGAACCAGCAATTCTTTATGAGTAAGTTTTAAGAGCTATTAATGATTAAACTTTTTATTGAGAGTTTGATCCTGGCTCAGGACGAACGCTGGCGGCGTGCCTAACACATGCAAGTCGAGCGATGAAGCTTCTTCGGAAGTGGATTAGCGGCGGACGGGTGAGTAACACGTGGGCAACCTACCTCATAGTGGGGAATAGCCTCTCGAAAGGGAGATTAATACCGCATAAGATCGTAGTTTCGCATGAAACAGCGATA
>NZ_JAHLQH010000044.1 GCF_018918325.1 Clostridium sp. MSJ-8 | reverse complement strand
AATATCTAGTGATGATGGCATAGAGGAAACACTCCTTCCCATTCCGAACAGGACAGTTAAGCTCTATAGCGCCGATGGTACTGCATGGGAGACTGTGTGGGAGAGTAGGACGTTGCTAGGTTTGATAAAAAGAGTAACTAAGGTTACTCTTTTTTTTTACTCTTTTTTGTAAATATATACATTAGATAAGCATATAACAAAAGATATGAATTAAAATATAATAATATTACTTGGAATATAATAATAAACTTAGAAGTAAATGAATAGATTTATAGGAGTAAATTGAAAAACTTATAGGCTATATTTAATGGAGGCGATTCTAAGTGATATTTAAAGACAAGGAAACATTTAAAAAAGCTTATGAAAATAAGTATAGAATTTTGCATGGAGAAGAATTAGAAGATGGAAATAACCAACAGAAATATGAAGCATTAGGTAGTTTAATTAGAGATTGTGTAGTTAAGATATGGATGGAAACAAATAAAAGGTATAGTAAGACAAATGAAAAGCAAATATACTATTTTTCAATGGAATTTTTGCTTGGAAGATTATTAGGAGATATACTGTTAAATTTGGGTATTATTGATGTGTGCAGAGAGGCCTTGTTAGAGTTAAATATAAATCTTGAAGAATTGGAAGAATATGAACAAGATCAAGGATTAGGAAATGGAGGATTAGGAAGACTAGCAGCATGTTTTTTAGATTCGATGGCTTCCTTAAATATAGCAGGTAATGGGTGTGGAATAAGGTATAAATATGGATTTTTTCAACAAAAGATAATTGATGGAAAGCAGGTAGAAGTTTCTGATAATTGGCTTAGAGAAGGTAATGTATGGGAAAGAAGAAGACCTGATAAAGCTGAAATAGTCAAGTTTGGTGGAGAAATTCGCATGATAAAAGATGATGATAGACTTAGATTTGAACATATTAATTATCAACCTGTATTAGCTGTACCATATGACACCCCAATAGTTGGATATAAGAATAATGTGGCTAATACATTACGATTGTGGAGTGCAGAAACTGTATCTGATGAATTTGATTATTCATCTTTCAGTAGGGGAGAATTTTTAAAAGCTTTGGAATATAAAAGTTCAGTAGAAGCAATTTCACAAGTTTTATATCCAGATGATTCTTTTTATGAAGGGAAAATATTAAGATTAAAACAACAGTATTTCTTTGTATCGGCAGGTATACAAGGGATTGTAAGACATTATAAAAAGCATGGTGGAGCTATAAAAGAATTTGATGAAAAAATAGCTATTCATATAAATGATACACATCCTACTTTAGCTATACCTGAACTTATGCGTATCCTTTTAGATGATGAAGGATTAGCATGGGAAGAAGCTTGGAGAATAACTACTAATACTATATCTTATACTAACCATACTATAATGTCTGAAGCACTTGAAAAGTGGCCAATAGAGATGTTTAAAAAATTATTACCTAGAATTTATATGATAGTTGAAGAAATAAATAAGAGGTATTGCGAGGAACTCTGGAATAAATATATTGGACAATGGGATAAAATAGAGAGAATGGCTATAATATCAAATGGACAGATTAGAATGGCAAATTTGGCTGTCGTGGGAAGCTATAGTGTTAATGGAGTTGCAAAGCTTCATACAGATATATTAAAAAAGGAAGAGATGAGCGATCTTTATTATTTGTATCCAAATAAATTTAACAATAAAACAAATGGTATAACTCATAGAAGATGGTTGTTAAAATGTAATACAAAATTGAGTGACTTATTAATTGATACAATTGGAGAAAGTTTTATAAAACATCCAACAGATTTAATTAGTTTTGAAAAATATGCATATAAAAAAGAAATTCAAGAAAAATTAAAAGAGATAAAAAGATATAATAAAATCAGATTATCAAATAAAATATATAAAGAAAAGGGGATAATGATTGATCCTGATTCAATATTTGATGTTCAAGTGAAAAGAATTCATGCGTATAAAAGGCAAACATTAAATTGTTTAAGAATAATGGATTTATACAATCAGTTATGTAAAAATCCTAATATGGATATTAATCCAAGAACTTTTATTTTTGCAGGGAAGGCTGCTCCTGGATATTATTTAGCTAAAAGTACTATTGAATTAATAAATGCAATTGCAAATAAAATAAATAATGATGAAAGAGTAAATAAAATAATTAAGGTAGTATTCCTAGAAAATTATAGTGTGTCTTTGGCTGAAAAAATAATACCAGCAGCAGATATAAGTGAACAAATATCTACTACAACTAAAGAAGCATCAGGAACATCTAATATGAAATTCATGATGAATGGAGCAATAACTATTGCCACCTTAGATGGAGCCAATATAGAGATAAAGGATGAAGTTGGAGAGGGGAATATTATAATATTTGGATTAACAGCAAGAGAAGTAATGCAATACATGGCTCAAGGTGGATATTCTGCACAAGAAATATACAATAGAGATAGTAGGATAAGAGAGGTAGTTGAAGATCTTGTAAGTGGAAAGTATCATAACGATAAAGAAAGATTTAGAAATATATATGAGAACTTAATAACATATAATGATGAATTTTTTGTACTAAAAGACTTTAAAGAGTATATTAAATCTCAAGATAAAATAAACCTATTATATAACAATATGTATAAATGGCAAGAGATTTGTGGTATAAATATTGCACATTCTGGGGTGTTTTCATCTGATAGAACAATAGATCAATATGTAACTGGAATATGGGGTGCAGAGCTTAGATATAAAAATTTATAAAATATTTGTAATAATTTTCCTATTCCTATCATATGGTATTAAAGGACACAAAACATATGATAGGAGATGGGATTTTGAGAAAAAAAGAAATAGTAGCAATGATTTTAGCTGGAGGACAAGGTACGAGATTGGGTGTTTTAACAGAAAATATGGCAAAGCCAGCTGTACATTTTGGAGGAAAATATAGAATAATAGATTTTCCATTAAGTAATTGTGCGAATTCAGGAATAGAAGCAGTAGGAGTATTAACACAATATAAACCTCAAGAATTAAATAGACATATTGGTCTTGGTGAATCATGGGGATTAGATATAGAGGGAGCTGGAATAAGTTTATTACCTCCATATCAAGATGGAGTAAAAGATAATTGGTATAAAGGAACGGCTAATTCAATATATCAAAATATAGACTATATAGAAAGTTATGATCCTGAATATGTACTTATTTTATCTGGTGATCATATTTATAAGATGGATTATGAATGTATGTTAGATTTTCATAAGAAAAAGAAGTGTGATGCAACAATTGCTGTAATGGAAGTACCTATGAATGAAGCTAATAGATTTGGAATTATGAATACAGACAATAAATTAAACATATATGAATTTGAAGAAAAACCTTCTGAGCCTAAAAGTAATCTTGCTTCTATGGGGATATATATATTTAATTGGAAAGTGCTAAAGGAATATTTGGTGAAAGATGAAGCTAATAAATTCTCAGAAAATGATTTTGGCAAGAACATAATTCCTTTAATGTTACAAGAACATAAATCTTTATGTGCATATCCTTTTAAGGGGTATTGGAAAGATGTAGGGACTATAGAAAGTTTATGGGAAGCTAATATGGATTTATTAGATGATAGTGCGTTAGCATTGTTTAATGATAAATGGCCAATATACACTAATAATAATCCAAAGTTATGTACACAATATATTGGTTCAAAAGCTGTAATAAAAAAATCTATGGTAGTAGATGGATGTTACATTGAAGGAAGTATATATAATTCAATAATATGTAGTGAAGTACATGTAGGTAAAAATGCTGTAATTAAGAATTCGGTAATAATGCCTGGAGCATATATAGAGGATAATGTAATAATTGATAAAGCTATAATTGGAAAAGATACAATAGTAAAGAAAGATGTTATTATAGGAAATGGAAAAGAAGTTGTTGCAGTGACAGGAAGTAAAAAGTCATTGGTTCATTTGGGATAAAACAAAATCTAAGGTTTCATAGTTGCCTTTGTGATTTTATTCTGATTAGTATCAATATTATATGTTTTCATAAAATTAATTAGGAATATTTATAAAAACAATAATTATTGATACTAATTTGAAAAATTATAATATTTATATATCAGGGGTATGATGCAAGAGGGGGAGGAAATAATATATCAGTAATAAATTAAGCATATAAAAATATGAGATGCAATAAGTTAATTAGTGTATAAAAGGAATATTAACATATTAATATTAAGTGATAACAATAGGATATATATAACAAAAAAACTAATTTAAAAAAATATTTTAAAATATGTTGACAAGAATGTATAAATGGTGGTATTATAAAACACGTCGCTGAGGCAGACAAATAACAACAAGAAAACAAAAAATGTTTTAAAAAAGTTGTTGACAGATGCTGAATCAAGTGATAAGATAAAGAAGTCGCTTGAGGGCGACGAAGAAAATTGGTCTTTGAAAATTGAACAGAATAATAAATTAAGAACCAGCAATTCTTTATGAGTAAGTTTTAAGAGCTATTAATGATTAAACTTTTTATTGAGAGTTTGATCCTGGCTCAGGACGAACGCTGGCGGCGTGCCTAACACATGCAAGTCGAGCGATGAAGCTTCTTCGGAAGTGGATTAGCGGCGGACGGGTGAGTAACACGTGGGCAACCTACCTCATAGTGGGGAATAGCCTCTCGAAAGGGAGATTAATACCGCATAAGATCGTAGTTTCGCATGAAACAGCGATA
>NZ_JAHLQH010000022.1 GCF_018918325.1 Clostridium sp. MSJ-8 | reverse complement strand
TTAAGAAAGTGTCAAACTTCCGACTTTGACATAAATTATACCATACTTGAAATTAAAATAATAGAAATTAATGGATAGATAACAAAAAATATTATCAAAACAAATATAAAAAAATATTTAATAAAATATTTAATAAAATTTTGTTTATGTTATAATGGTTTAGGTAGTATGGATAATAAGCGAAATAATTAAATAAATCGTACTACAAATGTGATTGAAAATGGAATTTTAACAGTATAAATAAATTTGAAATTTTAGTAGTTTAAATATATATAAATAATAATCTGTGAATAGGGTGAAGATAATGGAAAGATTAGTTATAAATGGAGGTATACCACTTAAGGGTGATGTTAACATTAATGGTGCGAAGAATGCAGCGGTTGCAATTCTACCTGCAGCTGTATTAGCAAGTGAAGGCAAATGTGTCATTGATAATATACCTGATATTGAAGATGTTCATTGTTTAGAGAGAATATTAAAGTCTTTAGGATGCGGTGTTAAGAAGACAGACTCTAACATTTTAGAAATAGATAGTACAGATATAACAAGCTGCGATGCTTGTACAGATGATGTAAGAAGAATGAGAGCTTCTTACTACTTTATAGGTGCATTATTAGCTAGATTTAAGAAGGCAAGAGTTGAATTGCCAGGAGGTTGTCCTATAGGTGTAAGACCTATAGATCAACATATAAAAGGCTTTGAAGCTTTAGGTGCAGAAGTAACTATAGAACATGGTGCAGTAAATGTTAGAGCGGATAAGTTAGTAGGAGCTAATGTATTTTTTGATGTAGTATCTGTAGGTGCAACTATTAATGTTATGATAGCAGCAACAATGGCTGAAGGATTAACTGTATTAGAGAATGTTGCGAAGGAACCTCATGTAGTTGATGTTGCTAATTTCTTAAATACAATGGGAGCTAATATAAAAGGTGCTGGAACTGATGTTATAAGAATAACAGGAGTTAAGAAATTAAAAGGATGTAATTATAGTGTTATACCAGATCAAATAGAAGCTGGAACATTTATGATAGCAGCTGTAGCAACAAAAGGTGATGTTACTATACACAATATAATTCCTAAACACTTAGAATCTATAACAGCTAAATTAAGTGAAATGGGAGCAATAATAGAAGAATATGATGATAGTATGAGAGTAACTGTAGATGGAAAGTTAAGAGGAGTAAACATAAAGACAACTCCATATCCAGGTTTCCCTACAGATATTCAACAACCTATGGCAGCTTTATTGAGTATTGTACCTAGTAGAAGTTTAATAGCAGAATCTATATGGGAGAATAGACATAAGCATATAGATGAGCTTAAGAAGATGGGTGCAAACATCAAGGTTGAAGGAAGAGTTGCTATAATAGATGGTGTTAGTAAATTAACTGGAGCAGTAGTAAAAGCAACTGACCTTAGAGCTGGAGCAGCTATGGTTATAGCTGGGCTTATAGCTGAAGGTGTAACTGAGATAACAGATATTGAACATATAGATAGAGGATATCCTCATATAGAAGGAAAATTAAGAGCTTTAGGTGCGGACATAAAGAGGATAGAAGTTGATGAATAATATGGGAGGAATCATATTATGAAGTTTTGTCCATTATATAGTGGAAGTAGTGGAAACAGTATATTTGTAGCAGGAGATAATGCTAGAATTTTAATAGATGCAGGATTACCAGGCAAAAAAATAGATGAAGCATTAAAATCAATAGGTGAAGATCCAAGTGATATAGATGGAATATTTGTTACCCATGAACATAGTGATCATATAAAAGGTGTAGGAGTTATATCTAGAAAATATGATATACCTATATATGCTAATGATAAGACATGGAGTGCAATGGAAGGATCTATAGGCAAAATCAAAGAACATAATATAAAGATAATTGATAGAAGAGGAACTGTAGATATAGAAGATTTGACTATAAAATCTTTTGCTATACCTCATGATGCTATAAGTCCTGTGGGATATACTATAATTAATAATAATAGAATTGTAAGTGTAGCAACAGACTTTGGAACATATACTCAAGAGATACATAACAATATAAAAGAATCTGAAGTTATGTTATTAGAAAGCAATCATGATATTAATATGCTTAAATTCGGACCATATCCATATCCTTTGAAGCAAAGAATACTTAGTGAAATAGGGCATTTATCTAATGATGCATGTGGTGAAGCTATAATTAATTTGGCTCGAAATGGATTGGGAAAAAAGATATTTTTAGGACATTTAAGTAATACCAATAATAATCCTGATTTAGCATATCAAACAGTGTTAAGTGTAATACAAGAGAACGGATTAGTAGAAGGACAAGATGTATTTTTATCTATGGCCAATAGAAACAATCCGAGCAAATGTATCAATTTGTAAAATTAAGTTGAAATTAAGCTTAGAAATTAGTATAATTTTTTATAGTAAGTATAGAAAGAGGAGAGTAGTATGGGATTATATACAAGATGGACCGATATGGTTGTTGAATATGTAAAAACAAAAGGAGAAAAAGCTTTTTGGCAAGAATATAGCAAAGTTGAAACTAATATATACAAAGACTTATTAGCTAATCATAATGAAGTTAAGAAGACTACAATAGCAGAGTTATCAAAGGAATATGATGCTACAGTTGAATTTGTTATGGGCTTCATAGATGGAATTAACGAAAGCTTAAAGAATCCAATTGACTTAGATACAGTAGAAGAAGATACAGAAATAGTTTTAGATATAGATTTAGAAACTTTATATTTCAATATGTTAGATGCAAAAGCAAGCTATCTATACAATCTACCTCAATGGGATGCAATATTCTCAGAAGAGAAGAGAAAAGAAATATCTAAGAAGTACAAAGATTCTAAAACAGTAAGAAATGAAAACAAAATAGGAAGAAACGATCCATGTCCATGTGGAAGTGGTAAGAAATACAAGAAGTGTTGTGGAAAATAATTTTACATAACTTCAAAAAGAGCCCTAGATAAAAGGGCTCTTTTTTTTCTTTAGGAAATTATACTTATGCTTAAGACTAATAATTTATGTGCGTATACAGATTGAAAAGTATAAATCTAGATAATATAATAAAAACAAGTAAAAGCTTAAGTATTAAAAGGTGGACCTCATAGTCCATTGTCAAATAAATATATCCAGATAATTAGGAGGTTGCATATAATGGATAATAATGTTAGGTGGTATAATAAGCTAAGAATAGAAAGAACTATAGAAGCACTAAAGAAGAATAATATGAATGGATATTACGTAAATAATAATGATGAACTAATAAAAAAGATAGAGGAAATTGTTAAAGAAGGATCAACAGTGTCTTGTGGTGGTTCTATGACACTTTTTGAGACTAATATAATAGATTACTTGAGACAAGGAAGGTATAATTTTCTTGATAGATATGCAGAGGGAATAACTCAAGAGGATATAAATAAGATATATAGACAATCCTTTAGTGCTGATGCATATTTTGCAAGCTCAAATGCTATAACAGAAGATGGGGAAATATATAACGTAGATGGTACAGGAAATAGAGTTGCAGCAATGATCTATGGTCCAGAAAAAGTAATAATAATATGTGGAGTAAATAAAATTGTTAAGGATGTTGATGAGGCAATACAAAGAACTAAAACTATAGCTTCACCAATAAATGCTAAAAGAATAAATAGGAAAACTCCATGTTGTAAAGTTGGATGTTGTATGGATTGTAGTTCTCCAGAGAGAATATGTAATGATTATACATTAATAAGAAGACAAGCTAATAAGGACAGAATACATGTTATTTTCTTAGATGAAGAATTAGGATATTAATATTTAATATTGTGGCAAAGTAGGAAGCATTTAATACATATATTATATAGACCTAACAAGGAGGTATGTATTATAGTGTTTCCTTTTCTATTTAATAATAATGATTTTGACTTTTTAGCTAATATATTTAATGATGACTTTATAAACAACATAATAGATGAAATTTTAGATAGTGATGTTATTAGTGAAGACAATTATGATATAGACTTTAAGGATTGTGGTGAGTATTATACTATAAAGGGATATTTCCCTGGCTTAACTGCAAAAGATTTAAGTATAGATTTTGATAGGAATAAAGCCATACTTACAATTAAGAAAAGAACATCATATTCTAATAATTCTAATTCTATGATGACTGTTGTTAGTACTGGATATAATACCAAGAAGGTATTTTATGTTGATGAGATTGATGTAACGAATCTAAAAGCATCTTTTGATAATAATTTTCTTGTTATTACTATGCCGAAGTTAAAGAAATTAATTAAACAAGAAGAAAATAATAATAATCCTGAAATAATAGATGTTGAGGAATATAGGGTTGAATAGTAAGTAATTTAGAATGTAAAATCGAAATTGAATGATAAAACTCAGCTTGATGGCTGAGTTTTTACAATGTATCATTTATCAATTTAAATTCTCAATTAATTGAAGCTATGTATAAGTTAAAAAATCTGTTATAGTATAATGAGAAATTGGATAGAATATTATAGGTGGTAGTAGAAATGAATATATCAATTATTGCAGTAGGAAAATTAAAAGAAAAATATCTAAAGATGGCTATAGATGAATACTCTAAAAGGCTTACTAGGTATTGCAAGTTAGACATAATAGAGTTATCTGATGAGAAGACTCCAGATAATGCATCAGAGAAAGAAGAATTAATGATTAAGGAGAGAGAAGGAAAGCTTATATTATCTAAGATCAAGGATAATACATATGTTGTAGCAATGGATTTAAAGGGAAAACAATTAACTTCAGAAGAATTCTCTAAGTTTATATCTAAATGTGGAGTGACTGGGAATTCTAACATAGCATTTGTTATAGGAGGAAGCTTAGGATTATCAGAAGAAGTTATAAAGCGAGCTGATTATAAGTTATGCTTTTCTAATATGACATTTCCACATCAGCTATTTAGAGTTATGTTATTGGAACAAATATACAGGGCATATAGAATTATGAATAATGAACCGTACCATAAGTAAATGAGGTTTTGGATAGAATTGGATATATAAATGGACGATAGGTGTGCTTTAATTTTTGCAATGAAACTTACAAAAATCTAAAGTTTGAATTTTTGTTGGGTATTTTAATTTTATTTATAGATTCTTCATTTTTCACTACTTGAGAAAATTAGAATTTGTTTTTCAGAATCTATAGCATTGAAAAAATTTTTATAATCCCATCTTTGACAGTTGGAAAGGTTAAAAATCCTGTAAGCCCTTATAAATTAAGGGTTACAGGATTTTATTGTATAAAAAAGTATGCGTACCTTTTTTATTTTTTAGTATCTTT
>NZ_JAHLQH010000014.1 GCF_018918325.1 Clostridium sp. MSJ-8 | reverse complement strand
TTCATGTTTTCTATCCTGCTTATATCATTCTGATATTTTCGCGTTTTAGATATTTCATAATTTGATGGTTTAATAAATGATATTTGATTATTAGATTCTATAAAAGAATAATTTTCTTCACTTTCATATCCTGAATCAGCAACAATTTTTAAATATTTAAAATTTAGATTTTCTTCCATGCTTTTTAAAAATGGAATTAATGTTGTAGTATCTGTAGGTTGAGGACCAATAGTAAGCCAAGTTATATATTCAGAATCTACTCCATGCTGTAAATTATAAGCTGGTTTAAGCTGCCCATTTTTCATAGCATCTTCTTTCATTCTCATAAATGTAGCATCTTTATCTGTTTTTGAATAACTATTACGTTTGCCACATGTATGTATTTTCTTTGTATATTCTTTAAGCTTATTACAGTATTTTTCAAGAGTTTCAATCGAGCGTTGTAAAGCAGTTTTTCTTTTACCACATCCGTGTACGAATTCTATATTTTCAGATTTTTTAATTTTATAAAGCTTTTTTCTTAGCTTTTTTATATCTTTTAGTTTTATGTTATTTCTATAACCAACTTTAATCCCATAAAGTTCATTACATTCAGAAACAAGGTCTGCAATCTTAATTAGAAGTCTTTTCATATTTTTAGTAACTGCTTTCTTCCATACAAATGTGTATTTATTTGAACTGGCTTCTATTTTAGTACCATCAATAAATATTGCTTCTCCTGAAATCTCACCCATATCATAAAGCAAGTTACTTGCTTCACTAAGAATACGTGTAGCACAAGGTGCAAAATGTAGACTTCTAAATCTTGCAAATGTTGAATGATCAGGTACTTTTGAACCTTCTAATAAATACATAAAATTAATATCTCTATAACAAGCTTTTTCTATGTCTCTTGATGAATAAAGTTTGTTCATATATCCATATAAAATGATTTTTAGCAACTTTCGTGGCGAAGCTTGATTTTCCTTTACTTTGGAATAAGTCTTATATAAATCTGATAAATCCATCTCCTCAACAAATTGACTTAGCAAACGCACAGAATCATTACTTGGAATCATATACTCAACATTTATTGGTAATTTTAGTTGATAAAATTTTCTATTAATTATATAATTCTTATGTAAAATATTTGTTTTGTTCATATTAATATTTTACTACAAATCTCATTCTTTTTAAGGATGGGATTTGTTTTTTTGTATAAAAAAAGGCGTCGCATTATTTTTTAGTGCGACAGCCCCTTTTTCACCTTACAGGAAACTATATCAAATTCAAACTTATGGATAAGTATCATAAACTATAGTATTTTTACTAACAAAATATTATCAATCTTAATATTATGTTGTATATATTTATTTTATAATATGGTATTAATTTCATTAAAAACCACATTATATTGATAAATTGTATTAGTTGTATTATAATTAATAATACAAAGGAGTGTGATAATTAATGTTGATTGAAATAGATACATTAAGTGAAATTCCTCTATATATACAGATTAAAAATGAGATAGTATTAGGAATTGGAAGAGGACAATTATCTGTAGGTGAGAGTCTTCCAACAGTTAGAGAGATGGCAAAAGAAGCAGGAATTAATACTATGACAGTACAGAAAGCATATAACTTATTGAAGAATAAAGGGTATATTGAGATTGACAGGAGACAAGGGGCAAAGGTATCAGATATAAGAAGTAATAAAATGGAATATGAAAGCAAGTTGCGAAAATCTTTGGAGCTTATTTTAATAGAAGCTGAATTTAATGGAATGGATAAGAAGAGTGCACTAGATATATGTACAGAAGTAATCAATAAAATAAATATAAATAGGAGCTGATAAAATGATTATAACTAATATACTTACAATGATAATAGTTGCAGTAGCTATATATATAACAGGTATTGCAGCAACTAAGGTTAATAAAAATGTTATTTTAGGAACAACTCTTCCACATGGTAAAATTGAATCAGAAGAGGTTCAAGAAATAGTAAAAAGATATAAAAAGGCTAATCTTATATATGCATTACTTGTTTTAGTATTATATAGCCCATGCTTTTTATTAGAAAATAAAATATCCTTATGGCTTTATTATGTAATATTATGGTGCGTTATAGTTATATATGGTCAAACTGTAGTTTACAAGAGGTATTTCAACGAATTACAAACACTAAAGAAAAATAATGATTGGTATTTAGTGAGAAATAATATAATAAGAATAGATACTAAATCTATAATGGAAAAAAATAAAATGCCAGTTTCTCCATTAAGTTTTATTAGTACAGCAATTGTATATATAATTGCTATAGTTATTAAGGTTGATATATTTTATATACTAGCTATGATGTTAGTTTCAGTAATTTGTATTATTATGTATTATATTTATGCTAAGAAAAGAATAGTAGTATATACAAAGGATACAGATAAAAATATGTTGTGCAATTATATATCTAGGAGAATATATTCTATATTATGGGTAATAATATCATTTATAACAAGTCTTAATACAATATTTTATAAATGTAGTGAGAATGTATTCTTAGCATTAACAATTATATCGTTAATAATTATATTAGTTGCTATTATATATTGTACTAATAAGGTTAGAGAGAAACAAAATGCTATATTAGAAAGTGTTAATGAAGAAATAATAACAGATAATGATATATATTATGGTGCTATGTTCTATAATAATCCTCAAGATCCTAATGTAATGGTAGAGAGTAGAAATGGCGTAGGAATTACTGTTAATATTGGTAATAAAAAAGGCAAAGCTATTATGATTCTAATTACTATATTTATAATAGCAATGCTTGCTCCTTGTATATATTTAATGTCTCGACTAGATAATGCTACCTTTACAATGAGTGTGACAGGAAATCATATAGAAATAGATGCACCTATATATAATACAAGTTTTTCAAGTGAAGATATAGAAGAGGTATCTATAGTTAAATATTCGGACATAAAAGATGTTAGAAGAACAAATGGAGCCAGCATGGAGTATGTTAACTTGGGGAATTTTACAATTAAAGGTTATGGCAAAGTTAAAGTATATATTTATAAATATGTTGATGATATTGTTGCTATAAAGTTAAAAGATAAATATGTATTTATTAATGGAAAGACTGAAGAGGATACTAATAAGTATTATAATATGATAAAAAATTTAATATAGGTGGTAGGATAACATTATGCAAGAAAGATTAAGAAAACAATTAGAATTCATAGTAGAAGTAGATAAGGCTAAAGAAATATTTAGACAAACTCTAGTTAGTAATGGAAAGAGATATGAAAATGATGCAGAGCATTCATGGCATTTAGCACTTATGGCTCCTTTATTAAAGGAATATGTAAAGGATGATGTAAATATAGAGAGAGTAATGAATATGGTAATAATTCATGATTTAGTTGAGATAGATGCTGGAGATACATTTTGTTATGATGTAGAAGGATATAAGGATAAGGCAGAAAGAGAGCAGAAGGCTGCTGATAGAATATTTAATTTACTTCCAGAAGACCAAGCAAATATAATATTTGGATTATGGAATGAGTTTGAAGAGATGAGTACACCTGAATCTAAATATGCTAATGTGTTAGATAGACTTCAACCTATATTATTAAATATAGCAACAGATGGCAGGAAATGGTTAGATAATGGGACTTCAAGAGATATGGTTCTTAAGAGAATGGCTATTATAGAGGATGAATCTCGAGAACTATGGGCACTTGTTAATGATATAGTGGATTATGCTGTTACAAAGGGCTATTTAAAGAAATAAACTAATTACCATAAACTATTGATTTTGACAATTTCATAGTATATAATAGCACTTGTTAAACCAAATAACACAGTTCGTGAGCCTCCTGTGGATAAACAAAACTAAGGCATTTTGTTGAAGAATATACACATAATAAACAATTATGTAATTATGCGTTTTTGTGGAGGTCTGCCTTGATAGGTGGACCTTCTTTATTCTATTTAGAAAATAATTAAAAATTTGTATTTGGTGTTATACAAAAGAAAGGAGTAATTTATTATGGATATGTCTCGTTACAGTGAGATTACAGAGAAGAATCAAAGAGAAATATTGCTTCTAAAGGCTTCACCATGTAAATGGGGTAGGTGTTCGTTTTGTGACTATATATTAGATAATAGTGATAATGAATCTTCGAATATTGCTTTAAACAACAGTGAATTAGATAAGATAACTGGCAAATTTGGTGTTGTGGAAATAATTAATTCTGGAAGTGTATTTGAGATTCCAGAAGAAAATCTAATAAGAGTGAGAGATATAGTTCGAGAAAAAGGAATAAAAAAACTTATATTTGAAGCACATTGGATATACAAAAATAGACTTCAAGAATTAAGAGATTTTTTTGGAATTCCTGTGTCATTTAAGTTAGGCCTTGAAACATTTGATGAACATTTTAGAAATGATATCCTTAAGAAAGGAATAGTCTATAAATCTCCAGAAGATGTAGCAAAATATTATGATTCAGTATGTTTATTAGTAGGAATAGAAGGACAAACAAAAGAAATGATAGATACTGATATAGAAAATTTACTTAAATATTTTAAAAGAGGCTGCATAAACATATGGATGGAGAACTCCACAGGGTTTAAGAGAGACAAAGAACTTGTTAATTGGTTTAGAGAAAAATATTCTTATCTAGAGGATTATGATAATATAGAAATTCTCTGGAATAATACTGATTTTGGAGTTGGAGGAGAAAATTAATTATGATTAAGAGAGTTGGAGTTCAAGGTTTAGTTAAAATTGCAATAGTTGCTGCAATATATATAGTAACAACTATTATGTTTGGAGATTTATCTTATGGTCCTGTACAGTTTAGGTTTTCAGAATTACTTAATTTTTTAGCATTTATTGATCCGTTTTATATAATTGCACTTGCAATAGGTTGTGCTATATCTAATTTATATTCATTTGGACTTATAGATGTATTTGTAGGTACTTTTGCAACTATATTATCTACTTATGCTATGTATAAGAGTAAGAATATGATTATAGCATCTTTATGGCCGGTAATTAATTGTGTATTTGTAGCTGCTGAATTATTTTTCTTAAATATTGCACCATTTTGGTTTAGCTTAGTTACAATTGCTTTTGGAGAATTTGTTGTAATGACAGTTGTTGGAGTACCTGTGTTTAGAGCGGTATTTAAAAATAAAAAATTTATTCAGATGATTCGAATTGACAAAAGTAACAATTCATATTTAGATAAGCTAGTAGATTTGAAAGAAAAGAAAATGTGTTAAGGTTATGGTTAGATAACTTATATTTCATAATAATTAATATCAAAATTATATGGTTAAGTAAATAATATATAAAAATCCAATGTTATTTGTTTAGTAAGTATTATGATTTTAAATAATTAGTATCTAATATTATATGTTTTCATAAATAGCATAACTTCATTAAGGATTTCTAAATATAAAAAAATTAATGTATTATTGTTAGATAACTTATATTTTACAATGATTAATATCAAAATTATATGGTTAAGTAAATAATATAATATGTAAAAAATCCAATGTTATTTGGTTTGATTAATATTATGTTTGTTATTAGTATCAATATTATATGTTTTCATAAATAGCATAATTTCATTAAGGATTTCTAAATATAAAAAAATTAAGGTGGCTAAATGTTGTAAACTCACTAAAGTTCAAACAGTACAACATTTTAAACGCTACCTTAATTTTTTTATAATAAGAAATACTAACATTCATTATGAAGATTTATTCAAAGCAATAATATTGATACTAAAAAAGAAAATCATAATATTAACATTATCAAATAACATTGGATTTTTTCGTTATAAATAATTTACTTAAATCAATAATTTGATATTAATTAACTTAAGAGATAAGTAATCAAAAAATATATTAGATAATCTTTTAAAATTAAGAATTACTGAATACTTAAGATACTTGAAATAATATAGATACACTAAAAATTACCATAACGCTTAAATAATTAAAATATAATAAGCTTAGTGGAAGTAACCATTATTGTTAGGGTTAGAATTAAAGGTAGGTATAGAATAATATGACCATAAAGAACTAAAGGTTAGTATAAATAATATGGAACAATAGGTTACTGAACTAATGCTATTATATTTTAATTATAAACATTCATTATGAAGATTTATTCAAAGCAATAATATTGATACTAAAAAAGAATATCATAATATTAATATTGTCAAATAACATTGGATTTTTCATTATTAATACTTAAATCAATAATTTGATATTAATTAACTGAAAAGATAAGTGGTCCAAAATAAATGTATTCAATAACTTTTTTAAGTAAGAATTACTGAATACTTAAGATGCTTATAATAATATAGATACACTAAAAATCACCATAACGCTTAAATAATTAAAATATAATAAGCTTAGTGGAAGTAACCATTATTGTTAAGGTTAGAATTATAGGTAGATATAGAATAATATAACCATGAAGAATTAAAAATTAGTATAAATAATATGGAACAATAGGTTACTGAAAGTAATGCTATTATATTTTAATTATCAATATTTACTTAAATCAATAATTTGATATTAATTAACTGAGCAAATTTCATATTTGCTCATCGGCTAAATATCTAGTTTTTATTTTAAATAAAAAGGAAGATCACCCCAAATGTTGAATAAAATAAATAACAACAATCCACAACAAAAGGAGTGAT
>NZ_JAHLQH010000052.1 GCF_018918325.1 Clostridium sp. MSJ-8 | reverse complement strand
CAAATGAATAAGTTAAAGATATTGCACTTTGATGAAGGGTTCTGGCTTTACTATTATAGATTAGAACATAGTCACTTTAAATGGCCTCAGAATCCAGAAGAAGCACTTAAGGTAAATAAAGATGAACTAAAATGGTTATTAAAAGGTTATGAAATTAGAAATACGTCAAAATTCAAGCCTGTTACTAAAAAAAATTACTATTAATAATATATTGCAAAATGTCCGAAACCCTTTGAAAACAAAGGGTTTTCATGGTATACTAAAGATAGTAAAATGAAGGCTTTGAGGTAAGAAATGAAGGAAGAAATTTTAGAAAATCAATTAGATGAAAAAACAAAATCTTTAATAGCTGAAATGGAAAAAAAGCTTGATAAAAAAGATGAAGAATTAAAATCTAAAAATGATGAAATTAATAATTTAAAAAATGAGTTAGCATATTTGAAAGCACAACTGGCTAATAGAAACAAACAAATCTTCTCTTCTTCAAGTGAAAAAGTAGATTCTAATCAACTATCTCTTTTTAATGAAGCAGAAAAAGAGAGTAATTCAAATATAAAAGAACCTGTTATTGAAGAAGTGTGCTATACAAGAAAGAAACCTTCTAATAATACAGGAAAGAAAGATAATTTAGAAGGATTAGAAAAGGTTATTATAGAACACAAACTTTCTGAAGAAGAAGCTATATGTAAAGAATGTGGTTCTCCATTAGAAATAATAGGAGTTAATTCTACTAAACAAGTATTAAAATTTGTTCCAGCGAGATTATATGTTGAAGAACATATAACATACAGCTACGCTTGCCGAAAATGCGAAGCGGATAATATAAATTCTAATATTACTACTACAAAAGCTCCTAAAAATCTAATTAATAAAGGAATGGCTTCTAACAATCTGTTAAGTCATGTTATTTCATTAAAATTTCTTTATTCAGTTCCATTATATAGGCAAGAAAATTACTTTAATATGTTAGGAGCTACTTTATCTAGACAAACCTTGTCTAATTGGGTTATTGGAGTAGCTGCAGAACTTACGGATATATATAATCTAATGAAGGATGAATTACTTAAGTCTAATTATGTTCAAGCCGATGAAACAACGGTAAAAGTTATTGAACATAATGGTAATGAATCTAAAGCAAAAAAATATATGTGGCTATATAAAACAGGTTCAAGCCGAAATCCGATAATCCTTTATGATTATCAAAAAACAAGATCTAGTTCTTGTCCTAGGGAATTTCTGAAAGGCTTTAGTGGATTCCTGCAAACCGATGGGTATCAAGGATATAATAAAGTTGAAAATGTTAAACGAGTATATTGTTTAGCACATATACGGAGAAAATTCCATGAAATTGTAGATAATTTAAGTGATGAAGCCCTAAAAAACTCAAGAGCAATTATAGGGTTTAATTATTGCGAGCAAATTTATCAATTAGAAAAAGACTTAAGAGAACAATATAGTAAAGATGATGCTTATTATCAAAAACGTTATGAAATAAGACTTGAGAAATTAGCACCGATTTTAGAAGATTTTGAAAAATATATAAATATAGAAATTAAAGATGCACTTCCAAGAAGTCCTCTCGGAAAAGCATTAGAATATGCTCAAAAAACAATTCCTACAATGAAGAATATCTTAGAAGATGGTTCTTTAGAAATTGATAATAATGCAGCTGAACGTTCAATAAAGCCATTTGTAATTGGCCGAAAGAATTGGTTATTTGCTAATACTGCTAAAGGAGCAAGGGCAAGTGCAACGATATATAGTATAATAGAGACAGCTAAAGCTAATAATCTAAAAATAGAAAGGTACTTAATTTATTTATTTGATCATTTATCAAATATCGAAATTATAGAAAAAGATTTATTATTAGAATTGATGCCTTGGTCCGATACAATTCCAGAGGAATTGAAACTTAAATCTTCAAAATAAATATTAAATTGTAACTCAGACAGTAAGTATTTTTACTATCTGAGTTTATTTTATCATCATATATTTATAGTTAAAATACGTGAAATTTTTGACGCTTACATATTAAATGTATTTAATTAGCTTCCTACAAAGAATAATAGCAGGAGTATCTTTAATACCGATAGGAGCAATAGCTAAGTGGTTAAAAGGTATATTTAAAGGTGGAATTAATAGTTTTTTAAGAAGAGCAGGAAAGAGTGCAATAACTGACATAGGAGAAGAAGTTACAGAAGCAGTAATAAAGGATGAAGTAAGAGGACTAGAGAATAATATAGTATCAGAGGTAGCAGAAGATGTAGTAAGAGAAACTGTAGAAGAGATAGGAGAGGTAGAAGGTAGAGAGATTGTTGAGAGTGTAAGTGGTTCAGCATTTGCAAGAATCAATTTACAATCTGCATTAGCAAATGAAGGTATGACATTAGAGGAATTTAATATACTTAGACTTACAAATGTGAAGGAATTATCGACAGAACAAATTGAGAAAATGAAAAATATTAGAAATGCAGTACCAACAATTGAAGATAGTACAATGATTCAAAAGACAATTCCGGTAGATGACATAGAAAAATATATTGGTGAGGATGGATACAATTCTATAAGAGGATATATAGCGAGATATGATGATGTTTCACATATTTCTGGATATGATAACGTTGTGGAAGCTTCAAGGTTAGATTATACAACGAATAATGGTATCAGACCATACCCGGAAGATGGAAATGCATATGGGTATATCAAGTTCAAAACGGATGATATAGAACGTATAGGAATTCCATATGGAAAGGAATTTGGAGGAACAAATACAGATAGTTACCCTTGTACATTAAATGGATTTACCGGTGCGAGAAATGGAGAGATAGTTCCAGAGTTTGTTGTAGATGGTAGTGTAAAGCCGGTTGTTGGAGCAGAATTACACATAGTGGTTGATGGCAAGGATAAGATTGTTGCCATCTTTAATGGAGAGTATTTTGAAAGGAGTAAATAATATGAAAAAGAGTGGGAAATATGCTTTATATGGTGGAAATGAATATACACTGAATAAAGATATGGATGGCAATAACTTGATAATCACAAAGAATAAGGATTATATTGATGATTCGTTTGTAGATGTTTATGGAAATGGAGTATATAGCAAAAAGGTAGAATTAACTCAACTAGATAAGATATATTCTATAACAGTTTATGGTATTGTTGAAGGGGAAAAAGTTTCAATAATAAGGGAAAAAGAGGAGAAGTATTTGATTGGAACTAGCGATTGTAAGATAGGGGAAAAATTGAAACTCAACAGAGTAGATAAGTATGGATATGAAGGATGGGTGTCTTCAAGCGATGTTCAAATTTTGGAGGAAAAGAATACAATAAAATAATTTTAATTAGAGATGGGATACTCAAAAGCAAAGAACAAGTTATTTTTGAGAGATGAGAAAATGAAAATTACAGGTAGCATGAATTATGTTAAGGTTGATTTGAAAAATGCTTATGTTATAAAAGTTGAAGAAGAAACGTTTGTAGGTAAAAAGTTTGTGGTATATATGGAAACTATGAAAACATGGTGCAAATTATTTTTGAATAAAACCTGTTATGTTTCTACATAATAGCATTTAGTATATTTATGTTTTAGGATATTCAATAACCTATACTCTATGCACATCTATTAATTAATCATAATGGCTGATTAGAAGCAATTAAGAATTCATGATGTTAATTAATAGACGCTAGCGAAATTTTGCCTAGTAGGGTATACAAAAGGACATTGCCAATTTAACATATTGATATAACGCACTCTTAGTTATAAAATATTGTGAAAGGGTGCGTTTTTCTGTTAAAGTATTATTATATAGTTGTAAGTGTTTTCTATAAAGATCAGTCTTAAAAAGTAGTATCCCAGACATAAAATTAGAAAAGGTTATTAATAGTAATGAGCTAGGATTAAATTATTATGGGAATTATTAGACTGTGCACCAATTGTAGAATTTGAAAAAGCTCTAATTGAAGTAATAAGTGGAGAGAATCTTATAACTCATGAGAAGCTAAGCTTCCTAGAAAGAGTAATAGCAGGAGTATCATTAATACCAATAGGAGCAATAGCTAAGTGTTTAAAAGGTGTATTTAAAGGTGGAATTAATAGTCTTTTAAGAAGAGCAGGTAAGAGTGTAATAAGTGAAATAGGGGAAGAAGTTACAGAAGCAGCAATAAAGGATGAAGTAAGAGGACTAGAGAATAATATAGCATCAGAGGTAGCAGAAGATGTAGTAAGAGAAACTGTAGAAGAGATAGGGGAGATAGAAGGTAGAGAGATTGTTGAAAGCAGAATAAAAACTAATTTTGCCAACGAAATACCTAGAAGCGGTGAAGAATGGAATGAGTATTTTATAGGTAAATATGGAGCTGATAATGTTGAGCGGGTAATAAAAGAGGTAAATGAGAGTGGTAGTAATTCTGTAAATAAGTATTGCATTTCAGGAGAAGAACATTTTGAAGCATATAAAGAAATATTTGGTGCTGAAAATGTTGAATGGACATCAAGAGATACTTTAAGTAATTTCGATAAATTAAGAGTATCTTCTTGGGAATACGCACCAAAGGATGATTTATATATTAAATATAAAAATGTTTATCAGAATGAACTTTACTTTGATCAAGTGACAGGATATATAAATTGGCCAAAAAACGATGGCTTTGCGACTACACCTATAGATGAAGTTTTACAACCTGGAACTAGAATAGACAGATATGGAAGTGATTTTGGTTCATTTACTTCACCAGAAGGGATTCCATATGAGATGAGAGCATTAGCACCAGGAACTGATTTGAAGCCATATAGTGTATTTGAAGTTGTTGAACCAATTAATGTGAAGGCAGGTAAAATAGCTCCATGGTTTGATGAGCCAGGTGGTGGCATACAATATTTATTACCTGATACAGTAGATGAATTACTAGATGCAGGCATATTAAGGAGGATTAAGTAATGACAATAATAGAATTAGAACGTGAATTATTACAACTGGGAATATCGGGTGATTTGTATTCTATAATGACGGGAGGACTACCTAATGAAAAACTATGTATTGTAAAAGAGGATAAATGGCAGGTTTATTATAGTGAACGAGGAAATAAGAGTGGTTTGAAAATATTTGAAACAGAAACTGAAGCTTGTGAATATTTTTTACGTAAAATAAAAAGATATGCAACTAAATAGTTTTAATTAGGGTTATACTTTTGGACTCCCAACAACCTACAACTCTTGCACGTCTATTAATTAACCAGCATGGTTGCCTAGAAGCAAATAAGAACTCATTATGTTAAATAATAGATGCTAGCAAAATTTTGCCTAGTAGGGTATACAAAAGGACATTGCCAATTTAACAAATTGATACAACGCACTCTTAGTAACAAAATATTGTGAAAGGGTGCGTTTTTCTGTTAAAGTTTTATTATAAACTGTAAGTGTTTTTGTAAAAATCAGTTTTATAAATTTGTGTGCTATTTGTAGTATTTGGAAAAATCCTGATAGAAGTAATAAGTGGAGAGAATCTTATAACTCATGAGAAGCTAAGCTTCCTAGAAAGAGTAATAGCAGGAGTATCATTAATACCAATAGGAGCAATAGCTAAGTGGTTAAAAGGTGTATTTAAAGGTGGAATTAATAGTTTTTTAAGAAGAGCAGGTAAGAGTGCAATAACTAATATAGGTGAAGAAGTTACAGAAGCAGTAATAAAGGATGAAGTAAGAGGACTAGAGAAGAATATAGCATCAGAGGTAGCAGAAGATGTAGTAAGAGAAACTGTAGAAGAGATAGGAGAGGTAGAAGGTAGAGAGGTTGTTGAAAGTGTAAGATTATCTTCATTTATTAAGAATATAGATAATATATTAAAAAAACAAGGATTGACTTTAGATGAATTTAATGATCTTCGATTAAGAGATATATCAACTTTGTCAAATGAAGAAAAAGCTATGTTAAAAATGATACGAGAGAGTGTTCCAATGCCTGATACGAATACAATGATGCAAAAAGTTATTCCAGCAAGTGATATAGAGAAATATTTAGATGGAACATATACTCAAGTTGGAGGATATGTTACAAGATTAGAAGATGTTTTGCACTTAAGTACATATGGTGAAATATATGATAGTTTGCGATTAGATTATCCAGGCACAATATATAAAGTCGAGTCAGATAGTTATTTAGGAGTAATTCGTTTTAAAACATTAGAAGTAGAAATGATTGAAATTCCATATGGAGTTGATTTTGGAGGGAGAGTAAAGGAAGCATCCCCATTCACAGGAAATGGTTTTACTAAAGCAATGAATGGTAATATTATTCCTGAATATAAATGTAATGGATATTTAAATATTTATGATGGAGCAGAATTATATGAGGTAACTAAAGAAGGTAAAGAAATTTTAAGGGCTGTATATGATATGAATTTAAAACGATTTATTAGTGTTAATTAAAGGAGAGTATAAATAATGAGAAATGATATATATGGTGTATACAATGATTTAGAATATAGAATAGGAAAAAAGGATGATGATTGGGTAGATTTATGTTCAAATGATAGTAATGATATGAGAAATGGATTTAAATTATATAAGGGAATGATATATATCAAAACAGTAAAAATAAGTGAATTGTCTGGTATATATTCTATAAAAACATATGCAAATTATAGAGGGTATAAATGTCAAGTGCTAAAAAAGCATGATGATAAAGTTTTATTAAATGCAATTATTGGAGATTACAAGATATGTGAGGAATTGGGGTTTAAAATGGCAGATAAAGGTGTATATAATAAATGGGTATATTTAACAGAAATAAATGATATATATGAAGAAAAAAATAAGATATTATAAATAAAAAGTTAGAGGAAATTAGGGTGAGTGGATTTTTCTTAGATGATATAGAAATAGGGGATAAATCCCAAAGAGCAGTAAATGCAATAAATGATATAATAGGATGTTTAAGACCAGCAGAAAACTATATAAATCAAATATGTGAAAAGATAAATCAAATAGGATTATCAAACATAAGATTTGACAG
>NZ_JAHLQH010000003.1 GCF_018918325.1 Clostridium sp. MSJ-8 | reverse complement strand
ATCAACAGCTTCTTCCCATTCTTTATTGTTTAATTTCTTATACATAAAAATCCTCCATAAAATTAATGTTTACTTAATTTTACTAGGAGGATTATATTTTTTGTAGACGTGAAATCTTTTACGCTTACAATTTATTAATTTAATATTAAAGGCTCAAAATAATTTTAATCTATATTCTTTTAAACTTAATATTGAAATTATGAAAAATAGAATTATCATAATTTTTACTCAATTTATCAGATAATATTTTTTAATTTCTTAAATATTCTTCCAATTTGTCATGATTACAATATATACAAATTAATGCTATCTAATTTATAATATTAAGTATTTAAGTTAAATATATGATTTACTATCTAATATAGTATTTAATCTTCTCAATATTTAATTTTATAATAACTTCTTTCATCTCAACTCAATCCCCTATTTTTAAATTTAATACCTATTAAATAATTAATTCTTATTAACTATATTTCAAATGATAAAAATTAATAATTTTTATTTTCTCACTACAAAATTATATATCAATGTAAAGTTTTATACACTAATGAATCATTAATAATTTATAAAAATTGCTATATATTAATTTAATTATTTCTGGTTCACTTAATGTCTTAGCAATGCATTCATATTCTTCCCTCAATAATTGAGGGCTAAATCTCTTTCCTCTTACTTTTGAATATGGTCCATCACTTTCTACTAATAATTTATCCCTAGGAATACTATTTACAACCTCTACATTTTTTAACATACTAGCATTTATTGAAAAATAACATCCTAAATCTATAAATTTCTTTTGATATTCAATATTACCTGTATACCAATGTAATATACATCGCTTAGGACGATATCTATCTATAATCTCTAATGCTTCTTCTTCTGCTCCACGTATATGAACTGACATCAATTTGTTTTCTTTAGAACATATTTCAACTATTTTTTTGAAATAATATACTTGTTCCTTATTTGGTATTCTATTTTTTTTCGTAAAATCTAATCCTATTTCTCCTACATAATTTGTTTCAGACAATAAATATAAAAAATCAATAAAATCTTTCTTTCTCAACTTCATATTCAACGGATGAAATCCTAATGCAAACTTTACGTATTTACTTCTATTAAATATTCTCTTACAACTTAAAAAGATACCCGGTGAATTAGTCATACATAATGTATATTGTTTTTCTTGATTTATATATCTAAACAAATAATTATAATCTTTATACATATCCAAATGAAAATGTGTATCAATTAAATTTTGCATATCAATCACCAATTAACTTCTTAATTTCTTCATCATTTGAAAATAATTCTATCAAATCATTCATCGTAGATTTATATACCTTTAAAAATTTTTCAATAGATTCTTCACTCAAATGTCCATAACATCTAATCATTTCCTTTATTTTTTCATTATCAAGCTTATTATATCTGTATACAGAACTAATTACTGCACGTAAATCACTTGCTTTTTCTGTTTCACCATACTTCTCTAAAAATTCTATAGTCTCAGCTTCATAAGAATACTTATAATCTTTTACATCAAGCAATGAACTCTTTCTAATTAAGCATGGATAACAATAACCACAATTAATAGGATACTCATTATTCCCATTCTTATTATACCTAGCTAAACATGGATGTGAACATGAAATAGTATCTATATAATGAATTTTAAATGCTTCTTTATCCTTCACACTATCAACAATTTCTCTCTTAGTAGAATATGCAAAAAAATTAATAATTGGATTGTTAATACCGACATCTTTTAATATTTCAAGTAAACTATTTAGAAAATATGGATGAGTAGTTCTTGTACTACAAGTTCCTTTTCTACTATTTGTTAATGGTATGTTTAATCCTATAAATCCATTTTCGGGAATATAAACCGGAATATCATTTCCTAATATACCAGCAATTGATAGTGCAGCACATAGAAATAACAACGATCTCCCTCTTGAAGTATTTTCGCTACCTATCAGTTTGTCATCATTCATATTCTTAGGTGCACGTGAATTAGCTGAGAAACTAACAAATTCTATTTTTTGGTTTTGGTATATTTTTTGAAAATCACTAATAAATTGAGCTTGTTTTTTTCTTAACTTAGGATATTCATTATGTCCAATTAAGCATGGTGATTTTCCATCCTCAAGTAACTTTATAGCACCACAATAAGAATCTAATCCACCAGAAAATAAACTTATACAATCGCATTTATCTATATCTAAATGAATCCTATTTTGATTTTTCCTTTGACTATACATATTTATACATTTTCTAAAATGTATATCCCACTTATCTCCTGTTAGAAATCCCAATATTTGATTCCACTTTTTTTCAGTACCAATCCAATTTTCTAATTTTAATACTGGAATAGATACACTAATATCCCTAGTCCAACAATCAGTAAATAATCTTCTAGATATACGTTTGTCCAAAGCAAAAATACTAATTCCTATAACAAATAAATCTTCAAATATCTCAGGTATTTTCAAACAATCCATTCTATACCATGTATCAGCAATTCCGGTAAATATAGTACTATATTTTTGTCTTGTTAATGTAAATATATATGAATCCTTCCACGTATCATCAGGAAGCATTTCATTTTCTTTGTCTATCCAAAACTTCATTTTCTCTAAGCCTCCTCATAAAACATTTCAAATATCGCATATGCATCTTCTAAAGATTTTTCTACAATATTTGCCGCTTTCATTTCAGTGAAGTCAACCATTTTAATATCTTTTAAGTTTAATTTATTATGTAACTCATTAGAAATATATTTATTCATTTCCATTAACAAATTTTCTGTTTCTGCTGGACTCCTCTTTATTCGTATTTTTTCTTCATATCTAAAAGCAAAGCTAAATTTAATATATTCAATCAATATTTCTTTAAGCAGACTAATAGAATCTATATCTTTTAACTGTTCGATCTCTGTTACATCTAATATTTTCAAAGCAGACCTGATTGATTCTGCTGATAAATAATCCTCTACCGTACTTCCATAATTAGTAAAACCTTCGATGAGTTCATTATATATATCATTAGATGATTTACCAATTAAATCACTTCTATTGAAATTGTATAATGCCTCATTTAAACTACTATTAGATATAGCCTTTGCAAATGCTAAAATATTACCTACAGCTTTTGAAAAATTCACTGACGATGTTATATCATTATGCATTGCTTTTGCATATTTACACGCCGCATTTGCACAAGATTCACTATCTCCATTCTTAATATAAGCTGTTACTGCTCTTTTAGCACTTGACCAATGTACAGTTGTAGGTGCAATATATCCCTTTGAAGTCCCCATATATTTCTCCCCCCTATTTTATAATTTTATCCTTAATTTCTTTCTTAATAAGTTTCTTTTTTACTAAATATTCTAATAATTTTTCAATTAATTCTTTATCAATTAAATACATAGCTTTTAAACATGGAAATTCACCAGGTCCTACTTTTTTATTGGATTTTTTAACTGCATCAACAATCGCCAATCTATATTCTGAAAACTTTTCAAATATTATACTATAAACATTAGATTCAATATTTCCTGATGCAATCTTCTTTATAATGACATTCATCACATCTTCTAAATCATCTGAATGTAATTGTTCCATATCCTTCATAATTCCATTAGCCAAACCAGGATTAAATTTTCCTATTCTATCTAATATATTTCTACTAGCTTCACTCAAGTCAGATTCAATATCATCTTGTTTATTAAGTATTTCTCGTGTAAGATAAAAATATTTATTTAAATTTATATTTTCTAAATGAACAGGTGGACATTTTACCCATGCTTTAATACGTGGCTTACGCCATTTATAGTATTCAGAATTAACATCATCATCATTATCATCAATCCCTTGAAGCATCAATTTAAATTTTTCATTTTCAGTATCATATGTAGAATTCCACTCATTTAACTTATTAAACAAATCAGGACTAAGCTTATTTAATACAAGCAATTTTGCCATAACTCCCATATCAAGTTCATTATCATAATATAACTTAGAAAGCTTTCTTTTCATAATAAATGTATTTAAAAATCTCTTTGCCTGTCGTGGATTTCCTTTTAATGTATGTGCTACAATTCCTCTTACTTGAAGAATTACTTCTACAACCTCTTGAAATTCACTTTCCATACCTTCTTTATAACAACTTGTATCATCAATAATAATTTCTTTTATCTGATCTAAATTAATTGCAGTCTCTTTAATCATAAGTTTTTTATCTGCTATAGTTGAAATTAACTTTTCAAAACTTTCAATTTTTAGATACTTCTGCATAACCAATAATAATAAATAATTTTGTATATCTTTAGATGATAATTCTGGTATTTGTATTGGAAGTTGTATTATTTTTTCTATGTATTCCTTATCCAACTCAATATTAAAGTCATCTATCTTCGGGTATTTCTTCTTTATGGAATATTGAATTACATTTTCATCTGCAGCCACAATAAAGGTGGATTTATCAACTGACAAAAACAGTTTAATCGCTTCCAATGTTTCAATTATTCTGTCTGGCTGACACCTATCCAAATCATCTATTAAAACAACTACTCGCTTTATTCCTTCATCTTCAAGTGCCGACTGAAATTCTTCCCTAAATTTTCTTACATTATTAACTATACTATCTGTTTTTTCATCTTCTTTAATATACTTATCCTTAATATCTTGAAATGAATCAGAAATATTTTTTATTGTATTTCCAATTTCCTTAGCATTTTGTGGAATATTTAATAACAATGGTATTGGTGTCCCCGAAGCAACACTAGCAATTATTGGTACTGCAGTAGATGCAACTTTTGTTCCAACTTTAAGGAAATCTATTTTTTTTAACAAACTTCTAAATTTCTTTTTTACATCTGTACTTGAAACTGCTTCATCTAATTCTCTTAAAAGAGCTTCTATAATGGCAATTTTTGCATCTTCATAACTTTCAAACATCCAAGCATTAATTGTTACACATATAATTTCACTTTTATTATTATAATTTTGTCTAATTAAATTTAGTAATGTTGATTTTCCAGCTCCCCATAATCCAAATATACCTATTGTCAAGGGATTTCTATCTGTATCTATTGCTACATTTGACACTATTTCAGCATATGGCTTATAAAATAACATATCGATTTGTGATGCATTGTCTGTCCACATATATAACTCACCTTTCTAAATCTATACTATACAAACTTTATTCAAAAGTATTAGTAATTAAGTTTCATTAGATAATAAAACTCTACCACACTGAAATTATATCATATATTTCTATAAAAAATATTATTTTCTATTTACAATAGTAATCCACATCACCTATCTAGATCCAAATTAATTTTTCAATTAACATTTAATATATTTATGTATAATTTGCGATTTTCACATAAATATCACAAGCTTTTTCATAATAACTCTTTTTTAAATGCTTATATCTCTCTATGCCAATTCCCATTTTCTTTATTTTTTCAAAAGCATCATTACTCCATTTACCACTTTCCATTACTACGCCTTTTAATATAATATTTATTGCATAGCGCCAATCTATATTTGCATTATCACCAGATAAAATTAACGTTGATAAAGTTCTTCCTTCTCTTTCAACTTCTATTATCTTATATTCTTTATTCAAATACTGAATTGTTACTATTAAACATTTTCTTCTTGTTATACCATCACTTAAATAAGCAAACCTTCTATTAAGTACTATTGGTAACTCCATAGCTTTTACAGAAACACTTCTTATTCCTCGTATATTCTTCAAATATTTTAGTATCAACATAAAATCCTTTAAGCAACCATTTATACTTTTTATGTCAATACTATTTGCTTCAATTCCTTTATCTAATGATTGTCCACCTTCATCAGCAAATGTTCTTTTATTATTATCTTCTTTAAAAAACTTTTTAGTGTTATTATCTTCAACTTGACGTTTATTTATATAACTAGTTTTTTCTTTCTTAATTTCAAAAGTACCTAGATATTCCTGTATTGTAAGTTCATCTTTAATACCTTCTACACTTCTTGTAGAGCCCTCTGCCTCATTGTCTATTTTTCTTTCATTATTTCTATTATTATTTAGATTTACATAAGACCACTTCTTAGACTTATCGCTTTTTTCATATTTTTCAAAACTAGGATGGAACACCTTTATTTGATCAAAGTTTATTCTTTTTTCTTTAACCTTAATAATTTCCATTACTAAGTATCCATATTTAGTTCTTTTAACTCTTGCTGTAAATTTAAAATTAGGTATTCTAAATTGAAACTTCATTTGATTTTTTAAAGAAGTGTTATATCCTATTTCATTAACCATATCAGATATATCCCTATTTCCTAGAATCCAACCTATATGCTTATAATAACTTTCCTTTAAATTTGTAGTTCTATAATTACTATTTAAATATAAATTCAATATTCTATCTTTAATTTGATATGTAAAATAATCTTCAAATGTATTACTATACAATATTGTATTTAACATAAAAGTATTGGGAGCAAGTACTGCTCTTACTATTTCTACTACTGGAACAGAATAAATTTTACCATTCTTATTAAAATTAAATGTCCTAGACTTACCCTTATAGCTACTGTCTTTTATTCTCCAGTCATTCTCATTATACTTAGGCATAACATTGTTTAAATCTATATCTATAGTTTCAATAACTCCATATTTATCAATGACTTCTCCTGAATTCAAATCTCCATCCATATAGAATTTATCTATAGACAAAAAATGTATATTAGCCCAATCTTGAACTATTCTTTTTGTTACCTTTCCATCATTAAAATATGTATCAATCATATACTTACTATTATATTTAAAAGGTTCACCTAACCAGATTAGCTGAACCTTTTTACCCTTATCAAAGGGCCAGTTTTTTAATTTAAGTTGCATTCTCCCCATTATATCCCTCATTTTTTTCATTTATATATTTGAGGATATTTCATAATAGAAATATCCCAATCTGTGGATAACTTTTTAAATTTTTTCTAAAAAAGCCGATAGCAAAGCTAGGTAACTGAAATTACCTTTTTTTGATATTTATTTTTATG
>NZ_JAHLQH010000018.1 GCF_018918325.1 Clostridium sp. MSJ-8 | reverse complement strand
AATTTACAGGTTCACTTGGATAATTATTATAATATCCATCATTCATAAAATATAACTCTCCAATTAATGAAGAAACTTGTTGCTTTTCTTCATCACTCATATTATATTCTACTTCTTGGAAAAAATTTTCTGTAGGTTGTACTACTTCTTCAGGTTGTACTTCATCATACTTAACTTCTATAGTGTATTCATAATTAATACCTTCTATCTTTATACTATCTTGTTTAGTATAATTTTTTTCTATTGTTGCAGCTTTTACTTCTAATGGACTAATTAATCCTCCTACCATTGTTACAACTAATATAGCAACAGCAATATTTTTCTTTTTCTTTATTATTAAGATAATTCCTAATGCACTAGCAAGAACAACTACAGAGCTTAAAATAATCACTTTCTTGTTAATTCCTTTTTTGCTTTCACTATATACTTTTGTTTTTACTGGTTGTACTTTATTAATTTTTATTTGTTTGCTAATACTTTGAGCTGAATCTATTTTCTCTTCATTTAATTCCAAAGTTTCTTCATTATATAATTGACTTGGTAAGTTTACTTTTACACACAAATTCTCATAATTAACATCAGTTGTATTTACTATATTAACATTAATGTATTTATTATCTTCTGATGGAACCAAATCAACTGTTATTTCATTACCATTATCTGTGCCTTCAGCTGCATAAACATTTATCCCTGGAATTATCATAATAAATAGCAACAATGTACACAATATATATCTTAACTTTTTATTATTCTTTACTTCCTTCTTATTATTTTCATTACTCAATACAATCCTTTTTTTCATATCCATTCACTCCTTAACATCTTATGAGTATATTATAGCAAGCTACTTTTGCTAAGTTTCGCATAGATATTGCCAACTTGTTAACACTTATTAAAAATTAATTAATATCAAATTATTGCTTTAAGTAAATTATCTATAATAGAATTTAGTATTTCTTATAATAAAAAAAGTAAAGATTCTGTTAAAATACTATACTGGCTGAGCTTTAGCAAGTTTATAGTATTTAGGGATCTTTACTCTTTTTTATTATATTTAGTAAATACTTAATGATATTATGCTATTTATAAAAACATATAATATTGATACTAATAATAAACATAATATTAATCAAACCAAATAACATTGGATTTTTCTTTTATCATCATACAATTACTCTCTATAGATGTGTTTCAAATTCGCTTGGTAACATTGGTTTTCCATAATAATATCCTTGTATCATATCGCACTTCATAGCTCTTAACTTGTCTGCTAATTCTTTATCTTCTACACCTTCAGCAACAACTTTTAAGTTAATCTTTTTACATAAGTCAATTATTTGTTCTACTATTATATCGCCTTTTTCTTTTGCATCAACATTTCTAAAATCAGTAAATAATGTTTTGTCCAACTTAACTACGTCTATTGGTAAATCTTTAAGTATTGTTAATGAAGAATAACCTGTACCAAAATCATCTAATGATATTGGAAATCCTGCTGCTCTACATAAATTAGAGAATGTTATAAATTCTTCTAAGCTTTCTGCTGCCATTGTTTCTGTCATCTCAAGTTCTATTAACCTATGTGGTATACCATAAGAATCTACAATTTCTATTAAATCATTTATAAAATTAGGTTTATAAAAATCCATTTTAGATATGTTAACTGAAACAACAATTTCTCGTTTATTTTCCTCTAGCCATCTCTTCATGTTCTTACATACTTCTCTTAGTACATACATATCTATCTTAGTTATATATCCTTTTTTCTCAAAGAAAGATATAAACTCACCAGGAGGAATTATTACTCCATCTTTTTTCTTCCATCTAACAAGTGCTTCTGCGCCACAATATCTCTCTTCTTTAAATGAATATTTTGGTTGTAATAATACTAAAAATTCTCTATTAAACAATGCAGACTCCATAGATTCTTCCATATATCTCTCATCTAATAATTTCTGTCTTATTTCATCATTATAATAGCTAAATTTCACTTGCATATTATCCTTGGATATCTCCATCGCCATAAGAGTTCTATCATAAAGTGTCCATATATCTAGTTCTTCATTTTCAACTTCATACACACCATAATGATATCTTAAAATATTTTTATGATTAAAGTTTCGAAGTTTATCATTTATGTTTAATAACCTTACATCAAGTAAATTTCTATCTTCATATTTTAGTAGCATTACAAACCTGTCACCATTTACTCTTGCATATAACTCATCTTCTTCACATATTTTTCGAAGTTCTTCAGCTAAATCTTTTAATACATCATTACCAAATTGATAACCATACTTGTCATTTATTATCTTAAAATCTACTATATCTATGGCTAATGTTATATATGAATAATTTTCATTTTCCTTAAGTATTTTTTCTGCATCCATCTGAAACTTATTAAAATTAGGAGCTCGAGTTAAATCATCTACATATGCCATGTCTTCTAATACACTATTAACAATTTTAAGTTCTGAAAAACTCTTATCTCTAATCCATTCCACAACAGTTGAAAATAATGCCATTGCAATACAGATTATAGGAAACCTAAATTCAAATGATGAATTATAGTTATATATATATTGATTAAGCGGTGACCAAAATAACACACATATTGCTGCACAAATAATTACATTTAATACAATACCGCATTTCAGTCCTGTTAGTACAAAAACTCCCATTGGAATCATAAGCGCCCAACATATAGAGGCTCCATTATTAGTTCCATTAACAACAAAATAAAAGCATACAAACGTATAAGAAATGGCAATTACCCATGCAGAAGCTAGAGATTTGTTTCTAATTACTAACCATGCACCTATAAGTCCTGTAAGTGTTAAAATTGCTTCTGCACCAATTTCTTCACCATTTCGTATAGATATAAATGTTATAATAGCTCCTACTAATGCCATAATAATATTCAAAAAAAATCTTTGGATAGCATGTCTTTTCTTATCTTTATCTTTATATCTGTGGAATACATCTTTTACTTCATTTGAAATCCTAGTGTTAATTACCATTATTTCACCCTTTCTTATAAGAATAACTATCACTCTAATAATTCTAGCACAATTGATATTCTTAACCAATAAAATTATTACAAATTTATGAATTTTTTTGAACCATTTGTTTTATATTTAATCCAATTAAAAAAGTGACTTTTCTATCATTAATAGAACAAGTCACTTTTGAATTAGTTTGTAATTTTATAGTACTTTTTACAACTATAAACTATTAACAAGGCATTTATTTTGTTTGATGGTTTGATAAATATTTCACTGCGTTAAGTGCTGCTATATTTCCTTCTCCAGCAGCTTTTATATACTGATAAGGTTTCCCTATACAATCACCTGCTGCAAAACATCCTTTTAGGTTAGTTGCCATATTTTTATCTACAACAATGTGCTCTCCATCTACCTCTAAACCTGGAACTAATTGATTAGGTGCTATAGAATCCTTAATAAAAAACACTCCATCTACTTCTAATTCTGTTTCTGTCATAATTAGACTTTTAACCTTTTCTTCTCCTGTAACTCTAAGTGGCTTATCTTTAATTATTTTTATATTATTATTTAACGAATACTCTCCATCATATAATGGAATATAATATACTTGTTTCGCTATTTCGCTTAAGAAATTAGCCTCTTCTTCCCCTTCTTGATTATACGAAACTATTGCAACATCCTTATTTCTGTATAACAGCGCATCACAAGTAACACAATAACTAACTCCTCTACCCAAAAAGTTTTCTTCTCCTTCTAATGCTCTATTAAATTCAACTCCTGTTGCAAGTATTATAGATGTTGCCTCATACATCTTATTATCTGATGCCATAATAGAATAATATTCTCCCATAGCATAAACATTGTTTACTCTCTCTTCTGTTATATCTATATCTAATGATTCTATATGTTTCTTAAAATTCTCAGATAATTCTCTTCCTGAAATACCTGGTAGACCTAAATAATTATTTATTTTCTCTGCTCTAAATACCTTATTGCTAAAGTTATTGCTACCAAACAAAATGAAAGTTTTATTTCGAATCTTAGCATTTAAAGCAGCAGATAATCCTGCAGGCCCTGTACCAATAATAGCTATGTCAACTCTATCCATATTATCTTATAATACCTCTTCTATAGCTTCTTTTAATGTATCCTTAGGTAAAAATCCTACCTTCTTATCTACTTGAACTCCATCTTTAAATATCATCACTGTTGGAATACTTGAAATACCATACTTGTTAGAAACAACTGGGTTCTTATCTACATCAACCTTAAATATCTTAGCATCGTCTTGTAATTCACCTTGAAGTTCTTCTAGAACTGGTGCTAACATCTTACATGGTGCACACCATGTTGCATAAAAATCAACTACAACTACTCCTTCATGATTTAACACTTCATTATTAAAATTATTATCATCTATATGAGTTAACATATATATTCCTCCTTTTTATATAGTGTTTTTCTACACTTTATATTATATTTGTAAGATAGTCAATAATGTTCTTAAATTTATAACAATTTATCTATATATATCTACTATTAAACCTTGAATTTCATCAACTGTAGATGCAATATCTATATTTTCACTCTGCTCTCCTAATATTTCTTGAGTTAAAGCTTCTAACTTCTCATCAATTGTATCAACAGTTACAAAATATTGTGTCTGCCAAAAACTTATATCTTTTTTAGTATCGTACATATATTGTAGAACTGACTCTAAATATTCTTTTATTAATTTTTTGTACATTCTAACATCAGCATAAGTTTTAGTTAATGCTAATCTATTACCCTTTTTCTTAATATCATCAGCCATTTGTTTTAATTGTTCTTGTGACTTTCTATCTCGTGCCTGATTAAAACTTTGAGAAAATTGTTTTTTGCCTGCAACTACTTTTCTCTCTTCAGTTTGTACTGTACCTCTACTTACTCGACCTATCTCCATAAAATTCTCCTCTTCTCAACTTAAATATTTAAATATATTATACAACATTTTGACGAGTTAATCATTTTATGTATATAATTTATTTAATAAAATAATAGATTTAAGGAGATTATCATGGATTCATTTAACAATTTAGGTCTTAACAATAACATAATAGAAGGTTTGGATAAACAAGGTATAAAAATCCCAACAGAAATACAGGCCTTAACTATACCAAAAGCATTAGAAAACCAAGATATTGTAGGGCGTTCTTATACAGGAAGCGGAAAAACTCTTGCATACCTAACTCCTATTTTTCAAAAAATAGATACATCTAAAAGAGAAATGCAAGCTATAATTTTGGCACCAACACACGAACTTGTAATGCAAATAAATGCTCAAATAAAATTATTAGCAACTAATTCAACTATACCAGTTACTTCCTTACCAATTATAGGGGACGTAAATATAGATAAACAAATCAAAAAGTTAAAAGAAACAAAACCACACATTATAGTTGGTTCTACTGGAAGAATTTTAGACCTTATCAAGAAAAAGAAAATAACTGCTCATACAATAAAAACTATAGTACTTGATGAAGCAGATAATTTATTAGATAACACTAGTAGTGCCATGGTTAAAGATTTAATAAAGAAAGCTATGCGTGATACTCAAATAATGTTATTCTCTGCAACCATAAATGATACAACTTTAGATAACGCAAAAGAATTCTTAAAGAATCCTTATATAGTTAATTGTGCAGAAAACATCACGTTAAACCCTAATATAAATCACATATACTTAGAAGTAGATAATAGAGATAAATTCGATACGTTACGAAAATTAATAGCTGCAACTAATCCAACTAAGGCTCTAGTTTTTGTCAATAGAAGTTTTGACATTAATAAAATAAAAGATAAACTTAATTTCCATAATAAAGCTTCATTTGCACTTCACAAGGGAATAAGTAAAGAGCAAAGACAAAATGCTTTAGAAAGCTTTAGAAATGGCAAAATAAACATATTAGTTTCATCTGATATATCAGCAAGAGGTTTAGATATAGATGGCATTACACATGTTATTAACTTAGATTGCCCTACAAGTGCAAAAGAATATTTACATAGAGCTGGTAGAACCGCAAGAGGTAATAATACAGGATACTCTATCTCTATAGTTAACAACAAAGAAGTTTACAAACTAAAATCTTACGAAAAAAAATTCAAAATATCTATAAAGAAAGGAAAGTTATCTCATGGAGTCCTTTCATAGTCATAGATAAACTATAAAATGTATATCCTAAACTAATTACAAACTAAAAATCACCATAACACTTCATTAACAAAAATTAAAATAGAAATGATATTATTTCTATTTTAATTTTTATGGAGTTCCTACTTCTATCAAATTGCCATCAAGATCATAAAATCTAACAACCTTCTTCCCCCAACTATGTGTCATAAGCTTATTTACATATTTAATATCAGGATATAATCTTTCAAGTTTCTCAACAAAACCTTCAATATTTCTTTCTTCAAAATACAATTCACAAGAATTATTTTCAGGTAAAATTTCCTTTCCTAAAAAATTCCTCCATATCTTTTCATCTTGAAGAACTAATCCTTCTGTCAAAATCATATTTCCATCATTATCCACTATCATTTCTAAACCAAATAAATCATGATAAAACTTCTTTGCATTATCAATATCCTTAACAACTATCAATATATTTTTCAGCCTCATTAAAATCCCTCCATAAAGTTAAAATATAATAGATATTTTCCTATAGAGTAATAAAGTTTCCTAAATGCTACTTATTTTAGCATTTAGGAAACTTCTATTTTAAATATCAAAACAATTATTCTTTATAATATGTTTTAAACTCTAAATATTACTCTTGAGCTAAATCTTTATTACCAAATGTAAAGTACTTCATAAGTAAAAATGTAATAGGTACTGCAACTACCGCTGCCAAAGAATAAGCTATTAGCTTGTACCATCCTAATATATTATAGAATACAACCACTGCAATATTCTGAATTAAAAAATTAGGAATATATGATATAACATATTTAATAAATTTCTTAAAGGACAATGATTGCTTAAAAGTAACTATACTGTTTAATATATATGAAAATAATAATCCTGTTATATATCCAAAAATAAATGATAAATTTTCATCAAAAAAGTTCGAATAAATTAATGCTAATATAATGCCATTAACTGTATTTACAGTTCCTACTATAGCATAAGTTAAAAATTGAAGACTAAAGAAATCTTTTAAGGCCTTCTTTTTTATCTCTACCATACCCAACAAACTCCTTTTTCCAAAAACATTATATCATTGTATCACATTTTTTCTTTTTTTTCAACATTAATCGTCATATGTCAGCGGTAAAGATTAAATTTATTTATATTGAATAAATTTCTCATAATCTCGCCTTTAAATTGTCTGAAAATTTTGAAAATTTATCTTTGCTTGTTTTTTAAAAAACGATAAACTAGAGC
>NZ_JAHLQH010000027.1 GCF_018918325.1 Clostridium sp. MSJ-8 | reverse complement strand
ACATAGCATAGAAAGAAAAGAGGCGATAGAATATGTCAGATAAGAATCCAAAGCATCCTTTGAAGAAAAAACAAGCTAAGGCAAAGGACAAGAAAAAACACGTTTATGAATAGAATAATAAAAGAAAAATCCAATGTTATTTTGATATGATTAAAATTATCAAGTAACATTGGATTTTTTTGATTTACATAATATTAATCAAATGTTAAAATTATCTTTTAAAGGAACAGCATATTGTTAAAACTATTGCACATATTACTCTCACTGTAGATGATTATTCAGATTTCAATAGTATGCAGTTTCACGAACAAATAGGATATCATTTGGTAGGACAAATTGATTATTTAGGTTATAAATTTGGATGATGTTATATTGGAACATATTATAGATAAGTTAATATGGATTCCTATGGATAATATGCCAGAAATACGTTCTTTTAATGAGGTTAGAGCTAAGTTTAAATTATAGAAAAGTTATAAATAGGTGGGGGATTTATGAAATCAAAATGGTTAGATAAGAAACTAAGTGCGAAGGAAAATATGAAAGATAATAAGATGCTGATATATTTGATATTATTTTATTTTATTATAGGGAGCATTTTATACATAATATCTGTAATAACTAAGAATCCTAATGGGGGATGTGGAGTAATAGGAATGATTTTATTTATTCTAAGCTTTATTTTAATTATTGTGTTTTTCTTGAAGTCATTCGTATTAACTAAAAAAATGACTATTATAAATCTAAAAAATAAGAATTTTACTCAAAAAGATCTAGATCTATTAGATAATGAATTGGATAAGAATGAATATAAAGAAATAACAATCAAAAAATTCAAACTGATTTTTACAAATAATTATTTGATTAAAAATAATTTGTTATACAATAAAGTAGATATATTTAAAATTAGTCATTTATACAAAATTATATATTGGTATAGTGGATATCACATATCTCTAGATAAAGAATTTACACCTGATCAAAGTAATGGATTGATTGAATTTTACGATATAAATGAAGAAGAAATATTTGCATTTAATGAACTTAGAGAAGATTGTGAAAAGATACTACAATATTTTAAAGAAAATAGAAAAGATATTGTTTTGGTAGAAAAGAGAAGAGATTAGATGATACAAAAGTGACTAATTAAGTATTGTATTATTAAAAATACTTATGGTCTTTTCTAGTAAAATGTTGATGCATAATAATAGGTTTATTAAATATTATTATGTTTACTATTTATATTAGAAAAAATTATCAACATTCTGATGGAAAAGACCATAAATAAATATTACTTATTCTATTTGGAAGTAGTTAAACTGGTGTTTTAAAGTATATTTGTAAGTATATTATAATTCTTTTTTGTTATCTGCACCTGGTGTAGTAACAATTATTTTTTTAGGAGTGATAATTAATGCACCCTTTGCAGTTGCAGCGCCTTGAACTGATTCTTATTATAGAACTTATACTTGGAAGATTATAGATGTTAGTCAAATAATAAGTAACTATTAAATTTAATAGTTAATTGAAATGACATAGTATATATTTTATAATTGAGAAAAAGAAAAAGAGGTGGGTAAATTGTCTGTTACTTCAATAACAACATTATTAATATATATGATTATATGTTCTTTCACTCCAGGGCCTGGTAATATCCTCGCATTAAATACAACTAGTAGATATGGATGGAATAAGAGCAAACGGTTGATTTTAGGTATATGTGTAGGATATGGAGTGGTGCAAGCTATATGTACAATTACTATATATGAGCTAAATCAAGTATTTAATTCTATATTAGAATTATTAAGATATATAGGTGGTATATATATGGTATTTCTTGCAATTAAAATCATGAGAAGTAAATTGGAGGATGAAGAAAAAACAGATAAACAGCCTACATTTAGAGAGGGATTTTTATTACAATTAGTTAATGTTAAGATATATTTTTACATAACATCTTTGTTGAGCATATATTTTATTCCTAATATAAATAGCATTATAGGACTTGTATTAGCAGGAATATTTGCAGTAAGTATAGGAAGCATTGCGAGTCTTACATGGGCATTTTTAGGGGTTAAGCTAGAGAAGATTTATAGAAAACATTTTAGAATTATAAATATTGTATTAGGATTATTTCTGATATATTGTGCTTATTCTATAGTAAGGAGGATGTAATAAATGTATAAAAGAAAATTGAACAAAGATATTCGTTGTCCATTAGAGTATGGTCTTGAGATATTTGGTGGCAAATGGAATTCAAGAATTATATGTGTACTTGCTGCTAAAAAAGTTTTAAGATATAGTGAGCTACGAAATGAAATGGGGAATATTACAGATGCAGTATTAGCATCAGCATTAAAAGGTTTAATTGCAAATGATATTGTAGTAAGAAAATCATATAATGAGATTCCACCTCATGTTGAGTATTCATTGTCAGAGAAAGGTTTATCAGTTGTACCTATTTTACAGAGTATATGTAAATGGTCGGGAATATTTTATAAGGAAGATAGTGATAATATAATGTCTCATTGCCAGAGATGTGATTATAAATAACATAGGAGTTGAAGAATATGAATATACAATACACTACAGAGAAAAAATTTACTAAGAAAGAGGTGCAGGATTTATTTCTATCAATAGGATGGATTTCAGGACAATATCCATCTAGATTATATAAAGCACTTATGAATTCATCAACTGTTATTACTGCATGGAATGAAAATAAGTTAGTGGGGTTAGTACGTGTACTAGATGATACTGAGATGGTAGCTTTTATGCATTATGTTTTAGTGCACCCAGAATATCAAGGACATGGTATAGCAGCAACTATGATAGAGATGGTTAAAGATAAATATAAAGACTATTTGTACATAGAAATTATGCCAGAAGAGAGTAAAAATGCAGCTTTTTACAAAAGATTTGGTTTCAAGGTAATGGAAGATGGAGTAGCAATGCAGTTATGTAATTACAACAAGAAGGACTTGTAACATTAATAAAGGGAGAATTAGAAATGGATGCAATATGGATTAAACTATAAAAAGGAAGATACCATTTTGGGGTATCTTCCTTTTTAATTACTATATTCATAAACCGTTCTATAATATACTCATAAACCATTCTACTGTCTTAGGATCGTAATGTGAGAAGAATAAACTCTCACCACCATCTAAGGCTTCAATAGCTTTCATATCATTTTTGTCTAACTTGAAATCAAATACGTCAAAGTTTTCCTTCATTCTGTCTACATGAACAGATTTTGGAATGACAACCACATCACTTTGTAGTAAGAAACGAAGTGCAACTTGAGCAGGAGTTTTATTATATTTTGCTCCTATTTCTTTTAATTCTTGTGTATTAAAATAATCATTTTTTCCTTCTGCAAATGGACCCCAAGACATAATTTGTGTTCCATTTTTCTTCATATATTCTTTTGCTATCTTTTGTTGTTGGAAGATATGTGTCTCAACTTGATTTATTGCTGGTTTAATTTCTGAAAAATGCATAAGATCTAAATAACGATCAGGGTAGAAGTTAGATACACCTATTGCACGAACAAGACCATCTTTATATGCTTCTTCCATTGCACGATAGCTACCATAATAATCTCCAAATGGTTGATGTATAAGTAGTAAGTCAATATAATCTGTCTTAAGTTTTTTTAGAGATTCTTTAATGGATGCCTTTGCCTTTTCGTAGCCTGCATTAGTAATCCATATTTTAGTTGTAATAAATAACTCTTCACGTGGAAGACCACATTCTTGTATTGCAGCTCCAACTCCTTCTTCATTACCATAAGCTTGTGCTGTGTCAATACTACGATATCCAACTTTAATTGCATCTAACACACAACGTTTAGTATCTTCTGGTGGAGTTTGATATACTCCATAACCTAACATAGGCATCTTTACTCCATTATTTAATGTTACATATTCCATAGTTATTTCCTCCTTTATATTTCATATAGTGAAATAATATTTAATTATCAATAATCCTTACAATATCTAGTTTACTTATTTTGGACCTGGATGTACAATATAAAATAAGAAAAGTAGATTTCATAATATGAATAGTGGGAGAGATAGTATGCTTAACTTAAACGAATTAGAACAATTAATTTCATTTGCAGATAATAAAACATTATCTAAAGCTGCTGAAAGTTTACATATATCACAACCAACAATTACAAGAACTATGCAACATATAGAAGATGATTTTGGAGTAGATTTATTTATACGTGGTAAGAATAAGATTGAATTAAATGAAACAGGACGAAAAGCAGTAGAGTATGCAAGAAAGTTATTATATGATGCCAATAATGCAATTAAGATGGTTCAAGAATATGATAAGAAACTACATACTATAACTATAGAAACATGTGCCCCAGCACCTTTATGGTCATTGTTACCTACACTATCTGCAAAGTATTCAGATAATTCTATTACTTCGAAGTTATCAAGCATTAAAGATATAATAAATAATGTATTACAAGGTGATTGTGATATAGGGGTTATCCCATTTGTTATTTCAAATGAATTAATAAAAGATGTACCATTCATTCAAGAAAAATTATCAGTTTGTGTTCCTATACATCATAAATTAGCAGAATATGATGAATTATCATTTGAACAATTAAATGGATTTAATTGTCTATTAAGAGATAAAATTGGTTTCTGGACAGAATTATGTTATGAGAAAATGCCAGCTTCAAAGTTTCTTATACAAAGTAATGAATTTGATTTGAAGGAATTAATACGTACATCTACTTTGTTATGTTTTACTACTAATCTTTCTAATAATTCAGAAGAAATATTTTGTGATAGAAAGATTATTCCTATAATAGATGAAGAAGCTAATGTTAAGTATCATTTAATATGTAAAAATGACAAGTATGAGATGTTAGATTGTTATGCTTAAATGAGATCCATCAATGTACGAAGAATATTATATTATTAACAGAAAAACATAGTTATAAAATATACTTAATAAGCATATTTAGATAGTTAAAATAAGCATTAGACATAGTTTGATGGTAGTGATAATCTATAGGTGTCTAGAAAGGACACCTTAATTATTTTAATGCCTAAACAAGTAGAGAATTATTATAAATATAGGCTTCAAAAGGAAGTGAATAATTCAGTGAGAATAAATGAAGTAAGTGAAAGATATGGCGTACCATTAGATATTCTAGAACAATATGAAAATTAGAATTTAAATAGTAGAGAAGTAGATAGTTATCAATATGATAATGAAGATATTGAGAAATTAGGAATGATTATGACACTTTATAATATAGGTTTTTGTAGTGATGAAATAGAACAATATATGAGACTACATTTACAAGGTATTGATACTGCATCAGAACGAATAAAAATATTACAAGAAAAGAGAAATGAAATATTAGAAGAAATTCATAATATAGAAAAGAAAATAGAAGATTTGGATTACCTTAGATATATGATCAAATTGAAAGAATAAAATTTTTAAGAGTTTAGAAATTGTTTAGAAAATACTTCTTATATATTTAGTTATATTTATTATATTAAATATAGAAAATAAAAAGAGGTGTTTTGTATGAATATAGGGTTATTCACAGATACCTACTATCCAGAAATAAATGGAGTAGCGAATTCTGTATATCAACTAAAAAAAGAATTAGAGGCAAAAGGAAATAATGTATATGTATTTACAGTAAGCAATCCATATATGAAAGAAAAAGAAAATAATGTTTATAGATTAAAGAGCATTCCTTGTTTATTATTAAAGGAACGTAGGATAAGTTGTTCCATATTAAAGAAATGGTATAGAATCATAGAAAGTCTTAATTTAGATATTATACACACTCAAACAGAATTTGTGTTAGGTCATCTAGGTAGAAAGGCAGCACAAAAATTCAATATTCCATTAGTTCATACTTATCATACTATATATGAAGATTATACTCATTATCTTAGAATACCAGGAAATGAGAATTTAAAAGGAATTATAAGAAGCTTTAGTAAGATATGTTGCGATAGAGCTGATGAAGTAATAGTTCCAACAGATAAGGTTAAGAATATATTGATCAATTATGGAGTTTATAAGCCAATTGTCATTCAACCAACAGGAATTGATATAAGTAAATTCTGTATAACAGATTATAACAAGGTTCAAGAATTAAAAAGAGCTTATAATATTAAACCAGATAATCATGTGATGATAAGTATAGGAAGATTATCTAAGGAAAAGAATCTTCATGAAATTATTGAATTTATGAGTTATATAGTAAAGGAAGATCCTTTGAGCAGATTAATAATTGTTGGAGATGGACCTGAGAGAGAAAATCTAGAAAAACAAGTATTTAGTATGGGACTAAAAGATTATGTGACATTTATAGGAGAAGTTGAATGGAAGGATGTTCAGAATTATTATGCTATAGGAGATGTATTTGTATGTGCATCAACTAGTGAAACACAAGGACTTACTTATTCTGAAGCATTAGCAGCAGGAAAACCATTATTAGTACGTGAAGATGAATGTTTAAATAATATTGTTGTAAGTGGAGTTAATGGTTATTCATATAATAATCTTCAAGAATTTAGTGAGAAATATCATAAATTATTTGACAATGAAGAATATATATCTTTATCATCTAATACTAGGAAAAGTATAGAAAATATATCTTCTATGGAATTTGGAAAAGGAATAGAGAAGATATATACTGATGTAATTGATAGATCATTTAAGAACAAGAAAGAACATCTTTATACTACAATTGCTTAAAAATAATCATATAAGATTTTCCTTAATTAAGCTAAACTACAAGAATTGACTAGAAAAAAGCTAAATGTTAAGCTTTTAATATATAAATAAGAAAAGCTTAACATAAATAAAAATAAGGAGGATTTATGTTATGATTAGACAGATAAGATATTTTCAAGCAGTTGTACAGAATAATAGTTTTTCAGAAGCAGCAGAAGAATGTAATATTTCTCAATCAGCTATTTCTCAGCAAATACAGGCGTTAGAACGTGAATTAGGTTTTAAACTATTAGAACGTAAGAATAGAAGATTTAATTTAACTGCTGCAGGTGAATATTTCTACCAGAAGAGTTTAATTCTTATTGCTGATTATGAACGTATATGCAAGGAATCTAGAAAAATTGCATTCTCAGGAGAAGCTATTTTACGTATAGGATATTTACGTAGTTATAATGGAGATGAATTAAAATATGCAATAGAAAAATTCTCAGAGAAATATCCTGATGTAACAATAAATATTGAATATGGCAATCATGAAGAGTTGTATAGGATGCTAGAAAATGGTGTTGTAGATATTGCACTAAATGATCAAAGAAGAGCATTTTCAGATACATTTGTTAATGTTATTCTATCTACTAATAATAGTTCTATAGAAATATCTTCTAGGAGTCCTATTGCATCATTACAAAGTATAAGTCCTCAAGAATTGAAGAATATACCATGCATATTAGTGGCCTCAAATACTCAAAAAGATATAGAGAGAGAATATTATAGAGACATATTAGGATTTCAAGGGGAGTTCTTGTATACAGAGAACTTAGAAGCAGCTAGATTATTAGTTATTAGTGGCAAAGGTTTTATGCCAGTAGAAGGTACAGGTAAAGGCACAGAGTTTGGTACATCTATAACTAGAATTCCATTAATTTATGGAGATAAGCAACTTACAAGGAATTATTGTGCTTTCTGGAAAAAAGATAATTCAGGATATTATGTAGAAGAATTTGCTGATATTTTAAAAGAACAGTTTGTTTAAGTTCGTATTAGAAAAACTTATACAAAATATGCAAAAGACAAATTGATGAAAAAATGTTTAATTCCTATAATAAAAATTAATAAAGGTTAATATTTATATAGGAAGGAATGTGAGTATAAATGAATAAAGAAGTTATGATTGTAACTGGAGCAGGCCAAATAAGTATGGCTATAGCTAGAAGAATGGGATATGGCAAAAAAATTATATTGGGTGATAAGAATATAACAAATGCAAAGAAAATATCAGAAATAATGAATCAAGCTGGCTTTGATGTTGAACCAATTGAAATGGATTTATCATCTAGAGAATCTATTCTTAAAATGATTAAATTAGCAGCTTCTTATGGAGAAATTAAGATGCTTGTTAATGGTGCAGGCGTTTCTCCAAGTCAAGCAACTATAGAAGAAATATTAAAAGTTGATTTGTATGGAACAGCTGTTTTGTTAGAAGAAGTAGGCAAAGTAATTGCAGAAGGTGGTGTTGGAGTTACAATATCTAGTCAATCTGGATGGAGAATGCCACAGCTTACTGCAGAAGAAGATAGAGCATTAGCTACTACAGAATCTGAAAAATTATTACAATTAGATATTCTTAAACCTGAGAATATAAGAGATACATTACATGCATATCAAATGGCAAAACGTTGTAATGAAAAACGTGTTATGGCTCAATCAGTAGAATGGGGTAAACGTGGTGCGAGAATAAATGATATTGCGCCAGGAATTATTGTTACACCACTTGCAATAGATGAATTTAATGGCCCACGTGGTGACTTCTATAAGAATATGTTTGCAAAATGCCCAGCTGGTCGTCCTGGAACAGCAGATGAAGTGGCAAATGTTGCAGAATTATTGATGAGTGAAAAAGGAGCATTTATAACAGGATCAACTATATTAATAGATGGTGGTGCAACTTCATCATATTATTACGGACCATTACAACCAGAGAAATAAATAATTAAAAGGGTGGCGAAAAAATTGAAGAAGATTATAACAGTATTTTATTCACGAAAAGGCGAAAACTATTGGAATGGAAGCATAAAAAACCTTGAAATAGGCAATACCAAAAGAGTAGCAGAAATGATTCAAGGTGCAGTAGGTGGAGATATATTTGAAGTAGATTCTGTGAAGAAATATTCAGATAATTATAATGAATGTATTGAAGAAGCAAAAGATGAACTTAATAGTGGAAAACTAGTAGAAGTAAAAGAATATAAAGACAATCTCGAAGATTATGATATTATATTTGTTGGATATCCTAATTGGTGGGGTACAATGCCTATGGTTATGTTCACATTTTTAAAACATTACAATCTTATTGGCAAGAAAATAATACCTTTCTGTACTAATGAAGGAAGTGGTATGGGAACTAGTGAAAGAGATTTAAAGAAAATATGTAAAGGTGCTGATATAGAGAAAGGACTTTCAATCCATGGAGCAGAATCAGAACAATCTAGAGATAGGGTAGTTGCATGGGCTAATGAATTTGTATAACCTATTACAAGAAAATACAAATAATTTACAAAACTAATGTTGTTAGTTAGTATAAAAAAGGGGCTGTGAAAAAATGAGAAATCATTTTTTCACAACCCCTTTTCAATTATATTTTATAAATAATTTTCACAAAGATAATAAAAAATGAGATAATTGCCCCTTTCCCCAAAAAGTAT
>NZ_JAHLQH010000011.1 GCF_018918325.1 Clostridium sp. MSJ-8 | reverse complement strand
ATACTTTTTGGGGAAAGGGGCAATTATCTCATTTTTTATTATCTTTGTGAAAATTATTTATAAAATATAATTGAAAAGGGGTTGTGAAAAAATGATTTCTCATTTTTTCACAGCCCCTTTTTTTATTTTAATTTTTATAAAAAATCTGATATTATATAGTAAGATTATAATAATATATGGAGAAAAAATATGAATATAAACTTAAGTAGTGAAATAAATAGAGCAATAAAAACATTAGGGTATGATAAATTTACTAAAGTTCAAGAAAAAGTTATTCCAGAGGCATTATTAAATAAAGATTTAATAGTTAAAGCTCAAACAGGTAGTGGTAAAACTGCTGCATTTGTTATACCTATTTGCGAAAAGATAAAATGGGAAGAAAATAATCCTCAATGTTTGATTCTTAGTCCTACAAGAGAACTTGCAATACAGACAGCAGAAGAGGTAAAAAATATAGGTAGATATAAAAGAATAAAGGGGGTTAGCATATATGGAAAAGCACCTTTTAAGGAACAAGAAAGAGAATTAAAAGGAAAAACCCATATAGTAATAGGGACACCTGGAAGAGTTTTAGATCATATAGACAGAAAAACATTAAATACTAATTCTATAAGGTATTTAGTTATAGATGAAGCAGATGAAATGTTTAATATGGGATTTATAAGACAGATAGAGGCTGTTTTTAGAAGGATTCCAAAGAGAAGAGTTACTATGTTATTTTCTGCAACTATTAATGATGAGATTAGAGAGTTGTGCAATAGATATATGAATAGACCTGTCAATATTGAAATAGAGTCTAAAAATATAACAGCAGATAATATAGAGCATATTGTATATGAAATTTCTGGAACTGAGAAGTTAAAATATTTAAACAATATATTAATTAAAGAATTACCTAAACAATGTGTTATATTTTGTAGGACTAAAGATAATGTTGAGTTAGCATATTCTTTCTTACAAGATAAAGGATATTCAGTAACTAAAATTCATGGCGGAATGATGCAAAAGGACAGAATAAAGTCTATGGAAGAATTTAAAAAAGGAAATTATAGAATGTTAGTGGCTACAGATATTGCTGCAAGAGGTATAGATGTTGATGATATAAGTCATGTTATTAATATAGATATTCCAGTAGAGAAAGAGGCATATGTTCATAGAATTGGTAGAACAGCTAGAGGAGAAGGTAAAATAGGTAAAGCTATAACTTTTAAAACACCATATGAAAATAATATGCTAGAAGATATAAGAGAATTTACTAAACTTCCATTAAACATACACTCATTAGATGAACTAGAGAATGTTAATTATGACAAAGTAAATGTATTAAAAACATGTGTCAAGAAAAATATATCAAAAAAAAGCAATATTAATAAAGGTGTGACCAAATTATATTTTAATGGTGGAAAGAAGAAAAAAATTAGAGCGGTAGATTTTGTAGGAACAATATCTAATATAGCAGGGATTAACAGTGAAGATATTGGGATTATAGACATTCAAGATATAGCGTCATATGTTGAAATATTAAACAATAAGGGCAAGATTGTATTAGAAGCAATGAAAAATAAGACAATAAAAGGTAAGAAGCTTAAGGTTGAAATTGCTAGAAAATAAATATGGAAAGTGTGTTTAGAAAAATAGAGTTATGGAGAATAAGAATTATCTATATAGAAATTATATAAATATAGCTAGAAGATGTGTGGAAGAGAAAAATGATATAAAGGCGCTTAAGTTTTATAAAAAAGCATATGATTTAGAGATAGGAAAAAAAGATATAGATTTATTATTAGATATGGCATTATTATATGATAAGATTGGCTTAAAGGAAAATGCAATTAAAAGATATCTAGAGGTTTTAGAAATAGACAATACCTATGCAAATGCTTATTATGGATTAGGTGTTATATATGATGAACTAGAAGAATATGATGTGGCTATAGAATATTATGAAAAGGCGCTAAAATATAATCCTAATTATGATAAAGCCTATTTCTTTTTGGCTAATATTTATGATGAATTAGGTGAAAAGGAAAAAGCAATTAATTATTATGAAAGATCTATAGCCATAAATAATAAAGATATATGGGCTTATGCTAATATTGCATGTATATATGAAGAAATGGGTGAAAACTTTAAGGCATTAGAATATCATAAAAGAGCACTTGCTTTAGATGAAGAAGATTATAGATTGTTATTTAATATGGGTGTTATATTGAGAAAATTAAATAAAATATCTGAAAGTATAGAATATTATAATAAATCAATTGAAAAGAATATAAATTATCCTAATGCATACCTTAACCTAGCTGTGCTTTATAAAGATTTGAATGAATATGATAAAGCAATTGATATATTATCTGAAGGAATAAAAAATACTAATGAAGATTACCTATATTATCACAGAGGATGCACTTATGTTAAAATGTGTGAATTAGAATTAGGGAAAAAAGATATAGATAAAAGTATAGAGCTTAATGATTTTTTTATAGAATATTCTAAAAATGATGAAGATTTAAAATCTCTGTGGAACAAAATCTAAGGTTATCATAGATCTTTAAATTTGAATTTTAATTTATTACTTGAATGAAAAAATAATAGGAGCAGTTTATGTTAAACTGCTCCTATTATTTACGTATATTGAAAGGAATTTTTAAATAAGATGTTTAAAAAAAAGGGACATGATGTGCAAATATAAAACTTTTCTGTGGGAAGAATTATTTAAAACACATCATCTAGTAATTAATGTAAACCTTTACTATGATTTTATTATACACTTTGTTTTGGAGAGTGTCAATAGGTTTTGGAAAAAATTATATAAAATGTTTAATGAGTAAAGTTTAATATGAATAGAAATGCTTAAATAGTTATAAAATGTACTATTTTGTGGTAAAATATAGACAGATTATTGTAGGAGGAAAGACATGAAAAAGATAAAAAGAATATTTATTAGTATAATACTAGCTGTATTTTGTGTAAGTTTAATGTCTTGTGGAGAGGTGAAACAAGATACAACTCAAAAAAATTATGATGGAAGAGTTTTTTATGAAATTTTTGTAAGATCATTTAATGATTCTGATGGAGATGGAATAGGTGATTTACAAGGAGTAATTGATAAGCTTGATTATTTAAAGGATTTAGGTGTTAATGGAATATGGCTTATGCCTATTTTACAATCAAGTACTTATCATGGATATGATGTAGATGATTATTATTCTATTGATGATGAATATGGTACTATGGAGGATTTTGAAGAGTTACTTAAAGAAGCTCATAAGAGAGACATAAAAGTTGTTATGGATATGGAATTAAATCATACTTCAGTTAATAATGAGTGGTTTAAGAGTGCTCGTGAAGGAAAAGATAGTGAATATAGAGATTATTATATTTGGACAGATGATATGAGTAAAGAGGGAGAAGTATCTCCTATGAATACAAAGGCATGGTCTAGAAATGGAGATAAGGAAGAACTATATTATAGTATATTTTGGAGCGGAATGCCAGATTTAAATTATGACAATCCAAAGGTAATGGAGGAAGCTAAGAAGATATGTAAGTTCTACTTAGATAAGGGAGTAGATGGTTTTAGATTTGATGCAGCAAAATGGATATATAACGATACAGATAAGAATGTTAAAATGTGGTCAGAACTTAGTGATTATTTAAAATCAGTAAACAAAGACTGTATAGAAGTAGCAGAAGTATGGGATTCTCCATATAATACTGCACCTTATACAAAGGCATTAGATTCATTCTTTGAATTTTCAACAGGAGAATATATAACAAATAGAATTAGAAAACAATCTATTTCAGGTTTCGTTAATGATTATGTTCAAGTAAAAGACATATATAAAGAAGAAAATAAAAAATTTATAATGGCACCTTTTTTAACTAATCATGATCAAGACAGAATTGCAGATACATTAACAGATACATATCAATTAAAGATGGCAGCAGCTATGTATCTAACACTTCCAGGAACACCATTTATATATTATGGTGAAGAAATAGGAATGAAAGGTTCTGGTGTAGATGAAAATAAGAGACAACCTTTTGTATGGTCAAGCAAAGATAAGGGCTTAAATACATCTTGGGAAGATATAACATTCGATACTTCAAAAATAGCTTTAAATGTAGAAGAAAAAGATAAAGATTCATTATATAATTTTTACAAAGATATATTAAATGTAAGAAATAAATATAAATCATTAAGATATGGAGAAATAGACTCTTTAGATAGTGAAGATACTAATGTAATGGGAATGATTAGAAGTTATGATGATGAAACTTCTTATGTACTAATTAACGGAAATATGGATGAATGTGAAATACAATTACCAAAAGGTAAGTATTATGTAGCTTATAGTAATGATAATAGAGAAGAAGATTTAAAGAGTGATGGAAAGATTAAACTTAAAGGTGAAGAGATAATGATATTAATAAAAAAATAGAATTAATTCTTTAGATAAAGTTCCTATAAACATAATAAGTTTATAGGAACTTTTAATAAATATAATAATTGGAGTTATAAGTATGAAGAAAATTATTAGAAATAGAAAAAAAGATATATATGCTTATGTGGGGATATTTTTATCAATAATAATTGCTTTTTTTATTGCATATTCAATAGGCGTTGAAGACAATGTGACTATGATAGAAACAGTTATGATATATTCTATTTTAATAATAATATGTATAAGCATTTATATGACACGTAATAGTGTTCATAAAATTAATTCAATAATTAAGATGGTAATAATTATAGGAATTATTATGAGAATAGGTTATATGTTATATACCCCTTGTAATATAAGAAGTCATGATTTATGGGGATTTGATAAAAGCTTAGGAGGACACTCAGGATATATTATGTATATATTAGATGGAAGTCTTCCAGATAGTAATTTTAGGCAATATTATCATCCACCACTATTTTATGCATTAAGTGCATTTATGATTAAAATTATTAATCCTATTTTAAAGGAACAAGAAATGTTAAAAATAATAGATATAGCAAAGATAGTATCCTGTACAGCATCTTGTTATGTTCTTATGTTAACATATAAAATATCAAAAGAAATAAAGCTTGGAGATATTGGACAACTATTAGCGGTAACAATAATTGCCTTCTTGCCTAATTTTTATCTGTTAGCTGGAAGAGTAAATAATGATTCGCTTGCTATATTTTTTATGGTACTTGCAATATTGTATACTATAAAATGGTATAGAGAGGTTAATGTTAAGAATACTGTAGTGCTTGCAATGGTTTTTGGATTTGGTATGATGACAAAGATATCTGTTAGTGTTGTTGCTATATTTACAGGAATAGTTATGCTTATAAAGGGGTATAATTATTTAAAGAATGGACAAATCAAAACTATATTATTGAACTATCTTTTATTTGGAATAATAGCATTACCGTTAGGATTGTGGTATCCTATGAGGAATTTAATTAAGTTTAAGCAACCGTTTAATTATGTTTTAGATATAAATGCACCTAATAGTGCAATATATTGTGGAAATCATAGCATAATTGATAGATTATTTAAAATACCTTTTTCTAAGATGTTTAAGGATATATATAATAATCCATTTGGAGACTATAACATTACTATTTATTCAATTAAATCAGCATTATTTGGTGAATTTAAATTTGATGTTCCTAGTATATTGCCTAGGGTTTTATTAGGGATTTTTATTATATTTAATATATTTGTGATTATTTCGCTTTGCATCACTATTAAATCAAAAGTTAAAAACAAAAGTATTTTAATAGCATATATTGCAAATATGATTTTACAAATAGGAGCTTTTATAAGTTTTAATATAAGATATCCTTATGGATGTACAATGGATTATAGATATATTGTACCTACAGCTATTTTTAATGCATTACTTATTGGATATACTTCCACTATACTAGAGGGTAGAGCTAAGGTTTATAAGATTTATAATTATATAGCATGTGTAATTATTGTAACATTTTCGATATTTTCGATAGTTATGTATACGGAGATATAATAAATTAAGTTTCTTAAGGTAGTTTAACCATATAAAATATGATAGAATTATATTAATAAAAAAAGAAAAAGGGTGGAAAGATACTGTGAATTGGATTAATAAATTAGAACGAAAATTTGGTAAACATTATATTAAAGATTTAATGGTTATAATAACAATTGGTAGTGCTGCAGTTTATTTATGCGCTATGGTTTTTGGTACTGGTTTTTTAAGTTATTTTAACTTAGATCCAGGGAAAATACTACAAGGGCAAGTATGGAGGCTTGTTACTTTTTTATTTGTAACTCCATCAAATTCGGTATTATATATTTTTACTATATATTTTTACTTTATTGCAGGTTCATCTCTAGAACGTGTTTGGGGTGAGTTTAAGTTTAATGTATATTATTTTATATCAGTAATAAGTACTATTTTAGTTGCATTTATATCTTACTTTTTATATAAAAACGGAGTAAATTTAAATGTATCAAATGCATTGCAGTATTACAGTAACTTATATTTAGCTGCAACTACTATGAATTTATCATTATTTTTAGCTTATGCTAAGATATATCCAGATGCTCAAGTTTTACTATTTTTTATATTACCAATCAAGATAAAATATTTAGGATATTTTAACTGGGCTATAATAGCATTAGATTTAATTAAATGTATAATTAATATGAACATAAGTGGAATATTGTTTGTATTAGTTCCTTTAGTTAATTATTTTATATTCTTTGGAAAGAATAACTATAGAGAAGGAAAGATGAAAGCAAATTCAGTAATAAGAATGAAAGATTATAAGAAAAAGGTTAATGCAGGTAAGAAGTATTATATTCATAAATGTGAAGTATGTGGAATAACTAATGAAGATGATCCAGATATGGAATTTAGATATTGTAGTAAATGCAATGGTAAGCATTGTTATTGTGAGAAACATATATTTAATCATAAGCATGTTGAATAAAAGTATATATAAAATCCAATGTTATTTGTATGTGATTAATATTATATTTATTATTAATATCAATATTATATGTTTTCATAAATAGCATAATTTTATTAAGTATTTTAAATATAAAAAAAGAAGTTATCTCTTAATAGAGATAGCTTCTTTTTTTATAATATCTTTTAAATTGTAATCTTAACGATAGAATAATAAGTCAGAGTAAGTTGGGAATGGCCAATATTCTTTTCCAACTAAAGTTTCTAGCTTATCAGCATATACTCTAGCATCTTCCATAGCAACTAATACAGTTTGGTTGTAATATTTAGCTAAAGCTTCTACATCTTCTATATCAGCAGCTTTCTTAGTAGCATCATCTAACTTATTAGTAGCAGTATATAAATTATTAGCTAATTCAGATATTTCTGTTAATAATGATTTTTCCATTTCAGCTGTAATACCACAAGATGCTTTTCCGTTAATAGTTTCAGTTAAATCTTTCATATAATCAACTACTGCTGGAATAACTTGTTTTCTTAACATATCTGTTTCTGTTAAAGCTTCTATGTTGATAACTTTTGAGTAGTTTTCAAGAGATATTTCACATCTTGATTCCATTTCAGCCTTTGTATAAACACCGTGTTTTTCAAATACTTTGATGTTTTTCTCATCACAATAATGAGGTACTGCATCAACTGTTGATTTTAAGTTGTATAAGCCTCTCTTTTCAGCTTCAACAACCCATTCATCAGAGTAGTTGTTTCCGTTGAATATGATTCTCTTATGTTCTTTGATAGTTTTCTTTAATAATTCATTTAATGCTGAATCAAAATCAGCTGCACCTTCAAGTTCATCAGCAAAATCACTTAATGCTTCTGCAACTATAGTGTTTAACATTACGTTAGGACAAGCTATGTTGTTAGTAGAACCTAACATTCTGAATTCGAATTTGTTACCTGTAAATGCAAATGGAGATGTTCTATTTCTATCTGTAGTATCCTTTAAGAATGAAGGAACAACATTAACACCTAAATCCATTTTAGCTTGGTCTTTATGAGTGTAAGGAGTACCATTTTCAATAGATTCTAATATTCCGTATAAATCGTCACCTAAGAACATAGATACTATAGCTGGAGGAGCTTCGTTAGCACCTAATCTGTGATCATTACCAGCATCAGCAACTGATACTCTTAAAAGATCAGCATATTCATCTACTGCTTTTACAACAGCACATAAGAAAGTTAAGAATTGAATGTTGTTTTCAGGAGTCTTTCCTGGTTCTAATAAGTTTTCACCTAAATCAGTTGACATAGACCAGTTATTGTGTTTACCAGATCCGTTAACACCATCGAATGGTTTTTCATGTAATAAACATACTAAACCATGTTTCTTAGCAACTCTTTTCATTATTTCCATTGTTAATTGGTTATGGTCATTAGCAACGTTAGTTGTTGAGAAGATAGGAGCTAATTCGTGTTGTGCTGGAGCAACTTCGTTATGCTTAGTTTTTGCTAATATTCCTAATTTCCATAGTTCCCTATCTAAATCTTTCATATATTCAGCAACTCTTGTTTTGATGTTACCAAAATAATGATCTTCTAATTCTTGTCCCTTAGGAGCCATAGCACCTAATAAAGTTCTTCCTGTAAGAATTAAATCTAATCTTTCATTGTAATCTTTTTGATCGATTAAGAAATATTCTTGTTCAGGTCCTACAGTTGTTATTACTCTTTTTGCTTCTGTATTTCCTAATAATCTTAATACTCTTATAGCTTGTTTACTTAATGCTTCCATAGAACGTAGTAATGGAGTTTTCTTATCAAGAACTTCACCGCCGTATGATAAGAATACTGTAGGGATACATAATGTATCATCTTTTATAAATGCATAAGATGAAGGGTCCCAAGCTGTATATCCTCTAGCTTCGAAAGTAGCTCTTAAACCACCTGATGGGAAACTTGAAGCATCTGGTTCTCCTTTGATTAATTCTTTTCCTGAGAATTCCATTATTACTTCGCCATCAGCAGCAGGAGATATAAATGAATCATGCTTTTCAGCAGTTATTCCAGTCATTGGTTGGAACCAGTGAGTATAGTGTGTAGCACCTTTTTCAATAGCCCAATCTTTCATTGCGTTTGCAACAACATTAGCTACATCAAGAGTTAATGTCTCGTTGTTATCTATAGCCTTTCTTAATTTTTTGTAAGTGTCTTTTGGTAATCTTTCTTTCATTACTCTGTTATTGAATACTAATGATCCAAATAATTCAGGTATGCTTTGAGTAGTCATAAACAAATTCCTCCCTTAAAAATATGTCTTTCAATTATAGTTTGTAATATTGGTTTTACTTAAATGTTAATCTTTTAATATATTATACATAAATTCATATGTAAGTACAATATTAAAAAAAGACGCTATACGACCCTTAAATCGTCTAGCGCCTTTGCTATAATTCATATACATATTATATACACAAAAGATTAAAAAAAGCAAGAGAATAATAAAATTTTTTAAGAATATGAAGTTTGGATTCTTAAAAAGGGTATGTTTCTTTAAATAATGAAGTTTTTAAGTCTTTTTTTTTAAAAAAAAAGTTTTATAGCTTATTTTTTCAAAAACAAAAATATCATCATTATTACTATATATATGTAGTAACCAGTAATAAAGAGTAAATAATTTTCGAGTTAATAATCTCCATAAATGTAATAAATTATGGTATAATTATATTAGGAAAAACCTTAATTTTACTATGTTTATGGAGATTTTATTATGATA
>NZ_JAHLQH010000035.1 GCF_018918325.1 Clostridium sp. MSJ-8 | reverse complement strand
ATCACTCCTTTTGTTGTGGATTGTTGTTATTTATTTTATTCAACATTTGGGGTGATCTTCCTTTTTATTTAAAATAAAAACTAGATATTTAGCCGATGAGCAAATATGAAATTTGCTCAAATAATAATTGCATTCATGCATTCCTATGTTATTGTAAGTCTGTTGAGCTATATAATTCTTTTTCTCAACATACAGTCTTATTCCTACATATTCATTGCTACTTTCACAGATTTCCTTCACCTTAGCATACAGAGCTTTAAATACACCTTGTCCTCTATAATCTTTGTTGACATATACACTCTGAACCCATATAAATGTGCCATTTCTCCAATCACTCCATTCATATGTATACATTATCTGTCCAACTACCTTACCATCAATTTCACATACATAATATGTTCCTTTAGTATTATCTAATATAATATTTTTCACTCCATTTGTTAATGTATTCTTATCTAAATGTATATTTTCTGTTTCGTAGGCTAAATTATAATTATAATCAACAATTATTTCTACGTCTTTTATATTTGCTTCTCTAATATTCATATTCTCTTCCTTTCCTAATGATATTTTTTTAAACCTAGCAATATATTTTATATACTAGGAATATATTATATAAAAACTATTATAGAGGTATATTATGATATTATTTTTTATATTTTTCACTATTTTTTTATCTCTTCTTATATTCATAATCTATACTAACAAAAAAATTATTACACTTAAAGAAAAATTAATTGCTTCTACCAGACAAGTAAATGCTCTAAAGTCTAAGTTAGCACCTATTAATACTATTAATGTGCATCTTACATTCTTAAAACCTTCAGCAAAAGGTGGAATTATAAAAGAGAATTCTCATCTAAGATTGGCCCCTTATAGAGATTCTCATCTATTACATAAGAATAAAATTAAAATGGAAGTATACATTATTGATGAAGTTAAAAATAATCAAACATATTGGTATTATGTTGCCCTTCCTCTTGATTCTAATGTTAATTCACGTGGATGGATATGCGAAGAAGAATTCTCCACATTATATGACAATACCAAATTATCTTATTAAATAAACCTAGATAACAACAAGCTTATTTCTATGCTTTCAATATTATCTTGAATATTTTTTAATTAATTATTTTTATAAGTGTATATTTTTATGACAATGTGGAAATACTTATTAATGAAGCGATAAGCTTATACAATCGCCTCTCCCCCATTTTATTTATATAAGTAGCACTCCCTATTCATCTTTATTGATGAATAGGGAGTGTTTACTTTTTCTATCCTATTAAAATTTTCCTTCTAACCTTATCCAATGCTGTAACAGTTGCTCTATTTCTAACTTTATTTCTATTTCCATTGAATACATATCTATATGCTTCTGTTTTGCCTTTATAATATATTCCAATATACACCAATCCAACAGGTTTTTCATCAGTTCCACCATCTGGGCCTGCTATACCTGTTGTTGATACTCCTATATCTGCCCCAGCTCTCTTTGCTATTCCCTCTGCCATTTCTCTAGCTGTTTCTTCACTTACTGCGCCATATCTATCAAGAGTTTCCTTCTTTACATTAACGGTTCTCATCTTAGCTTCATTAGAGTAAGTTACTGCTCCTTCTAAGAATACTTGTGATACTCCACTACATGATACCAACCTACTTGCTATCATTCCACCAGTACAAGACTCTACTGTTCCTATTGTAATGTTTTTATCTAATAGAAGATTTACTAATACTTGTTCTATAGTATTATCTTCTCCTTCTCCATAATAATCTTCACCTAATATCTCTATTATCTGTTTCTTTACAGGATCTATTAATTGTTGAGCCTCTTCTTCATTATCAGCCTTAGCAGATATTCTAAGTATAACATCATCCTCCTTAGCATAAGGCGCTACTGTAGGATTTACTCCATTTTCTATAAAATCTTTTAACTTAGTAGCTGCTCTACTCTCTCCTATACCTAATGCCCTTACTACATTAGATTTTATAAGACCATCGCCTTTACTCTTAAGATAATCCTTAACATAATTATCAAACATAGGTTTCATCTCTTTAGGTGGTCCTGGAAGTACTATTATGTATTTATTATTCTTCTCTAAAATAGCTCCTGGGGCAGTACCATTAGGATTAGGCAATACTATTGACTCTTTAGGAAAATATACTTGCTTTAAATTGTTTTCTGTTAACTCTCTGTTCATTCTACTAAAATAATTTTTTAACGCTACATAAGATTCTTCATGCATTACTAAATCCATTCCAAAATACTTACAAGCTGTTTCTTTAGTCAAATCATCTTGAGTTGGTCCAAGTCCTCCTGTAGTAATTATTATGTCACTTCTATTAAAACCATGTTCAATAGCTTCTAATAATCTATCTTCATTATCACCTATTACCTCTTCATGAAAAACTTCTATTCCAATAGAGGCTAATTCCTTAGATAAATATTGTGCATTAGTATTAACTATGTCTCCTAATAATATCTCTGTTCCTACTGCAATAATTTCTGCTTTCACAAAAATCCCCCCTTAAAATATAATAAAACTTGTCCTGGATTATTTATTTTTCAATTTATCAGAAGATAGTTTCAACATTACCTAGTTAAAGACTATCTTCTTATATTGTAAAATTATTCTTATCATAAATAAAGTACTATTTCATCTTATATGCATTAATATAATAACTTCCTGATATATCATACCCTTCATCATATACACAAAACTTATTGCATCTAAGCATTGAACTAATTATGTTTATCTCTTGCTTATTACTATCATCTATATTAATGGTAAAATTATCATTGCTATTAACTATACTAAGGTAATCATATATGTTGCTATACTCCGTTAATCCTATCTCTCCTCTTATATTCATCCTATAATCTGACATACCAATCCAATCCTCCAAGCAAAATTCAAAATAGTCTTATTATATATATTATATCCACATAGCTATTAACTTATTCCATTTTATTTGTGGATAAGTTAATTAACCATGTGGATATTTTTATTGATTAAATTTTTCTCTATTAAGTTTGTTTAATGAATTTGACACTGTTATTGAAATTACACTTGCTCCATTTACATTAAGCATTGTTCTACCCATATCTAATATAGGATCAATTGCAATTATTCCAGCTGCTAATGGAAAATAAGCTGCAAGCCCTATTCCTGAAACAACTACTGAAACAGCCATGGTGGCTGCACCAGGAAGTCCTGCTATTCCAAATGATCCTACTGTAATTACTATAATTAATGTAATATAAAAACCTAAATCCATATTGATTCCAGCCATATTGGCCAAAGTAACCGCTACTAAAGCTGGATATATTCCTGCACATCCATTCATACCCATGTTTGAACCTAAGCTTGCTGTTAAACTAGCTACACCCTCTTCAACTCCATGTTCATCTGTTAATGTTTCAATAGTAACAGGTAAAGTACCTAAGCTCGAACGTGAAGTAAAAGCTAATATTAATTGTTTTGTTGAATTCTTCAAATATCTTATAGGACTCAATCCATTTATTGATATAATTACAAGATGTATTATAAATACTATAGCAACTGCTATATATAAAGCTATTATAAACTTAACTGATTCTAACATTGATTTTAATCCATTTGCACATATTGTTTGAGCAAGCATTGCAATTACTGCATATGGCATAAATTTAATAACTGTCATACATACACTTAGAATAACTTTATAAAATCCTTCTATAACATCTGTAAATGGCTTTATTATATCTGAATATTTTTTTCTCTGTCTTCTAACTGCTACTCCTAGAAATCCTGCAAATATTATTATAGCTATAACATTACCATCTGCCATTGCTTGAATAACATTACTTGGAATCAATGCTCTTATTGTTTCAACAAGCGGAGTAACTTCTCTAATCTCTGCTGTTTGATTAGCTACCTCTACACCTACTCCAAGCTTCATCATGTGTGCTATAACAACTCCTACTATTGCTGATAGAACAGTTGTTATAACTAGCATACCTATTGTCTTTAGTGTTACCTTAGTTAATTCTCTTCCTTCTCCCATATTAGTAATAACTCTCAAGATAGATGTAAATACTAAAGGTATAACGAGCATTTTAAGTAAATCCATAAACCCTGCTCCAAAGAAATTATACCAAGCACTTACTTCATTTAACCATGTTACCTTGCTAGGCTCTTTTGGAAAACCAGCTGCTAACTGAATAATAATTCCAAGTATAAGTCCTATTATAGTTGCAACTATTATTCTAGTTTGAAATTTTATTTTTTTCTTCTCTAATCTTCTTATAATATAAAATGTACCTACTAATACTGCTATAAACAATATTGTATTAACACTAGTTATCATAAGAAAATCTGATAAAAAAGAACTCTTCTTCATATGATACTCTCCTTTTTTTCTTTTGTATGCCATAAAGCAGTCTATAAAAATTCTATATTCTGCATAAGCAATATAACTTTTAGCGTCTTTTCCAATTAACATTTATGTTTATAAAATTTTTTGTGCAATTAGACTAGACGTTAAAAATTTTAATTATATAATATAAATAAATATATAATTGCTATTATAAGCCAATAAGTTACTATATTATAATATAGTATGTTCAATTTTGTCTACAAATATGTTACTTATAAGGAGGAATTTAAATTTGAGAGTTATTATTATTGGTGGAGTTGCTGCTGGTATGAGCGCTGCAGCAAAGTTAAAAAGATTACAACCAGATTATGAAGTTGTCATTTATGAGAAAACAGATATTATATCCCTAGGTGCTTGTGGTCTACCGTATTATGCAGGCGGTTTCTTTGATGACCCTAATGAGCTTATAGCAAGAACACCTGAAGAATTCAGAAAAAGCAATATAGAACTAAATATATTTCATGAAGTTGTCGGTTTAGACACTATACATAAGCAAATTACAATAAAGAATTTAAGAACAGAAGAATTAATTATTGATAATTATGATAAACTAATGATTGCAACTGGAGCATCATGTATTTTCCCTCCTATTGAAAATCTACACCTAGATAATGTAACCACTTTAAAATCTATGTCTGATGGATCAAAACTTAGATCTATTCTTGATGACGATAACATTAAAAATATAGTAATAATAGGTGCCGGTTTCATAGGAATTGAAGCTGTGGAAGCTTGTAAACATAAAAATAAAAACATAACATTAATACAATTAGAAGATAGAATATTATCTAATGTATTTGATGAAGATATAACTACACTTTTAGAAGATGAAATTAGAAAACATAATGTGGATTTATTGCTAAATGAATCAGTAACTAGAATTGAAGGAATAAATAGAGTTTCAAAAGTAATAACCAATAAACGTGAAATAAATGCTGATGCTGTAATCATTGCAACTGGTGTAAAGCCTAACACGGAGTTTTTAAAATATAACTCTATAGATATGCTTCCTAATGGTGCAATAATAGTTGATGAATATGGGCGAACAAATATAAAAGATATCTTTTCAGCTGGAGATTGTGCTACTATACCAAATATGATTACTAAAGAAAACACTTATGTTCCATTAGCAACTGGAGCCAATAAACTAGGTAGAATTGTTGGTGAAAACCTTGCTGGAAACAATATTCCATTTCAAGGTTCTCTAGCATCAAGTTGTATTAAAGTTATGGATATGGAAGCTGCATCAACAGGATTAACAGAAACTAAAGCTAAAGCACTAGGCATTGATTATAAATCAACTTTTATTAGTGATTATAATCAAACAACATATTATCCTGGTAGAAATAAAATATACATAAAATTAATCTATGATAATTCTACAAAAAGAATATTAGGTGGTCAAGTTGCTGGCTTTAAAGACGCAGTTCAAAGAACTAATGTAATTGCTGCAGCAATATTAGGTAACTTAACTACAAGTCAATTAGGTATGCTTGACCTATGCTACGCCCCACCATTTTCTAGAACATGGGATGTATTAAATGTAGCTGGTAACGTATCAAGATAATAAAAATATAAAGTCTTTTCCACAACCGTGTTGAAATTATTTATTGAATAACCTGACTTATTATAACTTCAACATTTTCATGGAAAAGACCTTATAATATTTTACTAAGAACAAAAAATCTAATAAAGAATGATATTATTTTAGCATAACATTTTAAGCCATTTCTTTAAGATTCTTGGCATTATTAATTATTTTAACAGCCTCAACCTCAGGAACTTCTTCATATCTATCCATCTTCATAGTAAATGTTCCTCTTCCCTGAGTTAGAGATCTAAGTTCAGTAGCATATTTAAGCATCTCTGCCATAGGAGCTTCTGCCATAACCTTTTGATAATCTCCATCTGGCTCCATTCCTAATACTCTACCTCTTCTCTTATTAAGATCGCCCATAATATCACCCATATATTCATCTGGCACTACTACCTCTACACTCATAATAGGTTCTAATAATATAGGCTTTGCCTCTTTTAATCCTTTCTTATAAGCTAGTGATGCAGCTACCTTAAATGCCATTTCTGATGAATCAACAGAATGATAAGAGCCATCATATAAAGTTGCTTTTAATGATATAACAGGATATCCAGCAAGCACACCTTCCTTCATACATTCTATAAGCCCTTTTTCAACTGCTGGAATATAATTTCTAGGAACTGCACCTCCTACAACCTTGTCTACAAATTCTAACTCCTCTTTTCCATCCATTCTTCTCTCAAATATAATCTTTACATCACCATATTGACCATGTCCTCCTGATTGTTTCTTGTGTTTTCCTTGTACGTCTGCCCTTCCCTTTATTGTTTCACGATATGGTATTTTTATATCTTGAAGTTCAACATCTACTCCAAACTTACTTGCTAGCTTAGATGAAATTACTTCTAAGTGTGTTTCACCTAGTCCTGATATAATTGTTTCTGCATTTTCTAAATCTCTCTTAACCTTAAATACTGGATCTTCCTCTGATAATTTTGCTATTGCTTGAGATATCTTATCTTCATCACCCTTACTCTTTGGTATAATCGCCATAGACAACATAGCTTCTGGGAAATTCATCTTATCATAAATATATTTATAATTATCAGCACATAAACTATCCCCTGTTTGTGTATATTGAAGCTTAGCAATTGCACAAATATCTCCTGCAACTACTTTTTCTGCTGGTAATTGATTTTTGCCACGAATAAATGAAATATGAGCTATTTTCTCTGTCTTATTCTTATTAGTATTTATTAAAGACATATCATTAGTAATACTTCCTGTTATCACTCTTAATAATGAAATCTTACCTACAAATGGGTCAGCAATAGTTTTAAACACAAATGCTGATGTAGGCTTAGATTCATCTAAAGCAATAAACTCTTCTTCCTTAGTAGAAACATTTATTGCTTTTTGCTTAATTGCATATTTAGGTGATGGAAAACATTCCACAATATCTTCTAATAAAGTCGCTATTCCTATGTTTTTAGTTGAAGAACCACACATTACAGGTGCAATGTCTCCACTTGCACAACCGTTAATTAAACCTTCATACATCTCTAAATCTGTAAATTCTTCTCCATTAAAATATTTATCTAATAATACTTCATCTGTTTGAGCAACAGCTTCTATAATCATATCTTTACATTCATTAACTTTATCTATAAGATCTTCTGGTACTTCTGCCTCCTCCATTTCTTTTGTTTGTGGATTATATATTCTCGCTCTCTTAGTTATTACATTTACTACTCCTTTAAATGAATCTTCTGATCCAATAGGATATTGAATGGGCACCACACTTACCCCAAACTTTTCCTTTAATGACTCCAAAACCTTATCAAAATCTGCATGTTCTCTATCTAATTTATTTATAAAGAAATTCCTTGGTAGCTTTATTTTATTGCAATATTCCCAAGCCTTCTCAGTACCTACTTGAACTCCTGTTGCACCACATACAACTATTGTTGCTACATCTACAGCTCTCATTCCTTGTATCTGTTCTCCTAAGAAATCAAAATACCCAGGAACATCAACTAAGTTTATCTTAATTTTTTGCCATTCTATAGGAATAATTGAGGCTGATATAGATATTTTTCTCTTTTTCTCTTCTGAATCAAAATCAGAAACAGTATTACCTTCTTCAATTGTTCCTAATCTATCTATTGTTTTAGATGTAAATAATAAAGCCTCTGCAAGCGAAGTCTTTCCTACTGAACTATGTCCAATAATTCCAACATTTCTAAGGTTATTAATTTTATAATCTTTCATACCATCCGCCAATAAGTCCCCTTATTAGCTTCACCTCCCTATTATAGCCAATTTATGATTACGTTTTCATAAATAAGTATTATTTTCTCTAAACTTATATAATTATTATCTTTATCCCACTTCAAATTAATTCTTACTATTAATCCTATGTAGCACGCAAAACAAATATTATACTTATTTCTACTAAAGTAATTTCTATCAAATACTATAAATATCCTTCAGTAAATTATATAATTTTCAATTTATTAACTTATTAAAATCATAAATTATAATATTTTTTAAAAAAAAGTGTCAGAACTCCATACTAAGAGCTTACTGACACTTCAACATTAACTAAGCTGTTTCAAAACTTGTTTTGAAACTATGCTTTTTAACAATATAATTATTTCTTTTTCTTAACTTTATTATTTCTTTTTCTTAACTTTATCCACAACTAATGTGAATAACATAGCAATTAATCCACCTGAGGTGTCAATAAGTACATCCCTAAATGCTGCCTCTCTTCCTGGAACAAAATATTGGTGAAATTCATCTGAAGATGCATACAAAAAAATAATAATTAATGCATATAATCTAGCTTTTTCTTTTTTTATATATAATACTATCACTCTATACACTAATATAAATAGTATAATATATTCACTAATATGGGCTGCTTTTCTTACGCAAAATGAAATTGTATTTTTAAATTCACCAGAAATATCTACCCCCATTTTTCCTATAAGCCTAACCACTACATTACTTTGTTCTGTTGATAAATCTCCTGGTGTATTAGACATGATAAAAATAAATATTAACCACGCTATCAATAACACCCATCTTAAAACCCTATTTATCTTCTTTTGCACCAATCTTCCCCCTTTTATATTCTATTAATGTTTATCTAATAAATACTTGTTTATATATGCCAATGATTCCTCTAATAGTTCTTGTCCACTTTCTACTGCATTTACTTTCATTTCTAGTTTTAAAACATCTTGATTTAATTGTTGAAGTGTATCTTTAATATCATGAAGTAACTTCTCTTCATATGATATCTCCAACCCATCAGTATCTAAATATATTCTATCTGGTGGATTACCACACTCACAACACTTTGCATAAATTTTTTCATCATCATCATCTTTAAATAATTTAAAAACATCATTATTGCATTTAGAACAACTAGATATGATTTTACATTCATAGTTATTATTTTTCACAATACATTTACTTCCACATTCTTTACATGTAATCCTCAAGCAATCTTCAATTGATTCTATATAAAACTTGTTACCACAACATCCTTCTTGTTTACATACTACTGTTTTTATCATAAACTAATCACCTCACTATATTTTTTAATATGCAAGGAAATCATTTATTATTCGTATAGGATCTCAACTCATTCTTATAAAATTTTATATCTTTCTATCTGTTAATGTCATGGCACTATCTTTTCTTTTTTACTCTTTTAGGTAGTATGCTCTAATATTACTTATGCTCTATATCTAAGATAATTATCCTGAACTACAAACAAAATATAATTTTCTAAAGAGTAAAAAAAGAAGTTATGAACTATATTCATAACTTCTTCACTAACTGGTGGACCTTCAGGGACTCGAACCCCGGACCTACCGGTTATGAGCCGGTTGCTCTAACCAACTGAGCTAAAGATCCAAATAACCTAGCAACGTCCTACTCTCCCACACAGTCTCCCATGCAGTACCATCGGCGCTATAGAGCTTAACTGTCCTGTTCGGAATGGGAAGGAGTGTTTCCTCTATGCCATCATCACTAGAT
>NZ_JAHLQH010000004.1 GCF_018918325.1 Clostridium sp. MSJ-8 | reverse complement strand
TATCTTTATAATCTTGATCATATCTTCTGCCCTTTCCCATAATGGACACATCCTTTCTTAACTAAATATTATTTTACTTAGTTTGACTTAATGTGTCCACTACTTTATACTAACACCAGTATTATAAAATGTTTCTATATATTCAAAAACAAGCTTTTCAGCATGTTTATAATCCAATATCTTATACCTATTTAACCACTCTCTTTTTATAATAGCATGAAAAGATTCAATACAGGCATTATCCCATGGATATGACTTTTTAGAATAACTTCTAATCATATCTTTAGTAGCAGCTCTATAAGCTTCGCAAGTATATTGTATTCCTCTATCCGAATGTATTATTAGAGGATTTTTAATTCCTCTTTTATTTTTTGCTTTATTTATAGCCTTTACAACCCACTTTGATTCAAGAGTAGTACTTAATACCCATGATACTATCTTTCTTGAATATAAGTCCATAACACTTGTAAGATATACAAAACCATCATAAGTCCATATATAAGTTATATCAGTACACCATACGGTATCGGGGGCCTCTGGTGAAAATTGTTCATTAAGTATATTTTTTAATTCAGTACTAAAATCAGATTCTTTAGTTGTTGCTATATAATGTTTTACATATTGTGCTTTAATGCCTAATTTTCTCATATAATTGCCAATTGTTTTTTCGCTAACCTTTTCACCGATTTCGTGTAACTTTCGTGTTATTTTGGGTGCTCCATAATTTTGATGAGATTCATCATATATATCTATTATTTTATCTTCTAGAATTTCTTTATGGATTTGTCTATTAGAAGGTTTTCTATTCTTAAATGAATAATAACCAGTTCTTGAAACGCCTAATATTCTAAGCACTCCGCTGATATTAAGTCGGCGTCTCGTATCTTTTGCAGCAAGGGCCTCAGCCTTCGCTGTTTCGATAAATATAGCTTGTGTCATTTTCCAAGAATGCCTATGGCTTTTTTTAGTATATCAAGAGCATCTTGAGTATCTCTTAATTCTTTTCTTAACCTAGCATTTTCCTTAGCTTCATCACTTGAGTAATTACCAGATCCTCTTGTTGGTACTTCCCCATTGTTATTTTTAGCTTTCCTTATCCAATCACCTAATGCTGAGCTACTTAATCCAAGATTTTTAGCACTTTTTTTAATACTTAGTTCTTCATGCTCTAATGCATATCTTACTGCATTCTCTTTAAATTCCTTATCATAATGTTTACTCATACCAATTCCTCCTACAATTCTTAATTATATTATAGTCTCTTTTTTGAGAAATTAACATTTTTAACTTGTACTATTTATATTCTAGCATCAGAACTTGGAATATTTAGAGATGGGGATACAGTTATAACTGGTGATGAACTGGATAATATGAATGATGATGACTTGGATGAAAAAGTTAAGACAACAACGGTATTCTCTAGAGTTTCTCCTAGTGATAAACTTCGAATTATACAATCATTAAAGAGAATAGGTGAGGTTGTAGCAATGACTGGTGATGGAGTTAATGATTCACCGGCATTGAAGGCATCAGATATTGGAATTGCAATGGGGTTAAGCGGAACTGATGTTGCAAAGGATTCTGCGGACATGATTCTTTTGGATGATAGTTTTACTACAATTGTTTACGCAATAAAAGAAGGAAGACGTGTTTATAGAAACATTCAAAAAGTAATTCGATTTTTACTTGTAGGGAATATTGCAGAAATTATGACTTTATTTATAGCTACCATATTTAATTGGGAAGCGCCTCTGTTAGCAGTTCATATTTTATGGGTAAACCTTGCAACTGCAACATTGCCAGCACTTGCTTTAGGTGTTGATCCTCCAAGTAAAAATATAATGAAACATAAGCCAGTTAAATCAGGAACATTATTTGAAAAAGACCTTGTGGTACAAGTTATAACTCAAGGTATCTTTGTTGCTACCATGACAATTATTGCATACTGGATAGGCTTTAGTATGTCAGGTCATTCGGTTGGGCAAACAATGGCATTTTCAGTTTTAGCCTTTTCTCAAATTTTAAGAGTGTTTAATCAACATTCTAATACAGATTCAATATTTAACAGAAGTGGTAGCTTTAATAAATGGTTAGTAGGTTCTTTTGCTGTATCTACAGTATTAATGATTGTAATTTTATTTTTACCTAATTTACAACAAGAATTCAATATTGTAAATCTTAATTTAAAGCAATGGTTAATAGTAATAGGACTTACGTTAATGACAATAATTCAAGTAGAGATAGTAAAATTTATTAAACGTATAAATAAAAGTTAATAGATTTGCTTTATGAATAATATTACTAATGAATAAAAGCATACTTTATGCATGTAAAGAGCCATAAGCTCAAATTTAAATTAACTTTTAAGTAGAAAAAGAAATATATATTATAGAAGAAAGATAAAGTCCTTATATATTATAAAAAGTATATAAGGATTTTATTATACAATTTTTGGTTTAGATTATTTAATGATTATTTAATAATTATCATGTTAATATGTTATTGTAGATAAATTACTTACGTGAGAAATTTAAAATTAATAAAAAAGAAAGGGGAAAGAAATGTTTTTTCGTATTTTGAAAAAAGAGTTAAAACGAAAAAAGGGAATTAATATTATATTGTTTCTTTTTATTTTCTTGGCAACAGTGTTTGTAGCTAGTAGCGTAAATAATATATTGGCAATAACTAATGCAGTTGATTATTGTATGGACAAAGGCAATGTTCCTGATAAGTACATTTATACATTTGAACAGGAAGGAGAGCTTCATTTAGATGATTGGTTAGATGGAAAAGGAAAAAAGTATTATGAGGATTATGTAAAGAATGAAGCAGCTATTGTTTCAGCTTCTAACATAAAGAAATATGCAGGGTCTAATGGAAAAGAGTATGACGCTATGAATACTATATTTATAGAAAGTCAATGGAAAAAATATATGCAAGTATTTAACCAAAATCAAGAATTGTTAGAACTTAAAAATGGTGAAATTGCGATGCAACAAAGGGAAATGGACAAAAATGGTCTTAAGGCAGGAGATAAAATTACTCTTAAATTTAATGATTATGAAAAGGAATATACAATAACACAGCCTATGTTTGATCCTTCATTTGGAGGGGAATTTATTGGAGTGACACGATTCATAGTAAGTGAAGATGAATATGTAAGAATAAAAAAAGCTGGAGCACGTATTGGATATAATTATTGTATAAATACAGATAATATAGATAAATTTGATAGAGAGCTTAATAAACAAGGATTATCTATAGGAGTTTCTTTAGATAGAGATACTTTTGAATTTTCTTATGTAATATCTATGATAACTTCAGGAATATTAATTATTGTTGGTGTATGTCTAATTATAATATCATTTTTAATACTAAAGTTTACCATAAGTTTTACATTGCAAGAGGATTATAAAGAGATTGGAATAATGAAAGCAATAGGAATTACCAATAGTGGTGTAAGGGATATATATACGGTTAAGTATTTTGCATTATCTATATTGGCGGTTACTATAGGTTGTTTGTTAAGTGTACCTGTTAGCAGCATTATGATAAAAGAAGTTGCAGCTAATGTTATGATGCAGAAAAGTATGGCTAATTTATGGGTTAATATTATAAGTTCAGTGGTAGTGATTTTATTAATATTAGTGTTTTGTAGATTATCAATGAGAAAACTAAAAAAGATTTCACCGATAGATGCAATAAGAAGTGGAGAAACAGGGGAGAGATTTAAAGTTAAATCTGGTTTTAAGTTATATAAGCATACAAGCATATCAACAAGTTTTTTCTTAGCAATTAATGATATATGTTCTAATATAAGAAGGTATATAGTTATAATATTAACTTTTGCTATTGGAACAGTGCTTATAATACTACCTTTAAATACTATATATACAATGGAAAGTACTGAGATGGCCAAAAATTTTGTGCTTGATACAAATGCAGATTTTTATATGAATATGGATGATAGTATAGGAAGTGAGGATGAGAATCTTACAAGAACAACTGTAGAGGAAAAAATAAATAAAATCGAGTTTGAAATGCAGGAAAAAGGATATGATGTTAGTTTAAATACTATTGTTTTCTATTCATGTGGATTTTATGTAGATAATGAAGATGATATAAAACAGTTTATAGTTCTTCAACCTATTAATTCTGATGGAAGTTTTATTGAACTTACAGCTGGAGATACTCCTAAATTAGATAACGAAGTTGCATTATCCGAAAAAGTACTTGATAAATTAGGAATATCAATAGGTGATACTGTTCATATGAAGTTTCAGAATGAAGATTTTAATATGATTGTATGTGGTAGTTATCAGAATTATATGCAGGTTGGTGAAAGCGCTTTTGTAAGTAATTCTTTTGACGCAAAAGATAGAACACTGTCGGGTATATGGTATTTCCAAGGGAATGTAAAAAATTACACAGATAAAGAAGGAATTCTTGAAGACTTGAGAAATAATTTTCCTAGATACACATTATATGATTATAGAGAAGCTATGAATAAACAATTAGGAAGTACTACTGAGCAATTAGATAAGCTAAAGAGTATTATAGTTATTCTGATATGTGCAATTAATGCGCTTATAACAATACTTATGATGAAGATATTTATTAAAGGTGAGACCAGTCAAATTGCAATGATGAGGAGTATAGGTTTTTCTTATGGTTCCATAAAGACATGGCAAGTTATGAGGATGGGTTTTGTATTAATTATAGGTGTGATTTTAGGTGGCGTTTTTTCTAATTTTATGAATAAATTTTTAGTAAAACCTGTCTTTGCGATGATGGGGGCAGCTCATATAAAGATACAAGTAAATGTTATAGAAACATATATTATGTATCCATCAATATTGTTAATTGTTATATTAATTGCATCATATTTTGCAGCTAGAAGTGTAAGAAAAATTAATTTGATGGAAATCAACAATATGGAATAAATATAAAAAGTTTAGGAGGAGGTATTAAGATGGAATCTTTAGTTGTAAAAAATCTTTGCAAAACATATATAGCAAATAAGAAACAGAATAATGTACTTAGAAATGTTAATTTTGATATAAAGTTTGGAGAAATGGTTGCAATAATGGGACCGTCAGGTTCAGGAAAAACTACTCTTATGTACACAGTAAGTGGTATGGATAAAATGACAGCTGGAAGTGTTGAATTTTTTGGGAGAGAATTAGAGGGACTTTCAGATACAGATATAAGTAGAGTGCGTTTAGTAGAAATGGGTTTTGTATTTCAACAGATGTATATGTTAAAAAATCTATCTGTTTATGATAATATAATATTGCCTGGATATAAAGCATACAAAGATAAGAAAAAAAGAAAAGAGATTAATGAGTATGCTAATAAGTTAATGAGTAAACTAGAAATAAGTGAAATAGCAGACAATGATATTACTGAGGTATCTGGAGGTCAATTACAACGTGCTTGTATATGCAGAAGTCTTATTAATAGACCTAAAATTATATTTGCAGATGAACCTACAGGAGCTTTGAATAGGCAAGCATCTAAGGAAGTTATGCAGATCTTCAATGATATCAATGAAGAAGGAACAAGCATTATGTTAGTTACACATGATGTTAGTGTTGCAGCTAGATGTGAAAAGGTAATGTATATAGAGGATGGGATTATTAAGGATTCTATTAATCTTGGTAAGTATAGAGAGGCAGATAATAATAGAAACAGAGAAAAACAATTGAGTAATTGGTTAATGGATCTTGGTTGGTAGAATATATTAGGGAGTGGAAGTATGGTTGATATATTATTAGTAGAAGATAATAAAGAACTTGCACAATTAATGAGTAAGTTTCTATTTAAAGAAGGATATAGTGTTTTTTGTGCTATAAGTGGAGAAGAGGCTATAGAGTTTATTGATAAAGAGAATGTTAAATTAGTAATTTTAGATATTATGCTTCCAAGGATAGATGGTTTTAGTGTTTGTGCACACATTCGAAGAAATAAAAGTGTACCAATTATAATTTTAAGTGCAAGGTTAGACAAAGAGGCTAAGATGAATGGATATAGCTTAGGTGCTGATGACTATATAGAAAAGCCAGTAGATATTGATATATTAAATGCAAAGATATCTGCATTATTTAAGAGATTTTATGGTGACGAAGAAAAACGATCTATAATTGTTTCAAATGAATTGACAATAAATCAAGAAACTATGGAGGTATTTAAGGCCAAAGAGAAATTGAATCTTACTATAAAAGAATATGATCTTTTATTACTTCTTATTGAGAATAAAGGTAAGACCTTAAGAAAAGAATATATATTTAATCAAATATGGGGAGCAGATAGTTTTAGTGATAATCAAACCTTAACAGTGCATATAAAAATGCTTCGAGATAAGATTGAAGAGGATTCTAAGCAACCTAAAATAATAAAGACAGTGTGGGGAGTTGGGTATCGTTATGAAGAAGTTTAATATATTGATAGGTGCAGTCAGCTTACTATATGTAAGCTTGGCTGTTTTTATATTATTTAAGCTACATAATAATAATGTAAATGATAAGTGGTATCGTATAGAGATAAATCGTATAATGGCAGATTTATATGATAATTATGATTCCCATTCGGATTTAACAGAAATAAATTTTGAGAATTATTTGGAGAACTATAAGTGTATAAAGAAAATTGAATTTATGCAAGTTGGTAGTAGCAACACTGAAATTGAAAAATTTTATGATAATGAAAATAATTATGAAATGGAAGTTAGGCCTTTTTGGATAGAAGAGGTTGGAGAAAATGTCTTAGGAGGATATATAAAATTTAGTTATATAGATAGAGTGGACACAAAACAATATATATATATTATAGAACTTATGTTATTTATTTCTTTTGTAATATGTTTAGCTGTATTATTATATGTTCGAAGTAAAGTCATTAATCCTTTCTTAAAATTAAAAGAACTTCCATATGAACTTTCAAAAGGTAATTTTACATATGAATTAAAGGAAAATAAGGATAAGTATTTTGGTAAATTTGTATGGGGAATAAATATGCTTAAGGATAATTTGGATATTCATAAAAAACAAGAATTAAAAGTATTAAAGGAAAAAAAGATGATATTGTTATCAATTTCCCATGATATAAAGACACCTTTAAATGCCATTAGGCTATATTCTAGGTTGTTAAGAGAAGGAATATATGATTCTCCAGAATCTATTAAAGAGATAGCCGGTAGCATAGATAGAAATGTAGAAGAAATTGATGAATTTGTTAAGCAAGTTATAAAATCATCTAAAGAAGAAATTATAAATGTTGAAGTAAGTATAGAGGAATTTTATTTAAGAGACTTAGTGGATAAAATAAAACTTGGATATGAAGAAAAATGTGATAGTCAGCACATTGCTCTTACAATGTCAGAATACACTAATTATCTTCTAAAAGGTGACTTAGATAAATTATATGAAGTAATTCAAAATATTATGGAGAATGCATTTAAGTATGGAGATGGAAGAAAAATACGAATTACTTTTTCTGAAGAAGAATATTATCTTTTAATTACTATATTTAATACAGGAGATGTAGTAGAGGAAAGGGATATGATTCATTTGTTTGAAAGTTTCTATAGAGGAAGTAATGTAGAAGGAAAACAAGGAAATGGATTAGGATTATATATTTGTAATGAAATTATGAAAAAAATGAATGGAGATATATATGCAGTAAGACATAAAGAAGGAATGGAATTTGTAATAGTGTGTCCTATTAGTCAATAAATCTAATGTTGTTTGGTATAATTAATATTATGTTTTCTAATTATTAGTATTAACATTATATGTTTTCATAAATAGCACAATTTCATTAAGAATTTCTAAAATATAAAAAAATAAAAAAGTTAAAAAAAGTTCTTGCAATTATTTTATTACATGATATAATAATTCATGTAGCAAACGTTCCGCGATAGCTCAATGGTGGAGCACTCGGCTGTTAACCGATAGGTTGGAGGTTCGAGCCCTCTTCGCGGAGCCATTTTTTTTGAGATTAAGCAATGATAATCATTGCTTTTTATTTTATCAAAAATTAATATATTGACATATAATAGCTATTTGGTAAAATTAATATATAATTGAATATGCACGTTGATGAAGAAGAGTAACAAGAATTACTATCCTAGAGAGATGATGGGGCTGCGAATCATTATAGTTATCTTGTGAAGGGAGCTTTTGAGTGTTTGTAGTAATGGAAAGATGGGCATGTGCCAAGAAGGGTGGAACCGCGGAATATAATTTCGTCCCTTTGAGGTAACGGCCCTTTTATTTATATTTTTTTGGAGGTAAATGTTATGGCAGTTGAAAAAACAATGGATAAGATAGTTGCATTGTGTAAGAACAGAGGATTTATATTCCCAGGATCAGAGATATATGGAGGATTGGCAAATGCTTGGGATTATGGCCCATTAGGAGTAGAATTCAAGAATAATGTTAAAAAAGCTTGGTGGAAGAAATTCGTACAAGAGAGTCCTTACAATGTTGGAGTAGATTGTGCTATCTTAATGAACAGAGAAGTATGGGTGGCTTCAGGACACGTAGGAGGTTTCTCAGACCCATTAATGGATTGTAAAGAATGTAAGTCTAGATTTAGAGCGGATAAATTAGTAGAAGACCATATGACTGCTAGTGGTGTTGAGGTAGCATCAGCTGATGGTTGGTCTAATGAACAATTAATGGATTATATACAACAACATAATATAGTATGTCCTAAGTGTGGTAAGATGAACTATACTGATATAAGAAAGTTCAATCTAATGTTCAAGACATATGCAGGAGTAACTGAAGATGCTAAGAATGAAATTTATTTAAGACCTGAAACTGCACAAGGTATATTTGTAGATTTTAAAGCTGTTCAAAGAACTTCTAGAAAGAAAGTTCCTTTTGGTATTGCTCAAGTAGGTAAATCTTTCAGAAACGAAATAACACCAGGAAACTTTACTTTCAGAACAAGAGAATTTGAACAAATGGAACTAGAATTTTTCTGTAAACCAGGAACAGATCTAGAATGGTTTGAATATTGGAGAAAATATTGCTGGAACTTCTTACTTAACTTAGGGGTAACTGAAGAAAACTTAAGAATGAGAGATCACAGCCAAGAAGAATTATCATTCTATTCTAATGCTACATCTGATATAGAATATTTATTCCCATTTGGATGGGGAGAATTATGGGGAATAGCAGATAGAACTGATTATGACCTAAAACAACATCAAGAACATTCAGGACAAGATTTATCATATTTAGATCCAACAACTAATGAAAAATATATACCATATTGTATAGAACCATCATTAGGAGCAGATAGAGTTGCATTAGCATTTTTAGTAGATGCATATGATGAAGAAGAACTAGAAGCTAATGGCAAAACTGATACTAGAGTTGTAATGCATTTACATCCAGCTTTAGCACCATTTAAAGCAGCAATACTTCCGTTATCTAAGAAGTTATCAGAAAAAGCTTTAGATGTTTATGCAGAACTAAGCAAGAAATTTAATATAGATTTTGATGAGGCTGGAAGCATCGGAAAGAGATATAGAAGACAAGATGAAATAGGTACACCATATTGTATTACTATTGATTTTGATACATTAGAAGATGAAGCTGTAACAATAAGAAATAGAGATACAATGGAACAAGAAAGAATTAAGATAAGTGAATTAGAAGAATATATAGCTAAGAGCTTAGAATTCTAGAAATTAATTTAGAGGGTTATACAAAAGAATTGTTTTGTGTAGCCTTCTTTTGTGAATAGATTGGGAGGATATAGATGAAAAAAGACTTTCAAGAATTTAAGGATTATATAAAGAATAAAAAAGTAGCTGTAGTAGGAATTGGAGTATCTAATATACCATTAATTAATTTCTTACTTAAGTTAGGGGCTAATGTTTCAGCTTTTGATAAGAAGACTGCTGAACAATTAGGAGATGTATATAGTGATTTTAAGGAAAAAGGTGTAGAACTTATTCTAGGTGAAGGCTATTTAGATAAGTTAACAGGGTATGATGTAGTATTTAAGACACCATCTATGAGAATTGATAGTGAAGCACTTCAAAGGGCTAAGGCAGAAGGTGCATATATAACTTCAGAGATGGAAGAGTTTATAAGATATTGTAAAGGAAAAATATATGGAATTACAGGTAGCGATGGAAAAACAACAACTACTACTATAATTTCAAAGCTTCTTATAGAAGAAGGATATAAGACGTGGGTAGGAGGTAATATAGGAACTCCACTATTTGCACAAATAGAAGAAATAACAGACAAAGACATGGTTGTGTTAGAATTATCTAGTTTTCAATTAATGACTATTGATTCTCCTATTGATGTTGCAATATGTACTAATTTAGCTCCGAATCATTTAGATATGCATAAAGATATGCAAGAATATATAGATGCTAAGAAAAATATATTTTTACACCAAACTGATAAAGGTATATTAGTTGTAAATGAGAGTAATGATATAACTCGTTCTTTTAAGTCAGAAGCTAAGGGAGAAGTTAGAACATTTAGTTCAAAGGTTACAAATACAGATGCCTACTATTCAGAAGGATATTTATATATAGATGGTGAAAAAGTATGTGCAAAAGATGATATAGTTATAAAAGGAATGCACAATGTAGAGAACTATCTAGCAGCTTTTATTGCAACTAAAGATGATGTTTCAAAAGAAACTATGAAGAAAGTTGCAGAAACATTTAAAGGTGTAGAGCATAGATGTGAGTTGGTAAGAACTATAGATGGAGTTAAATATTATAATGATTCAATTGCTTCTAGTCCTACTAGAACTTTGGCAGGATTAAGAGCATTTGATACAAAAGTAATATTAATTGCTGGAGGTTATGATAAGCATATACCATTTGAACCACTAGCAAATGAAGGATATCCATATATAAAAGAACTTATATTGTTAGGTGTAACAAAAGAAAAGATAGCAAAAGTTTTTAGAGATTTAAAAGAAAGAACAGGACATGAAGTTCATATTACATTTGTTAATGATTTAAAGGAAGCAGTATATAAAGCAAAGGAACTTGCAGTCCCAGGTGATATTGTTACATTATCACCAGCATGTGCATCTTTTGATATGTTCCCTAATTTTGAGGTAAGAGGTAATAAGTTTAAAGAAATAGTTAATGAATTATAATAAAAGAAGGTGGCTTTTGATTGATTATACAAAAACCACCTTCTTTTTTAATATATTTAGTTATTATTTAAATTATAAATGTATATATAAGTGTTGTTTATATTAGCAGATTTTTTGATAAAGATATAATCTTGGCTAGGATAATATTCATTTACACCTTCTTTAAATAATTCAGTAGAAGTAGTATTGTTAGAACTGGTATCTATAGATAATGAACATAAGTGGTTTTTATTTCTATCAAGATAATAAATGTTGTTATTGTAACATTGAATATCTTTAGCTTCTATTAAGGATATTCTTGTGCTAGATAAATCTGATGGATTGATTTGGTATATCTTATAATTGTCATAAGAGTTTATAGCAATAATATTGTTTTGATATATACAGAAGCTGTCTACTGCAAAATCTGTCACAGCAGTTCTATTAGTTCCGTCTATATTTATTCTATATAGTTTTGAATTGTCGGAAATATTTTGATATAAAATAAATGAATTATTGATACAATATTTTCCTACTTTATCTTTTGTAAGTTTTGCTAGTTCCTTTGATTTTATATCATATTTATATAAAGAATAACCATCATCTTTATTTACAAAATAAATAGTGTTGTTAACACTAGTTAAATAATCAGTCTTTATATTAAGTAAAGTTTGAATATCTTTTCCTGAAGTAGATACAGATGATAAATAATAATTATTGCTATAATCAGAAAAGTATATGGTTCCATTTATGTAAGTCATAGAATTAGTTCTGTAATCGATAAAGCTTGTGGCATCTTCAGTTCGTATATAGTTACTAGGAAGATTTCCTTCTATTGTAGAAATTCTGTTCTTATCATCCCAGTTTGGGAAAAGAAGAGTGCTGGTGTCTGTAAATATAAAAGGTTGTGTAGTATATGTTGTGTCTTGCAATACAAAAGGAGCAGGCTTACTTGTAGTAATGTATTCTGTAGAAAAAGATGTATTTTTTTTATTTGTTTTTTTGCTAGTTGAGTTATCAGAACATGCAACTAATGTAGTTGCACATATACATATTAATAATACTATTAATTTTCTTTTCATTTTAAAAAGTTCCTCCATAAAAAATTCTCATAATATAATAGTAAAATAAAAGCAAAAAATAGTAAAGAATCTAGAGGGGATATGGAAGAGAATATAAAAAAAGTTAACATTTTATGCATGTAGAATTAGTAACTATGCCTAGTGTATCAATAGTAGATAAATGGAGAAAAATTAAGGAAAAACGAGTAATATTAAAATAAAATCATATAATCAAAAAAAATATATTGTTAGACTTTTTAAAAGGTGATATTATAGTAGCTGTCGTCGCAAGACACTAGAATAAATTTTGAAAAAAGTTTTAAAAATTTGTTGACAATGTTCTTGAATGATGATATTATAGAAAAGCAGTCGCGGTGGCGGCTGAGATGATCTTTGAAAATTGAACAGAATAATAAATTAAGAACCAGCAATTCTTTATGAGTAAGTTTTAAGAGCTATTTTAATGATTAAACTTTTTATTGAGAGTTTGATCCTGGCTCAGGACGAACGCTGGCGGCGTGCCTAACACATGCAAGTCGAGCGATGAAGCTCCTTCGGGAGTGGATTAGCGGCGGACGGGTGAGTAACACGTGGGCAACCTACCTCATAGTGGGGAATAGCCTCTCGAAAGGGAGATTAATACCGCATAAGATCGTAGTTTCGCATGAAACAGCGATA
>NZ_JAHLQH010000009.1 GCF_018918325.1 Clostridium sp. MSJ-8 | reverse complement strand
ATCAACAGCTTCTTCCCATTCTTTATTGTTTAATTTCTTATACATAAAAATCCTCCATAAAATTAATGTTTACTTAATTTTACTAGGAGGATTATATTTTTTGTAGACGTGAAATCTTTTACGCTTACATAGATACAGCTACTGCATCCATACTTAATCCTAATCCAATAAATATAATCTCAAATAAGTTCATAAAAATTCCTGTTTCCTTCCTAGTTTATTATTAAACAATATAATTATAAATTATAAATTATAAATTGACTAATTGTATAATGAAATTGAACTAAAAAAATCCATAGTGGATTATCTGTGTTATGATTTAATTACCACAAAAAATAAAACACGGAGGATAACCACTATGAATCAAGAAAATAATAACACAGAATCACGTAAAAATAAACACTTAAATGATAAGGAACGTTATACTATTGAATTGCGCCTTAAAGATGGAGTTTCAGCATATAAAATAGCTAAAGAGCTTAATCGTCCAATCAACACAACTCTAAATGAAATAAGACGTGGTACAACTACTCAAATTAAGCAAGGAAAGCCTGTTGAAATGTATCTTGCTGACACAGGTTCTTATATTTACAAAAGAAACAGAAAGAATTCTTGCCGCTCTTTTAAACGCCTTGAATGTAGTGAGTTTATCAACTATGTAGTAAATAAAATAAAGAAAGATAAATGGTCTCCAGATGCTTGTGTAGGATACGCCCTTGTAAGCGGCAAGTTTGAGCGTTCTAAGATGGTTTGTACCAAAACCTTATATAATTACATTGATCTTGGTTTACTAGACATTTTCAATTCAGATTTGCCAATGAAACTACGCAGAAATACTAAATCATATAGGGTAAAGAAGCACAAAAAGAATCTAGGTAAAAGCATCGCAGAACGACCAACATGTATTATCGAACGTGAAGAATTTGGACATTGGGAAATAGATACTGTTGTTGGGCAAAAATCCAACAGTGACTGTGTGTTATTAACTATTCTTGAGAGAAAAACAAGGAATGCCATTATTCAAAGGATTGAAGCTAAGACAGCAGAAGCTGTTACTAAAGCACTTACAAGGATTCGTGATATATATGGTAAACAATTTAGCAAAGTTTTTAAGAGCATAACAGGTGATAATGGTTCTGAATTTGCTGAATTATCAAAGTTAGAAGATATAACCGACACAAAAATATACTTTACTCATCCATATTCTTCTTTTGAAAAAGGCACTAATGAACGCCACAATGGACTAATACGCCGTTTTATTCCAAAAGGTAAAAGAATATCTAATTATAATCAAACCGACATAGCTTTCATAGAAGAATGGATGAATACTCTTCCAAGGAAGATATTAAACTATCGTACCCCAGAAGAGTTATTTGAAATGCATTTAGATGAAATCTATATACTATAGTAAAATCAAGTATTTAGGTCATATATAGAAATTAGTTCAATTTGTTATTGCAATTTATATAAATTATAAATTGTATAATTCAATTATTTTTTAACTTCTTTTATACAGAAAAAGACTCATTGATAGCATAAAAACTATCAATGAGTCTTGTTAATTAAGACAAGCCAGGTGAGAAATCACCACTATGTTGACTTGTCGCACATATTAATAATATGTGCCAACTACTCCCTCGTTGAGTACTTGTAAATATATTAAATTTGATTATTTATTTTCAGCTTCAAATTTCTTCATAAATTCAACTAATTTTTCAACACCTTCAATTGGCATAGCATTGTATATACTAGCTCTCATACCACCAACTGTTCTGTGTCCTTTAATGTTAACAAATCCAGCTGCTGTAGCTTCTTTTATGAATTTAGCGTCTAAGTCTTTATCTCCAGTAACAAATGGAACATTCATCAATGAACGATCTTCTTTTACTACTGTTCCTTTGAACATTTCTGATGAATCTAAGAAATCATATAAAATTTTAGCTTTCTTTTCATTCTTAACCTTCATAGCTTCAAGACCACCTTGTGCCTTAACCCATTTAAATACTTTTCCACATATATATATTCCATATGCAGGTGGTGTATTATATAAAGAGTTAGCATCTGCTTGAGTCTTATATTTTAACATTGTTGGAGTTCCTTCTAATACATCATCAGTTATTAGATCTTCACGGATGATAACAATAACAACTCCTGCTGGTCCTATATTCTTTTGAACACCAAAATATATTAAACCATACTTAGTAACGTCTACTGGTTGAGATAAGATGTCAGATGACATATCTGCAACTAATATTTTACCCTTTGTATTTGGTTCAGTTTTGTATGATGTTCCATATATAGTATTGTTATGACATATATATACATAATCTGCATCTTCTGATATAGGTAAATCAGAACAATCTGGAATATAAGAATAAGTCTTATCTTCTGATGAAGCTATTATGTTTGCTTTTCCATATCTCTTAGCTTCTTGATAAGCTTTCTTAGCCCATTGTCCAGTAATAATATAATCAGCTACCTTATTCTTCATTAAGTTCATAGGAATAGCTGCAAATTGTTGTGATGCCCCACCTTGTAAAAATAGAACTTTGTAGTTATCTGGAATGTTCATTAATTCACGAAGATCTGCTTCTGCTGTTTCTATTATATCAGCAAATGCTTGAGATCTATGACTCATCTCCATTACTGACATTCCTGTTCCATTATAATCTAGCATTTCTGCTGCAGCTTCTTTTAATACCTCTTCTGGTAAAACTGCAGGACCTGCTGAAAAGTTATACACTCTACCCAATTTAATTGCCCCCTTAATTTTTATATACATTTTGTAAATTTAAAATTAGGAGTAAATTTACTCCTAATTCTAAATATATCACATTCTCTATTTATTGTAAAATACTAATTCTATTTATCTCCTGATAAATATCCTTCTCTGTATAATAATTCTGCCATTAATACAGCTCCACCAGCTGCTCCTCTTAATGTATTGTGAGATAATCCAACAAACTTGTATTGGAAGATGTTATCTTCTCTTAATCTACCAACAGTTACTCCCATTCCACCTTCAACATCTCTGTCTATATGAGTTTGTGGTCTATTATCTTCTTCAAAATAAGTTATAAATTGCTTTGGTGCATGTGGCAATCCTAATTCTTGAGGTTTTCCTGAGAATTCTTTCCAAGCCTTTAAGATTTGTTCTTTAGTTGGTTTTTTCTTAAAGTTTATAGCTACAGTTGCCATATGTCCATCAGTTACTGCAACTCTCATACATTGAGCTGAAATCTTTATTCCTTCTACAAGCTTAATTTCATCACCTTCAACATGTCCCCAAACTTTTAATGGTTCAACTTCACTCTTTTGCTCTTCTCCACCTATGTATGGAATAACATTATCTTGCATTTCTGGCCATTCTTTAAATGTCTTTCCAGCTCCTGAAATTGCTTGCATTGTTGTAACTAAAATTTCTGTTGGTTCAAATTCAAGTAATGCAGTTATTGGTGGTACATAACTTTGAATAGAACAGTTTGGTTTAGCAGCTATAAAACCTTTTTTAGTTCCTAATCTCTTTCTTTGAGATTTAATAACTTCTAAATGTGCATCATTTATTTCTGGTATTATAACTGGAACATCCTTAGTCATTCTATGTGCTGAATTATTTGATACTACTGGTATTTCAGCTTTTGCATATTTTTCTTCTATTTCTTGAATTTCTTTCTTGTCCATATTTACTGCACAGAAAACAAAATCTACATCATCTTTAATTTCATCAATATTATGAAGATCTCTAATTGTCATCTTCTTAACGTATTCTGGCATTGGAGTTGTAAGTTTCCATCTATCTCCTACAACATCTTCATATACCTTTCCTGCACTTCTTGAACTAGCACCTAATACTGTAACATCGAAATATGGGTGTCCTTCTAATAAAGTTACTAGTCTTTGTCCAACAAATCCTGTAGCCCCAAGGACTCCTACTCTTAACTTCTTATTATCCACTAAAAATTCCTCCTATTTTATTGCTTATTTATTATTAAAGCCTCGGAATAATCCAAGGCTCATTTATAATCTGCATTGATTAAAAACAACTCTGGATAGCTCTCCACAATATAATTGTGACAGTCATACACATATTATATGCATAACCAGGATATAAACTTAAAGCATCATATCATATCCTTCGGCAAATCATCCTTTCTCATTACTTCTTCGTGCTTAACTCCATAATGATACTAATAATCTCTGCACCTCTATCATTTATATGCTTATCTTATAATACAACTTACTACAGTAAAAATCAAGTATATTTTAACATTTATACATTACTTGTTTCTTTATTCGCTTTACTATACTTTTTATCCTTATTAAAATTTGATCTTTTACATTATCTCTTCCGTATTTTTTTGCCAAATACAAATATCCATTATTTTTATAATCTTCCCATGCCTTATCATAGTCAATAGGTTTTTTAGAATTTTTCCTCAAATTTTTATGCGGACATTTGTCAAAAGAACTTTTTACCATTGTCAAATTCATATTAATTTTATTAATTGTATCGATTCCTTTATCTGTATTTACTATTATTACAGAAGTTCCATTCTTATCTGCAAAACCTGGAACTGCTTTTTGAATTCCCCAAAAATCTCCTATAGTTATATCTGATGGTCTCTCCATGTTTGTAAACTTACATTTAAAACAAGATGGTCTAGATATCTTATCACTTCCAAATAACGCTCCAAATGGATCATAAGCAATATCACCTTTACTATATTTTTTTCCATCTTCAAAATCTACTTTTACAGCTTGTGATATTACACGTTGTCCTTTTCCCCTAAAGCTATATCTTTTTACCTTAGAATCATATCTATTTTCTAACTCTTTTATATATTCTTTAAATACTTTAGGGCTAGGAACAGAATGACATATTATATCACATTTTATTAAATTATCATAATGCTTATTCAAAAATGTTTGTAATGAAGCTATCTGACATGGTGTTCCAGTAAATAGAACTAATCTTCCTTCCTCTAAATCTTTTCTAGCATCTCTATAAGAACTCCCAATAGAACTTTGAACATATTTAGCACCTAACTGTTTATCTCTATCTTCTCTTGTAATAGCTCTAATATGCTTAACATTAAATTCATCATCAAATACTGCACCATATACTACTCCACCATTTTCTAACACATATTCTGATAAAGCATAAAATATCCCACCTGATGAGCTTTTTTTTCTTGCATTATCATCATTATATCTAGCTGCATATACAATTGACTCATTTAACAATTCACTTTTATCATAGTCATTAATAAATCCACAGGCTTTTTTACATAATCCACAATCAACGCATTTTTTTTCATCAATTTGTGGATAAATAAATCCTTTTTCATCTTTTTCCATATTTATTGCCTTCTTAGGACATATGTTCATACATGCAGAGCAACCACAACAATCTTCCTTATTAATAAAAAGTTTCATATTTCCCTCCATATAGTTAACAATATCACATAGTACTTACTATGCCTATTAACTTTAAAACAAATCTGCATACTTCTGCCAAAGCAACCATAACTACAAAAACAGTTGTTACTTTTCTCACATAATGCCATGCACTTATCCCCATACAACTAAACATATAAGCAAAATATATTACATTAGATATTATAAATCCAATAGTTAATATATATAATGCTGCATATATATCATTAAATAGAACTTTTCCAAGAATAAACGATATACAGTATATTGCAAGTTGTGCAACATTTATGTATAGTGTTATTTTTTGCTTATTAATAACTATAGGTAGTCCATATGACATTTGATACAAGAATAAAAACATATTTTCAAGAGCTAGTATCCTTATCATAACTCCTGCAATTTCCCATGACTTTCCTAAAAATATTGTTACAATAACATCTCCACATATAAGTAAGCAGAACATAGGAATTGCTGAATATTTAAGCAATTTATTTATATTTCTATATGCATAATTTTTTAATTTTTCCTTATTATCTTTTAATTCAGCCAATGTCTGGAAGAATACTCTACCTATTGCACTTGCTAGGAATGTTATAGGTAATTTTAATATCTTTACAGTCATAGTATAATATCCAACCATATCAACTCCAAATAACCCTTTTATAAGATAAGTAGGAATCTGATTCTTAACTGTTGCAACAGCTAATGCTGGAAATTGATACTTTACAAATTCATCATTATCTTTGATAACACCTTTTAAAAACTTAAATGAAAAATTAACTTTAAATCTTGGCATAAATCTTCTCATATGGATTAATGCAACAACTTGTCCTATTATCCATGCAACATGATACCCATATTGTTTAAATCCTAATAAACCAAATATTACAGACAATATTCCAAACAACCCATTAGTAAGCATTGGATTCCACATAAGTATTTTATATTCTTTATTTTTATTAAGATAGTTATAACATAGTTGTACTTGTTGAAGAGTAAATACTGCTACAAATAAAAATATAGCTGCAAATATAGGATTAGTGTTAACTCTTATAACCTTCATACTACTATGAGCAATCATATAAAATAAACCTGTAAGTATGCCAAATGCCACTCCAAGTGATCCTACAGCAGTTATTACATCTTCAGATTCTTTATCTGTATCTTTTACTACAACAGCATTTAATAACCCTAAACTAGATATTGCATTTGCCATTGTTGCAGTTGCTTGAAGTACTCCCCAATCCCCTATTACTTTAGCACCAAACATTCTAGTAGCAAAAGGTATTGTGACTACTGATATTAACTGTCCTATTAAGGTTCCTCCTGAAAGCCTCATTACATTCATTTTATTTTGTGATATTTTTAATTTTTTCATTATTTTTTCAAGCATACTATCATTCCTTAGCACTTAATTATTCATTAATAATTGTTTTTAAATATTTAAATGACTTCTCTCTTTCTATATCCATCCTCTTATTTACTTCATCATAATTAATATTATCATTTATTTTATCATTTTTCCCCTCTTCTATTAACCTATCCATAAGTCCTGCTGTTTCTAATAATCCTATTAATCTTGAATTTCTCTTTGCTGGTGGTGGTTGTAATTCAGCGAAAAAGTTTCTATTCATGTTAATTGAAAATGCAATTCCATGAAATGAATTAGTGACAACATATTCAGCATGTGCAAACAAGCCTATAAATTCGTCTGGCGAAGGTGCATCATAATATTTTGCTTTTATTTTAGTCTTTAAATAGTTCCCGATAACAACTATTTTACATCCTGTTTTATCTGAAAGCTCTTGAACAAAATTAAATAATGTCTTTGTATTAACTAAAGAATATACTAAAATATATTTTTCTTCTATCTTAGGTTTTTTTTCTATCTTAAGCCAATCTTCTCTTTTTAATAATAATGATGGATCTATACTTAATTCAGAATCTCTACCTGTTAATTCCCTATATATTTTTTGTCCTTGTTCTTCTCTAATAGATACATGATTAAAGTCTTTCAATAATTCTCTATAAGTATCCTTAAGTTCATCTGGAATTTCTGAAACTCCAAAGCTTGCAGCATAAGAATTTTTCTTTTTATTATCTTTAACAAAATCAAGATAATATGCTTTATCAAACCCTCTAAGCTCATAATTCCATACTTGATCACTTCCAGTTATAAATACATCATAATCATCATTTACTTTGTCTAAATCTTCCTTAGACACACAATACCTTTTTCCAAGCTTATAATATTCATTATTAAATTTCTCTATTTTCTTTAATCTCTTCTTTTTAACAGGGAATCTTAATAATTCCATTACTAAAGACTTTATTGACTTAATTCTCTTTACGTCAAAAGGCTTCATCTGGTTATGTGCTTCTTCACAAAAATAATTAACTAAACTTGCATCTGTTCCAAGCTTTGTTAATGTTTCTTGCAACCCATACGCTTGTAATATAGCCCCATAATTTGTAGAACTATGAAATGTAACTATTCCTACTTGTTTCATTTTATCTTCCTCACATCCCTATTTATTGAATTATAGCTTATCAATCAGCCATTTTATTGATTTTTCCCTTACTGCTAATAATTTATCATATATTTCATTATAGTTTGTTATCTTTATTCCTTCTCTAGTTATTTTTTTACCTTCTTCAAATAATCTATCATTTGCTTGTAAAAGATTTAATATATTATATATTCTTGAATTCTGAGATGAGATAGAGTCATCTGAAAATCTCTTAAATACATAGAAATCTCTCTTAAAATTAATAGAAAATATTGATCCATGAAATGAATCTGTACATACTAATGCAGCATTCTTTATTAATCCTAAAAATTCTTGTGGCCCTGCAGCAGGATATTTGTCATACATTGTATTGTATGAATCAGCAGTTACTGGTATACTTATTACCTTATAACCTGTCTCTTCTTCCAACTTTTCTACAGTTTTGTAATAGAAGTCATTATCTGATAAAAAATAGCACAATATATATGGTTCTTCTATATTGGGGCTTATTGCAACTTTCTCCCATTGTTCTTCTGATAATAGTAATGTTGGGTCTAGTACAACCTCTACATTCTTATTTGTTAGCTCTTTTACTATATCAGCTCCTTGCTTTTCTCTTACAGAAATATAATCAAACCTCTCTAGAAGTGCTTTTATCTTATTTTTCTTTTTATTTGTTATTGAACTAACACCAAAGCTTGGAGCATACGCTATTTTTTTTCTATTTTCATCAACATAACTCAAATAAAAAATTTCATTAAAAAAGTTAGGTGACCATATTTGATCACTTCCACATATAAATACATCATAAATATCATTTAACTCTTTAAGATCTTCTGGATTAGAATATAACTTAGTTAATGAACACTCATTATTTAAAAAGTCCATAAATCGTTTATTCCTTAACTTATAATCTATTGATGAATTAGACTTACTCTTAAATATTACAGACTTAGCTTTTTGTATAAATAAAGAATATGAATTTTTACTCTTAAAAAAATTTTTAATTTTTGACTTTGTACTAGCTCTATAATTTATAAGATTAGTTTCGTATCCCTTATCATTCAACATTTTCTGTAATGCATATGCTTGAAGTACTGTTCCATAATTTCCATTATATATCCAAGTCATAGTTGCTATTTTCATATACAATCTCCTCTTGCTTTTTATTTTTTTCCTCGACGTCTTGTGAAATCTTATTTATATTCAAACAACAATTATAATATAAACACATCCACAATGGTGTAAATGTCAAATCCGGAATTGATAAACATTGTGCTACAAACATAACTAAAAAGAACATAATGCCAAAATTACAATAAGAATTCTTTGTCCTAAGCTTATATATTGGTTTAAACAAATAATACATACTCATTAAAAATAAAATAGTTCCTGGTATTCCTATAACACTTAATAAATTAATAATTAGACTACTACTCTTATGACTTCCAAGTCCAACACCAAGTCCAAAAGTTTTTAATATAAGTTCTAGTGAATATGTATTAGCCGACATTCTTATATTTCCAGAGGTTGACGTTAATTTTCCTGTTATCATTTCAACAAATTGGTCTAACATTCCTATAGCATTAAGAATTATTAATAATATCAAACACCCTATAATAAGAGGAATTACACGTTTCTTATTATCACTTAATAATATATATATAGCTGCTCCAGCTAACATAGACATAACACCGGTACCTGAAAAATTACATACAAGTGCAATCAGTAATATAATCGCCATTATGTTAGCTTTTTTACTTTTCAAACTTATACATGCCCAAAATGATGCTGATAGAAATGCTCCACATACTGATGCTTCTGTAAATGTTGAATTCATTCTCTTTATTCCAAATGAAGTATTTTGATTATAGGCTTGGCTATATCCTATATTATTATATATAAGTTCACTTGGAAACTTAATAGGACATAAACCAATTTTGGACAAATACTCCCAAAAGCCTATAAACAATACAATTCCAATAGCAATAATAAAACTATCTAACATAAATTTTGCATCAAATTTATCTTTGTTTTTATAAAATACAATTAATGTTATTGAATTAGCTAAAAGAGTAATTATTTGTATAGTATTTCTACTAGTATAAGTAAGTGGAATCATATCTTGTAAATTCTTCATTCCACTTGTTCTAACTAATGTTCCTTTAAATAAAATTGGTAAAAATATTGCTCCTAATATTGCTACAACTGCAAATACACACCACAGTTTAATCCAATTACCATATTTTTCTCCTCGCTTAAATCTAGTACTAAAAGCTGATCTAAATATAAATACAGCATCGGCAATAATCATTGCATATATACCTTTATCTCCTATATTTATAACAGAAGATGCTTGAAATATTCCTGTTATTATTAACATTCTCCCCAAATATTTTATTGGAATAAAAAAACTGCATCCTAATATGAGAATCCATACAATTCCAAAAACAGTAATATGCATTAATTATCATTCCCTTCTGTAAATTTTTTATTTGTTCAACTTATTATCTTCTGATATATATATATCTTGAACTAATTTTGCCACATTTTTTATATCATAACCATTACTTATTATCTCATCTGACATATCTTTTCTTTCATATCCATTACTTAATTCTAATATTCTATTTACCCAAACAGATTTATCATCTAACGGATAATGTTCAAAATAATTTGTTATATTTGCCTCCTTAGGAATATAATCAGATGCAATTACCTTAAGTGCTGCTGCTTGAGCTTCAATTGCTACTAAGCCTAGTCCTTCATATAATGATGGAAATAAAAAAACATCCATAGCATGCATATATTTTTCCACTTCATTTTGTATTCCTAGAAAATAAACCACATCACCTAATCCTAACTTGTTTACTTTGTCTTTTATCTTATCCATCAAGACTCCCATTCCAACTAAGAGTAAAACACTATTGGGTTTCTTTTTATGAACCTCATTAAAAACATCTATTATAAATTCATGGTTTTTTTGTTCAGTAAATCTTCCTACATTACCTATAACAAACTTGTCGTCAATTTGTAACTTTTTCCTAATTTCTTTTCTTGAATCAAGGTTATATACAAACTTTCTAGAATCTATTCCGTTCTTAACCAATACATATTTTTTTTCTTCAACTATTTTTTTATTGAAAAGCCACTTTGCTGCATTTTCTGAACAAGCAAAATAATTTGTAGCACAATTTCCAAATAATTTTTTACACATATTATGATATAAAAGCTTTAATGCTTTTCCCTTAGAATTGTCCATACCTGAATTATGTGAGTGAACAATTCTTACTGGAACTTTTGCTAGTTTAGCTAAAAGAATCAAAATGTATACACTTCCATTATAAGAATTAAAATGAATAATATCATATTTATTTTTCTTTAAATCCTTATAAAATGCTATATAATTTTTTAATACTCTTATCATTGGTGATTTTATTTTATTATCCAAAAAAGCCCTTTTGCTTCCTCCTAATGCCTTAATTTCATCATCATATTTATCACCTTTATCTTGAGCCATTAATATATCAAAACGTACTTTATCGTTGTCAATATTTCTAAATATGTTCATTATTAATGCCTCTATACCACCATTCCCCCATCTCTCACACACTTGAGTAATTCTTATACATTTATCTACCATAGCTCATTCCTCCTATAACAAATAAATTTTAGCTTTAAATTTAAATAGCTTTATCTAAATACTATAGATAAAGCTACTTTCTTTTTTTATTGTAAAGCTTCTATTAGATAATCATTTGCAACTTTTCTGAGTTCATTTAAAGACTTTTCTACAACTTCAAATTTAGTATCAGATGAAAAAACTCTATCTAACTCTTCTAAAGATACATCCTTTATTCTTCTTTGTTCTGTTGATGTTCTTTTCAATAAATCAGTTAACTTATTTACATTAAGATTTCTAACTAAAACTGCCATTGGAGTATGCGTAATTATAGATACTATAGCTCCATGAAATGTATCTGTAATAACAGCTTCAGCCCCTCTAAAATATTCAATCCATTCAATACAATTACAAGGAATATTAACATCACACCATTTATGATATGTACCTGCTGATACTGTAATCAAGCCATGCTTTTTAGCGTATGCACGTATTGCTTCAACTTCAGACTCTGAAGACATATTTCTCTCATAAGCATATATAAGTATATATCTTTTATTAGGTAACTTTACTTTTGCATGAACACTTGAAAAATCATATAATAATACAGGATCACATACTATAGTTGCTTCTCTTCCTGTTAATTCCATTATAATATTTTTTGTATGTTCATCTCTTGCTGATAATTGAGTAAAATTTTGTATTCCTGAAGCTATTAAATTTTTACAATGATAGCTTTCCATAAGTTCTATAGAAGTTTGTCCAAAAGACGGTGCATAAGAAAATACTTTGTTTGTATTAACACAATGACCATACATCATCATATTAACTCCCATAGGTATACTAAACACCTCATCACTTCCAACTACAGCACATTCAATATTTGCTGTAGAATAATATTCTATATTAAAATATTCATTTCGATATTTTTTATTCTTTAAATATTTTCTAGTATTAAAATACATAGATCCAATTCCTTTATCTATTAAATATGTTTTTAATAAATATGGAATTGATTTAATTGTTATTTGATTTCTTACCTTCTCAATCTGCTCAAAATCATAATTTTTTGTATATGAAAGAACTTTAGGTTCATGTCCCATATTTTTTATTTGATTATATAGAGCATACATCTGAAGTTGTGCTCCTTGGTTATTTACATCATAATGCGTTAAAATTCCAACTCTCATTAACTTTTATGCCTTCCTATTTATATATTTATTATATACAATTGTAAATGCTTACAAAGATTATATTACCATAAATATTATTTTTCATCAATAATTTATTACCTTAATGTAATAATATATGAAACTTTGTTAATTTATATTAAATACCATAAAATTATCTACAGAACAAGAGCTTAAAATTATTGTAATAAAATCATCAATTAAATTTTCTAAACGCAAAAAAAGAGTAACCTTAGTTACTCTTTTTATCAAACCTAGCAACGTCCTACTCTCCCACACAGTCTCCCATGCAGTACCATCGGCGCTATAGAGCTTAACTGTCCTGTTCGGAATGGGAAGGAGTGTTTCCTCTATGCCATCATCACTAGAT
>NZ_JAHLQH010000048.1 GCF_018918325.1 Clostridium sp. MSJ-8 | reverse complement strand
CATAAAAATAAATATCAAAAAAAGGTAATTTCAGTTACCTAGCTTTGCTATCGGCTTTTTTAGAAAAAATTTAAAAAGTTATCCACAGATTGGGATATTTCTATTATGAAATATCCTCATTTGTATGAATATGAAAAATAAATATAAAAATTAATTTGCTTTAAGTTTTTCATTCCATAGACCATTAGAGCTTCTGAAGTCTGGAATATTTGATTTAGTGGGGATAGGGAGGTAAACCCTACAGAATAAGTAAAATGTATTAATATGGTATAATTGTATTTATATTACGAAGTGGGGGGAGAATGATATGATTAAGAGTCCGTATATATCAAGGGTAGAAATAAAGAATTTTAGAAATTTTAAATCAGTAGATATTAATTTGAATCATAAGCAAGTAATTATTGGAGAAAATAGTGTAGGAAAAACTAATTATATATATGCATTACAACTAATATTAGATCCAACTTTATCAGATCAAGATAGAATGTTGAAGGAATCTGATTTTTATGAAGAAATTAATGAACCTTTTAAGAATGGAGAAGAGATTTATATTAGTGTAGAAATTGATAATTATGAGCATAATAAAAGTATTTTAAGTCAAATTAGTGGAGCTACAGTTAAAGATGATGATGGAAAGCTTAAGTTGAAAATAACATATAAATTTAGACCATCAAGTAAAAATAATAAGTATGAATATATTATTTTTAAGGGAATTGATGAAAAAAAGTTATTTACATATAAAGATAGGGAAATACTAAATATTAAGGTTATTGGTGCTTTAAGAGATGTAGAAAAAGAGTTGAAGAATACATCAAAATCTCCAATAAATAAAATGTTAAAAGAATACGATATTGATTTTGATAAAGTTCAAGGAATTGTAGATAGAATGCATGAAGCTAGTAAAGAGATATTAAGTGTAGATGAGATTGTTGATGTAACTGACAAGATTAATAATACATTTTCTAGTATCATGGGTGAAAGTGATAAGTCTAATCTTAAATTAAATACCTTGGAATTAAAGGCGGATAAGCTATTATATTCAATGAAACTATTAAAGGGTTCTAGAGGTATAAATGACAATAGCTTAGGAATAAATAATATATTATATATTTCATTAATATTATCACAGCTAGAAGATACAACGATTCCGACACTATTAAAAAAAGATGAAATGGAAAAGTTAAAGGAAGAGCAAAATTCAGATATTTTAGATTTACTTTATGAGGAATCACCTAATGGAAATTATATATTAAAGAAAGATATAGAAGAAACTAAACATGAGGAATTATATAATTTTATGAGTTTAAATAAGAGTACGGCAGATTCATTTACTATACTTGCAATAGAAGAGCCAGAAGCACATTTACATCCTATTAATCAAAGGTTAGTATTCAAAGAAGTAATTCAAAATAGTAATAGTTCAGTAATTTTGACAACGCACTCTACACATATTACAGCTATAACACCTTTAGATTTTATTTTAGCATTAAGAAAGTATAAGAATAGTTATACTCAGGCAAATAGTGCTTATAAAATTAATTTAAATGATTCTGAAAAATTAGATATTCAACGATATATTGATATTAAGAAAAGTGAAATTTATTTTGGAAAAGGAGTAATATTTGTTGAGGGGATAGCTGAAGAATATTTGATACCTAGGTTTGCAGAAACTCTGGGATATCCATTAGAACAATATGGGATTGTAGTTTGTAATATTAATTCAACTAATTTTAAACCATTTATGAGTTTATGTGAAAAGCTAACAATACCATTTACAGTAATTACTGATGGAGATTTTTATTATGAAAATATTGTTACTAAAAAGACTCAAGAAAAAGAAGAAGTAATAGAGAGAGAATATCATTTATTATATACTGAGAATGATAAGAGAAATTTCGGATACTTAGGAAATGAAGTTATTGGAAGACAGTTGTTTTCGCTCGGAAGTATAGACTCAACAGTAGTTGAATTAGAATGGAACAAGCAAGACACAGAATTTAATAAGTTAGGTGTGTTTATAAGTAAATATACTTTAGAAGTAGAAATAATGTTTTCTATTAAAGAATATGATGATGCAAAAAATATTTTAAAAAAAGTATATGGAGCATTAGTAGGTGAAAGTGAAACTAGAAAAAAACGATTTAATACGGCATTGGATAGTGGTGATTATTTCGAGTGCTTAAAGAGAATAGAAGCTAAGGACATTGGGAAGGGAAGATTTTCACAAAGTTTATCACTTAAATGCACAGAAGAATTTGTTCCTAAATATATAAAACAGGCTATAGAATATATAGTTCGGGAGGTAAAAGAAAGTTAATGAGTTATTATGAAGAAAAGTTGAATCAAATTCTGAATGATGAATATCAAAAAAAGGCTTATCTAAGTAATAAGTCAACTGTGGTTTTGGCTGGCCCTGGAAGTGGAAAAACAACAGTGTTAACTTTAAAAATGAAAAGACTATTAGATAATTATATATCTGCTTCTAGAGGATTAGCTTGTATGACATTTACAAAAGAAGCTGCAAAAGAATTTACAGAAAGATTAAGTAAAATTACTAATGTAAATAATAATGTGTTTTTAGGAACTGTTCATTCATTTTCACTAAAAGAAATAATACTTCCATTTGGAGAGATATTTAGTGATAAAATACCATTTCCGATTAGTTTAATATCTAATGACGAAAAAATAAAAGCATTATTGAATATAAAAAAAGATGTTGAAGATAATAATGAATTAAATCTAGATTGGATAAATGGGAAAAATATATCTACACTTACAGATTCTTTGAGATCGTTAGATGTGAATGGTATTTCAAAAGTTAAAAATGATATAAACAAAGATGTAAAATTAATTGCTGATATGTATGAAGAGTACTTGTTAAAAAATAAAAAAGTAGATTATGTTATGCTAGTTAAATATGCTATGGATTTAGTTCAAAAAGAAGATTACGTTAGAAAATGTTTAGAAGCTAAATTTCCATGGATATTAGTAGATGAATATCAAGATTTGGGACGTCCTATTCAAGAAATGATTTTATGTTTAATGAAAAATACTAATATTAAGTTTTTTGTAGTAGGTGATAGCGATCAATCAATATATAGCTTTCAAGGTGCTAGACCTGATTATTTAAATGAATTGTATGAATTACAAGAAGTTGAATCGATAAAGTTAATAAATAATTATCGTAGTAAAAAAAGTATCATTGAAGGTTCTGCATTGGTTTTAAATAAAAATAGAAATTATGTGGCTAAAGGTAATTTTAAAAATGATGCTGAATACTTTTTTTATACTTGTAATTTGGGGTTAAAAGATCAATATGATATTATTGGTAAAAGTATAATTCCTAAATGTTTAGGAGAAGGTATAAAAGAACATGAGATAGCTGTGTTAGTTTCAAGTAATGATGATGCTGAGAATTTAGGTAAGGTATTGGATTCATGTGGAATTTGTTACTATATTTCGAAACATAAATATGAAAGAACTGATTTGGTTGTATGGATTGAGGAAATGGCAAAATGGACAGTAGATAATTTTAATAATTTATTTGGTGATTTATATGATTATTGGAGAGTTAATTTTATAGAGTATCTCGAAGAAAGAGATAGTGATATATACTATAGAAAGAAATTATATGATATTTTAGGTAAAGGTAACTTATATAAAAATAGCTTTAAGGATTGGATAGAATTTTTAGATAGTAAGTTAGAAATAAAGAAGCATTTACAAAATAATAATGATAAAGATGAACTTAAAAACTTTGAGAAGTTGATTAAAGAATCGTTAGAAGGAACTTTGAAAAATTCATCTGTTGAAGACTTCTCAAAAGAAGGATATCCGTTAAATCAAGTTGTCATTTCTACAAGACATAGTTCAAAAGGGCTTGAGTTTGAAGTAGTAATTTTAGTTGGATTAGAAGATGGTAATTTTCCTAAATATGCTGCATATAATCCTAAAATAGATGAAAGAACTAGAAAAACAATAATGGAAGAAGAAAGAAGAATATGTTTTGTATGTATAAGTAGAGCAAAAAGTAAATGTTATCTTTTAAATTCAAGAAAGAGATGGGCTATTAATAAAAAAGGTGAGGGATGGTGGGCTGATAAAAATCCATCTGTATTTTTTAGAGAATTATATTCTAAGTTTGGAACAATTAATAATACTTTTTATATTCAAAATGATTAAAGGAGATTATTCATATCTCCTTTAAATAACATTTTTTATACATTCATCTAAAACTTTTCCAATAGCCTCATGAATAACTAAATCAGCTTTATTATCAGCAGAAGTTGAACTCTTATTAATTAAAACAAGATTCTTACCTCTAAAATAATCAATAAGTCCAGCAGCAGGATAAACTACAAGAGAAGTTCCACCTATAATTAAAGTATCAGCTTGTGATATAGCCCTAACAGCTCCAGTAATCACATCATTATCTAATCCTTCCTCATAAAGAACCACATCTGGTTTTACCTTTCCACCACATTTAGGGCAGGTAGGAACTCCTTTTGATTCTAAAATAAATTTTTCATCATAAAAAGCACCACATTTCATGCAGTAATTTCTAAGAACTGATCCATGAAGTTCATATACATTTTTAGAACCAGCAGCTTGATGTAATCCATCAATATTTTGAGTGACAATAGCTTTAAGTTTACCCATCTTTTCAAGCTTAGCTAAAGCTATATGAGCTGCATTAGGTTTAGCTTCGGGATATATTAATTTATCCTTATAAAATCTAAAAAATTCTTCTGGATATCTCATAAAAAAAGTATGAGATACTAGTTGTTCTGGAGTTAAATTTATTTTAAGTTTTTCATTCCATAAACCATTTGCACTTCTAAAGTCGGGAATACCACTTTCACAACTACAGCCAGCACCACCAAAGAAAACTATATTATTGCTATTTCTTAATATTTCAGTTAACTTTTCTATTTCATTACTCATAAAATCATCTCCGTTTTTAATTCATAATAATATTATAATTCAATAAAAGGTCGCGAAATAAACTTTTAAAAAAAGTCATCAAATGACCAATATCTATATTTAGCGATATCTATACTTAGCTTTAAATATTAGACTAATAGGTCATTAGAAATTAATATGTCTAAAGGTAAGAAAAAGATGCTATTTATTTAACATCTTTTTTCTTTAGTTATTCGTATTTTGTTTTTAAATGTTTCTCAATTAAAATAGCAATAGTGTCACTAACTGTATGCATATTCTTCTTAGAAATAGTTTGGATAATTCTAAATCTTCTAAATCAAAAGTCACTTGAACTCTTTTTTCCCCTTCAGATATTGCTATAAAAACAACTCTTGAACTAAGGAATTTATTTATTTGAATTATATCATAAGTGTACCACTAATGACAATTTTTTAAAAGAAGAGAAAATATGTATTGCAAGGGTGGTACACTTTTGTATGATAAAACTTAGGATGAAAGGAGTGAACAACCAATGGAAGTAAAGATACAATTTTAAAACTATCTCATGAATTAATTACAGATAAAGCTATAAATACCTATGAGTTTAGAATATATGCATATCTAATGAGTCTGTACAATAAGGAAAAAGGTTGTTCATTTCCTAGCCAAGAAACAATTGCTGAGAAGTTATGAATAGTATTAACATCTAAGCTTGATGAATCTGGTGCTATGTTAATAAAAAATACAAATTAAAATAGGTCAAAAAAGTGATTTCTATATGTTTACAATCTAGCTAACCTTTTATTATTTTCTAAGTAATAGTTATCGTCATATTAATTAGGTGATAAATATTCACCATGACTGTGTATTCTAACTGTATTATAAAAGGTTTCTACAGATTTAACGGATAAAAAGCGTAAATTTAATAAAGAAATTTTAAAGTTTCAAGAGTATATAGAAGAACTAAGAATTTTAGATGACAATACTTTTTATAAGGCATAGGAGCTTATAGATAAGAGTACAAGTTCAAAGATAGAACTAAGTATACTAATAGAACTAATGCATTATTTGAATAATTATTATGGCATAGATATGGTGATGGGGAGATGATATTTTTCAGGAGAGAGCTCCATGGATAAAGATATATTAGTAGGTATAATAACTAAGACAAAAGGTGAGATAGAAGCTTTAGAGGGAAAGCTTAGGCTATTAGAAAAGGAATATAGTGAAGCTAATAAGGTAATCTCTATTGATAAGGAGTTGATTGAACAGTATAAAAATTTTAGTTATGTTTATGGAACAGCTGATATTAAGCAGAAGAAGTTATTACTTCAAGAGGTTGTTGAAAAGATAACTTTTGATGAGGATAAAATGATAATAACTTTATTTTTACAATGAATTCTTTAGCTACTATTCAAGAATAAATGTATAATTAAATATGTTTATGAAAGGGGAGAATTGTATGATTAGTGATTTATTAGTAAATAATATTAAGCCTATTTTAAATGATTCAGAAGTAAGAAAAGATAAGTTAGGGATAGAGATAGAAAAGGATATATATAGTGAGGACGAAAAAAAGTTAATCTGTTATCTAATAGACATAGATGATAAATTTTTTAATTATTCATATAATGAAAATCCATATAGTTTTTTAAACAACCGAATAGCTGAAAAGTCTGATATAGAGTCCATAGTTACTTTAATAGAGGATAATGAATTAAAAGCTAAAATCTATGATTCTTTATGGGTTAATTATAAAAATTATGAAGGAGCACAAGAAGCATATAGAATTTTTATAAAACTAATTAATAAAGTTGAAGTAAATTCAGATGATAAATTTCATTATATATTGAGGATATTTGATATATATGTGACAACTGGTAAAAGGGAAGAGAAACTTAGAGAAATAAAAGAAATTGTTGATAACTATATTCACAGTAATATGAACGATAAAACAGCTAAATCTTTAATTTTGTTAGAGATGTTTGTGAAGGAGAAAACTAATAATACTGATTTTTTGATAAAGTTAGCTAATGAAAAAATAGAGGTATTTGAGGATGAAGAGAATCCTCATATTGTTGAAGGCTATTATGATTTAATTGAGGATATTTTATGTCAAAAATATAAAGCTAGAAAAAATCAAAAAAGTACTAATATAGATATTGTAAATATTAGAAGAAAAAAAGTTGAATATTTACTTCGTATTATTAGAAATGGTAATTTACGTTTAAAGGTAAATAACTATATGAAGGTAATAAAGATATTAAAAACAATACCTGATACAGAGGATGAAAGAAGAGAAATCGTAAAAGAAATGGAACCATATCAAAAAGAAACGTTACAATATATGCAGAAATTTAGTTATAGTAAGGATACTTCTGAGGAAGTAAATAAAATAATTAAGTCATTAGAGGGAAAAGACTTAAGAGATGTGTTTACATTTTATGTAACCCAATTACCATTTGTAAGCAAAGAAGAAGCTAAAAAGGCAGTTCTAGAAAGATCAGAAAATTCTTTAACAGCACTATTATTTCCAACAGTAGTTTTAGATAAAAGAGGAAAGATTAAGTATAAGTTACCATCAATTTCTGCCCAATGTAAAGAAGAAGCAATATCAGCTAATACAGAAGCAGAATATTTAAATTATGCTAGCTTATATACTCAAGTTTATGTAAATCCAATACTACTATATATTCATAAGAATTTTAAAGTAGATGAAGAATTATTAGAAAAGATAGTAGAAGATAATTTTTTTGTTCCAGGTGATAGAAAGAAGTCATTTGTAAAAGGGCTTTTAGCTGGATTTGAATTTGATCTTATAACTGCATTAAGTATTTTAGTGCCACAAGTTGAAAATGCTTTAAGATGCTTAGCAGAAGAATGTGGAGATGTAATATATAAAAGTAATGAGGATGGTGTTGAAGAATTAATTACACTTAATGGTATCTTAGATTTACCAAAATTAAATGAAACGTTAGATGATAATTTAATTTTTAATTTAAAAAGTATTTTTACATCAAAGTTTGGAATTAACATTAGAAATGAAGTTGCACATGGAATAATAGATGATGAAGAATTTAAATCAGTATATTCACTATATGTATGGTGGTTTATTTTAAAGTTATGTTGTATCTGTTCACCTTGGATTATGTTTAGAGAGAAATAATAACTATATTGAGTTTGAAATAAAATCTAATATAATATTTTATACTTTAATAGTGGGTTTATATTCGTATCTCAGTAGAAACACCTGCACCACCAAAGAATACTATATTATTACTATCTCTAAGTATTTGAGTTAATTGTTCTATTTCAGTACTCATAAAAATCATCTCCATTATATATTATGTTTTTATTATTGCATAAATTAAGTAAAAAATAAAATGTGTTATAATAAAATAGTGGAGTTTAAAAATGATGGTCATCATTATATATGTATATGTAGGTTAATATCATAATAAGAAAGGAAAGATTAACAATGAAAAATGATATTACTATTAGAAAGATGACAATTGATGATTATGAAGGAGTGTATAATCTGTGGATTAACACAAAAGGTATGGGATTAAATGATATAGATGATTCAAGAGAAGGAATAGGTAAACTTCTGAAGAGAAATCCTAATACTTGTTTTGTAGCGATAGATAAACAGAAGGTAATAGGTGTTATTTTGTCAGGACACGATGGAAGAAGAGGTTACATATATCATACAGCTGTAAATGATGATTACAGAGGTCAGGGTATAGGTACAATATTAGTTGAGAATACTATGAATGCACTTAAAGAAGAAGGAATAAACAAGGTCGCATTAGTTGCTTTTCGTAGAAACAAAATAGGTAATGAATTCTGGGAAAATAGAGGCTTTACAGTGCGTGAAGATCTAGTATATAGAAATAAAGCATTAGTAGAGCTTAAGAGAATTGATACTTAAATATAATTATGCAAAGGTGAAGATATGATAAAATTATTAGCTGCTAATATAAATCAAGATATAGAAGATAATAAGATAGAGGAATTCTTAAAACTTATTTCTAAGGAAAAGTTAGATAAGATAAATAGGTATAGGTTTAGAGAAGATTATCTTAGAAGTCTATATGGAGATATCTTAGTTAGATTCGAGATAATAAAACAACTAGGAATAGCCAACTCAGATATTAAGTTTACATTAAATAAGTATGGAAAACCATATATAGAAGGATATAATAATTTGTTTTTTAATATATCTCATTCAGAAGACTGGGTTATATGTGCTATATCTGATGAAGAGGTTGGAGTAGATATAGAGAAAATTGAGAAAGCACCTGTAGAAGTGGCAGAACATTATTTTCATTCTAGAGAATATAAACTTATAAGAAGTAAGGCATCAGAAGAGGTTGATGAATACTTTTATAAGATGTGGACTCTTAAAGAAAGTTATATAAAATGGATAGGGAAAGGCTTATCTAAGCAGCTAGATAGTTTTAGTATAAATGAAGATATAAATAATGAGTTCTATATAGAGGAAAATAAAGAATTAAGGCTAAATCAATGCAAATTTGATAAAGATTATATTATATCGTTGTGTTCTAAAGAAGTATGGGATACTAATATTACAGTTATTAATATGATAAATGTAAACATAAAGTAAACATGTGAAAAAAACTAAAAAATGGACTAAAGTAATGTCTACAAAAAACGAAAAGGTATTAAGTAAATAGAAGTTTACTTAATATCTTTTTTGTATATTTATGAAAGATAAAAAAGATATGTATAAATAAAATGTTTACGATTCTAAACAAATTGTCAGATTAGCTAATATAGGTTATTTATAAATACAAGAATTTGTAGAAAAGAAAAGAATTTGTTATTAATTTGTTTACATGTAGTACATTTTATAGAAACATATATCAGATATAATAAATTTCGTAGGATACAAATTAAGATTCTAAAAGTAGACTATATCAATTATTGCAATTGATTAAATAAATAAATAATGTAAAGGGGCAATGAATTATGAAAAAGAAATCATTAAGCTTATTAATCGCTGTTGCTATGGCAACAACAATGGTGCCTTCAACAATGGCATTTGCTGATACAACAGCACCAGTTGAAGATACACAAGAACCAACTGTAGTAACAAAAGCACCTGCATCTACATATGAAGTAGATTATTCAACACATGTACAAAACATAGGATGGCAAAAAGCTGTAAAAACAGTAGGTGATGAAGCTGATTTAGAAGATGTAACAATGGCTGGAACTGAAGGAAAAGGCCTAAGATTAGAAGCTATCAAAATTTCAGGAGCTAATCTTCCAAAAGGAGCATCAATTACATACAAAGCACATTCACAAAATAAAGGATGGATGGATGCAGTAACTACTGAAGCTGGAACACCAGTAGATGATGCAAAGATGGCAGGAACTAAAGGAGAAGGTTTAAGACTAGAAGCTTTAAGATTAACTTTAAATGGTATGCCAGGATATGCTCTTAAAGTTAGCGTACACGTACAAAATAAAGGATGGATGAAAGCTGTAACTATTGAAAATGGTAGTGACTTAGATAAAACAGATATCATAGGAACTGAAGGAGAAGGTTTAAGACTAGAAGGAATCAAAATTCAAATAGTTAAGACTGATGAAGAAAAGAAATTAGAAGTAGCAGCTATTAATGCAGTAGCAAAAGCTGAAGCTACTAAAACTGCAGAAGATATAGAAGCAGCTAAAACAGCTGTAGAGGCAGTTAATGATGCTACTGTTAAAGCAGAACAAACAGCAAAGATTGAAGCAATTACTGGAGAAGATCCAGATCAACCAGAAGTTACTGAATTAAAAGTTGAATCTGTAAAAGGAATAAATGAAGATTATTTAACTGTAGCTATAACAGCTCCTACAGAAGATATTTTAGGACAAATTGTAGAAGTTAAAAATAGTGTTGGAGAAATTGTAGAAGTTAAGCCTCTAGATATTGCTGCTGGAGATGAAACTGCTGATTTTGAATTTGTTAAGTCGGTTGATAAAGCTGATTTAAAGGGTGTATGGACTGTAAATGGTGTTGAATATGATCTTGATGTATATAATAAATTATCAGCATTCTTAGAAGCAAAAGATCAAATTGAATTAAAGAATGCACTTGTAGATTTAGGAATTGAAAATGTAAATATAGATAATATGAAGAAATATTATGAGGCTAAAGGTGAAATTACTAAATCTGTTGATGAATTAACAGTTGAGGATGTTCAAAAGTTAGTTGATGATGTAAATGCTAGTTCAATTAGTGCTGAAGAAGAAAAGGCTATAGTTAAAGCAGTAACAGATGCTGTAAATGCTGATAATGAAGTAGCACTTCTTACTGCTTTACAAAATGAAGCATTTGTAAAAGTAAACCCTGATTGGATTACTGTGGCAACAGATGGATATAAAGATAAATTTATAGGAAATGAATCTACAATTGCTGAAGTACAAGAAGTAATAAATACAGCAAATGATGCAATATTAAATAAAGTAGTAGTAAAAGACGGAATAGATAAAGATAAATTAACATCTTCAAAAGAGTTAATTGAGAAATGGGCATCAGTTGATAAGGATGGTAAAATTAAAGATTCAACATTAAAGAATTATCCAAAATTAATTGATATTCAATTAGCAGTAGCAGATGTAGTAGGAGCAACAACACCTACAACTTTAAAGAATAAGTTAACAGCTCTTGCTGAGTTGACTAAAGACGATGGCGATAAAATAGATATGAATAAGTATGTAGATGCTAATGGTAAAGCATATATAGCTAAACTTTCACAAACAATTTCTACAGCCAAGGATGAAGTAAGTGAAATTGATGGCATAATAGATACAGTTAATGAAGCCGAATCAACTGCTTTAGTAAAAGCTGTTAATACTTCAGCACAAGCAATTGTTGATGCTTCTGGCTCTCCAACTGAAGCTCAAAAGAATGCTTTAATAAAAGCATTAAATAATTTAGGAATAAAACAAGTTGCAAAAAGTAATATAGACCAATATGTAGCTGATGCATCAAGTTTTGTAACTGAGTCTGCAGGAATCAAAACTAAAGATGATGTTCAAAAACAAGTTGATAAATCAAATGTAACTGCTATAACATCAGCTAAAGATGCAGATAAGTTAATAGAAGCATTAAAAGTTCTAGAACTTAAGAATATTGTAGAAAACAATAAAGATGCTTACTTAACAGATGTTACTGGTGGATCAGCAACAATTAAAACTGATGCAGCTACAATTGATGCAGCATTAAAGGTTATAAATCATAAGGTAGTAGTAGATGCACAAGTTAAGGCTATAAATGAAGCTAAGACATCAAGTGAAGTTAAAGTAGCTTTAGATGCATTAGCAAATGTTGACGAAGTTGATGATTACTTAAAAGTAAAGAGTGTTGATAGAGATTTTGTAGCATCATATGTTTTAAGTAAGAGAGCAGATGAGTCAAATGAAAAATATGCTGCCGTAAGTAATGTTGAAGAAAAAGTTACTGCTGCAAAAGATGCTCTTGCTGAAGCGTTAACTGGTATAAATGCAATTAAATTGAATACAACTCCAGATGAAATTGTTACTGCATTAGATAAGTTACTTGATGAAGATTTTTCAAAGTTAAATAATATAGAAAAGTCTGCAAAAGCACAAGCATTCCAAGATAAACTTACATTTAAAGAAGATGGAACATTAAAAACACCATTTGTAACATTAGCAGAAGTAAAATCTTTATTAAAATAGTATATAGTATTATTTAATAAAAGTGTTGAAATACCCCTTAAGAAGTAATATTCTTGAGGGGTATTGTATTATAGTTTTTATTGTATAATGTAGAACTGAAAAATTTAAAGAGGTGATACAAATGCTTAAAATTAATGATAAAGTAGCTCTTGTTGCATGTTCTAACGGGCTCAAGAGAGAAGCAGAGAAAGATATAGAATTCTTAAGTAGAACATTACAAGACATTGGCTTGAATCTAGCATTTAGCAATTATATATATGCTAAAGAATCAGTATTTAATGCTTCAGCTAAAGAGCGTGGAGAAGCTCTTATGAACTTTTATATGGATGAAGCTATAAGAGCTATATTTGATATTTCTGGTGGGGATGTTGCAAATGGAGTTTTACCTTATTTAGATTATGATATTATATCTAATAATCCTAAGCCATTCTTTGGTTATAGTGACCTTACTACTATAATTAATGGCATATATGCAAAGACAGGTAATAAAGGATATTTGTATCAAGTTAGAAATCTTATATATGATAATAGAGATGAACAAGTTAAAGTATTTACAGAGTCAATGATTAATAATGGAAAAGATTTATTTAACTTTGATTATAAATTCTTGCAAGGAAAATCAATGAAAGGTGTAGTTATAGGTGGTAATATTAGATGCTTTTTGAAATTAGCGGGGACTGAATATATGCCATCGTTTAAGGGCAAGATATTAATGCTAGAGAGCTTAGGTGGAGATGTAGGACTTATGAGTGCTTTATTAACTCAATTGAAGCTTTTAGGAGCTTTTGAGGAGGTAGAGGGTATCGTATTAGGAACATTTACTAATATGGAGTCTAGAGGCTTACAACCTACTATAGAAGAATTAGTTATGGATATAGTTGCAGATAAGAATTTACCTATTATTAAGACAAGAGATATAGGACATGGAGTAGATTCTAGATGTATAATTATTGGTGAAGAATATGAGTTCACGAATAGAGAATGATACTATGTAAGGGAGCGATAATAATGGAGTTTACAATAAGAACAACTAAGAGAGATGAATTCATAGATATAGGTTATTATGTGGAAGAAGCTTTAGAGAAGTCTGGGATTAAGAATGGAATAATAACTGTATTTGTACCACATACAACAGCAGGTGTTACTATTAATGAAGATGCAGATCCTGATGTAGTTAGGGATTTGTTATGGACTCTTGATAATCTTGTTCCAGAGAGAAGAGAATATAAGCATATGGAAGGTAATTCACATGCACATATGAAGGCATCAATTATGGGATCATCATGTAATATAATAGTGGAAGATGGTAAGATGAAGCTTGGAACATGGCAAGGAATATATTTTTGTGAATTTGATGGGCCTAGAACCAGAAGAGTATATATAAAAGTTATGGGAGATAAGTAATATATTTAAATTAATAATTGATTTTAATAGGAGAATTTTTTATGGATTATGAATTAAGTTTATTTGAATTAGGTAATTTATTAGAAGAAGTTAATAAGCATTTTAATGTTAGCTTATTAACTAGAACTAGATTAAGTGGCGGATGGCTTACTGTTATGGGAGAGGTAGAGGTAGAATCAGTTCCTCAGAGTGAAGGAATTAAGGCTGGTAATAATATTATTGTATTGAATATAATACAAAATGGAGATATTAATTCAATCAAATTAACAGGGATTAAAGATAATTATTTCAATGTTAATATTGCTCCTGCAAAGTATAAAGAGATAAAAAAATCTGGACTTAGTTTAGATATTATTAAAGAAAAGGAAGATAAATGCACATTAAAAGTAGATGAAAACATGATTTTTACTATAGATGCAGCAGCAAAAGACATACAATCAATAATAAAAGAAAAAAATTAAAAAAATATGTTGACAAAGTTTAAATAGCTCAGTATAATAGCTTATGTAGTTCCGACACGGAACATCTAGTGATGATGGCATAGAGGAAACACTCCTTCCCATTCCGAACAGGACAGTTAAGCTCTATAGCGCCGATGGTACTGCATGGGAGACTGTGTGGGAGAGTAGGACGTTGCTAGGTTTGTCTGGCTTGATAGCTCAGTCGGTAGAGCAGAGGACTGAAAATCCTCGTGTCACTGGTTCGATTCCAGTTCAAGCCACCATAATGCATTAACTTGAATAAAGCTAATGCATTTTTTTTACTCTTATAAGAAATTATATTTTATTTGTAGTTGTGGATAATTATCTTAAACATAAAGAGTAAAAAAGAAAAAAGTAGTGCCATGACAGAAACTAAAAACAAGTTTTAGAACCTGTCATAGTGGCTAAAAAATCGACGGCTTCATAAATGGGCCTTGGAGATTTTTTGATGTCTAGAATGTACAACCTTAAAAGGAAACAATTTTGTAACCTTTAGGTAATCTTTGTGTAATTCATTCTTAGACAAAATATTTTATAATTAGTGTATAACAATGTAAGTTTTTATAAAACTAATTGTTAATCCTCATATCAATATTAAAATCATAATTAACAAGAAAGACCTATTGCTCAAGGTCTTTTTTGTTTTTTTAAATATTTTCAATTTGCCAATCAATAGGTTCTTGACCAATTGATTTTAAGAAATCATTTGTTTGGGAGAATGGTTTACTACCAAAGAATCCTCTATTTGCAGATAAAGGGCTAGGATGTACAGATTGAATTATTTTATGTATTGGATTAGTTATAAGTTTCTTTTTACTTATAGCATTATTACCCCATAAAATAAATACTACTGGCTTCTCTCGGTTATTAATGGCCTTTATAACAGCATCTGTGAAATGCTCCCATCCTTTATTCTTGTGAGAGTTAGCTTCTCCTTGTCTAACAGTTAAAACTGTATTAAGTAATAGTACTCCTTGATCTGCCCATTTTTTAAGGTATCCATTATTAGGAATATAACAACCTAAGTCTGTATGTAATTCCTTGTATATATTCATTAATGAAGGTGGTGCTTTTACACCTGGTTTAACAGAAAAGCTTAATCCATGAGCTTGATTAGGTCCATGATAAGGGTCTTGACCTAATATAACAACTTTTACATCATCATAATCTGTGTAGTGCAAAGCGTTAAATATATCATACATATTAGGATATATTACTCTTGTTTTGTATTCAGTTACTAGAAAACTTCTAAGATTTTTGTAGTAGTCTTTTTCAAATTCATCATTTAATACATATTTCCAATTATTTTTTAATATTTCTTTCATAAATAAATCCTTTCGTTTGTAATGGCAGAAATCCAATACCTTTAGGTAATGGGAGCTAACCTTAATCATTATAGTATAGTATAGCATAGTTTTGGGGATAATTAAAAATTGAGAATTGACAATTTGATTCTCGATTTTTAATTCTAAATTCTTAGCCAACTTATCCTAGAGTGTCAATATAATAAAAAAAGGCGAAAAATGAAGAATAAGATAGAAAATGTGATAATATTTTACGAAAATAACCTATCTATTATAATCAAATTTTATTCTATGGTGGTAAGATAAGACACGTCGCTGAGGCAGACAAGCAATAACGAAATAAAACGAAACAGAAAAGTTTTTTAAAAAAGTTGTTGACAGATGTTTGTTTGGGTGATAAGATTGAGAAGTCGCTTGAGGGCGACGAAGAAAATTGGTCTTTGAAAATTGAACAGAATAATAAATTAAGAACCAGCAATTCTTTATGAGTAAGTTTTAGAGCTAAATTAGATTGAACTTTTTATTGAGAGTTTGATCCTGGCTCAGGACGAACGCTGGCGGCGTGCCTAACACATGCAAGTCGAGCGATGAAGCTCCTTCGGGAGTGGATTAGCGGCGGACGGGTGAGTAACACGTGGGCAACCTACCTCATAGTGGGGAATAGCCTCTCGAAAGGGAGATTAATACCGCATAAGATCGTAGTTTCGCATGAAACAGCGATA
>NZ_JAHLQH010000021.1 GCF_018918325.1 Clostridium sp. MSJ-8 | reverse complement strand
CCTACTATTTTTTTATTTATTTGTTTTTCTGACTTTAAACCTAAAAAATGATTAAGTTGCTCTTGAGAATAATATCTTGTTCCACCTTGTGTTACATGAGATGGCTTTAATATATTTTTGCAGATTTTTATAGATTATTTTTAACTGTTAAAAACCTCCATCTATATCAAATTACTAATTGATTATACCCATCTCATTTTCATTTATTATAATGTAAATCCACATATAACTATCAGATATCTCTCTCCCTCTATGATAGTGTACCTCAAAAAATATTTTTTGTATAGATTAATTCAAAAAGAGGCATCATAGGAAATATTCCTTATGACGCCTCTTTCTTTTTAGGCATTATGATAGGTTTTAAAATTTAATTTCTGCATTCTACCATAATATTATTGTTCTTTTGCATTTTGTTCAGATGTATCCGAAGTTGTATCATTATATATATAAGTATCAGTCTTACTCAATACAAAATCAGTAACTGTTACCTGACCAACTCTTATTGAATCACCATCTGCAACAGATTTACCTTCTACTTTCAAGGTGTTTTTATCTACAAAGACAGTAGTCATCTCATTACCATTTATATAAACTCTACTTGAATTAGTGAAATTTTCACCTTTTATAATAACATTACCATCTTCATCATTACTAACATCTTTAATTACAATATCTAAGTCACCCATCTTTAAGTCAGTAGCTTTAAATGGATTAACACCTCCATATATATACTTCTTTCCATATAACATATCATATTGTAATAATTTTAAGTTTTCTTGATAATCAGAAGAATCCTTATATAATTGATGATATTTTGTTAATGTTCCATTATGAATTCCTAATCTACCTAAAACATCTGAAGTCAATTGATATGCTTCTAATGTCTTATCTTCTTTTGGCATATCAAAATTGCTCCAAACAACATATTCTGTTTGATATATATCTTTGTTCTTTAATTCAGAATCTTCAAATCCTAAACTTGGTAAATGATCGCCATACATTACCAATACTACATCTTCATCATAATTCTGTAATGTTTCTACTAATTGTTTTACAAATGCATCCATCTCATGTATTTGATTAGTATAATACTCTACTGCATTCATTGAAGCTTCATCTCTGTCTCCAGTAGTTGTAACTTTTATAACAGGATTATAATTAGGATCTTCTATTTTATAATCTGGATAATCACCATGTCCTTGAACTGAAATTGTATATATAAAATCTTGATTCTCAGTTGAATTTAATGCATTCATTATATACTCAGTTAGATATTTATCTTTTGCCCAATCAAGTGGTGTTGTTTCATCAATATTCATATATTCTAATGAAGTAAATGTATCAAAACCTAATTGCTTAAATACATTTTGTCTAGTATAGAATGTTCCTTTATTATTATGAATTGCATGTGTTGTATATCCTAAATCCTTCAAATCATAGTTAACACTTTCACATGTGCTCTTCTTTAATATTGTTTTGTATGGATATTCTCCTGGTCCAAAGAATTGTAGATTCATTCCACTTATAACTTCGAACTCTGTATTAGCTGTTCCTGCTCCAACTGATGGAACTGATAAATACCCTGATGAATACTTCTCCATTAAAGATCTATAAAAAGGTATTGGATCTTCTGAGAATTGTAAATCTGTTGCATTTGTAATATCAAAAAATGACTCTAATTGTAAGAAAATTATATTAGGTTTCTTTTCTGATGTAGTACCTGCATCAGCTGTATTATTATTTGAATTATTATCAACTACAGTTGTTGAACTACTAGCATTACTTAATGTAGTTCTTTGTTTTTCGTCTTTAAATATATTATTTATTGCTGCCTCTGAATAATTATCTGGTTTATCAATTCCTGTATTAACTAATGTATTAGAAAAACAATACGGAAATCCATAATCAAGATATGCATACGCAATATTACCAAAATAATTAGATACAACATTTGTCTTAATTGCCACCTTAGTTAACACTGCAAATCCTATTACTACAAGCATAACAGCAGGTACATTTCTTCTATATTTAATCTTTCCTTTGTATTTTGGTGCAAATATAAATGCTAATATAAGCCCAACACCTACTGCTACTAATAATGTTACTATTAATCCTATCTGCCATTGAGTTAAATACTTATCCATAATTTCAATAACTGAATCTAATAATTTTAATTCAACAGCTGTAAATGGTGTAACTCTATTGCTTAATACAATACCATTAGTAAGACCAAATATTAACCAAACTGATGTTATAAGCGAATAGAAAAATATTCTTCGCTTAACCAAAAATATTATTGATAATGTCAATAATATAATTGCACTATTATATAAGAAAACTAAAGGACTATCTAACAAATATTTAAATCCTTCAACTAATGATCTTCTACTAAAACACTCTATCAAAAAATTCACCAATAATGATGTTATTACACATAGAAAACCATAATTGTGTAAATACTTTTTGTAAAATTCTTTCATCTCTTCATTCCCCCATCTATATTTTGAATAGGTTAATTTTTTTAACAAGTTGAATTATATCACTTTTTTCAAAATAGAAAAGCCTTGTAATAAAAAAGTAATATTTTTATTAACTAATGTTAAAATTATGCTAAATCTTTCTTAACTATAATAATTATATCACTTTTTTTTCAATAGTAAATCACTATTTTCGCCCTAAGAATATAGACTTTTGCGTGTAAATATTTACATTTTAAAAAAATTTTTCATTAATATATTTATGCATATTTTAATATTTATTTCGTTTAAATTTGATAATAAAAATTATTGAATATATTTTTTGATTACTTATCTTTTTAAGTTAATTAATATCAAATTATTGATTTAAGTAAATTATCTATAATAGAATTTAGTATTTCTTATAATAAAAAAGTAAAGATCCCGTTAAAAATACTATACTGTTTGAGCTTTAGCGAGTTTATAGTATTTAGGGCTCTTTACTCTTTTTTATTATATTAGTAAATACTTAATGATATTATATTATTTACTTAAACATATAATTTAAATTTTTATAAGTTTTCTATTGGTTTTCTCTCACCTTTAAAATTGTTGCTCTTTTCTCTTCTCTTTTTTAACTCAGCATCAATATCTTCTATTGTCAAACCTGCATCTGCCATTAAAACAAGTACATGGTATGTCAAATCACAAATTTCCCCAACTAACTCCTCTTTATTATCAGCCATACTAGCAATAACTACTTCAGTTGCTTCTTCTCCAACCTTCTTTAGTATTTTTTCTTTACCTTTGTTAAACAAATATGCTGTATAAGAACCATCTTCTGCACTTTTTTTTCTTTCTAATATAGTATTAAATTCAGTTTCTAATTGCTTACTCATAATAATAATCTCCTTACTTTTATATTTCTTCAATATCTCTATAAAAACATGTTCTATTTCCAGTATGACATGCTGCTCCAATCTGATCTACAAATAATAAAATTGTATCATTATCACAATCTATCTTTATGTCTTTTACATATTGAAAATGTCCAGAAGTCGCTCCCTTATTCCATAGTTCATTTCTACTTCTGCTATAATACCAAGCTGTTTCTCCTTCTAATGTCTTAATAAAACTCTCTTTATTCATATAAGCCAACATAAGAACATCTTTAGTCTTATAATCTTGTGCTATTACCGGAACTAGACCGCCAGATTTATTAAAATCTATTTTATCTGCTATGCTTAAAATTTTTTCTTTATCCAAAGGATTGTCTCCCTTCTAACTATAATCTTACTGGTATATTTCTATCTTTTAAATATCTTTTAACTTCTTCTACTGTTACTTCACCATAATGAAACATTGATGCTGCAAGTGCTGCTTCAGCAGCATCTTCTTCAAATACTTCTGCAAAATGTTCTAACTTACCACATCCACCAGAAGCAATAACTGGAACATTAGTAATATTAGATACAGCTTTTGTTAGTTCTATATCAAACCCTTGCTTAGTTCCATCTGCATCCATTGATGTTAATAATATTTCTCCTGCTCCTAAGCTTACACCTTCTTCTATCCATTTTAATGCATCTATTCCAGTGTCAATTCTTCCACCATTAATAACTACATTCCATCCAGTATTGTCTTCTCTTTTTTTAGCATCCACTGCTAGAACTATACATTGATTACCAAAAGTATAAGCTCCTTCTTTTATTAAATTCTTGTCTCTAACTGCTGCAGAGTTTAAACTGATTTTATCAGCTCCAGCTCTAAGAATCCTTTTGATATCCTCCATACTCTTAAGTCCACCACCTACAGTAAATGGAATAAAAATATTTTCAGCTACTTTCTCTACTACTTTTTCCATTATTCCTCTTCCTTCATGGGTAGCAGTTATGTCCAAAAATACTAATTCATCTGCACCTTGTTTATAATATTCTTTAGCTAGTTCAACAGGATCTCCAACTTCTTTAATTCCTACAAAATTTATTCCTTTAACAACTTTTCCAGCTCTTACATCTAAACAAGGGATAATTCTCTTTGTATGCATCACTATGCCTCCTTTGTCAATTTAATTGCTTCATCTAAGGAAAGTGTTCCTGCATATATTGCTTTTCCTGTTATAGCTCCATATAAATCTAAATCATTTAAAGCCTTTATATTATCTATATCTCTTATACCCCCAGATGCTGTTATATCCATATTAACATTTTCTTTTAGCTCTCTTAGCATCTCTATGTTAGGTCCTTGCAAAGTTCCATCTTTTGATATATCTGTAACAATAACATTCTTAACACCTAATGATTCTAACTTCTTGGCAAAATCTATGTAATAAAGTGAACTTCCTTCAAGCCATCCTCTTCCATATGCATAGCCATCTTTACAATCTATACCTACAGCTATTTTATCTCCGAAATCATTAATTGCTCTTTTAAGTAATTCCTCATCTTCCATAGCACTAGTTCCTAATATAACTCTAGAAATTCCATTATCTATTAAATACTTTATAGTTTCATAAGTTCTTATTCCTCCACCTACTTCAACTTTCATATTTAATGTTTGTGCTACTTTTATAATTGAATCTCCGTTTACTAATTCACCTTTTTTAGCTCCATCTAAGTCTACTAAATGTATAAATTCAGCTCCTGCCTTTTCAAAAGATCTTGCAGTTTCTAATATATCCTCTGCAACTATTTCCTTTTTATTATAATCACCTTGATATAATCTAACGGGCTTTCCATCTATAATATCAATTGCTGGTAAAATTAACATTTTATCAACTCCTTAAAATTTCTTAAAATATTTAATCCATCTTCTCCACTTTTTTCAGGATGGAATTGTGCTCCCATAATATTTCCTCTTCTAAATAGTCCAGGAATTTTTAAATCTCCATAAGAAGAATATGCAACTAAATCTTCATCATTATAGTCACAAGCTCTATATGAATGAACATAATAAACAAAAGTATTGTCTGGAAGTCCCTTTAACAATTCATCTTCTCTATTTTTCTCTAAATTGTTCCATCCTATATGTGGTATCTTAACTTTAGGATCCTCCATTCTTCTTATACTTCCTTTTAGTAATTTAAGTCCTTCTCTTTCTTCCCCTTCATATCCTTTTTCGAAAAGTACTTGCATTCCTAAACATATACCTAAAAGAGGTTTTCCATTACTTGCTTCTTCAACTATTACATCTATTAGATTAGATTTCTTTAGATTATCCATACAATCTGGAAAAGCTCCCACACCAGGTAATATAAGTCCATCTGCTGCCTTTATATCATTTATATCTGATGAAATCTTGCACTCACAATCAATTTTCTTTAGTGCATTATAAACACTTTTTAAATTACCCATGCCATAATCTATAATTACTACCACAGATATTTCCCCTTTCTATTATTACTCAAACTTATAATTCATTGTAATTTCTTATTTTTATATAAGAAATTACAATGAATTATTTTGTTCTATTTATAACATTCCTTTTGTAGATGGTAATACCATATTATCCTTATCTACATCTTTTGCTTCTCTTAATGCTCTTCCTAATGCTTTAAACAATGCTTCTGCTTTATGATGATCATTTTCTCCATATAAAACTCTAGCATGAAGAGTTATGCCACTATTAAATGCAAATGCTCTAAAAAATTCTACTACCATTTCTGTTGAAAAAGTTCCTATACTTTCTCTCTTAAAATCACAATCAAAATGTAAGAAGCTTCTACCACTTATATCTAATGCTACATGTGCTAATGTTTCATCCATTGGCAAAAAGAAATTACCATACCTTCTAATTCCTCTTTTATCTCCTAACGCTTCTAAAAAACACTTTCCTAATGCTATTCCCACATCTTCAACCATATGATGATCACATACCTCTAAATCCCCTTTTGCTTGCACGTCTAAATCCATGTTTCCATGAAATGCAAATAAGTTAAGCATATGATCAAAGAATCCAACTCCAGTAGAAATATTTGTTTTTCCACTTCCGTCTAAATTAATTTTTAATTTTATCTGTGTTTCATTAGTATTTCTTTCTAAACTTGCTTCTCTCATTATTCTAACCTCACTCTTACAGAATTTGCATGAGCAGTTAATCCTTCTTTATTAGCTATATTTATAATCTTTTCACCATCAGCTTGAATAGCTTCTTCTGAATAATACAAGAATGAAGACTTCTTGATGAAATTATCTACTGATAATGCTGAGAAGAATCTAGCTGTACCACTTGTAGGTAAAACGTGATTAGTTCCTCCAAAGTAATCTCCTACTGGTTCTGGTGTATTATGACCTAAGAAAACAGATCCTGCATGTCTTACTTTTCCTAATGCTTCCATAGGGTTTTCAATTGCCAACTCTAAATGTTCTGGAGCAACATTATTCGATACTTCTATACATTCGTCAATACTCTTACACAATATTACTTTCCCATTATTGATTAAAGATTCTTTTATTATATCTTTTCTTTCAAGTGTTTCTATTTGTTTTGCAAGTTCTACTTCTACATCTTTATATAATTTTTCAGATGTAGTTACTAATATAGCTGATGCTAATTTATCATGTTCAGCTTGAGACATTAAATCAGCTGCAATATATCTTGGATTAGCACTTTCATCTGCTACTACTAGTATTTCACTTGGTCCAGCTATCATATCTATATCAACTTTTCCAAATACTAATCTCTTTGCTGTTGCTACGAATATATTTCCAGGTCCTACAATTTTATCAACCTTTGGTATAGTTTCAGTTCCATAAGCTAATGCTGCTACTGCTTGAGCTCCTCCTACTTTATATATTTCATCAACACCAGCTATTTTTGCTGCTACTCCTATATATGGATTTATTCCTCCATCTTTTCCTGGTGGTGTAACCATAACTATCTTTTTAACACCTGCGACCTTTGCTGGAATTATATTCATAAGTACCGAACTTGGATATGCTGCTGTACCACCTGGAACATATACTCCAACAGAATCTAAAGGTAATACTCTTTGTCCTAGAAATACTCCTCTTTCCTTATTTAATATAAATCCTCTAGATTTTTGAGCATTATGATAATATTCAATATTTTCCTTAGCTTCTTTCATATTAGCTATGAATTCATCTTCAACTACTTCAAAGCATTTATTTATCTCTTCTTCTGTTGCTTTCATTTTATCTAAATGTACTTTATCAAATTTTTCTGTATATTCTATTAATGCCTTATCTCCTTCTTTAGCTACTTTATTTATAACCTCAGAAACAGTAACCATTATACTAGGATCTACTTCTTCCTCTCTAGCTTTTAATTCATCTATTAATGCTTGCCAACCTCTTTGTTGTAAATCAAATTCTTTTAAAAACATTTATTTCACCTCTTTATTTTCATTTCTTATTTCTTGAAGTTGTTTTAATACTTCTTCCACTTGTAGTAATGGATTAGTTCTTTTTTCTTTTTTAACTTCATCTTCAAATAATGTAACTTCCTCTACTTCTTCTTCTTCATTTTCTTGTGAAGCTACATCTTCTTGTGCTTGATTACTTTCTGCTTCAACATTTTGTTCTTCGATGTCCTTCATTAGTGCTTCTTCTTCTTTTATTTCTTCTTTTATTTCATCGCCTAAATTGCCATCACTAAGTCCTATAACTCTTCTAAGATTTTCTATAAAATCCCACACTTCATCTTTTTTCATTTTACAACTTGCCTTATTAACTATTACTCTAGCACTTATTTCACATATAGTATCAAATACAACAAGTCCATTTTCTTTTAAAGTTGTTCCTGTTTCCATTATATCTACTATAGCATCACATAATCCTAGTATAGGGGCAAGTTCTACCGAACCTTCTATTTTAATTATTTCAACATCCATACCTTTTTCTTTAAAATAATTTTTTGCAACCGTTGGATATTTAGTTCCTATTTTTATGTGTCCTACTTTTTTAAATATATTCTTTTCTGGTAATGAAGCAACTATAAATCTACATTTTCCTATTCCAAGATCTAAAACTTCATAATAATTATTATCTCCTTCTAATAAAGTGTCCTTTCCTACAACACCTATATCGGCCACACCATGTTCTACATATGTTATAGAATCTGCCGCTTTAACTAGAAAATATTTTATGTCTTTTTTTGTATCATTAAAAACTAATTTTCTTCCTTTGTCTTTAAGCTCTTCAGTCCCATAATCAGCCTTATCTAATAACTTAACAGTTTCCTTTTCTAATCTTCCTTTAGTTAATGCTATACTTATACTCATCTATTTCACATCCTTCTCTACTTCAATTGTTTCCATTCCATCAACAGGACATAGTTCAACTATCTTGCCTTCTTTTCTAAGATACATTGCTTTTTTTATTACTGATATTTCATCTTGCTTACCATAATATACTTTAATCTTTTCTATTTTTTCTTGTTCTTCATTTTCCATAGCATTCATCATCATATCTAAATTCACAGAGAAACCTATAGCTGGCATATCATTACCAAATGTCTTCATTAAATGATCATATCTACCACCACTTAATATAGTAGCACCTGCTCCATCTGCATAACCTTTAAATATAATTCCTGTATAATAATCAAGTCTTGGAACCATTCCTAAATCAAAGCTAATTTGTTCTCCATATCCTAACTCTTCTAACTCATCAGCTAAAACTTCTAAATATTTTATATTTTCCATAAGTTCTGAATTTATTGCAAAACCCTTTGCTCTTTCAATAGCTTCTCTACCACCAAATAACCATGGTAATTCTTTTAAGAATTCTTTATAATTATCATCTATATCATATTTATTTAAAAAGTCTTCTAGTTCTTTTGATGCTTTTCTATCTATTAATTCCGCTAATTCTTGTCTTTCATCATCATCTAAATCCAAATCTTTTACTGCTGAATTGAAAAAGTTTATATTACCTAATTCTAATTTTGAATTAGTATTTTTAAGTAATTGCATAGTCTCAAGTGCAGTAACTAATATTTCTAAATCTGACTTTTCCGCGTCTAATCCAATAAGCTCTATTCCACAATCAGTATATTCATTCTTTTTTCCACCAAGGCTCTGATGCACTCTAAATACATCAGCACAGTATCTTAATCTTATAGGTGCTTCAACTTCTTTAAGCTTTGTAGCAACTACTCTTGCTATTGGTATAGTCATATCTGGTCTTAATACTAAAATTCTACCTTTTGCATCAAAAAATTTATAAACATCTTCTTCCTTTAGTTTCTGAAATCCAGAATTAAATGTTTGATAAAATTCTATAGTAGGAGTAACTATTTCATCATATCCCCATTTCTCAAATATCCCCTCTATATCTTTTTGTAGCTTTTTCTTTAAGTTACAATCTTTTAATATTAAATCTCTTGTTCCTTCTGGGATCAAATACTTTTTAACCATTTATTCACTACCTCACTTTACCAATTTAGTTCTTTATCACTTTAACACACTAAATCGACTTTTCTTTTAACTTATTTTACTATACCATAATATTACTGTCAATGCTCATTTTACAAAAATTTTTTTCATATTTTAGTCTGAAAATACAAAAAATTAATATTATAAACCAATTGATTGTTGAATTTTTTGAAAACATAGGTTTTTATGGATATGATTAGTCAGAAAAAATAAAAAAATATAATAAGCATTAGTTTCATAACCAATTGTTATATATCATTCATAATAGCCTTTAATTATAACTGTAATATACCGGTTACTTACACTAATCTTATTATATTTTAATTACCAATGTGTTGTTTTGATTTTAAGTTTATCTATTTATCTAGTATATGTCTATATAAATATCCTTCCCTAACTCCACAATTACTTACATGAATAGTTTCTATATCAAAGTACTTGCATATTGTATCTATGATTATCATACCTGGAATTATTGTATGTATTCTATCAGGGCATATCTTCAATATTACTTCTAGGTTATCTTTAGTACCTCTCCTAAATCTATATAGTAATTTATTTATATTATTAACATCAATCTCTGTACTATCAAGTTTTGTAAAAACTGCATTGTTTAGTTTAAGGGCTGCCCTAATACTTCCGCCTACGCCACACATATTCTTGAAACTTTTACCTTGAATACCTTCTATTTTATTAAGTTCTGATATTACTTTAGCTTTCATTTCTTCTCTTGCTTTAGACTTAGGAATAAGCTTAGACACATACTTTGAATAAAAGTTTAGTGACCCTATAGGCATACTAAATACCTTCTCAATATCCTTTCCATGAAATATAACAATCTCTGTACTTCCACCACCTATATCTACTAACAAGCCATCATTAATATCCTGATCATGAGTTGCACCTACAAAATCACATATTCCTTCTTCTGCTCCTGATAAAACTTCTATATCAAAACCTGTTTTTTCTTTTATAATATACAATGCTTCGTCTGTATTTGCTATGTTTCTTAATGATGCAGTTGCAATAGGTTGTAACATATCTATATTAACGCTATCTATTATGTCTTTAAAATTATTTAGTGTAGTACATGCTCTCTCTATTCCTTCTTTAGATAATTTATTATCCACAATGTATCCAGCAAGCCCTACCATTTCTTTTTTATTTATAAGCGATAAAACCTTGCCATCCTCACATCTATATACTGCTAATCTCATAGTGTTAGAACCTATGTCTATTATTCCACAATTCATTCAAGTACACTTCCCTTCTAAAAGTATTTTTTATCACATCCAACTAACATATATTATACACTTTTTCTATTTTTTTATGTAGTTTTATAAAACAAAATATAATTTCCTAAAGAATAAAAAAAGCACAGTTTCCGAATTAAAACAATCATGAAACTGCGCCTATATATTCTTTATCTTATATGAAATCAACTTATTTATTCCATAGCTATAAATTCAGCTTTTTCAACTCTATTTATTTTTTCTATCCCATCTAGTAGAGTTTTAATATCAATTTCAACTAAACTCATATCTATAGTTAATGTAATAAAAGCATAACCGTTTAATGGTATTCCTTGATGTATTGTTATAATGTTTCCCCCTGAATTAGACACATAATTAATTATATTAGATAATACCCCTTTTTCATCTATTATACTTATATTAAATGTAGCCTTTCTCCCTTGTGAACTCTCAGAGAATTCAAATACATAATCTTTGTATTTATAATATACACTTCTACTAATACCTACAACTTTTGCCGCTTCTGTTATGTCTTTTACTTTTCCTTCTTTTAATAACTTTTTCGCATTTACAACTTTTTCATATACATCTGGCAAAACACTTTTATCTACTAAATAAAAACTTCCACCCATAGATCTATTCACCTTCTACTATTGCCCCTACTTGGTCTATAGCTAGCTTGTGAATATCCCAAGATAGCTCTTTTTCTTTTAAAAATTCTTTCATTCCTTGTACAAAGCCATCATTATCATCTTTTATTAATGCCATAATAGTTGGTCCTGCTCCACTTAAGAATGATGCTATTGCCCCAAGATTATATGCTTCATCCTTTACTTCATCAAAACACTTTATAAGTTTTCCTCTATATTGTTCGTGGAAAGAATCCTTACATGCATATTTTAAAAGATCTAAATTACCGTTAGACAGCGCTGTAACCATAAGCGCAGCTCTTCCAACATTATAAACCCCATCTTTTATAGATATCTCTTTTGGCAATACCTCTCTAGCTTCTTTTGTTGATAATCTAAAGTTAGGTATTATTGGCACAAATTTAATATCTTCTTTGATTTTTACTTGGTCATAATAATATGATTCTCCTTCTTTTATTGCAACAACCATACCGCCCAACACAGCTGGTGCTACATTATCTGGATGTCCTTCTATCATTACAGCCATTTCAAATAATTCATCTTTCGAAAATGGTCTGCCCATTATTTCATTTGCCCCAAACAATCCACCAACTATACAACTTGAACTGCTTCCCAATCCTCTAGATATAGGAATATTTTGTTCTAATATATTAATTTCTAAACCCCTTACAGTATAGTTAGCTTTATTGAAACAAACCATCATCGATTGATAAATTATATTATCTTCGTTACAAAATTCTTCGTTTACTCCGTTAAAAACTAGACCGGATTCTATTTCTCTAAAACCAAATGTATTGTATATTCCAACAGCTATCCCCATGCAGTCAAAACCTGGTCCCATATTTGCTGAAGTAGCTGGAACTTTTACTCTTATCATATTCTTCCCCCTTATTTTAAATACGATAATAATGCATCTCTCATTTGGTCTTTATCCCAAACTTCATTATGTAATACTGGCTTCTTATCTAAATCTTTTAGATTTTCAGGAATTTCTATCTTAGTTACTTCGTTTAATTTTTTAACTACTTCGAAGTCTGATATTCCATCCACATCTATATTTAAAGCCTTACAAATACTTCTTGGGAATTTATATGGGCTAGCAGTTGATGCAATTAGCACCTTCTTATTATCTCCAGTCTCTTTTACATATTTATCATATACTACTTTTGCAACTGCAGTATGTGTATCTATTAAATAGCCCTCTTTAGAATACATATTGTTTATTGCATCGTTAACTTCTTCTTGATTTGCGTAATTTCCATAGAAGTCCTTTAAGAATTCTTTTATCTTTGGAGATACCTTATATACACCCTTTGTATTAAGTGCATTCATTAATTCTGCTACTTCTTCTCCGTTTCTTCCGCTTCCTTCATATAATAGTCTCTCTAAGTTTGATGATACTAAAATATCCATTGATGGAGATTCTGTTAAGAATAATTCTCTTCTCTTATCATATTCAAAACTATTGAAGAAATCAGTTAAAACTTTATTTTCATTTGATGCACAGATGAACTTAGCTACAGGTAAACCCATTCTCTTAGCATAGTAAGAAGCTAAAATATTACCAAAGTTACCTGTTGGTACTACTACATTTATCTCTTCGCCTTCTTTTATTTCCCCTTGTTTTACTAATTGGAAATATCCATAGAAGTAATAAACAATTTGAGGAACTAGTCTACCTATATTGATAGAATTAGCTGAAGATAATATGTAATTATCTTTTTCTAATAATTCTTTAAATTCATTATCTGCAAATATTTCTTTTACACCTGTTTGTGCATTATCAAAGTTACCCTTGATACTAAATACTTTTACATTGTTGCCTTCTGTAGTAGCCATTTGTCTCTCTTGAATTGGACTTACACCATTTTGTGGATAATATACAACCACTTTAAATCCATCTACATTTTTGAAACCTTCTAAGGCAGCTTTTCCTGTATCCCCTGATGTAGCTGTCAATATAACTACGTCTTCTTTTACATTTAATGCTTTCTTAGCTCTCTTCATAATCTGTGGTAAGAATAATAATGCAGCATCCTTAAATGCACATGTAGGTCCATGGTATAACTCTAAGAATCCTTTTTTTACATCTACTGAGAAACGATTGTTGTATGCATCATTAATTGCTGACATCAATTCATCTTTATCAATGTCTGTAAAATACTCACTTATTACCTTAAATGCTAAATCTTCATATGAAAGATCCATATTATCCTTTACCTTAGAATACAATTCCGGAAAAGATTCTGGTACAAATAATCCTCCATCTTTAGCAATTCCTTTTATAATAGCTTCTGCTGATGCTACTCCTTTTTCTGCTCCTCTAGTACTTTGAAATTTCATTTTATCACCCCAAAATTAATATGTGCAAACTGTTTGTTAACCCATGCATATATAATATCATGTTCTCAAACAGAATACAACTGTTTTTTATACAAATACACTCATATTTTTTCAATTACCCTCATTATATACTGTTTTTCTTACAATGATAATAGCATTAATGCAGCTTTTATGGAAATATTATGTGTTTTCACAAACTCTTTAGTTTCACTTAATTTAAGTTTAAAAACTTCAATATCCTCATCGTCTTCAGTATTATCTGTACTTAATTCTCCTTCAACTGTCATTTTAACTACTGCTGTTGTTTCATCAGTAAGACCAACTGAGGTATAGCTAGGCTTTAAATACAATTCATAATCTATTGCTTTTAGGCCAGTTTCTTCAAATAATTCTCTTTTAGCAGCCTCTTCTATTGTTTCACCTTTGTCGATTATTCCCGCTGGCAATTCATATAGATAATCATTTATAGCCGGCCTATATTGTCTTAAAACAACTACTTCTCCATCCTTTGTTATAGGAACAATCATAACCCCATCACATCTAGTATGATCTTTAGTAACACATGTTAATTCTTCTTTTTTTCTTCTGCTTGCTATGTAATAATCTTTTGGATTACCTTTTTTATTTATTAACCTTAATTTATACGAATTTAAGAATTTACTTTCTGTTAATTGTTCTATATCTATTAGTTTCATATTTATCGCATCCTTTCTTATTACCTATAATTATATACATATTAGGATAAAAAATGAAAGAACAAAAAATTACATAGGCGTTATAGTGATTGTTATTTCACTTAACGCCCTTAATTTTATTACATTGGTTTTGCTTTCTTATTGCCAGTTTTCGCTTTACCTTGAATCTCTGGCACATGAATTTCTTCTTTATGATAATGACATTTATGATTACTCTCGGTTCCATGAGGTTCATTAACATCTGGTCTTCTCATTCCTGCCTTTGCCATACATATCACCTCCTAAGCATAATTATTTCATTTCTTAGGATTTCCTTAATTTTTTAAAAATATTACATTAATCATATTTTTTATATTTACATTACCTATTATAATATAGATATATTAACATAGGAGTTGATTATTATGATGGAAAAAAAATTATATAAAAATAAATCACAAGGGAAAATATGTGGAGTATGTGCAGGATTAGCTGAATATCTTAATTGTGATGTTACTATTGTAAGAATAGTAGCATTAATACTAATACTAGCTTATGGTTCTGGCTTAATTATTTATTTTGTATCAGCATTAATTATGCCTGATAAATCTCAATTGTATTAATACAGGAATATTATTCCTCACATTCCTTTAATATATCAGTTTATATTTTTTGTTTTGTGACAAAATATAAGTGTAAGTAAGAGAAATGTACTTACAAAAAAATTTCAAACGTTTTAAACGTATTCGAGGAGGAATGTATTATGTCATCACAACATTTAGTACCAGAAGCAAAAAACGGATTAGCAAAATTCAAAAATGAAGTTGCTGGAGAAATGGGAGTTCCTTTTACAGACTATAACGGAAACTTATCTTCAAAACAATGCGGAAGTGTTGGTGGAGAAATGGTTAAGAGAATGGTAGAACAATACGAAAACGGAATGAAATAATTTAAAAAAGGGGCTGTCGCACTAAAAAAATAGTGCGATGCCTTTTTTTATACAAAAAAATAAATCCCATCCCTAAAAAGTATGAGATTTGTAGTAAAATTATGATAATATTATAAAATTGTCCCCTTATTATTTTATGATATCTAGATAATTATTGCTTTCCATATACCTTAATGTTCCTATTGAAATTCCTACAAATAAACCAAACAACATAATACATATTGGTATTATATAATCTTTTTTTGAAAGCTCATATCTAATTGTTACAAGCCTATATATTACAAAATTAATTAATATACATATACTTAAAAAAATTATAACTTTTAATATGTCATAATAAGAATAACATTTATCAATAAAATTTTTTATATTATTGCCATTTGCCCATATTGACGCAATAAAATAATTTAAATAAAAAATATAAAATCCATATCTAACCCAACTACTTTTTTTCATCTTATCACCTCATATTATATTTATCTGCACATAAGAAAGCACCCTCTAACAATTCCGAAAATCATAGTGCCTATTGGAATTAATAAATAAATATTTGTTAATTTATATTTTTTTGTTATTAATTTATATACTAATAAATTAATTGATGTATATATACCAACCAAAAAAATAATTGTTAAAACACCTTCAATTTTATTACTTAACATGATCTTAGTTTGTGTCCAACTGCATCCATATATAACGTTATCTATAAGAAATTGCCAAACAAAACGACATATAACTGTAATTAGGAAATTACTTAAATAATTGAGGATATTTCATAATAGAAATATCCCAATCTGTGGATAACTTTTTAAATTTTTTCTAAAAAAGCCGATAGCAAAGCTAGGTAACTGAAATTACCTTTTTTTGATATTTATTTTTATG
>NZ_JAHLQH010000039.1 GCF_018918325.1 Clostridium sp. MSJ-8 | reverse complement strand
GCTCTAGTTTATCGTTTTTTAAAAAACAAGCAAAGATAAATTTTCAAAATTTTCAGACAATTTAAAGGCGAGATTATGAGAAATTTATTCAATATAAATAAATTTAATCTTTACCGCTGATCAAGTCATATGAAAGTTGACAATAAAAGATAAGTATAATAAAATCAAATGTGTAAGTTTACAAATATATTATGTTTCCGTAGCTCAGTTGGATAGAGCGACCGCCTCCTAAGCGGTAGGCCGGGTGTTCGAATCACCTCGGGAACACCATGAAGAGTTGCAAACCTTGTATTTTATCAATGCGTTGCAACTTTTTTTGTATGTAATAAAATATATTTTAATTGAACAAGGTACATTTATTGTTAGTATGGTTCTAAAAAATATAAATAGAAAAATATTCCTTAATAATATATAAAAAATAATAAACATATGGTATAATTAATTTTAAAAATATAAAATTTTAAAAATCGGGAGAGTGATTTTAGTTGGACCCTAGTTATACGTGGGAAATTATTTTATTGATTGTATTGTTGTTGTTATCAGGATTTTTTTCAATGTCAGAAACAGCATTGATGTCAATCAGTAAGATTAGAACAAGACATTTAGTTGAAGAAGGTGTCAAAGGAGCAAAAGGACTTCAGAAATTAGTTGATGATCCTAATAAGCTTTTAGGAGCAGTATTAATAGGAAATAACATAGTTAATATAGCATCTTCTGCAATAGCAACAACAATAGCGACTGGATTATTTGGCGCAGGCAGTGGAGTAGCAATAGCAACAGGAGTAATGACAGTGCTTGTTTTAATATTTGGAGAGATAACTCCAAAGTCTCTAGCAAAGCAAAATTCAGAAAAGATTTCACTTAAGGTAGCGAAACCAATAAGTATAGTAGTTGTTGTTTTAAAACCATTAATAGCAGTGTTTACAGGAGTATCTTCTGTATTTATAAAACTTTTTGGAGGCGATCCAAAAGCATCTGAACCATTTATAACACAAGAGGAATTAAAAACAATGGTAGGTGTTAGTGAAGAAGAAGGAGTTCTTGAAGATGTTGAAAAAGAGATGATTTTCAATGTTTTTGACTTCGTAGATGCTCAAGTAAAAGATGTTATGATTCAAAGAGTTGATATTGTAGCTATAAATAAGGATAGTTCTTATAAGGAAATATTAGAAATTATAAGAAAAGAACAATTTTCTAGAATTCCTATATATGATGATACAATAGATAACATAGTTGGAGTTTTGAATGTTAAGGACTTAATTGTACAAGAAAAAAATAATCTACAATTTAATGTTTTAGATTATGCCAGAGAACCTTTTTATACATTTGAATTTAAGAAAATAAAAGAAGTCCTAAATGAGATGAAAAAAACTCGTAACCATATGGCAATAGTTTTAGATGAATATGGTGGAACAGTAGGAATAATAACTATTGAAGATTTAATCGAAGAAATAGTTGGTGACATAGAAGATGAATATGACGAACATAATGAAATGATTAAGGTAGTTAAAGAAGACGAATATATAGTAGATGGTAGTGCAAAACTTGATGATATAAGTGATCTTATAGGTGTCAATATGGAATCTGAAGAATTAGATTCTGTTGGGGGACTTATTATAGAAGAACTTGGAAGAATACCAGAAGAGCATGAGGAAGTTGTTATAGATAACATTAAGTTTGTTGTAGAAGAAGTAGAAAAGAATCGTATAAAAAAAGTAAGAATATATACTTAATTTAATAAAAGGACTGTTTAGAGTACAGTCCTTTTATTGATGTTTAAGCAATATATAAATTTCATAATTAGAAGTATGATTTTTAAAGGCTTTAAAGGTATACTTCCTATAAAACATGTTAAAGAAGTGGAGATATGCTAAATGGATTTTTTAAGATATGCATTAATTGAAGCAGAAAAAGCTTATAGAAAAGGAGAAGTACCTATAGGTGCAATTATTGTTAAGGATAATGAGATAATTGCTAGTGGGTATAATAAAAGAGAAGAAACACAAGATGTAACTATGCATGCAGAGATTATTGCTATTAAAGAAGCTTGTGATAAACTTGGAAGTTGGAGATTATCAGGGTGTGATATGTATGTAACTTTAGAACCATGTATGATGTGTATGGGAGCTATACTTCAAAGTAGGATATCTAAATTACATATAGGAACATTTAATCAAGATATGGGATGTTGTGGATCTGTAATTAATCTTGCAGATAATAGAAGATTAGGTTCATTTATAGAAGTTATATGGGAGTATGATGAAAGATGTAGTGACATACTTAATAATTTTTTTATACATAAAAGAAATAAGTTAAAATAAAAAATAATATTATTTTCCTTGATGAATTAACTTGGTTATGATATTATAATTTAGTAACTTATATATTGAATAAGTACTTGATGTGAAGAGCCTTTAAGTAATAAGTATATTGCTGGGAAGCATAACTAATATAGTTATGAGAGGTTCGATGCCTCTTCTCTTTACCATTGCCGTGCTAGATGGGGAGTTAGCGGTGCCTTGTAACTTGCAATCCGCTATAGCAAGATTGAATTCCTTGAGGAGGTTTTAATCTGTGCAGTCTGTCCCTATATAAGTGGTGTTGATAGTCAGGTCCCACGCAACGGAACCCATGAACCTCGTCAGGTCTGGAAGGAAGCAGCGATAAGTGGTCACTTTCGTGTGACGTGGATCAATCTGGCTTGAGCTAACTGTATAGGTAACGTGTATTGATTATCATCGAGTTGAGGTGCACGGTTTAATTTAATGAATTTAGTTATCATAATTTTATAAAGTCTCTTTATAGGATGATAAAATAGGACAAAAAAGAAACTTCATACAATGCTATGAAGTTTCTTTTTTGTCCTATTTAGGGAATTATATTTTGTTTGTAGAGATTTTGCGAAGAAGTTTACAAAGAAATAGAATATTTACAAATCTTACCAATATAATATTAGTGGGAGTTTCTATAAGGAGAATAATTGGTAAGATTAAAAAGGAGAATAATAGTAGTCATAATATTGGTTATATCAATATTAATAATACTGTTTGGGGTATTTGTAGGATATAGTTATTATCTGTATGATAAGATGAATAAAATAGAAATAGATTCTAGTAGTGTATTAGCTAATAATAAAGAGCAAGTTAATGAGGAAGGAAGTGTAATAAATATAGCTCTTTTAGGAGTTGATAATATTGGTTTATCTGATTGTATAATGATATTAACTATAAATAAAGAATCTCAGAGTATAAAGTTATCGTCTATTATGAGAGATTCGCTAGTTTATATTCCTAATTATGGAGAAGGGAAAATAAACTGGAGTATGACTATAGGAGGAGCTAGTTTAACATTAAAAACTATAAATGAAAATTATAATTTATCTATAGTTGATTACGTAAAAGTTAATCTAGAGGGATTACCAAAGCTTATTGATAAACTTGGAGGAATAGATATTGATGTTAATGAGGAAGAAAAAAAATACATTCAATGTTATATAGATTCTATAAATAGTATTAATAAATCGCAAGACTCCCATATAAAAGAATCAGGATATCAACATTTAACAGGAACACAAGCTGTGGCATATTGTAGAATAAGATATACTGAAGGTGATGATTTTATGAGAACTAAAAGACAAAGAGAGGTATTTAAAACTATAGCTCAAAAAGTAAATACACTTAATATATTAGAAATTAATAATTTTATTTCGGATATTCTACCATATGTAGAAACTAATCTTAGTTATTCTGATATATTAGATATAGGGAAAATACTTTTGTCTATTTCTGATAAGAATATAAAAGAAAATAGGTTTCCTAATGATGGAGATTGGTGGAATGAGTATACAGATAAAGGTTATATGTTAAACTTTGATAAAGAAACAACTGCAAAGAAAATAAATAAATTTATATATGATTAAATATATAGATATTTCTAGTTCTAAAATACTAATATTTTTATTAATATAAAAATATTAGTATTTTAGAATACAGAAATAAGGACTATACTTGATTAAGTTATGATAGTTAAATTAATCTATTTTATAGTCTATGAATTGATAATAGACATTATTTTTTGTGCTTAATAATTTTTCGGAAGTATAATAAGGTGTCCATTTAGAAAAATCTATATCAAAAAAAGTATCTCCATCATAAGAATTATAGATTTTAGTTAAGTATATTTTTTTACAATAAGGTAATAATAATTTATATATATGAGCACCACCTATAATAATTACTTCTTCTTCTGAGTTTAAGTACTCTTTGAGTAGTTTATCTATGTTATTTATGATAGTAACATTAGAATTGTTACATACATAATTGGTATTTCGAGTTATTACTATATGGTGTCTATTAGGTAGGATTCTTGGCAGAGATTCAAATGTTTTTCTCCCCATAATTATACTTTTGCCTGTTGTTATTTCTTTGAATCTTTTTAGGTCTTCAGGAATATTCCATATTAGTTTATTATCTTTACCTATTACGTTATTTTCAGCTATAGCAACTATTAATGAGAACACGAGATCACCATACCTTTCTATATATTTATATATAATTAATTTCTTATTTTTCAGACACTTATCTATTTTATCATAAACTTTATTAGTGTATAATAAAGTTTAGATGATTTTAATTGTATTAATGGAGAGAGGTGAGTGATTATTTATGGCATATAGAGCATTATATAGGGAATGGAGACCTAAGAATTTTAAAGAAGTAGTAGGACAATCACATATAACCACCACTCTGAAGAATCAGATACAGAATGATACTATTGCGCATGCATATTTATTCTGTGGTACTAGAGGAACTGGTAAGACTTCCACAGCGAAGGTTATGGCAAAGGCGCTTAATTGTCTCAATTTGCAAGATGGAGAACCATGTAATGAATGTGAGATGTGCAAGAAGATTGATGAAGGATTGGCAATAGATGTTACAGAATTAGATGCTGCATCTAACAATGGTGTGGATAAGATAAGAGATATTATAGAGGATTCTAAGTATCCGCCACAAGAAGCACGTTATAAAGTTTATATAATGGATGAGGTTCATATGCTATCTATAGGAGCTGTTAATGCCTTCTTGAAGACATTAGAAGAGCCACCTGCTAATGTTATATTTATATTAGCAACTACAGATCCACATAAACTTCCAATTACAATATTATCTAGATGTCAGAGATTTGATTTCAAGAGAATTACTAAAGACATAATAACAAGCTCTCTTAGGAATATTGTAGATACAAAAGGTGTTCTAGCAGATGACAAAAGTTTAGATTTAATTGCAAGAACATCTGATGGGGCTATGAGAGATGCTCTTAGTATATTAGATCAAGCAATAGCTATGGGAGATGGCAAGATAGAATATGACAATGTAATAAGTATGTTGGGATTGGTTACTAACGATAGTTTATTTAAGATAACTTCAGCTATTATTGAACGTGATATAGAGAAGGCGATGCTAGTAATAGAAGACATAGTTTTAGCTGGTAAGGATATATATATATTTATAAAAGATTTAATAGCACATTTTAGAAATTTGCTTATGATAAAAGTAACTAATAATCCGGAAGAAGTATTAGATATGTCTCTAGAGAATATCGAGTTTATAAAAGAGCAAGGGGCTAGAATAAGAGTAGAAGAAATTATGAGAGACATAAGAATTCTACAAGAAGGAGAAAACAATGCTAAACTTAGTAAGGAAGCAAGGTTATATTTAGAGTTAGCAGTTGTTAAAATGTGCAAGATAGAATATGATACATCTAATGAAGTTATATTAACAAGAATTAATAAGCTAGAAGAAACCATTAAGAGTGGTAAAGTTCAAGTTATAACTAGTAACAAAGCACAAATAAGCAGTCAATCACCTAAGAATGTTGTACATAAGAATCCTGATAACAATAAACAAGTTAATAGGATAAATGGTAATATACCTAAGAATGAAGAGGCAAAAAGCACATTAACTGATGTACAGAGAGCATGGAAAGATATATTAGAAACAATAAAAGCAAGGCGTAATATGCTTATATATGCATCAATGATATGTGGTAAACCTGTTGAATGTTCAAAGGGAATAATTACAGTACTATTTACCAAGGATTATGCATTTAATAAGGAAAGATTAGAGAAAGCAGATAATACTACTATAGTTAATGAGATTTTTTCAGAAAGATTAGGTGAAGCTGTACGAGTACGATATGTAGTTGAAACAGATGATATGCCACAAGAATCTATTGAAGAATTAATTACAGAAAATATAGATCCAAGTTTGGTTGAATTTATAGATGAATAAGACTTTGATACAGACAATGATAGAAATTATGTTATAATGAACAATAGCAATATAGTATTGTATAATTTAGGATACTATTTTATAATAATATATTATCGTGTAAGGAGGATATGTATATGGCAAGAGGTGGATTTCCAGGCGGCGGATTTGGCGGCGGAAATATGAATAACTTAATGAAGCAAGCTCAAAAGATGCAAAAGCAAATGGAAGATATGCAAAAAGAAATGGAAACAGCAGAATTTGAAGCTGCAGCAGGTGGTGGAGCTGTTTCAGTTAAGATCAATGGAAAGAAAGAAATTTTAGGAATTAGTATTAAGCCAGAAGTTGTTGATCCAGATGATGTTGAGATGTTAGAAGACTTAGTACTTAGTGCTGTAAATGAAGCATTAAGAAAAGTTGATGAAGAAACATCTAGCAAAATGGGTAAGTTAACAGGTGGATTAAACATTCCAGGATTATTCTAAGTAATGTTTTTAAAGGCATACAGAGAGTTTTGCTTATCTTTCTGTATGCCTTTATTAATGCACAAGGGAAGTATAAAAAATTTATAAACATAAGTGTTAATTTTTAGAGAGATTAAATTATTTTGATTAGAAGAGACCTGAAAATAGTTATATTGAAGTAGAAAATTTAAAATAAGTTTTGAAACCTGTGATTTAAGAGAGGAAAGTGAGATTATAATGGAGTTTTATCCAGTTGCTATAGAGAAGTTAATAGAAGAATTTGCAAAGTTACCAAGTATAGGGCAGAAAACTGCTCAAAGGTTAGCTCTACATGTACTTAATCTTCCAGAAGATGAAGTTAAAGAATTTGCAGATGCGTTAGTTAAAGCTAGAGGTACAATAAAGTATTGTTCTGTGTGTGGAAACTTTACAGATAGTGATCCTTGTGCTATATGTGGAAATCCTAATAGAGATAAAAGTGTGATATGTGTAGTTGAACAACCTAAAGATATAATGACTATAGAGAAAATAAAAGAATTTAATGGATTATATCATGTTCTTCATGGCAATTTATCACCAATGCAAGGTAGAGGCCCTCAAGATATAAGAATAAGAGAATTAGTATCTAGAATGACAGATGATGTAAAAGAAGTAATACTAGCAACAAATCCAAATGTAGAAGGAGAAGCCACAGCAATGTATATATCAAAAATTCTTAAACCTTTAGAGGTTAAAGTTACTAGAATAGCTGCAGGAATACCTGTTGGAGGAGACTTGGAATATGCGGACGAAGTTACTCTTTCAAAAGCATTAGAAGGAAGAAAGGAAATATAAATATATATAATTAATAAAATCTTGTAAATAATATAGATACCTTAGTATATTACAGACAATATATGGATAAAATATAGTATATAGCCCAAAATATTTGGAGGAACACATATTATGGATAAGATAAGTATAAAATATGTAATAAATAAGGTAAATATAAATAAAAAACAAGATAAGTTATTGAAGGATATTAACGATACAATAAAGGAATTAGAGAATGCAAGGAGTCTTTTTGATAATGTTCAAGACACCAATTTAATAGAAGTGGCAATATATTCAGAAGCTGTTGCTAGGAAGAGATATGAATATCTATTGGCATTAGCGAAGAAAGAAGGAATTGAAGTGTCACGAGAATATATTTTAGATAAATGTATGAAGTTAGAGAGATAGAGAGGATTGAGAGAATTTGGAGGATATAATTCATAAGATACAACAGAATCCACAACTAGAGCTATTGGTTATAGGTATAATTGGTATAGTGGTGTTATATTTTTTACTTAAGATATTAAAACTTCCTTTGAAGCTTATCTTTAATGGAATAGTTGGTGTTGTATTATTATATTTAGTGAATATGGTAGGAATTTATTTTGGAATATCTATAGGGATTAATGTAGTGACTGCATTGATTGCAGGAATATTAGGAGTACCTGGGATAATAGCATTAATTATATTTCAGAATTTTATGTGATATTATAGAGAAGTTGAGTTTTACTTGATATAGAGTAATGACTCAGCTTTTTTTATTATATAGGAGTCAAATCTGTGGGTAAGTATCTTAAACAAAGTGTTTATGCATCTTAATTTTTGTTAAGAAAATTTTAAGGTGAAGTTGAGTTTTAAGTTAAGAAATTATTATTATGATAAAGATATTAAGAGAGAGTGGAGGCGTATTATGGACGTATTACAAGTAAAGGGGATCAAAAAGGTCTTTGGTAAAAGAGAAGTAATAAAAGATATAAGTTTTAACATAAAGGAAGGAGAAATATTTGGTTTCTTGGGACCTAATGGCGCAGGTAAAACAACAACAATAAGAATGTTAGTTGGTCTTATAGCACCTACTACAGGGGATATAGTCATATGTGGAAATAGTGTTATAAAGAATAAGGAAAAAGCTTTGCACGATGTAGGAGCAGTGGTAGAAAATCCTGAATTATATAAATATCTTTCAGGAAGAGAAAATTTGATGCAGATAGCTAGAATAAGAAAAGTACCAAAAGAAGAAGTGGAAAAGTTAATTGAATTAGTAGGCTTGAAAGATAGAATTAATGATAAGGTAAGTAAATATTCTCTTGGAATGAAACAGAGATTAGGGCTTGCTGCAGCATTAATAGGTAATCCTAAGTTACTTATATTAGATGAACCAACTAATGGGTTAGATCCTTCAGGAATAATGGATTTTAGAGAAATAGTTAAAAAAGCAGCAAAAGATAGAAAGATGAGTGTATTTATATCATCACACATTTTAAGTGAAGTTCAGAATTTATGTGATAGGGTGGCATTTATTAATAATGGAGTTATTAAATCAGTAGAAGATATACATGAACATACTATGGCAACAGATCTAGATAGTTATACATTAATTGTAGCAAGTAATATAGATAATGCTGTTGAAGTGTTAAAGAAATGTCCTCAAGTAACATCTGTTAAGATAGCAGAAGGAGAAATTCATGTGATAATTAAATCAAATAAGATAACAGAAATAATAAAAGAATTATTGGACAATAAAGTATATCTTGAAGAGTTCTACAAAAACAGAAAAGGATTAGAGCAAAGATATATGGAATTAGTAGAAGGAGGAACTAGATAAATGCTTACATTAATAAAGAATGAATATATTAAGATATTTAGAAGAGCTAAAACTTGGATTGTAGTTGGACTTTTTGTACTACTAGTAGTAGGTATGGGGTATATTTTTAAATTACAATCAGATGATCAAAAAAGATATCAATCTCTAGACTATAAAATTGAAGATTGCAAGAGCATGATTAATATGTATGAAGAAGAAATATCATCAAGTGATAGTGAAACTGATAAAAAAGTTGCAGAAAATGAATTACAATATTATAAAGATGAATTGAAGAATTATGAAGCATTAAAAGCAAAGGGGCAAACAAAAGAAGATTGGAGAGAATCTTATAAGAGTCAGGTAGAGGCAAATAAATTAGCATTAGAAGAGGCTACAAGTGAAGAAGATAAAGCTGATATTCAAGAAGAAATAGATAATCTTAATTATTATTTAGATAACGATATAGAACCAGTTGAATCATGGGAAATGAATGGAACAAATTATTTATTATTTTTTATGAGCTTATTAGGAACATTGATACTAGTATGTGGAATAGCTGTGTTTATGAGTGATATAGTTTCAGGAGAATGTACTCCACCTACATTAAAATTTTTATTAGTTCAACCTATATCTAGAGGTAAGGTTCTATTCTCTAAGTTTATTGCTATAACAACTACAACAATTGGATTAATTGGAGTGCTAGAAGGATTAGCATATGGTGTTTTAGGACTTATATATGGATTTGATGCAAATAAAATGAGAGTGTTAACAGGTGTAAAGTTTAAAGAAGTTATAGAAAATGGATCAAAAAGTATAGAACAAATTAGTGGAACTGGTCATTATATATCTTATGGAAAGTTATTGCTAGAAAGTTTTGGATTACAAATGTTATTTATAGTAGCTTGTTGTGCATTCATATTCTTAATTTCATGTTTATTCAAGAGTAGTATGATAACTATGGCTATATCTGTTGTAAGTACAGTAGCATTTACAATGGTTATGAGTATGTCAAGTAAGGTTGCAAGTATAGCACATTATGTATTTATAACATATGGTAATCCGGTATCTTTATTAAAAGGTGATTTGTGCTATCAATATCAGAATGCTAATATAACAACTAGTACAAGTATAATTGTTATGATAATTACAATAGTATTATCTTACACTATTGGGCATATAGTATTTAAGAAGAAGGATATATTGATATAATTTAATAATAAGGGAATGCTTTCAATTGCATTCCTTTTTTGATAATATATAATGGAATATCAAAAAAAGGAGATGTAGATTGATGGCAGCAGGGAATGGAGTTAATTGCGCTGATTGTCCAGAGATGAAGAAGGGTGAATGTGATGGCAAGGACACCGGTTGCTTATGCTATAAATGTCCTAGGAAGTTGGCACAATGTATGTGTGTAAAATACTGCAGAGAAACTGAGTCTGTATTGTATTTTGAATAATAAATTTATTAATAGCGCAAAAATATTATTAAAATAATTGTACTCAAAGGTAAAAAGTAGTAAAATTAATGATAAGTTGTTTTTTATCAACTAAGTATAATAATAAAATTTTTGGGGATATGTCATATAATATGGCATATATAAGCAAACTTACAAAATTGGGGGAGGAATCGTAAAATGATAAAAGTTTTAGCTAACGATGGATTAGAAGCATCAGCAGTAGAAGCATTAAAGAATGCAGGTGCTGAAGTAGTAACAGATCATGTTGATCAAGCAGATTTAGGAGAGGCAGTAAGAGACTATGATGTATTAATAGTTAGATCTGCTACAAAAGTAACAGCTGATGTAAGTGAAAAAGCAGCAGGTAGTAAATTAAAATTAGTTATTAGAGCAGGAGTAGGTGTTGATAATATAGATATACCAGCAGCAAATGCTCAAGGAATAACTGTTAAGAACACACCAAATGCTAGTTCTAATTCAGTTGCTGAATTAGCTTTAGGACATATGTTTGCATTAGCTAGATATATAGCAATTGCAAATGTTACAATGAGAAATGGTGAATGGAATAAGAAGAAATACCAAGGTACTGAAATAGCAGGAAAAACATTAGGTATTATAGGAATGGGAAGAATAGGTCGTTCATTAGCAACTAAAGCAGAAGCTTTAGGAATGAAAGTAGTTTATACTGATTTATTTGGTAAACAAGAAGGATTAAACTATGAATTCTTAGAATTAAATGACTTATTAAAAGTTTCAGATTTCATATCTTTACATGTTCCATATGATAAGAAGCAAGGTTCATTATTAGGAAAAGCTCAATTCGATATGATGAAAGATGGAGTATTCTTAGTAGACTGTGCTAGAGGAAAAGTAGTAGAAGAAGCAGCATTATTAGATGCATTAAATAGTGGTAAAGTAGCAGGAGCTGGTTTAGATGTATTTGAAGAAGAACCAACTAAGAACACTGAATTAGTAAACCATCCAAGAGTAAGTGTTACTCCACATATTGGAGCAGCAACTAATGAAGCTCAAACAAGAATTGGTGAAGAAGTAGTATCTACAATAAAAGAATTCTTTAATCTATAATTAGGAGGAACCTTAAATATGGTAACAGTAAAAGCATTTAAGGGATATAGACCAGTTAAAGAACTTGCGTCACAAATAGCAGCACTTCCATATGATGTAATGAATTCAGAAGAAGCTAGAGAAATGGTTAAAGGCAACCCACATTCATTTTTACATGTAGATAGAGCTGAAGTAGATTTAGATCCATCAATTGATGTCCATGATAAGAAGGTTTATGAAAAAGCTAGAGAAAATTTGGATAGAATGATTGATGAGGGTGAATATATTCATGATGAAGAACCTTGTTTATATATATACAGACAAATAATGAATGGTAGAAGTCAAACAGGATTAGTATTCTGTGCTTCAATTGATGATTATATAAATAATAATATCAAAAAACATGAATTTACTAGAGCTGATAAGGAACAAGATAGAATCAATCATGTTGATTATTGTGATGCTAACACAGGTCCTATATTCTTGACATACAAAGAGCATGAAGTTGCAACTCAAATTATAAGAGCTTGGACAGAAGGTAATTACGATAAGAGAAAGCCTGTTTATGACTTTAAGGCTGAAGATGGAATAAGACATATAGTATGGGTTATAGATAATCCAATAATAATAGATGAAATAATAGAATTATTTAAAGAAGTTAAGAGCTTCTATATAGCTGATGGACATCACAGATCAGCTTCTGCTGTAAAGGTTGGATTGAAGAGAAGAGCAGAAAATCCTAATTATACAGGAGAAGAAGAATTTAATTACTTCTTAGCAGTTGCATTCCCAGATAATGATTTAATGGTAATGGATTATAACAGAGTTGTTAAAGATTTAAATGGATTGTCTGTAGAAGAATTAATTCAAAAGCTTCAAGAAAAATTTGAAGTTACAGAAAAAGATGCGGCTGTAAAGCCAGCTGAAAAGCATACATTTGGAATGTATGTTGATAATAAGTGGTATCTATTAAAGGCTAAAGATGGCATTTACAATGCTGAAGATCCTATAGATAGTTTAGATGTTGCTATACTACAAAATAATGTATTAACACCTATACTAGGAATAGAAGATGTTAGAACTTCAGATAGAATAGACTTTATTGGTGGAATAAGAGGAATAGGCGAACTTGAGAGAAGAGTTAACAGTGATATGAAATTAGCATTCTCTATGTATCCAACTGAAGTAAGTGATATTATGAAAGTTGCTGATATAGGGGAAGTTATGCCACCAAAATCTACTTGGTTTGAACCAAAGCTTAGAAGTGGATTATTTATTCATAAGTTAAGTGAAGAATAGTATACTATGTATGAATCAGAAGAGTGTTAAGCTCTTCTGATTTTTTTATTCTATAGGAAATTATATAAATTTTAAATCTACGGAAAAGTACCAATATTATATATTTTTATAAACGACATAATTTCTAAATATAAAAAAGTTATACACAATAGTAAAAAAGAATCCACAAGTATCTTTATTAAAACTGTGGATTCTTTTTGCTTACTGTGTATAAGTAATATTTATTACATATTAGAAACCATTTCTTTTATAATAGCTGTTGAGTTCTTTACTGCTATAGGTGTGAATTTTTCAAAATCCATATGAGCTCCATTATTTGCATTATCAGAAATAGCTCTTATTATAACAAAAGGAACATTATTAGAGTAGCATACATGTGCTATACTTGCTCCTTCCATTTCACATGCAGAAGCATTAAATTGTTTTTCTAAATATTGAACCTTTTCTGGACTTGCAATAAATTGATCACCAGATACAATTCTACCTATGTATGATTTTACATTTTCTAGTTTTGAGCAGGCATCTTTTGCTAAAGAAATAAGAGATGTATCTGCCTTGAAATCAAATGTATCCATTCTTGGAATCTGTCCTATAGCATCACCAAAAACAGAACAATCCATATCATGTTCTACTAATGAATCACTAACAACAATATCTCCTGGATATATATCTTTCTTCACGCCTCCAGCAACTCCAACATTTATTACTTTATCAACATCAAAAGATGTTATTAAAATTTGAGTGCATATAGCAGCATTAACTTTTCCTATACCACAAACAACTGCAACAACATCTTTACCAAAAAGAGTACCTTCATTAAATGTTATGTTAGCAATATTTTGCTTATTTGTTAATTGCATGTCTTGTAATAATAAATCTAATTCTTCGCTCATAGCAGCGATAATACCTAATTTCATACTGTAACTCCTTTAAAAAATTTTTTATACTAATATTTTACCAAAAAAAATAATAGTATTCATCAAATATATTTTACAATAAAATATGTAAAGTAAAATTTAGCTATAAAAATATTCTATAAGTTATCAAATATAGTAGATAAAATAAATGAATAAATAAGAGTATAAGTACGTTTTAATGTGATTACAATAAAATAAGATAAAGTTGACAGTACCTATTCAATTTGCTAATATAGGTTCAGTTAAAAATGGAATACGATAGCTAATAATAAACATTAAGGAGAGTTTAGTATGAATGAAGCATTTATTAGAACAGGATTAATTGTTGGAGAAGATGGATTAGATAAATTAAGTAATAGTAAAGTTATGGTGTTTGGAGTAGGTGGAGTAGGCAGTTTTGTTGTTGAAGCACTTACAAGGGCAGGAGTAGGAAATATAATAATTGTTGATGATGATACTGTAGATATATCTAATTTAAATAGGCAAGTTCATGCAACAGAGAGCACTATTGGAAGAATAAAGGTAGACGTAATGAAGGAGAGAATTCTATCTATAAATAGTAAATGTAATGTTACAACTCATAAAACATTTATATTAAAAGATAATATTCCTGAAGTAATTCCGGAAGATGTAGATTATGTAGTTGATGCAATAGACACAGTTTCAGCGAAAATTGCATTAGCGGAATATTGTGAACTAAAAGGAATAAAATTAATTTCTTCAATGGGAACAGGAAATAAATTAGATCCTACAATGTTTAAAATTGCAGATATATATGATACAAAAATATGTCCATTAGCTAAAGTTATGAGACATGAATTGAGAAAAAGAGGTGTTAAGAGTTTAAAAGTTCTATATTCGGAAGAAGTTCCTCAAAAACCTACACAGGAAAAACCTAAAACAACTTGTAATACTGATCCTAATAAGAGTATCATAAAGAAGAGACAAGTGCCGGGAAGTATATCTTTTGTTCCACCAGTAGCTGGTATGATAATTGCGGGAGAAGTTATAAAAGATATATTAGGTATAGTAAGATAATATTTTAAGATGTAGGTGAAAAATAATATGGATAACTTAGGGGTAACTGTTGGGTGTAATTCAAATAATGATAATGAGTATATAATTAGAGATAGAAATAAAATAATAATTGGTAGATTTGATTTAATAGAGATAGAAGATAATGCAAAGAAATATAGTATAAGATTAAAATTTTATAGACGAGAAGAATTAGAATTGTTAGAAGCATCTCTAAGAGTAATCTTGCAAGGATTATTTAAGAACTTAAAAGTAGAAAAAGTAAATATATATATACATGAGAATATCCCAACATCATCATTTTTGAATCTGGGATTTAATTTGGAAGGAATATTATCCAATAATATATATAATCAAGGTGAATTTTTTAATGAATTAATTATGGGGATTAATAGATGCGAGTATCAAGATAGTTTAAGAAATGATTATAGTACTATATATTCAAACAATTTAATGATTAGAGTACTAACACCTGAAGATTCAGAACAGTTATTACAATATTATATAGATAATAAAGAACACCTAGAAGAGTATGAACCTAAAAGAGATAAATCATTTTATACTGTAGAAGTCCAAAATAGGATACTTCAAGAGAGTTACAGACAGTATTTAAGTGGTACTACAGTTGATTGTGGTATATTTAAAGAAAATAAATTGATAGGTAAAGTAAAAATTTCTAATATAGTATATGGAATATTTAAAAGTGGGATAATAGGATATTCTATAGATAAGGGATGCCAAGGTAAAGGGTATATGAAAGAAGTAGTGAATAGGATTACTGAATATGCTTTTAATGAATTAGGTTTACATAGACTTGAAGCATCAGCGTTAGTTGATAATGAGCGCTCTAAAGGTGTGCTTAAGGGATGCGGATTTGAGGAATTAGGTATAAATAAGAAGTATTTGTTCATTAATGGAAAATGGAGAGATCATATAACATATTATAAGATAAAATCATAGAAATTTATAATATACAAAAAATTAAGTTAGCTAAATGTTGTAAACTTATTAAAGCTTAAACACTACAATATTTTTTATGCTAACTTTTTTTTTACTCTTTTAAGAAAGTATATTAAATTTGAAATTGTAGAAAAATATAAAAATTATGTGAGCATAAATGCTGAATTTGAAAATTTCAAATTAATAAGTGTTTAAAGTGAAAGTAAACATGTCGGAGTGTATCATTTGGAGAAATAATGAGTAAAATAAAGAAAATTAAAGGAATAAGAACATAAATGATCGTAATGAACAAACGTATATAACACATGTTATGAATATGTGTTATTATAAGACACGTCGCTGAGGCAGACAAATAACAACAAGAAAACAAAAAAAGTTTTAAAAAAGTTGTTGACAGATGCTGAATCAAGTGATAAGATAAAGAAGTCGCTTGAGGGTGACGAAGAAAAATTGGTCTTTGAAAATTGAACAGAATAATAAATTAAGAACCAGCAATTCTTTATGAGTAAGTTTTAAGAGCTATTGATGATTAAACTTTTTATTGAGAGTTTGATCCTGGCTCAGGACGAACGCTGGCGGCGTGCCTAACACATGCAAGTCGAGCGATGAAGCTTCTTCGGAAGTGGATTAGCGGCGGACGGGTGAGTAACACGTGGGCAACCTACCTCATAGTGGGGAATAGCCTCTCGAAAGGGAGATTAATACCGCATAAGATCGTAGTTTCGCATGAAACAGCGATA
>NZ_JAHLQH010000010.1 GCF_018918325.1 Clostridium sp. MSJ-8 | reverse complement strand
TCTTATAAAAATTATAACTTATTTCAAATATTTTAGCTATAAAAACAATCTAAAAAACTGACTTTACCCTTGCAAACACAATAATTTAGCTAAAACGGAAGTTAGTTTTGCATTCAACGTAAATTTTAATAATTTATTTTTAACTAACTACTCTTGATTTTTATAAAAGCATCTCCTTTTTTAATCAATTTTATCAAATGATTAGATATAAATTGTCAATATGATTATAACTCTCTAGATTTTATTTAGCCATTTAGAGTTAAAAACACAGAATCATTTATAAATAACCCTGTGTTTCTCTACTTTATACTATTTCATCAATTTTATTCTTTTGAATGTTATTTAAAATATATATTCCAAACAATATAGCTAATATTGTACATACAGCTTCTATGTTATAAACAGGAAGTATCAATGTAAGTACTAACGACATAAAACTTGGTAATATTAATGTATATATTGTTAATGAAAAAGCTTGTTCAAATTTAATATTAGATTTCATTATTAATGAAATTATATATATAACTACGCCAATAATTAAACTCTTGAACAAATATTTAATAATAGAAATAAATATAACTACAATAAATACTATTGTAAGTGCAACTCCTCTTATATTATCTAAAAAGGATATTACACTATCATTATTTATTTCTTTTGTACTATTTGGTATCACATCTGAATACTTTATTGATTATTCACTTCCATTGCCAAGCATGGGATTTGCACTAGATATTACACCATCTTTTAATATTAAATAATATTCATCCTGATTAACAATAATCTTTTTTATCTTATCAATGTCATCAATTGATATATTATCATCTATATATATTTTTGTTCCTGAACTTTCAATTGACTTCGGTGAATCTGTATTTAAACTCAACTCTCCATTAGATATAGTAAACTGATAATTATCTTCTTTAAATTTTTCATCAAACAAATTTATTGCATAATTAATTGAAAATGTAATAATTATTGCTGCTATAATACCTATTAGCCCACTAACTAATAATGAAAAAACTACAGATTTGCCAGCACCTTCAGCACTATATTCTGCAATTTTATCTACATTATAAAAAGAATTCTTTAATTTTATAAAAATATTATCCCTTTTCATAAATCCCTCCTAAAACATTCATATCTCTATGATAATCTATTTTTTTTAATATTCCAATATTTATATGATTAAAACTTATAATTTTAGTCAATACTAATAGTTGTATTTATTTTGGTGGAGGCTTTTTATGAAGAAAAGAAAATATATATTATGTATATGTTCAATATTTTTTTTATACTTAACTTTATCTTATATCTCTTATTACAAAATGTTATCTAAATTTAAAGAAGCATTTAATAATAAGGATTATATTGTTGCTAGTTCTACTATTATTAATAATTGCAATAATAATTTATTTAAAGCAATATTTCTAAGAAGCAACTTGAATACTTATTTCAATTCTACTATAGATGACTTAGAATCTAATATAGAGAATAACTCTATAGATTATAATGTCCTTATTAACTTTATTAATGAATTAAATCGCTATAATTTTTCTTCTAGTAGAACAAATAAATTGCTTAATAAATTTAACTGTTCTAATCCTTTTGAGGAAGGTTTATCTTACTACAATTCAAAAGATTATAAAACAGCCTATACTTACTTTGCTAAAGTATGTTCTAGTGATCATAATTATTCTGCTTCATATAAGTATCTAACATTTTGTAGAAATATAATAAAAAACAACACTATGGAAACTGTTTCAAACTTATGCTTAGATAATTATTATACTAAGGCTCTAGAAGTTATTAATAGTATAACAGATATATTTCCTTATGATACTGATATACTTAATCAAAAATCAAACATAATAGAAGCTCGTGCAGATTATCTTCAAGAAGTATCTTCATCGCAAGTTACAGCTTCTGCAACTTCACCTATAAATAATATATCTGTATCTAATATAAACAAACTTTATCTTTCTAGTACTACTAATTATCTTATATATGTAGATTTAAATAAACAAAAAACCTATATATATGAGGGCTCTATGAACAATTGGAATATTGTAAAAGAGTTCTCTTGTTCTAGTGGATTAAGTGGCTCTGATACTCCAACTGGAGTATATACTATTGATCAGAGAGGCGATTGGTTTTTCTCTACTAAATACCAACAAGGAGCAAAGTATTGGGTTCAATTTTCTGGAAACTACCTTTTTCATTCATTACCTTTTAATGAAGATAAATCACAAATATTAGACTATACATTAGGTACCCCATCTTCTCATGGTTGTATTAGATTATCTGTAAGTGATTCAAAATGGTTATATGAAAATATTCCAGAACACACTAAAGTAATTATTAAATAATTTGTATATTTTACATTTTTCTTATAATATAGATATATACTATTTTATGTTATAGGAGGTTTTATTATGAAATTTGCTAAGCCAGGTAAAGAAAATACTGAAGAAACTATCGAACTAGCACTTACTACTGCTAGACAAAGAGGAATCAAAAATATAGTAGTTGCTTCTAGTACAGGATTCACTATGAATTATTTTACAGACATAGATGATCTTAATATAGTGTGTGTTACTCATAGTTATGGTTTTCCAGAAGCAGGTAAAAATGACATGCCAAAGGACACAAGAAAAGAACTAGAAGATAGAGGCATAAAAGTATTAACTACAACTCATGTTTTAAGTGGTGCAGAAAGAGGTATTTCTGCCAAGTTTGGAGGAGTATCACCTGTTGAAATAATTGCACAAACTTTAAGAATGTTTGGTCAAGGTACAAAAGTATGTGTAGAAATAGCTACTATGGCAGTTGATTCAGGATTAATTCCTTATATGGAGCCAGTTATTGTTATAGGAGGTTCTTCACATGGTGCAGATACTGCATTAATTCTAAAACCTTCTCACGCTAGTAGTATTTTCGATACAAAAATAGAAGAATTTATTTGTAAACCATATTTATAAAATAAAAGGAGAGCCAATTTGCTCTCCTTTCATTTTATATTTCCACTAATATCTCTTTATTTATATAGAAAGAATACAAATAACATTCTGTTACATCACATTCTGTTATCTTCTCTAAAGCTTCTTTGTAGTATTTTAATTGAACTCTATATTTATCTACAAATTCATTTAAACCACCTTTAGGTATATAATCAGTTTTATAATCAAGTAGAACTATTTTATCATCTACATCTTGGAAGAAACAATCTATAACTCCTTGAAGTCTTACCTTTTCTTCTGATACATCATTACTTAATGATTCATCTACATTCCTAACATTTATCTCAGTATAAAAAGGTAATTCTCTAAAAACTTTGTTTCCTCTTTTATATGCTTCTAAAACTCTTGTTCCTAAATTAGATTCAAAATATTTTATTAACTTATCCACAGCTATAGCTTTATATTCTTCTTCACTTATTAGTTCTAGCTTAAGAAAACTTTTTAATTGTTCTTCAATTTCTTCTCTATTATTAACTTTACATAAATCTAAACTTTGCATTACAAAGTGCATAGCAGTACCTATTTCTGAGTTAGACAATCCTCTTTCTTCTTGTAAAAATCTAGGTTTAAGCTCTATATTAGTTCTATATAACTCTGTTGAATTTAATTCCTCTTCTTCATAATCTTTTTTCTTTAAATCTGAAACCGAAAAATTACTTTTCATTTTAGTTACATCTTCATACTTATACACATATCCAAGTTTTGCACAGATTTCCTTGTTTTTATCCACAGTTTTATCCAAAATATCCACACTATTATTAAGGTTATCCACATTTTCCTCAGAGTTATCCACAAGTAAATCTGTACTTTTCCACAACTTTATATTCCACTTAGAATTGTCTCCTATTGTTACTACATCTTGAATACTCGCAATATCTCTTAATACTTCTCCATCCTTGTGTTTACAAAGGGCTAGACATATCCACTCTAGATAACTTTTAGCTTTAATAACTTCTGATGGAAGTATATTATTGTTACTAAATGATGCTGATAAGCAACAATTACTAGCTAACTTATCCACAGATTTAGTCGCCCCTGTTATTATTAATTTTTCCTTTGCTCTAGTAAAGGCAACATATAATATTCTCATTTCCTCAGATAAAGTCTCTAATTTAATCTTCTGTTTAATTGCTTCCTTTGCAATTGTGGATAAACTAAACCTTTTATCAATATCCACATAATCAGGTCCTAAGCCTAATTCATCATGATATAGAATATTACTATTTAAATCCATTAAATTAAACTGTTTTCCGCTTCCACATAAGAATACCACAGGAAACTCTAGTCCTTTACTTTTATGAATACTCATAATCCTTACAACATCTTCATTTTCTCCTAATATCTTAGCACTTCCCATATCTCCAGAAGATCTTCTAAGTTTATCTATGAAATTTATGAAATTAAATAACCCTTTGAAGCTAGTTTCTTCATATTGTTTTGCTCTTTGGAATAATATTCGTAAGTTAGCTTGCCTTAACACTCCATTAGGCATAGCCCCTACATATCCATAATACGCAGTTTCATCATACACATACCATATAAATTCATCTATAGGTGTATATAATGCTTTTTCTCTCCATTTATTTAGTTTTGACAAGAATTCTCTACATTTATATGATAATGCTTCATCTGAATCTTCACTATCACTTATTAACTTTATATTATCATAATAATAATTATCTTTATTTACTAATCTAATATTAGCTAATTCTTCACTAGATAATCCTACAATAGGTGACCTTAAAACAGCTATCATAGGTATATCTTGCATAGGATTATCAATTATCTTTAATAATGCTATAATTGTTCTTATCTCTATGGATTCAAAATATCCTGTACCTGTATCTGCATATATTGGAATCCCTTCGGCACCAATCTCATCTAGAAATATCTCTGACCAATTCTTTGTTGCTCTTAATAAAATAACTATATCTTTGTAAGTAACCTTTCTATACTTGCCAGTATTTTTGTCTAAAACCTTATATACCTTTCCATCTTTTCCTGATACTAATTCTTTTATCCTATTAGCAACTATTCTTGCTTCTAAGTTTATAGAATTTATTTCTTCTTCTTCCTTTTCATCTTCTAATTCATTAGTTTTATCTAATATATGAAGTTCTATTTCTCCACCTAGTATAGTATTATCATCATCTACTTCTGGATAACTTGCTCCTAGATTAAGCGCTTCATCCTCTGTATATTCTAATTCCCCAACTGTCTTAGACATTAATTCTTTAAATATATAATTAACCCCATTTACAACTTCTAATCTACTTCTGAAATTTTTGTATAACTGAATCTTTCTATTCTTGCCTTCTATATCATTATAAGTATTATATTTTTCTAAGAATAATTCTGGTTTTGCTTGTCTAAATCTATATATGCTCTGTTTTACATCACCAACCATAAATACATTAGGGTTATCAAATTTTTTTCTCGAAACTAAATCTATAATTGCCTCTTGAACATTATTAGAATCTTGATATTCATCAACTAATACCTCGTCAAAATATTCTCTATAACTTGCAGCTACCCCTATTTCTTCATTAGATAATATCTTTAAGCATAAATGCTCTAAATCATTAAAATCTAAAGTACTTCTTTCTTTTTTTGCATTATCAAATCTTTCTTTAAACTCTATTACAATATCACATAATTCTTTCATAAAAGGATAGCTGTTTTTTATGGCTATAAGCATATCGTCAGGAGAATTTGCAAATATATCTTCTTGAAACTTCTTAATCTTTTTCTTAATAGAATCTCTTATTGCTTTTACTTTATCTTGAATATTAACATCAGATACTTTATTTTTTCTTACTACTTTTAACTTTGAAAATGATATATCATATATACTATTATATAAACTATTAATATCTTTATTTAATGCACTCTCTATATCCGCTAATATACTTTTATCATCATTAAAAGCATCTAAATACGGTTCTAATCCTTCTGTACTGCTACATAGTTCTATAGCAGTTCTATTTAACTCTATTAATCCTTGTAATTCTATATATATACTTTCCTTTAGCACATTCATCCAACTACTATTATCTAGTTCTTCTAACTTCTCTATATTAAATTCTTCACTTTTTTCTTTAAGCCATTTTTCAGGCCATGGACCACTCATAGAAAATCTATATAGATTAAGTACTATTTCTCTTAATTTTTCATCATCTTTTGAATTACTATATGCTTCAACCAAATTAAGGAATTCTTGATTTCCCTCTTCATACTTATCTTCAAACAGTTCTTCTAGCACTTCATTCTTTATAAGTACTCCTTCTGTTTCATCTAATATTCTAAAAGCAGGGTCAAGTTCTATAACATGAAAGTTATTTTTTATAACATCTAAACAAAAAGAATGCATTGTTGTTATATTTGCTCTACTTAATAGAGTTAACTGCCTCTGAAGATTCTTTGAAGATGGATCTTTTTCTAATTCATTAGTAATAGCCATAGCTATTCTTTCTCTCATTTCAGCAGCTGCAGCACTAGTGAAGGTTACTACTAATAACTTATCTATATCAACAGGATTATCTTTTGATGTAATTATTTGAATTATTCTCTCTACTAAAACAGCAGTTTTTCCTGAACCAGCAGCAGCTGAAACTAATAAGTTACATCTTCTTGTTTCTATAGCTTGCTTTTGTTCTTCTGTCCATTTAGTTGTTCCCATCTTCTTCACCTCCATCTACTTTTTTTCTCATCTTATTCCATAAATCATCACTAGTCTTCGTCGGTATAATTTTATATTTATTATTTTTTATTCCAACGTCAAACTGACATATAGAAGAATAATCACAATAACTACAATATGCATTATCTTGAATTTTACATGGTTCAATTCTTAGTTTTCCACTTAACATATCTTCACACAATTCTATCATTTTTTGATTTACATATCTCCTTAATATATCAAATTGTTCTTCTGTAACTACTGAACTACTTGATGAGAAATCTCCATCTTTTTTAAACCCAGCTGGAATTATAAGTGAATATGTTGATATATTATTATCCATAGCTTTTACTAATTCTGCATCTTTTAAAATCAATCCATTCATCTTTAACTTTTCTAATACTTGTTTCTTTATTTCATCATCTTCTAATTGACTCTTACTCTTTATCATAGGATCATCTATTCTAAAATATAATATGGCTCCTGGTAATGCCTTGGTCTTTAGTATATACTCTGAATTCTTCAATATAGCATCTAAATATACTAACAGTTGCATCTGAAGACCATAATATAATTCATTAAGATCAAACTTCTTCGCACCAGACTTGTAATCTATAATTCTTATATAGGTATCTTCTCCTAATTTTAACTTATCTATTCTATCTATTCTTCCAGTTAAATAAACTTCTTCTTGTGATGGTAACACTAACTTTATAGGTGCACCTGAAGAATTAGTACCAAATACAAATTCATTGCTAAAGACTTCAAATTCACCACTTTTCATCTGTTCAGATATAACAGACACTGATTTAGATATAATTCTCTTAAATCTACTAGTAAAATATTTATACTTATTGCTACTATTAAGTATAAAATTTTCATCTTCCTTTAACTTATCATCTATTAACTTATTCACTATATCTCTACATTTCTTAGAATCTAACTCTGACCATGACATATTTTTCTCTATAACATAATCTGTGAATTCTTCTAATACCCCATGCATAAATGATCCTAAATCAGGTGCAGAAAATTCATATATCTTTCTATCTTTAGCCTTTAATCCGTATTGAATAAAATATGAAAATGGACACTGTGAATATTTTTCTAACCTTGATACACTAAACATTAATCTACCTGATTCTGTACTATATAAACTTTTAAGCTTTTCTCTTGATACTACATCTCCTAGGTTATTATAATTTAAGCCCTTTAGTATATCCCTTGCCTTATCCTTAAATTCATTATCTTCCTCAAACCAATTATAAACATCATTCCAATACTCCTCTACATTTTCATTTTCATAATTTCTTCTTATTGCTAATATCAATTCATTAAACGTTGGTATTGGTGCTGATATCTTATAATATTTATCATTTTCTTCCCTCAAGTTATATATAGAACTCTCTTCTTGTAACTTTGGAAATAATCTCTTAATTCTCTGAATTACTATAGATGGTCTCAATGACTTTCCTTCAAAATCAGCCATAGGATAACTTATCATAAGAAAATCACTTGCTAAATTTATTGCTGTATATACCATAAACTGCTCTTCAAAAGCTTTTAACTTGGTAGTAGATGATAATTCAATCCCTATTTCTATTAATTCCTCTCTATCCTTATCTGTTAAAATACCTTCTTCTTTATTTGCAGCTGGAAGTATACCATCATTTACACCTATTATAAATAATGCTTTTACTTCTCTCCCTTTTATTCTAGCAATATCTCCAATATTAACTTGATCTAGAGCTACAGGTATAACACCTATCTCCTTACTATTAAATCCTGCTGTTAATATCTTATAAAATTCTTTTGCACCTATCTGTTCCTCTCCTATTACTTCTACTGCTTGATCTAATATCTCTAATACTATAGATGGTACTTGAGTATACTCTGTAACCTTATCTTGAAGGCCTATCTTATCAAACCTATCTATCCATTCATTTATTCTGTTAAATATATCAATATCTAATAAAAATTCATATATTGCTACACATATTTCTCTCACAGAACTATTTTTTAATATTTTATTATGAAATTTCATTAATGGTTCTCTAACCTTTTGCATAATTTCTTGAGGATTAACTATATCTTCTTTCTCATCTTCCTCTTCAATTACAATTTCTTTAGTCCATCTATATCCCTTTATACCATTAGCTAATATATAATTTTCTAATATATCTATATCTTCTTTCCCAATGCCTGTTAATCCACTTTTAAGATATTTAAATACACTTTCATAAGACCAATTCTTTATATATATCTCAAATGCTGATAATATAAGTATTACTAATGGATTGCTCAATATATCTATCTTTTTGTCTATAAAATATGGTATCTTATATTCATTAAAAACTACCTTAGTTATTTTTTCATAATTATCTATGTTTCTACATACAACAGATATATCTTTATATCTATAATTTTCTTCCCTTACTAACCTTAATATTTCCTTTGCAATAACTTCAATTTCATCATAGGTATTACTAGCTTTGTATAACCTTATATTACTTATATCCTCATTATAAGATTGTATAGGATATGTATAATAATATTTTTCAAGATGTCCTAGTTCCTTATTGTATGCAAATCTATTATCCTTATTATCATTTAAATCTATACTTCCATCATAGTTAATATTAGATTTCTGCATTAATCCTATTATCTTTGATTCTGTATTTTTTATTCCATTAAATATATCTGTTACCTCATTATTTTCTCCATTACTTAATTCATCCATACATAATGTTATATTAACTCTTTTACATCTTTTAGCTAATATTTGTATTATATCTAATTGTTGAGGAGTAAATGTTGTAAACTCATCTATCCATATTTCTGCCCCATCATATATATCACTTATAAGTAGTTTATTTGCTAATAATGTTAATTCATCATCTGTATCTATTACTTTTTCATCCACATTCTTATTGTATTCATTATATATAAGCTGTAAATCTGATAACTTATTTTTAAGTTCATCATTTGATATATCACTAATCTTCTCTTGAATTATTTCCGGGGTAATATTATATTTTTTCATTTCAGTTAAGGTATCTGAAATTATATTGGTAAAACCTTGTTCTCTTGATATTCTATTAAAATATTTTAGCTCATCTTGTGTATTCTGCAGAATCTTGTGTATAAGCATGCTTTTTCCTGAATCAGACATTACTACATTAACTCTTCCGCCACACTTTTCAAAAACTCTATGTGCCATTCGCTTAAAACTTAAAACTTGGCTTTTTATTAATCCAGCTTCACCTACAACATGTAATAGCATAGTTTCTCTCTGAAATGTATACTGTTCAGGAACTATATATATAAGCTTATTATTGTCTTCTGTTACCTTTTTCTTTATCTCATTTAAACAAAATGTACTCTTTCCACTACCTGCTCTTCCATATATAAATCTAATACCCATTAACTTTTCCTCCTCTATCTATAGAAATTATATCATTTATATATGTTCTAAAATAGAAAAAAAAATCACCTAACGAAAGTTAGATGATTTCTGGCGGAGAATCCGGGATTTGAACCCGGGCGCCAGTTGCCCAGCCTACGCCCTTAGCAGGGGCGCCTCTTCAGCCACTTGAGTAATTCTCCATGCCCTACAAAAATAAATATTTATTTAAATGGCGGAGAGATAGGGATTCGAACCCTAGGTACCCGTGAAGGTACGCCGGTTTTCAAGACCGGTGCCTTAAACCAACTCGACCATCTCTCCATTTGCTGACAAAAATTATTATATCAACGGTTAACTAAGTTGTCAACACTTTTAATAAAAAAAATTAGAATTAAAATATTATATAAATTACTATAAGGTATTTAGGATACTCCTCCACAACTACAAACAAAATATAATTTTCTAAAAAGTAAAAAAAGAGTTCTAACAATTAAGTTAGAACTCTAATGGCGGAGAGATAGGGATTCGAACCCTAGGTACCCGTGAAGGTACGCCGGTTTTCAAGACCGGTGCCTTAAACCAACTCGACCATCTCTCCATTAGCTTACGAATTGTATTATACCAATACACTCATAAAGTTGTCAACATATTTTTTTATTATTTTATATATATCTATGAACTTTTTTCTTATAAGCTAAATATTCTTCACCAAATCTCTCTTCTAAAGACTTCTCTTCTGTTATTATCTTTATATTCAATAATACAATTATTAATACAGATAATACTATATTACACATACTAGGTACATTTATTGTCAATCCTATAACAAGAAATATTATACCCATATAAGCTGGATTTCTTGTATAAGCATACATACCATTAACAACTAATTCTATATCACTATCAGCTTCATCTTTAACTCTCCAATTGTCCTTCATATTCTTCACTGCACCTATGAAAAATACCACTCCAACACCTGATATCATTAAAGAAACTATTCTAATAATGATGCTTATAATATATACCTTCATCACCCCTACTAAACTTAATATATCAATTATAAATATTGCACAACAAGCTAATACTGTTGCTATATTTACTATGTACTTACCTGTTGAATAAGAGTTCTTTTTTATCAAATCAACATCTTTTCCTTTTTTCTTTAATTCAAATAACTTTATTACATATAAGCCGTATACAACAACTAAATATATAATAGATAATATTGGTACTATTAGCATTATAAACACCCCACCTTGTATAAAAAACTTACTCTTTTAGCATTACACTAAAGAGCAAGTTTTTTCATAATATTATTGATTTTCTAATCTTCCATGCTTTTCGTATCTTGATAATCTCTCAATTTTATTATTATCATCAACAAAAACAACCTTAGGCTTATGATCCTTAGCTTCTTCATTATCCATTTCACAATATGCCATTATAATGATCTTATCGCCTTCACGTACACATCTTGCTGCTGCACCATTTAAACAGATTAAGCCTGAACCTGGTTCTCCTGATATAGTATATGTTTCAAATCTACTTCCATTATTAACATCAACTATTTGAACTTTTTCATATTCTAATATTCCTGCTGCATCTAATAATTCTTGATCAACAGTTATACTTCCTACATAATCTAATTCAGCTTGTACAACTTTTGCTCTGTGTATCTTACCTTTTAACATAGTTACTTGCATATTTTTCATCTCCCATCATTTATCTTATAATTCAAATGTAAAATTATCTATTAATCTAGTTTTTCCTATATATACAGCCATTGCTACCAAAACAGATGCTTCTACCTTTTCAACATTTTCTAATGATAAAGAATCAACAACTTCTACATAATCTATTTTAGCTAACTTTTCAGTATTAATACTATTAGTTATAATATCAACTATCTTATTAGCATTTCTTTCACCATTTTCTAATGCTTCTTTTCCTAGCTTCAATGATTTATTTAATATAGTCGCTGCTGCTCTCTCTTCTGTACTTAAATATGTGTTTCTAGAACTTTTAGCTAGTCCATCCTCTTCTCTTATTATAGGACATCCTACAACTTCTACATCTATATTTAAATCTCTTACCATTCTTTTAATTACTGCTAACTGCTGAGCATCCTTTTGTCCAAAATAAGCTCTATCAGGTTTAACAATATTAAATAACTTAGATACAACTGTACAAACTCCTCTAAAATGTATAGGTCTTGTCTTACCACATAATGCTTTTGTTAATGTAGCATCCATATTTACATAAGTACAAAAATCATCAAAATACATTTCTTCTTTATCTGGATTAAATATAATTGCTGCTCCTGCATCTTCACATAGCTTACTATCTCTTTCTATATCCCTTGGATAACTTTCCAAATCTTCATTTGGTCCAAATTGAGTTGGATTTACAAATACACTTACAACAACTTTATCATTATTAGCTACTGCCTTATCAATTAAACTTTTATGTCCTTCATGTAAATATCCCATTGTAGGTACTAACCCAACTGTTAATCCTTGCTTTCTCCAATCATTAACTTGTTCTCTTACTTCCTTAATTGTGTGTAAAACTTTCATTTTTATTTCCCCTCTATTTTAAATTAATATAATTTTTCTAATATATCATCATCTATTTTAAATGTATGTTGTTCCTCTGGAAAAACTACATCTTTAACTTCTTGATCATATTGTTTGAATGCTTTCTTCATTTCTTCTCCTATATTTGCAAAATGTTTAACAAACTTTGGTTTAAATCCGCCATACATATTTAACATATCTTGATATACAAGTACTTGTCCATCGCATCCTGCACCAGCTCCAATTCCTATAGTAGGAATAGATAATTCTTTTGATATTCTTTCTGCTAACTTGGCTGGAACACATTCTAATACTACTGCAAATGCTCCTGCTTCTTCTACTGCTCTTGCATCTGCAATAAGCTTCTTAGCTGCTTCTTCATCTTTACCTTGTACTTTGAATCCTCCAAAAGCATTTACTGATTGAGGAGTTAAACCAATATGAGCTACAACTGGTATAGAACATTTTACAATAGCTTTTATATGTTCTGCAAATTCTACTCCACCTTCTAGTTTAACTGCTTGAGCTCCTGTCTCTTTTATTATTCTTCCTGCATTTACAACAGCATCATATACTGATGTTTGATATGACATAAATGGCATATCTATAACAACTAACGCATTCTTAGCACCCTTGCAAACAGCTTTACCATGATGTATCATATCTTCCATAGTAACAGATAATGTATCTTCATAACCTAAGCAGACCATTCCTAATGAATCTCCTACTAATATAGAATTAACACCTGACTCATCTATTAATTTTGCAGTTGAATAATCATAAGCTGTAAGCATTGAAATCTTCTCATTGTTTTTTTTAGCTTCTCTAAATGTTAATACAGTATTTTTCATTTTATTACTCTCCAATCATTTTTATTAGTTGACTATAATCCCTATCATAATTTCTTTCTTGTGCAACTTTTACTAACTTTTTAGCTAATAGCTTATACAGCATTTTATCCTCTTCATTTAATGAAGATAAATGCTTCTCTATAGTCTTAACATCCCCTCTCTCTATAGGGCCTGTTAAACTTTTAACTAATCCAAGTTCACCAATATTCTTTATATTGTTTAACATTAAAGGATACAAAGCTTCTAATGCTTCTTCACTACCAAATCCACATTCTCCAAGCATATCTACTGCAGTTTGAGCTAATGCTATAACATTGTTGCTAGCCATAACAGATGCTGCATGATAAATAGCCTTGTTGTTAGCAGATATAACTTTAGTTTTGTTTCCCATTTTATTAAACATATTAGTTAAATATTGTGTATATCTAGGATGTCCTTCTATTGTAATTGTTGCTTGTTTTAAATTGATATAAGAATTATACTTGTCATTAAACGCATATATTGGATGGATTGAATAACCAAATATATCTTGGTTACAATTAGAAAAGATTTTTGACGATAATGCACCACTACAATGGCAGATTATTTTATTCTGAATAGACAACTCTTTTAGATTATTCCATACTTCTTCTATAACTCCATCTGGAGTTGTAATGAATATTATATCACTCTCATTAACTAAATCATCGACATTACTAAAGTACTTAGTTTGTGTAAATCTAGCTGCATCTTTTGCTGAATTAATATTTTTACTATAAAAACCTGTTACTAATAAATTATTGGTAGAAAAGTACTTACCTAAAGTAACTCCTACCTTACCTGCTCCTATAATACCTATTTTCATAAATTATCACCTTAGTCTCATTCAATTATCTGATATGAGCTGTCTCTTTATAAAATAAAATCTTTCGTGGTGTGGTTTTCTAACAAATACCACCCATATAAAATTTATCATATTTATTTCTATAATTCAACATAAAAAAGAAGCTAATACATAGCTATTTTTTATTATCTATGCATTAGCTCTATTAATCTTCAAATTACTTTTCTATTTTCTTTAATCCACCCATATATGGTTGTAATGCCTCTGGTATATTAACAGAACCATCTTCATTTAAATTATTTTCTAAAAATGCAATTAACATTCTAGGTGGTGCTACAACTGTATTATTTAAAGTGTGAGCAAAATATTTATTTCCATCACTACCATTTACACGAATCTTTAATCTACGTGCTTGAGCATCTCCTAAGTTAGAACAACTTCCTACTTCGAAATATTTCTTTTGTCTTGGAGACCATGCTTCAACGTCTATTGATTTAACCTTTAAATCTGCTAAGTCTCCTGAACAACATTCTAATGTTCTAACTGGAATATCTAAAGAACGGAATAAATCTACTGTATTTTGCCATAACTTATCAAACCACATCTTACTATCTTCTGGCTTACATATAACTACCATCTCTTGTTTTTCAAATTGATGTATTCTGTAAACACCTCTTTCTTCTATTCCATGAGCACCTTTTTCTTTTCTGAAACATGGTGAATAACTTGTTAGAGTTTGAGGTAATGATTGTTCTGGTAATATTGTATCTATGAATTTACCAATCATTGAATGTTCACTTGTTCCTATAAGATATAAATCTTCTCCTTCTATCTTATACATCATTTCATCCATTTCTTTAAAACTCATAACACCTGTTACAACGTTACTTCTTATCATAAATGGTGGTATACAATATGTAAAACCTCTATTAATCATAAAGTCTCTTGCATATGATATAACTGCCGAATGAAGTCTAGCTATATTACCCATTAAATAATAGAATCCATTTCCTGCAACTTTTCTAGCACTATCTAAATCTAATCCATTAAGTGACTCCATGATATCTGTATGATATGGAACTTCAAAATCAGGTACTACAGGATCACCATATTTCTGAATTTCTACATTTTCACTATCATCTTTTCCTATAGGAACACTTGGATCTATTATATTAGGTATAGTCATCATTATCTTCTTGATTTTTTCATCAAGTTCATTTTCTATTACTTCTAATTCTTCTAATCTCTTTGATTGAGCATTTACTTGTTCTTTTATCTTCTCAGCTTCATCTTTTTTTCCTTCTCTCATCAATCCACCGATTTGTTTAGATAATTTATTTCTATTTGCTCTTAATTCATCAGCTTCTGTTTTTGCTTTTCTGTTTTGAACATCTAATTCAATTACTTCATCAACTAATGGAAGCTTACTATCTTGGAATTTATTCTTTATATTCTTTTTTACTATCTCTGGATTTTCTCTTACAAATTTTAAATCTAACATTTTTTTCCTCCCTAATTATACATCTAATTTATATTTTTAAATTTTTTCTTATTTTGTTTAGCCTATTACAAGTTAAAAAAATTGTTTTTGTGCTCCTGTAATAGCACTATTTTTTTATTCTTTAGGTAGTATACTATAACCTTACTTAAACACTATATCTAAGATACTTATTTACGACTATAAATAAAATATAATTTCCTAAAGATAAAAAAAAGGAATTGCCTCGCCCTAGAAAGGGACGAAGTAATTCCGCGTTGCCACCCTAATTGATAATTACAAAATAATTATCCACTTTAAATAAATAACGGTTTCCCGTACTGCTTATCACAGTCCCTCAAAGGCTGATTCATAATAACCTGATATTAGTTTCCACCAACCACTAACTCTCTTAACTCATAATTATTACTACTATTCTTCTCATAGGTTTTCTATATAAACTTTTATATATTTTATATTAATATACTTTTATCAAAAATGTCAATAATTATTCTTTTAATACTAATCAATAATTTTTTTAGTGCTAATTATATCTATTCCAGTATTTAATATATTCTTACATATAGTATCGCCTATTTGAATAGGAACACTAACATATAATCTTGCTAATACTTTAGAAAATTCATAGAATAATGATATATCAACTGGTTTATTACTCTTTACTGATACAACCTTGTTCATATCACTACCTTTAACCCTTACCAAACTTGTAAATATTTCTTTCATTATTTTCACCTTTTATACTTCATCAAATTCCTTTATTCTACTAATCCACATCTTCGAATTCTTATTATCTTGAACAACTTCTGTTGGTTTTATATTTAACTCACTTGCTAATATCTTTATTATCTTCCTACTACAATAAGATCCATAGCAACAACCTAAACCAGCACCAGTCCTTTTTCTTATTCCTTCAATACTTCTAGCTCCCAAGGGCCTCCTTATACAATCTATTATTTCTCCCTCAGAAACTCTATTACATACACAAACAATATTTCCATACCTTGGTTCGACTTTTATAATATCATTTATTTCTTCATCAGACATTCTCTTAAATCTATATAACTCTCTCCTTTTATCCACAAAGTTCTTTTTCTTCTTTGCATTAAGATTTTTAGCTATATTTTCACTTATTATCTTAGAAAATGCAGGTGTTAATGTCATTTTACTATAGTTAGTTCCTGATATTTTTATATATCCAGATGAAATATTCTTATAATCAATTATCATTGTATCCTTATATTCTTCATTAAATATATTAATTATGTTCTTTTCATTTATATCTCTTATTATGTTTTTACAATATTCAATAGCTTCATCTCTATCTAACTTATGGTTACTTTTTATACCTATAATATTGATATCATCAACTGCTGGAATATTATATATTGATATTTCATCATTTATCTTATATTGAACTATAGAATTAAATTCATAATCCACATTGTTATCTATCATTAAATATGTCAACCATTTATTACTAACTGTATCTTTTTCTTCTCTATATATTGTATCAATTACAACCTTGCAATTAAATTTCTTTCTATTAGTTGTTACATTAAAACCTTTGTTTAACCTTTCTATATTAATAACTTCTTCATCAAATCTAAAATTAACACCATTATCTGCAGCAACTTCTCCATAAGCTATAGCCAATTCATAAGGATTTAAGACTGATACATTTTTTGAATATAATGCTTTTTTTATATTAGCATTAACTAATGCTTTATCTATATTATCTATTTTATTTGGCTCTATAATTGCAACATCTTCTACTTTTCTATCTTGTGCTAATTCATACATATAATCAATTTTCTTGGCTTCTTTATCATTAGTTGCTATTCTTAATAGTCCAACATTCTTGCATCTCACATAAAATTTTTGACAAGCTTCCTTTATTAATTTTATTCCTTCTTTTTCTAATAAAGCTGTAGTATCTTCTTTTGCTTCCGACCCATCATATATAATAGATGCATTTACTTCAGATATATCGTCTATTATATCTGAATCTCTTTCAATAACTGCTATATTGAAGTTATATTTTGATAGTTCATATGCAATTGAACATCCTGCTATTCCGCCACCTAATATTATTATATCGTAATCCATATCTTCCATTACCTCTTCAACTTAAATTGTCACACTTAATTAGAATTTCTAGATATTTATTATTATTTAAATCATTCATATGATGATTTTCTATAGCCTCTAAAAACTCATCATCATATTTGTTTATTTTCTTTAGCATCTTTACAGATTCGTGTGGATGATTATAATATATATCTATTTTCTTATTATTTACCTTTTCTATTTTACCTTTAGTTATTTTATCTAACACAACAATTATTGATTTCTCAAATACATTTAATGAACAACTTCCTTTTCCTACATCATGTAGTAAAGCAATCTTCGCTAGCTTTCCTGTATCTATGTTAGAAAAATCTTTATTCATTTCTAACGCTTTATTACAAACCCTTATACTATGTTGTTGTTCTGATACTTTTAATTGTTTAAATAATTTTTTTTCTTTCTTATTAAGATACCTATTCAGAAGATTATAATCTATAGCCCTTAATGAAGCAGTACATGCCCAAATAAATTGTTTAACTCTATACATCTAATCAACTCCAAATTCTATAATGTATCAAATATTTCTCATATACAAAAATTATAACATAAGTAGATAATTTTTTTTAGTATCTTAACGTTAAAAAAAGCTGTGAATTATATTCACAGCTTTAAATGGTGGAGATAAAGGGATTCGAACCCTTGACCCCCTGCGTGCAAGGCAGGTGCTCTCCCAACTGAGCTATACCCCCGTAAATGGTGGACCTTCAGGGACTCGAACCCCGGACCTACCGGTTATGAGCCGGTTGCTCTAACCAACTGAGCTAAAGATCCAAATGTTGACCTAGCAACGTCCTACTCTCCCACACAGTCTCCCATGCAGTACCATCGGCGCTATAGAGCTTAACTGTCCTGTTCGGAATGGGAAGGAGTGTTTCCTCTATGCCATCATCACTAGATA
>NZ_JAHLQH010000025.1 GCF_018918325.1 Clostridium sp. MSJ-8 | reverse complement strand
ATAAATCCTTCGACAAGTTTGACATAAAAAAACAACTCCTTCTTGTAATAATTTGTTATTTAGATTATTGCCAAGAAGAAGTTGTTTTATTCAGTTTACACAAAATTTTTTATAGAGCCAAATAATAAAAATTCAGATTATATTTGCTATATCTACTATACTATTTTGAGCAATATTGATAGTTTAAATTTAGAGTAATACTTATACTTTTAAATTATCTCTACCTTATAATGAACACCTCAAAAATGTATATTCTGCAAATATTATTCTGAATTTTTATTTCATCTATACGTTATTGATTATTTTCTTTTATATCCCAACTCAAAAATCAACTTAATTCACTATGTCCTCTCTTCTTACGAAAGAAGGTATCCTATTACTATTTATACTTTTTTATCTAATTTATTTAAATTTAGCATCAATACAAATTCTAAGATATTGAGAATTACGAAAGCTACTATAAATGATAGAACTTTAATCTATTTTGTTCCTGTAGTTCCAAAACCACCACGGTCTTCGTTATTAAAAGCTTCTACTTCATCAAATTCTATTTCTGGCATTACTTCCATTATTCTAAATTGACCTATTTTGTCACCTTTCTTTATCCATGTTCCTTGATCAATTCCTTCTATATCTTTTCCTTGAAGGCAAAAAACAGGCATGTGCCATTGATCATTATCTCCAATGTATGTATCATCTACAACACCAACTGAGTTAGTTTGAATAATTCCCCAAGTTTTAAATGTTGAGCTTCTAGGCGCTAAATGTGCTTCCCATCCTTTAGGTAATTCTAATGCAAATCCAAGTGGAATCATTGCTCTTTCACCTTCAACTACAAATATATCCTTGTTAGCATATACATCTATCCAATTTCCCTTAGCAATTTTCTGTAATTTAGTTGCATTGTCAAAATATTTTACACGTATTTTCATAAAAATATACCATCCTATTTCTCTCTATAATTTTAGTAGTATAATTATATCACATATTCTAATGTTGTGGTGCTTTTTAGTGTATCTATATTATCACAAGTATCTTAATTCTCAAGTGATTCTTATAATAAAAAAGTAAAGATGCCGTTTAAAATGCTATACTGTCTGAGCTTTAACAAGTTTATAGCATTTAGGGATCTTTACTTTTTTTATTATATTAGTAAATACTTAATGATATTATATTATTTATTTCTACAACTATCATTTATAGAGTTAACAACATATATTTCATGTTCTCTCTTGAACCTATCTATTTTAACCTCATTCCAATTAATGTATGCTGGTTTATTAAAATATCTTTTATCTATTATTTCTATAATTCTATAATCACCTTGTGGAATATTATTAAACTCTATTTCTCCATAACAATCAGTTGTTCCCCACTCTATTAATTCAGGAGAAATCCCATTTATTTTATAAAGATTTATTCTAACTCCCTTTATCTTAGTTCCACCAATTGTATCTAATGAAACAATTACTTTTATCTTTCCATTTATTTCAGATGATTTTTCTTCATCACACTTAGGTTTCTCCCATTTATAATTTTCATCTTCCTCATGAAAATAATAACTTTTGTTATCAGGCACTTCATATATTACCTCATTTTTATCTTTATCTTCTTCCATATTAACTTCCATTCCTATATTACATTTTCCTATAACATATTCTTGGTCATCTATATCTTTAGGTTTATCATCCTTATCCTCTATTTCTCCATTAATATCAAATATCTTGCTATCTCCATCACATACAAAATTGACATCTCTACCATCTGAAGAAGTAAAATTGAAATTAACCTTTAACTCTTCTCTCATTTGTTTTTCTTGCTTTTGAGCTTCTTCTCGTGCTTTAGATTCATTTATTAAATAATCTCTCATTATTTCATCTAGATTATTCTCTTTATCCATAAAATTATTAAACCTCCTTTGTAATTCCCTCTAAATAAAATATGAGAATTATATATAAGATGTTCAACATATAACTTCAGAATATATTTTTTTTATTTGGATAAAATAAATATGAAAAAAATATAGGTGGTGAATTTATGAAGAAATGTATTGTTTGTCTACTATCTGTTTTTTTAGTATTTAGTATTATAACTCCTTATACTCATGCTTATGCTAGTGATACATCAACAGATAAAATTATATATTTAACATTTGATGATGGTCCTGGTGGTAAGACAACAACTGATGTTCTTGATATATTAGAGAAGAACAATGTCAAGGCAACTTTTTTTGTTATTGGTAATCAAATTGAAGGACAAGAAGATACTATTAGACGAATTGTTAATGAAGGTCATTCTTTAGGTTTACATAGCATGTCCCATAATAAAAATCTTTTATATAGCTCTAATGAAGCTTTTTTATCAGAAATGACAGAACTACAAGAATTATTAAAAGAAATAACTAATAAAAACATATCTATTCTACGTTTTCCTTTTGGTGCTAACAATTCTACATACAAGTTGCAGCACTCTCTAGTAGATATGATTCATGAAAAAGGTTTTAAGATATATGATTGGAACGTAGATAGTACTGATGGTGCTAACCCTTATGCTGATTCTTATACTATATTTAAGAGAGCAACTTCAGCTGAAGATTCTAAGACTCCTATAATACTTCTTATGCATTGTGGTTACATTAATAAGAATTCTGCTGCAGCACTTAATGATGTTATTAATTATTATCTAGATCATGGCTATACTTTTAAACCTATCACTTCTGACACAGAAGAATTCTATAAATTTATGAATACATAGTTTTTCAACCATTATAGCGAGGTTTAAAACTTATTTTTTGGGTTCTGTCATAGAACTATTTTTCTTTTCCACTCTTGTAGGTAGTATACTCTAACATTACTTAAATACAATATCTTAAGATACTTATCTGCAATTATAAACAAAAATATAATTTCTTAAAAAGTAAAAAAATTAAGTTAGCGTTTAAAATGTTGCATTATTTACGTCTTAACGTATTTACAACATTTAGCTAACTTAATCTTTTTATGCTAATTGTTTTCCTAATAGTCCTTTTATATCATCGAACTTTTCTGGTTTACTATAATAATATCCTTGTACTACATCACATAATATATCCTTTAGATAATCAACTTGTTCAACCTCTTCTACCCCTTCAGCTACAACGTTTATTCCAAGCTCATGAGATAGCTTTATTATGTTTTTTACAACACATTTGCTCTTCTTATCATTTACCATGTCTACTACAAAACTTCTATCTATCTTAAGTACGTCTATAGGAAGTTTTGTTAGATAATTAAGTGATGAATATCCTGTTCCAAAATCATCAAGCGCAACTGAAATACCTAGTTTTTTGATAGACTTAAGCCTTCTTACATTGTCTTCAAAAGTTTTCATAAGTATACTTTCTGTTATCTCTAATTCAATATACTTAGTTGGTACTTTGTATTTGTCTTTTAATTCTAAGAACTCATTCATAATTCCACCATACCTAAGCTGTACATCAGAAAAATTTACAGCAACCTTAAAGTTATCATATCCTTCATCTAAAAGTTCCCTTACTTTCTTAAATACTTCTTCTAATACAAATCTACCTATTGGTATTATAAGCCTTGTATCTTCTGCAATAGGTATAAATTCTACTGGACTTACCATTCCGAGTTTCTCTGACTTCCACCTAAGAAGTGCTTCAAATCCTGTTACTGTAGAATCTGATAAAGAAACCTTAGGTTGGAATACTATGTACATTTCTTTTTTTTCTAAAGCTGTTCTAAGACCTTTTTCTATGTTGTATATTCTATCAACTTCACTAGTAATACTACTATCAAAAAATTCCCATTCACATTTACCATTTCTCTTTGCTCTATACATAGCTGTATCTGCATTTTTAAGTAAAGTATTAAAATTTATACCGTCACCTGGAAACACCGATACTCCCATGCTAGCTGTAACATATATCTTGTTACTATTCACAATAAATGGGTCTTTAAACACACTTAATATACTTTCAACAAAATCTTCTGCTTCATTTCTAGAATTAAATTCTGGCCTAAATATAATGTATTCATCTCCACTATATCTACAAACCAAATCATTTTCTTTCATCTTCTCTGTAAGCTTTATTGCTACTTTCTTTAATAAAATGTCACCTGATTCATGACCAAATAAATCATTAAACATTTTAAAATCGTCAATGTTAAGTAATACAAGTGCTCCTCGTACATTGTTTTTATTACAACATCTCAAATAGTCATCTATTGTCTTCTTAAGATAATACTTAGATGGAAGCTTAGTAATTAAATCAAATCTAATCATACTTCTAAGTTTATCTTTGGTTTCTCTAAATTCAGTAATATCATGAATATAGCCACAATAATAATCTATGCCATTTTCTCTATCTGTAAATGGCATCAATTGTACATCTAGATAAACACTTCTTCTATTCTTCATTATTTTAATTTCTGCAATTATCTCTCGTCTAAAATAGTATAGCTTCTGCAAGCTACTTAACTCATTCTCTTCTACAGATGATAATAATTCTATAACTTCATCTAATGATATAGTTAATTTATTTGAATTATTATCTGCAATCCAATCTAATGAATCTACTATATTACCTGTAATGCTCATGTCTCTAGAACTACAATTAATTATAGTTAAGTTATCATAAGAATACTTTTTTATCTCTTCCTTAAAATCTAAAAAATTTCCCCCCTCCACATAATCCCTCCCTTTTCATAAATTATTGTATAATACCTAAAGTTGCACTATAAATACCCTATTATATTAAAAATACCCTATTGTTGCTCTTTTTCTTGCTCCTTTCTCTTCTTGTCTTTTAGTAATGTTGCAACAAGTGCTGATGCAGCCCCTATAATAATTGCTACTTTTCCTGCTTTTTTCATAATACTATTCCCTCCTAATCATATATACAAATATTATTATTCTCTTCCCCTATATATCTTATTCGTCGTATTCGTCTAAAAATTTATATTTATGCCCATCTTTTTCCCAACCTAATATAGAATCCATAGCTACATTCTCGGCAGATTTAAATATAGACTTATCTACTCCATCAAAATTTTCTTTAAGATTCTTAATTAATTCCTTAATCTCAAATCTCTTATTTCCAACCTTTTTAGCTGCTATCATACAAGCACAATTAAGTGGCCATATTCCACTATAATTAATAAATCTCTTTATCGATTCTTCTTCTATAAGGTACATAGGTCTGATAAGTTCAAGTCCTTCAAAATTCTTCGCTTTTAACTTAGGTAACATTGTTTTGAAATTACCTGCATATAATACATTTAATAATGTTGTTTCTATTACATCATTAAAATGATGTCCTAATGATAGTTTATTACAACCTAGTTCTTGTGCCTTAGCATAAAGTGAACCTCTTCTCATCCTAGCACATAAATAGCAAGGATAATCTTTGGCCATTTTATCTACAACATCAAATATTCCTGATTCATAAATATGAGCTGGAATATTTAAATATTTAAGATTTTCTTCTAATAACTCTCTTATCTGTGGATGATATCCGGGATCCATAGCTATAAATTCTAACTCAAAATTCACTTGCCCATGTCTCTGTAATTCTTGAAATAGCTTAGCCATAAGTAAGCTATCCTTACCACCAGATATAGCTACTGCAATCTTATCTCCTTCTTCTACTAGATTATATTCTTTTATAGCCTTTATGAATTTAGACCATATATTTTTTCTATACCTTTTAACTATACTTCTTTCTATTTCTTTTAATTCCTTTTTCTCTTCACTTGGAATAATTCTCTCACAGCCATTTCCTGCAATGCTCATTATTATCACCTCATCGATTGTAATTATATCATAACAAAGTAATTAAATTAATATCAAATTATTGCTTTAAGTAAATATTAATAATGAAAAATCCAATGTTATTTGATAATGCTAATATTATGATTTTATTTTTTAGTATCAATATTATTGCTTTGAATAAATCTTCATAATGAATTTTAGGATTTCTTATTATAAAAAAATTAAGGTAGCGTTTAAAATGTTGTACTGTTTGAACTTTAGTGAGTTTACAACATTTAGCTACCTTAATTTTTTTATATTTAGAAATGCTTAATGAAATTATGCTATTTATGAAAACACATAATATTGATACTAATAACAAACATAATATTAATCAAACCAAATAACATTGGATTTTTTACATATTATATTATTTACTTAAACATATAATTTTGATATTAATTATTGTAAAATATAAGTTATCTAACAATAACACTAAATTTTTCTTTTAATATGAATTATACTTTACGATATCATCAAACTGTTTTCGTACTTTTTTTCTAGGCTCTGTATAATTGTAATAACCTAATGAAATTACCAAATGTATTTCTCTATTCTTTGGGATATTTAATAGAGTTTTTAATTTCTTTTCTTTAAACCACCCCATCATACATGTTCCAAGCCCTAATTCAGTTGCTGCCAAACATATATGTTCTGCTGCAATTCCTATATCCATAGATGTATAATCTTTTTGTTTTAACTTACCACCAATTCCAGATGTAAGATTACGTTTATCATCTAATATAACAATAAAACATGGTGATGTATGAGAAAATTTATTTATTCCTCCCACAAGAGGATCATGTAATGCATTTGCTACTTCTTTCACTAAATTATCATCATCTACTACAATAAAATTCCAAGCTTGTGCATTACAAGCAGACGGTGCTAATCTTGCTGTCTCTAATATTTTATTTATCTTTTCTCTTTCCACTTTCTGTGGTAAATATCCTCTAACGCTCTCTCTCTGTTGTACTAATTGAAAGAAATCCATTGTGTCACCTCATAAATTCTATTCATATATGCTCTTAGATTGAACTAATGTAGGTCTATAACCTTCTTTCTCTAAGACATCTATTATCTCTTGTTTATGTTTATGTCCAAAAGTTTCTAATGTTATAACTAATTCAACTGCACTCTTACGATTAATATTGACAAATTGATTGTGATCTAACTTAATTATGTTACCTTGATGAGCAGCTATAATTTCAGATATTCTAGCAAGTTCACCTGGCTTATCTGGCAATAATGTAGATATAGTACATACTCTACCTCTTTCTATTAAACCATGTTGTACCATTGATGAGAATGTAATAACATCCATATTACCTCCACTTATTATAGATACAACTTTCTTACCAGTACAATCTAAATGTTTTAATGCTGCTACTGTTAATAATCCAGAATTTTCAGCAAGCAATTTATGATTTTCTAACATATCTAAGAATGCTCCTACAAGCTCATTATCTTCAATTGTAATGATATCATCAATATTCTTCTGTAAATATGGGAATATTTTAGAACCTGGAGTCTTTACAGCAGTACCATCAGCTATAGTATCTACAGTTGGTAATGTTACAACATGACCTTGTTTTAATGATTCTTGCATACAATTAGCACCTTTTGGTTCTACTCCAATTACCTTTACATGTGGATTAAGTAATTTAGCTAATGTTGAAACTCCTGTAGCTAATCCACCACCACCAATTGGTACTAATATTATATCTACTGTTGGTAATTCTTTAAAGATTTCCATAGCTACTGATCCTTGACCTGTTGCTACATCTAAATCATCAAAAGGATGAATGAATGTATATCCTTCTTTTTCTGCTAATTCTATAGCATAATTACAAGCTTCGTCATATACATCCCCATGTAATATAACTTCTGCGCCGTATGCTTTTGTTCTATTAACTTTCATAAGTGGTGTTGTTGTAGGCATAACTATTACTGCTTTACAACCATATGCCTTTGCTGCATATGCAACGCCTTGAGCATGGTTTCCTGCTGATGCTGTTATTAAACCTTTTGCTCTCTCTTCATCTGTTAATGTGCTAGTTTTATAATAAGCACCTCTTATTTTATATGCTCCAGTCTTCTGAAGATTCTCTGGCTTAAGATAAACCTTATTACCAGTCATATCTGAATAATAATCACTATAAATAAGCTTAGTTTGTAGTATAACCTTTTGAACTACTTCATATGCTTCTTCAAATTTGTCTAATGTCATCATCTTACTTTCCCCTCTTTTTTAGTCTAACGTTTATAATCACTATTCTTTAATGATATCATTTTAGTTAATTATGTCAAGATATCAATTTCATTATATATCCAATAAGTATTTTATGTCATCTTTAGTTATTACATATTCTTCCGCTGAATTATCTGATAATAATTCACCTATAATTATATTCTTTTTTTCTTTTAATTTAATTATTCTCTCTTCTATAGAATCCTTAGCAATAAGTTTAATAACTTCTACATTATTTTGCTGCCCCATTCTATAAGCTCTATCTGTTGCTTGATCCTCTACTGCTGGATTCCACCATGGATCAAAATGTATTACTTTTTCTGCAGCAATAAGGTTAAGACCTGTTCCTCCTGCCTTTAAAGATATTAGGAAAATGTTTCTATCACTATTATTATTAAACTCATTACATAATCCTATTCTCTCTTTAGCTTTTGTACTACCATCTAAGTAATAATATCTTATATCTTCTTTATCTAATAAATCCTTTAATCTGCCTAGCATAGATGTAAATTGAGAAAATACCAAAACCTTTTTATTGCTTTTATCATAACATTTAATTAATTCTATAGTTTTATTTAGTTTTCCACTTCCTCCTGTATAATTCTCATCTATAATCGAAGGATCTAAAGCAATTTGTCTAAGCTTAGTTATAAGAGCTAATAATGATATTTGATTATCATAACCTCTTGCTAATTGTTTATAACTATTTATCTTATGATCATAATATTCCTTCTGAGATTCTGTCATATCTACATATATTATATTCTCATATTTTTGTGGCAATTCTGTAAGAACTTCTTCTTTAGTTCTTCTAAGTATAAATGGATTAATAAGTGCCTTTAGATATTGCCTATTATCTTTTTTTATTATAAATTTTCTTTTAAATTCCGACTCTGTAAACAAATATCCTCTCATTATAAAATCAAACAAGCTCCATAACTCTAATAAATTATTCTCTATAGGAGTTCCAGTAAGAGCCATATTAAATTTACTATTAATAGACTTGATAGTTTGTGTTATTTTACTTTTTGAATTTTTAATAGTCTGTCCTTCATCTATTATTAAATTGTCAAAGCTTATTGTTTCATAATACTTAATATCATTTTGTAAAGTATTATATGATGTAACAATAACATCATACTCCATCATATTTTGTATTTTCTCTTCTCTATCTGCTTTATTTCCATGAACATAAGCAATCTTAAGGCCTCTTCCATATTGCTCAAATTCTTGTTTCCAATTATATATAAGTGAAGTTTTAGTTACTACTAATGATCTATCTCCTTTATTATTCATAAGAAAACTTATTGCTTGAATTGTTTTACCTAATCCCATATCATCAGCTAATATACATCCATAATTATTATCCTTCTTGTTCTGAATCCACTTAACTCCTACCTTCTGGTACTCTCGCAAAATACCGTATAATTCTGAAGATATATGTAGCTTAACATTCTTCTGTTCTATAGCTTCATTGTATATGTCTATTGTTGATTTATTAATATCTATAAATTCTGTATAAGCCTCTGATATAGCATAAGCTCCACCTGAATAATTAATTATGTTTAATGTGTCAAATACTCTACAAACATCTTTATCATCAAAATCAACAAAGCTATAATCTGAAAACATAAAGAAGTTATCCCCATTATTGTACGATTCTATACATTTCTTTATCTCATCTGTATATAAATTATTTATATTAAGTTCTATAAATGTTTTATTGTCTTCTCTCCATGTACTTATATTCAATTCATTTGAACTAAGAATCTTAAGATTACTTAGTTCTTCAGAAGTCTCTATATTAACAATATCTAAAATCTTAGATTTAAATAATGAAAATAACTCTTCTGATGAGCCTAAGAACATATAATAATTTTCTCTTTTAGTAAATCTGTTCAAGAATAAAATTTCTTCTATATTTTTAAGCTTAGAATTATCATTAGCAACTTCTAGAATATCATCCACCAAAAATCTACAATGTATCTTATTATCTTCTATATAAAAATATAATGTATACACATAATTACTAACAAGCAAATTCTTAACTTCATCATATAGCTTAACTGCACCAATATCTGATAATACTCTTGTTACTTTATTTAAAGACTTCTTATTTACAAAAGTATAATTCTTCCCATTAAGAGCTTTGTATATAACATAAATCCCTTTACATTGAGTTTCAGATGGCAAATATATATTTCCATCATATAAAAAAGATTTAAATTCTTTATCTAATGGTAATATCTTCTTCTTCAATGTTTGTAGCTTTATCCTATCTCCCTCCATCTTAATTGTAAACTTAAGAGGCATATCACTATGATTAATCTTTGCATTATAAACTATAGACTTCACCTTAAGAACTATTTGCATATCCTGACAATTACGCAAAACATTATATATATTATTAATAGAAAATTTCTGTTTCTTAATCTCTTCAATAAAACCTATATACTTATCATCTAATGAATAATGTTTTAAATAATCTTCTAACTTATAAACAGATTCTATCTTCTTACCATTTCTTCTATCATATAAATAACAATCATACATATAATTGTTACCATAATTCTCCTCTAACCTAATCCCTAACTCTGCATTATTGTTATAATATTTATCTTCTATATGATTAATCTTAAGATATAATAAAATAGTTGCTACAATATGTTCACATGCATATCCTGCACTACTACTAATATCTCTACATAATTCACAATTACATTTTAAATATTGTCTATCATTAACATCAAGTCTAATATGCGTAGAATATGTCTTTACATCTGTTTCAACTCTACCATAAATATTTAAATTACCTTCTATTAATCTACTATCTATTATATTAGCTTTTCCACTTTTAAATATTTTATACCCATTTTTATAACTTATTAAATTTTTATTATTTATTATTCTTTTTAACTTATCAAAATTCATAATTAACCTCTTAACACTATTAAACAAAATATAATTTTCTATAAACTTATTATACTTTATTTATGCATTAAGTTGGTGTTAATATATTATCTATATTATTATAAGCATCTTAAGTCTTCAGTAATTCTTACTTAAAAATTATTGAATACATTTATTTTGGATCACTTATCTTTTCATTTAATTAATATCAAATTATTGATTTAAGTAAATATTAATAATGAATTTTAGGATTTCTTATTATAAAAAAAATTAAGGTAGCGTTTAAAATGTTGTACTGTTTGAACTTTAGTAAGTTTACAACATTTAGCTACCTTAATTTTTTTATATTTAGAAATCCTTAATGAAATTATGCTATTTATGAAAACATATAATATTGATACTAATAACAAACATAATATTAATTAAACTAAATAACATTGGATTTTATCCATATTATATTATTTACTTAAACATATAATTTTGATATTAATTATTGTAAAATATAAGTTATCTAACAATATTTATTATTTTCTGATGCTGCTTCTGAATTCAATGACATAATATCATCTAATATGGATATATTTTTAACTATTTCGTTATCATCTAGTCCTTCTGGAATAACTATTTGCTTAGTTACAGTTGACTTAATTCCTGAAACAGTAACTTGCTCAATCTTTAGATTCTTAGTTCCTGTTCCTTTTTGAGATAAATTAATTATAGCACTATATCCACTATTGTCATTCTTATAATTAGAAAAAAGTTTTCCAATATCCTTTCTAGTAACACCATAATTAGCTTTACCTATATATTTATCATCTAAATATATGTTTATCTCTTTTATTTCTTCTTTATTAAGCATCCAACCAGATATAATCATTAAATTTCCTTTTATTCCCTTTTCTCCATTTGGCGCATCTATATTTATCATAGAACCATTCTTATTAATAAACACTTTCTTTTCTACAGAATATTCTGTATTATCATTTCCAACTTGTACTATTTTTAATGTAATTTCTCCTTCTGGAAAGTCTGATATATCTAATGATGTAGAATATCCACAATTTGAAGCTTCAGAATATTGTCCATATTGTTTTGCTATATCTTTTCTTGCTTGTCCATAATCTGCTGATTTCACATAATTATTATTTACATATATCTTTATTTCTTTTATTCCAGATTTACTTAAAGCCCACCCTTTAACATCTAACGTATTGCTAGCTGAAGACATAGCATCGGAGATATCTATACTCCCTATATTATCATAAGTAATTTTCTTTATTATATTTACACTTGAACTACCTCTATTCGGAATATATGAGTTATTAATTTCTTGTGTATTATTATTATTTACAACTGGACTATATGAAGAAGGTGTAGTTCCTGCTATAGCTTCCATTTCATTATATAAATTTAACACTTTACTTCCATAGCTTGAACTAGGAGCCCAATTACCACCTAAGCCCAAAACTGTTGTTGCTTTACCTTTAAGATAAGCAAAATGTCTTGGATCTCCAGTATTATTTCTAGGATATCCACTTGCACCTGCATATAATGCTAAATGATCAAGTTGAGCTTGTACCCCTGCATCCCAACTACTAAATACTTTGTGAGCACTTGGATCATAATCTCCACCACCTGCACTATTTTTAAGTCCACAAGGATTCTTATAACTAGCATCTAGTACTCCACCAAACTTACCATAACCTGTTTCAACTGCTGCTTGTGCATATGCTACCGCCGGATTAACTCCTCCACATGAACTAGCATAGGCCCAATACAAATCTGCTAAACTAATAAATGTACTTGTTGCTCCTTTTGATTCTGCCCATTTCTTTGCATCACTTGCAGTTATATTTGTTGAAGAAATGATTGCAATATCTGATGAAGCTTGTACACCATTGCCTATAATAGGGAATAAATTAACCATCAAAATAATTAATATTCCTATAGACATAAGTTTTTTTGTCATTATATCTCACCCCTTATAATTCATACCAAATACAAATATAACACAATTGTCTCTTGTAGTAAACATTGATGGTTAAATTAAAATATACTAATCATACAAAAATAGCCTTGAATTACTATTTACTAAATGCTAATAATAATTCTCTAAGAATCTTGCATGCAATTGCTGTAGATGCTCCACTTGCATCATATGCAGGACTTAATTCTACCATATCAAAGCCAACTATATTTAACTTCTTAAGTTTAAGTATAGCTTCAAGAAGCTCCATAAATCTAACTCCTCCGGCTTCTGGTGTACCTGTACCACAGAATTCTGATGGATCTAATACATCTAAATCTATAGTTAAATAAACAGGTTTATCTTTTAATTCTTCTACTGTCTTATCTAACCCTTGGAAGTTAAATTTATTTAAATAAGTATGTTTCTTTGCCCAATAAAATTCATCTCTTTCTCCAGAACGAATTCCATATTGATATATCTTTCCATCTCCAACATAATCCCATATTCTTCGTATTACTGATGCATGAGATAATTTTTCTCCTAAATATTCTTCCCTTAAATCTGTATGTGCATCAAAATGAATTATATTTATATCATTATATTTCTTGTAAATAGCCCTAAAAGCACCTAATGTAACTAAATGCTCTCCTCCTATCATAACTGGCATCTTATTATCTTTTAATATCTGTGTGGTCATATTTTCTATATCTTCTAATACTTTTTCAGTATTACCAAAACATAGTTCAAGATCACCTGCATCAAATATCTTATAATCTTCTAAATCTTTATCTTGATATGGGCTATATGTTTCTATACCAAATGATTCAGATCTTATAGCTTTTCCTGCGAATCTAGTTCCAGGTCTAAAAGAAGTAGTTCCATCAAAAGGAGCACCAAATATAACCTTATCTGCTTCTTCATAACTAGCTTCACAACTTATGAATGCATCTATATTATTTTTCATCATCTACCACCATCATTTCCTTAACATAATTAGGCAATACAAAAGAAGCTTTGTGTAATTCTGTATTGTAATACCTTGTATGAATATTTAAACTATTCCAATACTCTTCCTTAAGATCTTTTATTGGATCAAATTTTTTAGATGAGAATCCAAACAACCAATGTCCAGATGGATAAGTTGGAATATTGGCTTGGTATATTTTACATATAGGAAATGTTTCTATTATTCTCTTATGTGCTCTCTTCATAGAATTAGCATAATCTGCATAATAATCACATTCATGTTGATTAATAAGTATTCCACTATCATTTAATGCTGTATAACAATTTCCATAAAATTCTTTTGTAAATAATCCTTCTCCTGGTCCAAACGGATCAGTAGAATCTACTATAATTAAGTCATATTCATTTTTTTTATTTCTAACAAATTTTAATCCATCTTCATATACTATGTTTAATCTGCTATCATCAAAAGCACATGCTATTGTTGGTAGATATTCCTTACTTACTTTAACTACTTGTTCATCTATTTCAACAAGAGTAATACTTTCAATTGATTTATATCTAGTAAGCTCTCTAACACAACCTCCGTCACCACCACCTATAACTAATACTTTTTTTATATCTGGATTTACAGCCATAGCCATATGAGTTACCATTTCATGATATATAAATTCATCTTTTTCTGTAACCATTATAAGTCCATCTAACGTAAGAACTCTTCCAAATTCTTCACTATCTAATATATCTATTCTCTGATAATCACTCTTTTCTGAATATATATGTTTATTTACTCTTATAGAAAATCTAACATCTTTAGAATGTTCTTCTGTATACCATAATTCCATTCTGCTACACCTCCACTACATTTATATACTCTATCTTCTCATCTTCAGTACCTGTTAAGGAACAACCTTTTTCTTTTGCATATTTTATATAATCAAGTATTTCTCTAGTTATCTTCTCTCCAGGAGCTAATATAGGAATTCCTGGTGGATAACACATTACAAATTCACTACATATTTTATTTTCACTATCTTCAATAGGAATAGACTTCTTATCTGCATAAAAAGCTTCTTGTGGTGCCATAATTACTTGAGGATTTATATATTCATGATCAAACATCTCTCTTCCAGGCTTGGCATATAAACGTTCAATATCATATAATGCTGAAACTAATCTTTCTATAGCAAGCTTCTTATCTCCAACTGATATAATAGCAAGTACATTTCCTAAATCTCCAAACTCTATTTGAATCTCATATTCATCTCTAAGAATTGAATATACTTCTATCCCTGCTAATCCTAATCCTAATGTACATATAGATAATTTAGTTATATCAAAATCACATACATATTTGTTATCAATAAGCTCTTTTGAATATGCATAATAACCTTCTAGTTCATTTATTTCTTTTCTTGCATATTCAGCTAAATTTATTATATCATCTACTATTTTTTCTCCATTTAATGCCAAATTTCTTCTAGTTATATCTAATGAAGACATAAGTAAATAAGAAGCACTTGTTGTTTGAGTAAGATTAATTATTTGATGCACATATCCTTTGTTTATATCATTATTTATTAATAATATAGAACTTTGAGTTAATGAACCTCCTGTCTTATGCATACTTACTGCAGCCATATCAGCACCAGCTTCCATTGCAGACATAGGCAACTTATCACTAAAATAAAAATGAGTTCCATGAGCTTCATCAACCAACACCTTCATACCATAACTATGAGCAAGATCAGTAATCTCCTTTAAATTAGAACATATACCATAGTAAGTTGGATTATTCACTAATATAGCTTTTGCATCTCTATTCTCTAATATTGCCTTTTTTACATCTTCTACAGACATACCAAGTGGAATTCCTATCTTCTTGTTAGTTCCTGGATTAACATAGACTGGAACAGCACCACTTATTATTAATGCATTTATAGCACTTCTATGAACATTTCTAGGCATAATAATCTTCTCGCCTCTCTTGCAAACGCTTAACACCATAGCTTGAACAGCTGACGTAGTTCCATTTATCATAAAAAATGCATCTTTGGCACCAAAGGCTTCTGCTGCAAGCTTTTGTGCATCCTTAATTACAGATACTGGATGGCATAAATTATCTAATGGTTTCATTGAATTAACATCTACAGTTAAACATTGTTCTCCCAAAAAATCCGTTAGTTCCTTATTTCCTTTTCCCCTTTTATGCCCTGGAACATCAAATGGTAAAACACGCATCTTTTTATATCTTTCTAATGCTTCTAATATAGGAGCATTACTTTGGCTTAGTTCCTTCATTTCTATGCCTTTCCTTTCTAACTTATGTTTTTTAATATATATTTTCGCCACTAAAAATTTCTATCATTTCTCTTCTTAAATTATTAGTTATATCAAGTCTTACCTTCGGTGGTAATTCATAAACATCTGTCTTAAATAAATAATTCTGTAAATCTATTTCTTTTATAAGCATCTTAGTATGAAACAAATTGGCTTGATAAACATTTATGTCTACTGCATCATATCTTTTTAATGTGTCCTCTGCTATATAATCTTGAATAGATGTTATTTTATGATCCATAAATAACTTATGTCCATCAACGCTCCTAGTAAAGCCTCTTACTTTATAATCTATAGTTATAATATCTGAATCAAAACTTGCTATAAGATAATCTAATACATTTAAAGGGGATATCTCTCCACATGTAGAAACCTCTATATCTACTCTAAATGTAGCAATAGAATTATCTGGATGATATTCAGGATAAGTATGACAGGTAACATGACTCTTATCTAAATGTGCTACAACCGAATCCCTTGTTGATAATATATTTGCTTCATTTATATCTATTGCATTAGATGAATATTTACCCAAATTACAAGATTTATCTATAAGCTTTGCAGGCAATGCTTTTTCAGTAATTAGCAATGTAACACTTGCACCTTGTGGATCATAATCTTGTTTCGAAATATTAAGTACATGTGCTCCTACCATTTCAGTTACCTTACATAATATATTAGTTAATCTGTCTGAATTATATTGTTCATCTATATAAGCAATATAATCTTTTTGTTCTCGTTCACTCTTTGCATAACAAACATCATAGATGTTAAAGCTTAAAGTTTTAGTTAAATTGTTAAATCCATATAGTTTTAATTTTTCACTCAAGCCAATCACTCCCTATAGTAAACTGAAAATAAATCCTCTATTGAACCATAGCTCAATAGAGGCTTTTTTTATTCTTTTACAACCTTGCTTTAAAGTTATTATAATTGAATTCCTTTATAACTTTTGTATCTCCATCTTTAGATAACAGTACAATATCTGGCAGATTAATACCATTAAATGTATTATTTTTAACCATAGAATATATTGCCATATCGCAGAATATAAGCTTATCTCCTACCTTCAAAGCGTTATCAAATGAATAATCTCCTATTATATCACCCGCTAAACAAGTAGGTCCTCCTAGCCTGTAAGTATACTTACCCTCACTTGGTTTCTTTGAACCTATTATATTAGGTCTATAAGGCATTTCAATAACATCTGGCATATGACATGCTGCCGATGTATCCATAATAGCTAAATGCATACTATTCTCTACTATATCTAAAACTGTTGATACTAGATATCCTGCATTTAATGCTACAGCTTCTCCTGGTTCTAAATACACTTGTATATTATATTTGTTCTTTATATATAATATACATTTTATTAGTTTATCTACATCATAATCATCTCTTGTAATATGATGTCCTCCACCGAAATTTATCCATTTAATTTTATTAAAATACTTTCCGAATTTTTCTTCAACTACTTTTATAGTACGTTCTAAAGTATCTGAATTCTGTTCACACATAGTATGAAAATGTAATCCATCTATTTCGTCTAAATATTGTTCTTCAAAATTATCTGCTGTAACACCAAGTCTAGAACTCTTTGAACAAGGATCATATATCTCCGTATCCACTTCAGAATATTCAGGATTAATTCTTATTCCACATTCTATTTTTTTATCTGCATTCTTTATCTTATCCTTGAACTTATTCCATTGATTAAATGAATTAAACACTATATGATCACTATATTTTATTATATCATCTATCTCATCATCTCTATAAGCTGGTGCGTATATATGAACTTCTTTCCCCATCTCTTCATATCCTAATCTAGCTTCAAAAAGTGAACTAGATGTAACTCCATGTAAATACTTTCCTATAAGTGGATATGTTGAATAAGCCGAATAGGCTTTTTGAGCAAGAAGAATCTTACATCCAGTTTCATCTTCTACTCTCTTTAATATCTCAAGATTTTTTATAAGTAATTTCTCATCTATAACATAACAAGGAGTCTTTAAATTACTTAATTGCTCTATTAACTTAGTCATATCTAATCTATAAGCTCTGGATCAAAAGATTCTTGCCATGGTAATCCAAATTCATTTAATGCATCCATAAATGGATCTGGATCAAATTCTTCTATATTATGAACTCCTGGCTTATTCCACTTACCAGTCATAACCATCATTGCACCTATCATTGCTGGCACTCCTGTTGTATAAGAAATAGCTTGAGAACCTACTTCTTTATAACATTCTTGATGATCGCATACATTGTATACATAATATTTCTTCTCTACTCCATCCTTAATTCCTGTAAATATACATCCTATGTTTGTCTTACCTTTAGTTCTAGGTCCAAGACTTGCCGGATCAGGTAATACAGCTTTTAAGAATTGTAAAGGTACTATCTTTTGTCCTTCAAAATCTATTGGTTCTATAGAGGTCATTCCAACATTTTCTAGAACTTTTAAATGGTTAAGGTAACTCTCTGAGAAAGTCATCCAAAACCTCATTTTCTTAATTCCTTTAATATTTAAAGCTAAGGATTCTAATTCTTCATGATGAAGAAGATATATATCTTTAGGACCTATCTCTGGTAAATTATAAACTCTCTTTATTGACATAGGTGCAGTTTCAATAAATTTACCATCTTCGAAGTAACTACCATTTGCACTTACTTCACGAATATTTATCTCGGGATTAAAATTAGTTGCAAAAGGATAACCATGATCTCCTGCATTAGCGTCAACTATATCTATTGTATGAATTTCATCAAAATAATGCTTTTGTGCATATGCACTAAATACACCTGTAACTCCTGGATCAAAACCACTACCTAGTAATGCAGTAATACCAGCTTGTTCAAATTTTTCTTTATAAGCCCATTGCCACTTATATTCAAACTTGGCTGTATCTTCTGGTTCATAATTTGCAGTATCTACGTAATTGACCTTAGTAGCTAGACAAGCATCCATTATTGTTAAATCTTGATATGGTAATGCAAGATTAATTACTATATCTGGTTTAAACTTATTAATTAATTCTATTAATTCTTCAGTATTATCAGCATTTACTTGCGCAGTTTGAATTTTAGTATGTCCACCTTGTAATTTTTCTTTTAAAGCATCACACTTTGAAAGTGTTCTACTAGCAATACATATCTCATCAAATACTTTATAATTTTGGCAACATTTGTGAATTGCTACACTTGCAACCCCACCAGCTCCAATTATCAACGCTCTTCCCAATTATTATTCCTCCTATTTATTACAAATATATTAAAAATCAAGATAATTATACATAATATAGTGCCATTTATCAATATATTTAAGCATTTTGAAATTAACAATTAAAATATAATGACATTAGTTTAATTTACACTTTTTATCAATAATAGACTTTTGTAAATAAATATTCAATTCTTATTTTTGTTATTTTTAACATTTTTTAAATATTTAAGAATTAAATTGTTTTTTTGTAAAGCACATTTGTATTTGCCACGAAAATAATGTAAATTGAAAAAGTAAGTTCCGCTTTTTAAGTGAAACGGAAGTTAGTCTTGCAAAGAGTTTGATATAATTAATCTGATATTTGTCCTAAACATGTTAGGAGGAGTAATTATGTCAAATTTATGCAAAGGAAAACATCTTAGAATCGAGGATAGACTTATTATAGAATATGGACTTGA
>NZ_JAHLQH010000026.1 GCF_018918325.1 Clostridium sp. MSJ-8 | reverse complement strand
TTGATAGAGATAAAAATGCAAGTATAAATTTATACAACTATGGTAAATCAATAGCTTAATCATCTAAACGATACTATTGATATGTACCGATACGTTAGTCGGGAATTTACGCCTTTGGAGTATTATATCAAATGTGAGTAGTAATAGAATTTTCTATTATCAAAGCAGATACATTGAAAAAGGAATGAAACATAAGATTTTATAATTTTTTATAGATTTTTATAAGTTTTCAGTAACGGATTTATTAGTATGAATGCAATAAATCATTTTAAAACAATAACTAGGCATAAAATGATAGTGATGAAATATTGTTTTAAAGTGGGATTATATAAACAAGGGTTATTACATGATTTGTCAAAATATTCATGGGTTGAATTTTCAGCAGGAATAAAATATTATCAAGGTAATAGAAGCCCTAATGGTGTTCAAAGAGAGATAGAAGGAGTATCAACAGCATGGCTTCATCATAAAGGAAGGAATAAGCATCATAATGAATATTGGATTGATTACAATATAGATGGTGGAGAGAAAATCTTATGTGGTATGAAAATGCCAAAAAAATACGTAGTGGAAATGTTTATAGATAGAATGGCTGCATGTAAGAATTATGAAAAAGAAAAATATACAGATAGTAGTCCTTTAGCATATTATACAAAAGGAAAACATTATTGTATTATTCATGAAGATACCAAGAACTTATTAGAATTATTGTTAAATAAACTAAGTATAGATGGAGAAGAAAAAACTCTTATTTATATAAAAAACATAGTTTTAAGTAAAAATTTTAAATATTGAAAAGTTATTGACAATAGTATATTTTAGCTTTATTATTATTTTATAATTAAATATAGTAAACTTGTGATGAGGAGTAGTAATTAAGTTTAGATTCAATCAAGAGAGCCTATGTGGGTGAGATTTAGGCAAGAAGGAATTTAATGAATGGACCTCTGAAGTATTAGGCGAAATTATTTTACTATTAAACAAGATTTGAAATATAGTTGTCTTGGAGATTTTATTTTAAGAGTAGCTGATATGGTGACTGCACCTTATAGCAGATATATTTTGAGAGGCATTAATATTATAAATATTAGTGCAATATTAGGTGGTACCGCGGAATATAGATTATTCGTCCTATTTTTTATAATAGGACTTTTTTTACTCTTATAGGAAATTATATTATTTTTAATTTGAGATGCTTTCGGTTACTACAAAGTTAAGGAGGATTTAATAAGTATGGCAAAAGAGATAATTTTAACAGGAGATAGACCAACAGGAAAACTACATTTAGGACACTATGTAGGTTCATTAACTAATAGAGTTGAATTACAGAATTCAGGATTATATGATAGCTATATAATGATAGCAGATCAACAAGCATTAACTGATAATGCTAGAAATCCAGAGAAGATAAGAAATAGTTTGATTGAAGTAGCACTTGATTACTTAGCAGTAGGATTAGATCCTGCTAAATCAACTCTATTTGTTCAATCACAATTACCTGAATTACACGAATTAACTATGCATTATTTAAATTTAGTTACTGTTGCTAGATTACATCGTAATCCTACAGTTAAAGAAGAAATTAAACAGAAAAACTTTGAAAATAGTATTCCAGCTGGATTCTTTATATATCCAGTAAGTCAAGCAGCAGATATAACTGCATTTAAAGCAACTTTGGTTCCAGTAGGTGAAGATCAACTTCCTATGATTGAACAGACAAGAGAAATTGTTAGAAGTTTTAATAATATTTATGGTGATGTTTTAGTTGAACCTAAGGAAATGTTACCTAAAGGAAAAAGTGGTAGATTGCCAGGACTTGATGGAAAGGCTAAGATGAGTAAATCATTAGGAAATTGTATATATTTAAGTGATGAACCAGATGACATAAAGAAAAAAGTAATGTCAATGTATACTGATCCAAATCATATTAGAGTTGAAGATCCAGGTCAAGTAGAAGGAAATATGGTATTTACTTATTTAGATACATTTTGTAAAGATAAAGATGCATTACAAGAAATGAAAGATCATTATAGAAGAGGTGGACTTGGAGATGTTAAGATTAAAAAATATCTTAATGAAGTACTTCAAGCAGAATTAGAACCTATAAGAAATAGAAGAAATGAATACAAAAAAGATATTGCATCAGTTTATGATATATTAAAAACCGGTAGTGATAAGGCAAGACAAGTTGCAGCTAAAACATTAGATGAAGTAAGGACTGCTATAGGATTAGAATATTTTAAATAATTAATAGTCCGCAATAATTAATATCAAAATTATATGCTTAAGTAAATAATATAATATCATTAAGTATTTACTAATATAACAAAAAAGAGTAAAGATTCCTAAATGCTATAAACTCGCTAAAGCTCAAACAGTATAGCATTTTTAACGGGATCTTTACTTTTTTATTATAAGAAATACTAAATTTTATTATAGATAATTTACTTAAATCAATAATTTGTTTCTCTAAAATGCATAAGAAAATGAATAAAGATAAAGTAAAATGGTAACACTAGATGAGTATGGAGATAATATGTTGAAATAAGTATAAGAGGTGAATGTATATATATGGCTTATGTTAATTTTAGAGAAGAGAATTATGTTGCACTTAAGGAATTAAATAATAGAATAAACAATAATGATAACATTATTAGTAAAATAACTAAGGATAAAAGCCTTATTGATTACTACAATGAAGCTAGATATAATTTTAAACTATATGATGGAAAAACATTTAATACAACTAAAGTTTTAGGTGAAGATGAATTCAGAGAAGTATCTTCAAAGGATATAATATGTACTACTTTTATTAATTGTAATATAAGTAATTTCCATTTTATAAATTGTAGATTTATAGGCTGTAGATTTATTAATTGTAACTTTGAAGGTGGAGGCGTTCTATTTGATAATTGTATATTTTATCTAGAAGGAATTAAAGAGAAACCGTCACTTAATGTTAATAGCAATTTATCTTGTTTATTTGAAAGATGTACTATGTATGTTAAATTTAATAATTGTGATTTATCATATAGTATATTTAAAGAATGTTCTTTAAATAATTCGATGTTTTCATTGACAAATATAAGTAGTGGAATAGTACAAAAATGTGATATTACCAAAATAATATTTAAAGATGTTAATATGTCATCTTTTAAGATATTAGATACCTATATTACAGATTTAGAATTTGAAGATGAATATTTAAGCAAAGTAAATGAAAAAACTTTTTTTGATAAAATAAAAGTTAGAAAAAAGACTAAACAAGAATTTGAAGGGATATACAAGACATATGAAGAATATGCAGATATATTTAAAGCAAATTCATTAGAAAATAATTTTGGAGAGTACTATTATCAATGTAAAGTTGCACAAAGAAAATCATTAAGAGGTTTTCCTAGAGTATTTTCATGGATTTATTGGGTTATATGTGGATATGGGGAAAGGATATATTATTTTATAATTTCATCTGTAATTATTATGATAATTTTCGCATTTCTTTTCTTGTTATTTGGTATAAGGGTAGATAACAAGGAAATAGCTTATATTATGCAAAAAAATTTACCAAGCAATATAGGGGAGTTTTGGTTTCATTTTAATCATGCGTTAACTATAAGTATAGGACTTTTTTCTGCAGTAGGTGTTATGGCAGCAGAGCCTATATCAGATATGTACATAATAGGTAATGTAGAGATTTTGATTGGACTTATAATAACTGGACTAGGAATAGGTACGCTAATAAGAAAATTAATTAGATAACTTTTGGGTTATGTTCCTCTTTAGAAAATTATATTTTGTTTGTAGTTGTTGATAAGAGTATCTTAGATTAGAGTATAAGTAATGTTAGAGTATAATACTTAAGGAGTAAAAAGAAAAAATAGTGCCATGACAGAATAACAAAAACAAGTTTTGGAATTTGTTATAATAGCTCTACCAAAATCGACAGCTTCATAAAATCCTAATGGTGATTTTTTTATATTACATACATAGTTGAAAAAATATCAATGTTGTATTAATATTTATAATTAAGAAGAAAAGAACCTAAAGGAGATTTATTTATGAAAGAATTATTTAAAATAAAAGATATGTCATATTATGAAGAGGATTTTTTAGATGATATAAATGACTATTTAGATATTATACCTATACTTAAAGAATTTGAAGGTTCATTAGATTATGAGAGAATTACTTGTACAGAAGAAAATGAATGTTGTCATATAAGTAGAGATAATTATTTTACTCAAATCCATGGATATATAACTAAAGAAGATGAGTTTATAACTAAAGAAGAACAAGAAGAATACAATATAGATAGAGCGGATGTTGATCTATTTGTTATAAGAGTTTATAAATGTGTTGATTGTGGTAAGTGGATAATTGACATATTAGAAGACTAGGTGAGAATAATGGAAAGAATAATTGATCACATTAAATCTATAGATAAAGATAGAGTGATATATATATTAAAAAAGTATTGGCTTAGGTTTTCAATTGGGTTAATAATTATATTACTAGGAATAGGTTATCTTATGGGAAGCAGTGCAACTTCAAAGTCTAGAGTTTTAGCGAAGCTTCAAGATTCACTAGTTACATGTGATTCAAAGGAATTACAAAAAATAATTAAGATTAATAATAAAGAAGTAGATATAGATAAATTAGAACCTTTATTAAAATATTATAAACAAGATTCGTCAAGAATTAGTAGTACAATGAAATTGTTAAAGACAACAGGAGAATCAAATGATTTTGCTTTAAAGACAGAAAAGGGATTTTTAGGTACTAAATATTACTTGGAAGTTAAAGTGTATAATGTAACAATAACAAGTAACTATGATGAAGGAAAATTTTATTTAGATAAGGATAAAAAAAATAAGATAATAAGTGGAAGTCAATTTAAGTCAATTATACCGGGCATTCATAACGTTAATGGAGTGCTTAAAGGAGAATATAGTGATATAAAAGCCTCTAAAGAAATAGTTTTAATGGATAATGAAAATATTAAACTGAATTTTAATGCAATTAACATAATTATTAATTCAAATTATACAGATGCAGATATATATATTAATGACCAGAAGACAAATAACTTAGTAAGAGATAAAAAAGAATTTGGCCCTCTAGCTACTGATGGCTCAATTAAAGTATATATACAGAAAAGTTTCCCATGGGGAACAATAAAAAGTAAAAGTCAAAAGGTTAAAGATAATCCTAATATATCTTTAGAGATAAATATGAAAAATGATGAACTATTAAATCAAGTTAGTAGTAGTGTTGAAGATTTTTACTATAGTGTGTTTGATTCATTAAATCATGAGGATAAAAGTGTGATTGATAATTCTTCGGATGAAGTTAAAGATGAAATGTATAAAACATTTGAAAAAAATTATTTTTTATTAAAAAATAGATATAATATTACTTCATTAAAAATAAATGAAGAAGCAAGCGAATTTTCTTATGTTGATGGAGAATATTATGGTAGGATAGTTACCAATATAAAATATGAAATATCAAAGATAATATTACCATTTGATAAGGATAAGTTTGAAAAAGATTTTTTTGTTGAGATAAAATATGTAGATGGAAAATGGCAAATTCAGAAAGTAGATAACTTTAGTTTGTAAGTTATGTTCAATAAAAATAGAAAGGTATATTTACATGTAATGAATTTATAAATTGTATGTAAGAAAAATGTGTGAATTAGAGGTGGATTTTAAAAAAGTAATAAATAAATATTATGAGGAAAATTTATTTAAAGAGAAAGATTATAAGGAATTTAGATCAGAATTAGGTTATCTAAAAGGAAAAGTACTAGACTATAGAAATGATATTGCTATTGATGAATTAATAAATGAAGAATATAGACAGATATATGTTGGAAGAGAGGTAAATAGAGAATGCAAGAATCTTCCGTTAGAGTTGTTATATGATAAACTTATATATGGTGGAGAAATTATAATAGAATATAACAACTATAATAATAAACAAGTTGAACTTCCAATTATGAAACTATATATAGATGATTTATTATTGGAAATGGGAAAAAAATATTATATAGGATTGGATGAAATTGAGGTCGAATATTCAGTTATAAAAGATAAAAAAGAAATTTTTTATTCTAATGAGAAAATAAAAAATAATTCTTCTGTATCTGATATGAATTCTATAGAAGAAAAACTTAAAAATATAGGATTTGGACAGATAGAGGTATATGGGGATTATAATAAATCAAGATATAACAAGTTCAATTCTACATTAAAAATAATTAGAGCTAGAAAAAGTCTTTTGAAAGAATCCAATGAATATGAAGAATATGATTTAAATTTCAAGAAAGAAAAGTCTTGCTGTGGAAGTAGCAAGTGTTCTAAATGTTCAAAGAAAAATAATTGCAATGGGTGTACAAAAAAATAATGAATTAAGAAAAAAATAATATAAAAAAGTTGATAAATATTATATAATGTTATGTAGACATTATATAATACAAATTAGGGGAATATAGAGGAGGTAGTTCACTTGGCAAAACCAAGCATTTTCAGTAGGGATTATGAGAAGAAAATGAGAAAAAGAAAAAGAAGAATAATTACAACAATTATATTAGTAATTGTTGTGGTAATAGGTGTATTCTTGAAGTTTGAATTAAAGAATATTGATTTTTCTAATATGAGACAGAAGATTCAAGCGTGGGTAGATAGTGGAAAGCCTGAAGAAAAAACTAAAGATAATTCAAATGAAAACAAAGATCAAGAACAAAAAACTAATGAGAAAGAAAATGAAAAAGATGTAGTAGAAAAAGATAAGGAAATGGAACTTGTGGTTTCTGATACATTAACAGTTAAAGTTAAATATTCAGAAGAGGATGGAACTAAGAAGTTCTTATCAATAGACAATAATACTAATATTTCTTATGATATTAGTCCATCTGGAGATAAAATTGTAATAGAAGATGACAATCAAAATCTTATTTTGTTTAATGTAAATGGAGATAAACAAGATATAACTAAACAGTCATACACATCACAATCTGGAAGTGTATTTATGAAGAATGATATTCTTCAATCATACGAAGGATATATATGGCATGAACAAGTAAAATTTATGGATGACTCTAATATAGTTTATGTAAGTCAATTGCCATACTTCGGTTCAGCAGCAACTAATAGGTACTTGTGGATATATAATATAGATGGTATGACAGAAACATGCTTATGGAATTATTATGGTGCAAATATTGTCGTTGGAAATATAGATGCTGAAAAAGGAATAAATGTAAATATAGATAATAATAATTACTATTTAAAACCAGATGCAAGTGTAACACAATAAAAAATATATAATAAAAGATATAAATAATTTGATAATAATTAGGAATATGTGTTATAATATCCTAGTCTAATATTGAGATGAATAACTATTTTAGGAGGAATATAATAAGATGGAAGCTAAAATGGAAAAAATAGAAGCTAACGTAGTTAAATTAGAAATTAAAGTAGAGGCAGAAAAATTTGATGAGGCTTTAAAGAAAGCTTATAATAAGAATAAGATGCACTTTAATGTACAAGGATTTAGAAAAGGAAAAGTACCTATGGGTATGGTTAAGAAATTCTATGGAGTAGAAGTACTATATGATGATGCAATCAATTATGTAATGGAAGATTCTTATCCAGAAGCATTAGAAAAAAATGATGTTAAACCTGTAGATTATCCAAAGGTTGACATAGTTCAAATTGGAGAAGGAAAAGAATTTATATATACTGCAGAAGTAACAGTTTACCCAGAAGTAGTTTTAGGAGACTATAAAGGATTAGAAGTTGAAAAGAAGACTTATGAAGTAACTGAAGAAGATATAGAAAATGAATTAAAATCTATGCAAGAAAAGAATTCAAGAGTAGAAACTAAAACTGAAGGAACTGTAGCAGATAAAGATATCGCAGTTATAGACTTCAAGGGATTTGTTGATGGAGTTGCTTTTGAAGGTGGAGAAGGAAAAGATTATCCATTAGAAATTGGTTCACATTCATTTATAGATGGATTTGAAGATCAACTTGTTGGTGTTGCAGTAGGAGAACAAAAAGAAGTTAAAGTTACATTCCCAGAAAACTATGGCAAAGAAGAACTAAATGGTAAGGATGCAACATTTGAAGTAACAGTAAAAGAAATAAAAGTAAAAGAATTACCAGCATTAGATGATGACTTTGCTAAGGATGCTACTGAATTTGAAACAATAGCAGAAGTAAAAGAAGACATAAAGAAGAGATTAGAAGAAGCTAATAAGAATAGAGAAGAAAGTGAATTAGAAGAAGCTATAATAACAGCAGCTATTGATAGCACAACAATAGATTTACCACAAGTTATGGTTGAAAATGAAGTTAATACAATGGTTAAAGATTTAGAAAATAGATTACAATACCAAGGATTAACAATGGACCAATATATGCAATATACTGGTAATGACCTAGATAAAATGAAAGACTATATGAGAGATGGAGCTGAGAGAAAAGTAAGAGCTGATTTAACTCTAGAAGCTATTGCTAAGGCAGAAAATATAGAAGTAACTGAAGAAGAAGTTAAAGAAAAAGCTGTAGAAGTAGCTAAGGTATACTCAGCAGAAGCAAATGACAAAATGATTGAGTTATTAATGAATGCTCAAAGACCAGCATTAGAAAATGATATTAGAATAAAGAAAACAATAAAATTATTAATTGACAATGCTAAAATTGCGTAATACTATATAAGATATACAAGAAGAATTGCCAGAAAGTAATTTCTGGCAATTTATTAAAATATAGAGTTTTTGGGTATGAATAAAATAAGAAATTCAATACGAATTATATAACTATATAGATATTGGATTAAGGAGGTATTAAATATGGCATTAGTTCCAATGGTAGTAGAACAAACAGGAAGAGGAGAAAGATCTTATGATATTTTCTCAAGACTATTGAAAGATAGAATAATAATGTTAAGTGGAGAAGTTAATGATGATTCAGCTAACTTAATAGTTGCTCAATTATTATTTTTAGAGAGTGAAGATCCAGATAAAGACATTTATTTATATATAAATAGTCCAGGAGGATCTGTAACTGCAGGTATGGGTATATTAGATACAATGAATTACATTAAATGTGATGTATCAACTATATGTGTTGGTATGGCTGCATCTATGGGCGCATTATTATTTTCAAGTGGTGCAAAGGGTAAGAGATTCATATTACCTAATGCAGAAGTTATGATTCATCAACCATTAGGAGGATTCCAAGGTCAAGCAACAGATATTGACATTCATGCAAAGAGAATCCTTAAGATGAAAGAAAATCTAAATAAGATTTTAGCAGAAAATACAGGTAAACCTTATGAAGTTATTTGTGCTGATGTAGAAAGAGATAATTTCTTTGAAGCAGATGAAGCTGTTGCATATGGATTAGCTGATAAGGTTATAACAAAAAATGAGATAAAGAAAGAAGATAAGTAATACAAGTAAGCGAGGTGAAGGGTATGCCTAAATTTGATGACAAAAAGCAACTTAAATGTTCGTTTTGTGGAAAAAATCAAGATCAAGTAAAGAGATTAATAGCTGGGCCAGGGGTTTATATATGTGATGAATGTATAGAATTATGTTCAGAAATAATAGCTGATGAAACAGAAGAAACATTAGAGTTCGAGAGCAGAACTTTATCAAAGCCACAAGAGATAAAAGAATATTTAGATCAATATGTTGTTGGTCAAGAAGATGCTAAGAAGGCATTATCAGTTGCAGTTTATAATCATTATAAAAGAATAAACTCAAATGATACAAAGGCTGATGATGTTGAATTACAAAAAAGTAATATATTATTATTAGGCCCAACAGGTTCTGGTAAAACATTTTTAGCACAAACTTTAGCTAAGTTTTTAAATGTACCATTTGCTATTGCAGATGCAACTACATTAACAGAAGCAGGTTATGTAGGTGAAGATGTAGAAAATATATTATTAAGACTTATTCAAAATGCTGATTATGATGTTGAAAAAGCAGAAAAAGGTATTATATATATAGACGAAATTGATAAGATAGCTAGAAAGTCTGAAAATCCTTCTATTACTAGAGATGTATCTGGTGAAGGTGTTCAACAAGCATTATTAAAGATTCTAGAAGGAACTGTTGCTTCAGTACCACCTCAAGGTGGAAGAAAACATCCACATCAAGAATTTATTCAAATTAATACTGCAAATATCTTATTTATTTGTGGTGGTGCTTTTGATGGAGTAGATAAGATAATTGAAAAGAGAACTAGAAAGAGTTCAATTGGATTTGGAGCAGATATACAATCAAAAGAAGAAAAGGATGTAGGAAATCTTTTAAAAGAAATTGTTCCAGGTGACTTATTAAAGTTTGGATTGATTCCAGAATTCGTTGGAAGATTACCTATAGTTGTTACATTAGAATCTTTAGATGTAGATGCATTAGTTAATATATTAAGAGAACCTAAAAATGCTTTAGTTAAGCAATATAAGAAGTTATTTGAAATGGATAATGTAGAACTTGACTTTAGTGATAAAGCACTTACAGCAATAGCTAAGAAAGCTATAGAAAGAAAGACTGGTGCAAGAGGTTTAAGGTCTATTATAGAAGAAGTTATGACAGAAATTATGTATGAAGTTCCTTCAAATGAAAGAATTAATAAGGTTGTTATAACAGAACCTACTATAACACAAAAGGAAAAACCTGAAGTGCATTTATTACCAGAAGGTGAAAAAAGACCTGTATTGAAAACTAAGAAGGCAAAAGTATCGAATGATATGGAAACAACAGCTTAATAGTGTTTAATAAGAAAGAAGTCATTTGTATTAAATGACTTCTTTTTTTCAAATTGTATACATAATAGTATCTTAATTATTGAAAAATGAGTATATTATGTGTATACTATTTAAGTCTAAATAAATAAAAGTTGTATAAGGAGGAAGAAAAAAATGAATAAATATAAAAAACTTCCCTTAATTCCTTTAAGAGGACTTACAATATTTCCTAATATGGTTATACATTTTGATGTTGGTAGAGATAAATCAATTGCAGCAGTAAATGATGCATTAATAAATAATCAGTACATATTTGTAGCAGCACAGAAGGATCCTGAAGTAGAATCACCTAAGTGCGAAGATATATGTGAAGTAGGTACAATATGTTTAATTAAACAAATACTGAAGTTATCAGAGAATTCAATGAGAGTACTAGTGGAAGGAAAATCAAGGGCAAGAATAAAAGATTACTTAGAGAATGATGAGTTTTTCTTGACAAAAGTACAAATCATTGATGATGAAGATATAGAGGATTCAGTAGAAATAGAAGCTTATTTTAATGAATTAAAAGAACAATTTATAGCTTTTATAGAAGCAAGTGGAGAAGTTAATCCTGAAATAAAGAATAATATTGAATCAGAAAATGATATAAAAACTTTTGTTAATATGGTCTGTGGTTATATACCATTAGATGAGAGTAAAAGACAAGAGCTATTAGAAACATTAGATATTAAAAAAAGAATTGAAATGCTACTTGTAGAGATTCAAAATGGAATAGAAGTGCTAAATGTTCAGAAGAAAATAGCTCAAAAGATGAAAAAGAAGATAGATGACTCACAAAAGGAGTTTTATCTTAAAGAACAATTAAAAGTAATTCAAGAAGAATTAGGACAAGATGATGAAGATACTAGAGTAGTAAAAGAATATGAAGAAAAGGTATCTAAATTAAAAGCACCAGTAGAAGTTAAGAATAAAGTTAATTACGAATTAAACAGATTAAAGAGCATGTCTGTATCATCAAGTGAAGGAAATACAGTACAAGCTTATTTAGATTGGGTTTTAAGTATTCCATGGAGTAAAAATACTAAAGATGTATTAGATATAAATAAGGCAAGAGAAGTATTAGATCAAGATCATTATGGATTAGATGATGTAAAGAAGAGAATTATAGAATATCTTGCAGCTAAGAAATATAGTGGTTCTTCAAAAGGAACTATATTATGTTTAGTTGGTCCTCCTGGAGTAGGAAAAAGCTCTATAGCAAAATCTATAGCAAGATCTATAAATAGAAAATATGTTAGGATTTCGTTAGGTGGAATAAAAGATGAATCTGAACTAAGAGGACATAGAAGAACTTATGTTGCAGCAGTACCTGGTAGATTTATATATTCATTAAAGGAAGCCAAGGTAATGAATCCATTGATTTTATTAGATGAAATTGATAAGTTAGGTGGAGATTATAAAGGTAATCCAGCAGATGCATTATTGGAAATATTAGATGCTGAACAAAATAATGAGTTCAGAGATAATTATATAGAGCTTCCAGTTGATTTATCTAAGGTTATGTTTATAACTACTGCAAATACATTAGAGACTGTTCCTAGACCATTGTTAGACAGAATGGAAATAATTGAAGTATCTGGATATACTTATGAAGAAAAATTCCAAATTGCAAAAAAACATTTAATACCTAAATTGTTTAAGGAATATAAAATTGATAAAGACAAATTTAAGATAAGTAATGAAGCTATAAAACTAATTATAGATGGATATACTAGAGAATCTGGTGTTAGAAGTTTGGAAAGGGTTATTGAAACAATAATAAGAAAATCTATAACTGAGATGCTAGAAAATGACAAAAAAACTATAAATGTTAATGTGAAAAAGGTTGAAGAACTATTAGGTGCAAGACGATTTACAGTAGATGAAAGTGATAATTTAGATAAGGTTGGAGTTGTTACTGGACTTGCATGGACTGCATATGGCGGAGATACACTTCCTATTGAAGCAGTAGCTATGGAGGGAACTGGTAAGTTGCAATTAACAGGTAAATTAGGTGATGTTATGCAAGAGTCAGCGAAGACAGCTTATTCTTATGTTAGGGCTCATGCAAAAGAATATAATATAGAAGGTAGTTTTTATAAAAATAAAGACATTCATATTCATGTGCCAGAAGGCGCTGTTCCGAAAGATGGCCCATCAGCTGGAGTTACAATGGTCACAGCATTAGTATCAGCATTATCAGGACGCAAAGTAAAAGGTAATATAGCTATGACTGGAGAAGTTACTCTAACAGGAAAGGTTCTTCCGATAGGAGGACTAAAAGAAAAATCATTAGCTGCATATAGGGCAGGTATAAAAACTATAATTATTCCAAATGATAATAAAAAGGATATAGAAGATATACCTAAGAGTATAAGAAATAAAATAAACATTATTGAAGCAAGTGATGTTAGTGTTGTAATAAAGAATGCAATGTGTGGAGGTGAAGCTCTTGATAATAAAAAGTAGTGAATTTATAATATCAGCTGTTAAGAGAAATCAATATCCTGTAGATAATAGAGTTGAAATAGCTTTTGTTGGTAGATCTAATGTAGGTAAGAGTTCAATAATTAATGCTTTAACAAATAGAAGGCATCTTGCAAAAGTTAGTCAAACACCAGGTAAAACTAGATTAATAAATTTCTTTTTAATAAATAATGATTTTTATCTTGTGGATCTTCCTGGATATGGATATGCAAAGGTGTCTAAGAAAGAAAAAGAGAGTTGGGGTAAAACTATAGATACTTATTTGCATGGAAGAGACGAATTAAAGAGAGTAGTACTATTAGTTGATTCAAGACATAAGCCAACAGCAGATGATATAATGATGTATGAATGGATAAAACATTATGGATATGATGTTATTGTTGTAGCTACAAAAAGCGATAAGTTATCTAATAATGAATTACCTAAGAGTAGAAAATTAATAAAAGAAACACTAAAGTTAACACCAGAAGACAGATTCTATTTCTTTTCTTCATTAAATAAAAAAGGAAGAGATGAGCTTATAGATAATTTATTTTCTGATTTAGCTAGTGAATAAAGTATATTTAGAAAAAGCTTGGCTGTTATGATAAAGCCAAGCTTTTTTTAATCTTTTAACTTTATAGAATTATATATATTTTATATTTACAGTGTCAAATAAGAATTGCAAGAATACAATGTACTATAAAATTAAATATTTACTTCTTAAGGAGGAACGGTTATGGAAATCAACGATATCATCAATGGATTAAATTGTAATAATGGAAGTAATAGTAGTAATAATAATTGCAATTGCAATAATAGCTGTGGATGTTCAAATAATTGCTGTGGTGGAAACTGTGGTTTAGGTAATATGTGTGGAGGATTTGGAAACGGCTTTGGCGGCTGGTGGATATGGATAATCTTATTATTCTTCTTCTTTGGCTGGGGCGGAAATGGCTTCGGTGGAGGATACGGTGGTGGATATAATAATATGATGATGAATCCATGCTGTAACCCATGCTGTGATTGCTGCTGCGGAAAGAAGAAAAAATCAAAATGTAGTGACTGCTGCTGTGACTGGTACAACAATTGCTGCTGTGGATACAACAATGCAAATAACAACTCATTCTGTGGTGGATCTTGGTGGTTATTCTTATTAGTACTTTTATTTATATGTTCTGGAAGTTGTTTCGGTGGTGGCTCATGTGGATGTGGCTTAGGAAATGATGGAATAGGTTGCTTATAATAGATAAAAGATTTAACTAATAAGAAAGGAGTGCTAGCTATGTCAAAAAGAAAGCATAAAGATGATTGCTGCTGTAATAGTTGTTGCCCATGTTGTTGTTCTATGATGAATCCTTATTATATGAATAATTATGGTATGAACAATGGATTCTTTGGACCATTTGGTGGCAATAATGCATGTGGACAAGGTGCTTGGGACAATGGAATTTTGGAAGCTATTGTATTCTGGCTAATTGCATGTGGAGCAGGTTTATTAAACACTAATTCAATCTTGATAATATTACTATTTATCCTATATGGATGGGCTTGCGATAATGGCGGCTCTGGTCTATTTGGCTTATAGTAAAGTTAAGGTGGAGGGCATTATTTAAAAAAAGCCCTCCAAAAAATTAACAAATAATATTTTATATACATATATTAAATTGACAAAAGTAAATAATTGAGGGGAGGACAGAGGGAGTAATGTCAAAACATAAACATAGAAATAGAGAAAGGTATCAAGGAAATGGAGCGTATTCTAGATATAACAATTCTATAAATAATAATCCTTTTGGTATAAATCCACAGCAGTTATTAAATATGTTAGGAAATAATTTCAATATGAATAATTTGTCTAGTATGCTATCTTCTATGAATAAGGAAGGGTTTGACTTTAATAATAATCCATTTGATGAAAGTAAAGTTCAGCAAGAAAATAACAAACAACAAGAAACTAATGTTGGAGAAAATAATAGTTTCAATGACATAAAAGTAAACGAAAGTGATGATACAATAGAATTTATATTATCATTAAAAGCTATTGTTGATCCTAAAAGAATTAGTTTCTTAGATAAAATAATTGATTTATATAAAGAGGGAAAAATATAAAAAAAGATGTATAAAAAAATTAATAGTGGCAATAATAAATAATGTAAACGAGAGTAGCCCTCTTAATTACATTGGTAAAACGAAATTCGTTTTACTACCCCCCATCCCCCTTGGTCGCATATTTATAATATGCGGCCTTAATTTTATAAATAATTGAGAAATAGGTAGTTAGACTACAACATCACCATAATGCTTAGATAATTAAAATATAATAAGATTAGTGTAAGTAACCATTATTATATAAGTTTATTAGTATAATAAGATATTTGAAGAAAAAGATATGCTTAAAGCAATATCATTCTTTATTTTAAATAATAATACTTGAAATTTTGTGGTTTCCTTCATTGTCTATATCAGTTATAACATTTAGAATTAATTCTTTTTTTGAATTCGAGTTGTTTTTATTGAATTTTTCAAATGTTAATCTCCAAGATATAGAATTTATATTACCTTCTATATCGCTAGATTTATCTATGAAAAAGCCATCTTGAAAACTATAAGTATTATTATCTTTATCTAGATTCCATAGTATTTTTAATTCTTCAGAATTAATATTATCAGAAAATATATCTGGAATTGAATCTAGTTCGTATTGAGTTTCTATTAAATCTATAAAAGGAAGTATATTTTCTATTCCAGGAATGGTTTTATTGAATTTAGTTACATCAATTATATTGTTATTTGATATCATAAAAGAAGTAAGCGAAGATATACCTTCAGAAGAGTTAATGCTATAGCATATTGGTGTTTTATTTGAATCTAAATGTATAATTCCAAATATATTATTAGTAGTTTGATATATGTTGTTAAAGGAGTTTTCGCAATATGATAAGATTGCTAGTGTACTTTTGTTATCATAATTGCTTTGCAAAATTATTTCAGGAGAAAGATTTCTAGAAATATTGCATAAGTACATTTTTAATGGCCATGAAGCAGTTGTAGAGGAATTATTAGTTGTTTTAACATAATCAGATAAATTATATTGTTTTTTATTTATTGTAACAATAGCAGTGTTATTAGAAACTTTAATAACATCATTTATACCATCAGCATTTATATCTACAGAAGTATTATCAGAGATTGGGGAATATGCATTTAATACATGTAAATTATCTGTTGTTATAGAGTATATAAGGGCAATAGTAGTAAAGATAATAGTAGCAGTGATAAAAATATATTTTTTCTTTATAAATATTACCTTCATAAATATAACACCTCCAATAAAATATACTAGAGGAAAATAAAAAAAAGAATTCAAAATAAAAAATGATTATTATTTTGAATTCTAATTATATATTATTTAGAACATTTAGGACATATTCCGTAGAAATATATTTGATTAGTTGATACAGTGAAATCTGTGTATTTTTCAGCTTCTTTATTTAGTTCATCTACTGGAAAGTTAAGTAAGTCATCTACTTTGCCACAAGTGAGACATTGAATGTGTGGATGAGATTCAACACGTGCATCATATCTAAAGTTACCTTCTCCAACATTAAGTTCTTGTATTAATCCAACTTCGGTTAATGTCTTTAATGCCTTATATACAGTAGCTAAACTCATAGTTGGATATTCATCATGAAGAGCAGTGTAAATAGTTTCTGCAGAAGGATGTATAGTAGTGCCTGATAGATATTTATATACTGCTAATCTCTGAGGAGTTAATTTTAATTTTTTTTCTTTAAATAATGCAATTATTTTATCCATAATGTTTAATCCTTTCGTTTTATTGTATAAATATTATATAAGAAAAACTAACAAGTGTCAATTTGTATTAAATAATAATAAGTATTAAATAATAAGCTGATTGTTAAATAATAATATATATCTGCTAATTACCTAAATATTTTTCTATAAAATCATAAATTATTGCAATTACTTACAAAGGGTGCTAAACTTAATGTATATAGATAGTGAGTTTAGGAGGTTTGATAATATGGCAAAATATAAAGTCGGAGATGAATTAATAATAGTAAATGATCCAAGCGAAGAGAAAGAAAAATTAAAGGAACTTACTCACTTAACAGTAGAGGACAATTATGCACAATTTTCATGGGGAATAAAAATTCTAAACGTAGAATATGATGAACCATATGTTACATTAACTTATAGAAATTTTAAAGGTGAAAAAAATAAGGTTTTTGCTGAATGTAAAAGTGTTAAGGATTTTGATAAAGAAAAAGTATTAGAAAAAGCTTTATTAAAAGCATTCCAAAATGAAATAATAGATATTTCTGTTTTAAAGAATATCGGATTTAAGTAATGGCATAAAAGGGTAATTGAATTATGGATATTTTTTTCGTAAGACAAGCGGTTTATGATAAAAACCGTAATGTCTTAGCATATGAAATAGCTTTTAATAAACAAGAAACTTTATCAGATAACCTTAGTTTAGAAGACAGAAGATTAAAATTTGTTTGTAATATGGGAACCGTTGGGTTAAACCGATTTACAAATAACAAGAAAGCCTTTATAAATTTCACAACTATTTCTATTTTAGAAGAGATACCTGATTTATTAGGAAAAGATAATATAATTGTGCAACTTAATAAGAATATAGATTTGGATTATGAAGTGATAAAAAGTATTCAAGAGCTACACAGAAGTGGATTTACTATTGCGTATAAGGATGTGTGTAGTTATGAAGAAATAGAAAAAATAATACCTTATTTAGATATTGTAAAGATTGATATTAACAATGTTGAGAGAAGAGATATATTATCAATAGTAGCGAAGTTAAAAGACAAAAAAATAAAATTATTAGCTAATAATGTAACTAGCGAAGAGCTATTAGATAAAGCAATTAGCGACGGATTTTATATGTTTGAAGGAGAATATTTCTCTAAACCAGTTATAGTAAATGATAAAGATATTGCAGTTAGAAATTCTAATCGTTTTAATATAATAGTTGAACTTTTAAATGAAGAAGTTGATATTGAAAGAATTGAATATATAATTAAATCAGATTTATCAATAAGCTATAAGCTTATTAGATTTTTAAATTCATCAACTTTTGGTTTTATTCAGACTATAAATTCTATAAAACAAGCAATTATGTTGCTAGGTAGAGATGAACTTAGAAAATGGCTTACTCTTATTGCAATAAGTGAAATGCAAGTAGACAACAATGAGGAGTTAGTTAAAAATACAATAGCAAGAGGACGTTTTTGTGAATTGCTTGCAGAAAAGATTGTTCCTCAAAAGAAATCAAAAGCATTTATGGTAGGATTATTTTCAGATTTAGATTTATTTATGGACAAGCCTATGAAAACGTTAGTAGAAGAAGTTCATTTAGAAAAAGAGGTTAGTGAAGCTCTATTAGGAGAAGAAAATAGTATAAGAAAAATACTAGAATTAGTAAAGGCCTATGAAAAAATGGATGTAAGAAAAGTACAAGCATATTGCGAGGAGCTAAATATTGACAAACAAATCTTATTTGATATATATTCAGAAGCCATTGATTGGGTAAATGAGACCAATATATAAATATTTTGAACAATTAGTTAATAATTGGATAAAGTGTTTAAATATAATAGGACATGTATTATAATATAGTCTATAAAGAAAGACTGGTATAAAAAGGGTGATAATTATGGGAAAATGTCCGTTTTGGTCAACATCAAAGAAAAGTGTAAAATGTTATAGTGAATGTCCTATGAATAACGATTCAGAAGATGAAGTATGTTTGTTCAAGGAACATATTAATGGTGGAGTTTTAGAATTTAAGGATATAATAGAAATTGAGCATGATTATGATAAAAAAGAAGAAAAGCTAGATTTCAGTTTCCTTAGAACTTCTAATTTTTAATTGCTTATATGGTATAAAGAGATATAGTGTAGGATAAATGTAAAGGTTATCCTTGCTATATCTCTTTTATTTTTATTGATATAATTTGCTATGCTCTACAAGTAAATTATGCTTTAGATTCCATAAGTCTTCAGAAAGATCTACATAGTATTTGTGAGGATTTTCTATTCTTAAAATTTCAGGCCATAATTTGCTTGTTTCTGTTTTTGCATAATCTCTTATTTCTAATACAGAAGGACTATTATATACTAATTTACCAGCTTTAAATATAGGAACTAATAGATCTTTAGCATAAAAGTTGGTAAATGTTTTTCTCTTCCAAGTATGAACTGGGTCAAATAGCTCTATTGTATCTAAATTAGTATAGTTTTCATCATGAAGTGCAATTATATCTGCTAGTGCTTTATCTGTATCCTTATCAAATAAACGAATTATCTTCTTGAAACCAGGATTAGTTATTTTATCTTCATTTTCGCTTATTTTTATCTTTGGAACTATTTTATTATTATTTTCAATGGCAGCTAGTTTATAGACACCACCAAATACTGGTTCAGATTTTGCTGTTATAAGGCGTTCACCTACTCCAAAAGAATCTATACAAGCACCTTGATCAAGTACATCTTTTATAATGTATTCATCTAAGGAATTAGATATGAGAATCTTACAATCTGGATAGCCGGCTTCGTCTAGAATTTTACGGCATTTCTTGGTTAGATAAGTGATATCACCAGAATCTATTCTTATTCCCACTGGTCTTTTATTCATTGGTTTTAAAATTTCATCAAAGACTTTTATAGCATTTGGAAGTCCAGATTTTAAAACATTGTATGTATCTATTAATAATAAAGTGTTGTCAGGGTATGTTTGAGCCCATGTTTTAAAGGCATCATATTCTGTATCAAATAATTGTACCCAACTATGAGCCATTGTTCCAACTGCTGGAGTTTGGAATAATTGATCTGTCAAGGTACATGCAGTAGAACTACATCCACCTATTACAGCTGCTCTAGCTCCATATATTGCTCCATCATAGCCTTGAGCTCTACGAGAACCAAATTCCATAACAGGTCTATCTTGTGCTGCACGACATATTCTATTAGCTTTTGTAGCAATAAGTGTTTGATGATTTATAGTTAATAAAACCATAGTTTCTACTAGCTGTGCTTGTATAATAGGTCCTTTAACTATAACTAAAGGTTCATGAGGAAATACTGGATTTCCTTCTGGAACTGCATAAACATCACAAGAGAATTTGAAAGTTTTAAGATAATCTAGGAATTCTTCTGTAAATATATTTTTGTTTCTTAAAAAATCAATATCCTCTTCAGTGAATCTTAAGTTGTTAAGATATTCTATAAGCTGTTCTACACCAGCCATTAAACAATATCCTCCACCATCAGGAACTCGTCTAAAGAACATGTCAAAATAAGCTATTTTATCAGTTAGATTATTGTTTAAATAACCATTACCCATAGTTAATTCATAAAAATCTACTAACATAGTAAGGTTTCTTTCGTTTTTAACATCAAATTTCATAATAAAATCTCCTTTTATAAAATTACGTTCTGTTAAGTTATATGAACATTGCTCTTCTCAACACTAGGAAATATAATAGGTTTGACTAGAACTAATTATCCCCCCTAGAAAAGGAGAGAAGAACAATGAACAAAACTAAAATAAAATGTCCTCGCTGTCACTCTGACCAACTATATAAGTTTGGTTTGGATAAGCAGGCTAATCAAAAATATCAATGTA
>NZ_JAHLQH010000015.1 GCF_018918325.1 Clostridium sp. MSJ-8 | reverse complement strand
AGAATAAGTTGTGATTATATTTTTCATAGCAAGAAAATTTTATCACAAAAAGAGGACTTTTGCTCATTTATATGAGTAAAAATCCTCTTTTTTTATTTAGGGGTTATTTCACAGCCCCTTCTTTTTTTGCTATTTTAGGAAATAATATTTTGTTTGTAGTTGGGATAAGTATCTTAGATATAGTGTTTAAGTAATGTTAGAGTCAAATTTTTATTGTTAAAATGTTATTAAAGTGTAAAGTTGTTAACATAAAATTCACAAATATTAAATAAAATATAGAATTTACATAGAAAATACTAAAGAAAATACAACTATGAACGATATAGATTGTATTTTCTTTAGCTAGAAAAAATTAAAATATAATGTTTTCTTGATAAAATTTAAGTGAAATGAAAAAGATATTAATACATTGACAATAAATGGTAAATTTATTACAATTAGATTGACGTTGTTCAAAAAGATTTATGTTTATGTTCAAAAGTTAAATTAAAAGAATAAGTTTACAAAAAAGTAATGGAAAAACCTTCATGATAGTTATATACTAATATTGTGGAATTTTCCAAGAAGGAGAGGGAAGTTTAGTAGGATGATCAAAAGGGAAATGAGAGATAAGGAAAAAAATAAGGCTACAAATATAGAAAGAGTAAAAGTAGATAATAACAGTATCAATGAAGAACAGATAAGCTTCAAGAATATAGATATAAAAGAAAAGAGTGTAAGAAATACAAGGAAAAATAAAGTTGATAAGAATATAATTAATGAAGACAATATATTTAAATTTCATTGTGGATCTAATTATAGAGCACAAGAAATGCTTGGAGCACATATTGTTACAGAAAATAATATAAAAGGTGTAAGGTTTACTACATGGGCACCAAATGCAAAAAATATATATGTAGTAGGGGACTTTAATGATTTTAAGATAGATTCAAAGTATCTACTTAGCACAATTTCACAATATGGTTTGTGGAGTATATTTGTTCCAGACTTATCGGAGGGATTAAAGTATAAGTTTGCAATAGAAACTAAGGAAGGAAAAATTTTATACAAGTGTGATCCTTATGCATTTCAATCAGAGCTTAGACCAGCTAATGCTTCAATTATACATGATCCAAAGAGATTTAAATGGGAAGATACCACATGGGTAACTAAAAGAAAGAGAAAAAATAAATTTAATAATCCTATGAATATATATGAAATTCATTTAGGGTCATGGAGAACCAAAGATAATAGGTTTATGACTTTTGATGAAATACGTGAAGTGTTACCTTCTTATATAAAAGAAATGGGATATACACATGTTGAGATAATGCCTTTAGTTGAACATCCATTAGATGCATCATGGGGATATCAAGGAACTGGATATTTTTCTGTTACATCTAGATATGGAGACATGGAAGGATTTAAGAGGTTAGTAAATGACCTTCATAAAAATGATATTGGAGTAATAATTGATTGGGTTCCAGGCCATTTCTGTAAAGATGCTCATGGATTGTATAAGTTTGATGGAACACCAACTTATGAATATCAAGAAGAATGGAGAGCAGATAATAAGGATTGGGGAACTTATAATTTTGATCTTGGAAGATCAGAAGTTAAATCTTTCCTTATATCTAATGCACTATTTTGGTTAGAAGAATTTCATCTTGATGGCATAAGAGTTGATGCTGTATCAAACATATTATATAGGGATTATGGTAAAAAAGATGGTGAGTGGAAACCTAATAAATATGGTGGAAATGGCAATCTTGAAGGAATTGAATTTTTAAGAGAGTTAAATAAAATTATTAAAAATGAATGCAAAAATGTTATGATGATTGCTGAAGAATCTACTGCATGGCCTAATGTATGTAAGGAAGAAGGATTAGGTTTTGACTATAAATGGAATATGGGATGGATGAATGATGTACTTGAGTATGTTCAGATAGATACAATGTTTAGAAAACAACATCATGGCAAATTAAATTTTTCTATGATGTATGCATATTCTGAAAATTATATATTACCAATATCTCATGATGAAATAGTTCATGGAAAGAAAGCATTAGTAGAAAAAATGTTTGGAGATGATTGGAATAAATTTGCGGGTACAAGAGTATTTCTTTCATATATGATGGGACATCCTGGTAAGAAATTATCATTTATGGGAACAGAACTTGGACAACGTATAGAATGGCGAGAATATGAACAGCTTGAATGGAATTTGATAGAAGAATTAAAATTCCATAAAGGACTACATGAATATATAAAGGATCTAAATAAGCTTTATAAAGACAACAAAGCAATGTGGGAACTTGATTGTTCTCCAGAAGGATTTGAATGGATAGATCCAGATAATGACACTCAAAGTATTTTATCTTTTATAAGAAAAGGCAAAAGAAAAGATGATATATTGATTTTTGTATGTAATTTTAAATCAGAAGTATATTATGATTTTAAAATAGGAGTGCCTTATTTAAGAGATTATGTAGAAGTATTTAATAGCGATGATGAAAAATATGGTGGTTCTGGACAAGTTATGGGCAATGTAAAGTTAGTAGCTGAAAAGGGCAAGCAACATAATCAAGATTATCATATAAGTATAAAAGTTCCACCAATGGGAACAGTAGTATTAGCTCTAGATAAAGGGAGGAAAAGATAATGAGAGTATTATTAGTTGCTTCAGAAGCAAGTCCATTTATAAAAACAGGAGGATTAGGTGATGTCGTTGGCGCATTACCTAAACAACTTATTAAAGATGATATTGACTGTAGAGTAGTAATTCCATGTTATAGAGGGATTTTACCTAATTTTAGAGAAAAATTTAAATTTGAAAAGTGGTTTACAGTAAATGTAGGCTGGAGAAATAAATATTGTGGTGTATTTTCTTACAATTATGAAGGTGTAACATATTATTTCTTAGACAATGAAGAATATTTTAATAGAGATGGACAATATGGATATTTTGATGATGGAGAAAGATTTGCATTCTTTGATAGAGCTGTCTTAAGATTCATTAGAGAAATTGATTGGAGACCAGATGTTATTCATTGTAATGACTGGCAGACAGGCATGATTCCTGTAATGTTAACATTAGAGTATAGTAGATATGATGAATTCTATAGAGGAATAAAAACAGTATATTCAATTCACAATCTGTTATTTCAAGGAACATTTGCCCCTACAATTCTACCAGAATTATTTGGATATGATATGGAACCATATAATAATAAGAGCTTAGAATTTGATCAAGGTGTATGTTTTATGAAAGGTGGTATAAATTACAGTGACAAAATAACAACTGTTAGTTATACCTATGCAGATGAAATAAAAACACCTGAATATGGTGAGAGAATGGATCCACTATTAAGAGACAGAGGATATGCTTTAAGAGGAATATTAAATGGAATAGATTATGATGAATATAATCCATATACAGATCCATTTATATATAAGAAGTTTGGAAGTAACCCATATTTATCTAAGAGACTTAATAAAATTGAATTGCAAAAAGAATTAGGTTTATATCAAAAAGCAGATACTCCAATAATATCAATAATATCTAGATTAACAAGACAAAAAGGGATAGATCTTGTTTTATCAGTAATAGACAGAATATTATCAGATAGAGATGTACAATTAGTTGTAATAGGAACTGGTGATAGGGATTTTGAGGAAGCTTTTTATAGATTAAAAGATAGATATGGAGACAAGGTGTCAGTAAATATAAAGTTTGATAATGGGTTAGCTCATAAGGTTTATGCAGCTTCAGATATGTTTATGATGCCATCTAGATTTGAACCATGTGGATTGGGTCAATTAATTGCATTGAGATATGGAACAATTCCTATAGTTAGAGAAACTGGTGGGTTAAAGGATACAGTATTCCCTTACAATGAATTTAATGGAATGGGAAATGGATTTAGTTTTGCTAATTATAGTGGAGAAGAATTATATATGACTACTGATTATGCATTAAGAATATATTGGGATAAATGGAAATGGAACGGAATAGTAAATCAAGCTATGAATTCAAATAACAGTTGGGAAAAGTCAGCAAGAGAGTATGAAGGATTATATAGAGAAGCACTTTGTTGGAATTAAGTTGTAATGACTAAATGAGAATATACAAAAGTAAATGGGAGGAAATAAAATGGTTACTTTGGATAAAACTACATTTAAAAATGCTTATATTCAAAAGTTCATATCTATTCATGGAATAGATTTAAATGAAGGTAATAATCAACAGAAATACGAAGCTCTTGGAAGCTTAGTCAAGGAATATGTATTAGAATATTGGCGAGAAACTAATAAGAAATATAATACAACTAAAGAAAAGCAAGTATATTATTTTTCTATGGAATTCTTGCTTGGAAGGCTGCTAGGAGATGCTTTACTTAATCTTGGAATAATAGATGTATGTAGAGAAGGGTTAAAGGATCTTGGAATTGATCTAAGAGAACTAGAAGAATATGAGCAAGATCAAGGACTCGGTAATGGAGGTCTTGGAAGACTTGCAGCATGTTTTTTAGATTCTATGGCTTCATTAAATATTCCAGGACATGGATGTGGAATAAGATATAAGTATGGTTTCTTTCAACAGAAAATAATAGATGGTAAACAAGTTGAATTATCTGATGATTGGTTGAAGGAAGGAAATGTATGGGAGAAAAAGAAACCTGAGAAGGCTGAAATAGTCAAATTTGGTGGAAGAGTTGAAGTAAGAGAGGTAGATGGAAATTTAGAATTTGAACAGGTAGATTATGAACCAGTTCTAGCAGTTCCATATGATACACCTATTGTTGGATATAAGAATGATGTTGCAAATACATTAAGATTATGGAGTGCAGAGCCTGTAGATAATTCGTTTGATTATTCATCTTTTAGCAGAGGAGATTATTTAGAGGCAATACAATATAAGAATTCTGTTGAAGCTATATCTCAAGTTTTATATCCAGAAGATTCTTTTTATGAAGGAAAGATGCTTAGATTAAAACAGCAATACTTTTTTGTATCTGCAGGAGTTCAGAGTATAGTAAGACATTATAAAAAGTATCAAGGTGATATAAGAGCATTGTATGAAAAGGTAGCAATTCATATAAATGATACACATCCTACTCTAGCAATTCCAGAACTTATGAGAATATTGTTAGATGAAGAAAAGTTACCATGGGATGAGGCTTGGAGAATAACAAGCAATACAGTATCATATACTAATCATACTATATTAGCAGAAGCACTAGAGAAGTGGCCAGTTGATATGTTCCAAAAACTTCTTCCAAGAATATATATGATAGTTCAAGAAATAAATGAAAGATTCTGCAAAGAACTATGGGAAAGATATGAAGGACAATGGGATAAGATATCTAGAATGGCTATAATAGGTGATAATCAAGTTAGAATGGCACATTTAGCTATAGTAGGTAGTCATTCAGTAAATGGTGTTGCCAAGCTTCACACTGAAATATTGAAAAAAGAAGAAATGTCAGATTTTTATTATAGATATCCAAATAAGTTTAATAATAAAACTAATGGAGTAACTCACAGAAGATGGCTTCTTAAGAGCAATCCTGACTTAACTAAACTTCTATGCGATACTATAGGAGAAAGTTTCATTAAACATCCAATGGATCTAGCAAATTTTGAACAATATGTTCATTATAAAAGGGTTCAAGAAGAATTGGGTACAATTAAATTAAAAAATAAAAAAAGACTTGCAGATAGGATATTTAAAAATAATGGAATTGTAGTAGATCCTAATTCAATATTTGATGTTCAGGTAAAAAGAATACATGCATATAAGAGACAAACTTTGAATTGTTTAAGAATTATGGATTTATATAATCAAATATTAGATAATCCTAATTTAGATATAGTTCCTAGAACATTTATATTTGCAGGTAAAGCTGCTCCAGGTTATCATCTAGCCAAGAATACTATTGAGTTAATAAATGCCTTGGCAAATAAAATAAATAATGATCCTAGAGTTAAAGATAAGATAAAAGTTGTATTCTTAGAGAACTATAGTGTGTCATTAGCAGAAGAGATAATACCAGCAACTGATTTAAGTGAACAAATATCAACTACTACAAAAGAAGCATCTGGTACTTCAAATATGAAATTCATGATGAATGGAGCTATTACAATGGCTACAATGGATGGAGCTAATATTGAGATACATGATGAAGTTGGAGATGACAATATTGTTATTTTTGGATTGACAGCTAGAGAGGTACTGGATTACACTAAAAATGGAGGTTATTCATCAATTCAGGAATGTAATAACAATCCTAGAATAAAAAGGGTAATAGATAATTTAATTGATGGAACATATAGCAGAGATAAAGATGCATTTAAGAGTATACATGAGAATTTGATTATGCTTAATGATGAATTTTTTGTATTAAAAGATTTTGAATCATATATTCAAGCACAACAAAGAGTAAATGATTTATATAAAGATAGTAACAAATGGCAAGAAATGTGTGGAATAAATATAGCACATTCAGGAATATTCTCTTCAGATAGAACTATTCAAGAATACGCAACTGGGATATGGGGATCTGAGTTAATATACAAGAATTTATAGGATGGTAAGGAAGGAAAAAAACTATGAGTAAAAAGGAAATTGTAGCAATGATTTTAGCTGGTGGTCAAGGTACTAGACTAGGAGCTTTAACTAAAAATATAGCAAAACCTGCTGTTCCATATGGTGGAAAATATAGAATAATAGATTTTGCATTAAGTAACTGTTTAAATTCAGGAATAAATACAGTAGGTATTTTAACACAATATAAACCAAGAGAATTAAATTCACATATAGGAATAGGTGCTCCTTGGGATTTAGATAGACGAGATGGTGGTGTAAGTTTATTATCTCCATATAAAGAAGAAAATGATGGTGGTGATTGGTATTCAGGAACTGCTAATGCTATATATAAGAACTTAGAATATATAGATAATTATGACCCTGAATATGTACTTATTTTATCAGGTGATCAAATATATAAGATGGATTATTCAAAAATGCTAGAATATCATAAGAAGAATAAAGCAGATGCAACTATTGCAGTTATTGAAGTAACTTATGAAGAGGCAAAAAGATTTGGTATAATGAATACTAATGATGATTTATCTATATATGAATTTGAAGAAAAACCAAAGAATCCAAAAGGAACTTTAGCTTCTATGGGTATCTATATTTTCAATTGGAAAGTACTTAGAAAATATCTTATAGATGATGCAGTAGATGAAACTTCAGAAAATGATTTTGGTAAAAATATAATACCTAATATGTTGAATGATGGACATACATTATTTGCTTATCCATTCAAAGGATATTGGAAAGATGTAGGAACAATAGAGAGTTTCTGGGAAGCTAGTATGGATTTATTAAGAAAAGAAAATGAATTAAATTTATATGATAATAATTGGAGAATATGCACAGTTAACTCTGCTAATCCACCTCAATATATAGGTAGTGATGCAGTAGTAAAAAATGCTTTAATTAATGAAGGATGTACTATTTTTGGAACTGCTGAAAATTCAATATTATTTGATGGAGTTTATGTAGGAAAGAATACAGTTATTAAAGATTCTGTAATAATGCCTAATGTTAAGATTGGTGATAATGTAGTTATTGAAAAAGCAATTATAGCAAGTGATGCTCAGGTACTTGATGATGCAAAGGTTGGTAATGGAGAAGATATTGCTGTTATAGCAGAGCGAAAAGTAGTTAAGGCATAAAATAGAGAATTTTGAGAGGGGAAGCGATATATTATGAATAAATGTGTAGGTATTGTAAATTTAGACGAAAATGATAACAGAATGAATGAGCTTGTAAAAAATAGAACTCTTGCTGCAGTTCCATTTGCAGGAAGATATAGAATAATAGATTTTGTTTTATCAAATATGACTAATTCAGGAATAGATACTATAGGTATTTTTACTAAGAATAAATCTAGATCATTATTAGAACACCTAAGTAATGGTAGACCTTGGGATTTGCATAGAAAGCAAGGTGGTTTAAAGGTATTTAACTTTGGAGACATAGAACCTTTTTATGAAGATGTAAATAACTTTTCAGAAAATATTGAATTCTTGAAGAAGAGTAATTGTGAATATATATTATTATCATCATCATATATGATATGTAATATTGATTATTCAAAAGCTATAGATATGCATAAAGAAAGTGGAAATGATATTACAATGATATATAAGACTGTGGATAATTCTACAGGTAAATTTGATAACTGTCAGATAATAAAAAAAGATGAAAATGGAAGAGTTATTGCAATAAGAAAGAATCCTTGCAAAGGTGAAACTGCTGATGTAAATATGGAAATGTATATAATGAAAAAGGACTTATTTATAAGTATTGTTGATGAATCAGTAAAGAGCGGATTATATAAAAAAGTAAAAGAATATATTCAAATAAATATTGATGATTTAATGGTTGGTAGTTATGAATTTAAAGGATATTTGGCTTGTATAAATTCAGTAAATAACTATTATGATGCAAATATGGATTTATTAAACATAGATATTAATAGAGAATTATTTTATTCTGAAAATAGAATATATACAAGAGTTAAAGATGAGCCACCTACTCAATATGCAGCAACTGCAAAAGTTGAAAATTCAATGATTGCAAATGGATGTCATATAGATGGAACAGTTAAGAATTCATTGATATTCAGAAAGGTTACTGTTGGACCAGGTGTAGAATTAAATAATTGTGTTATAATGCAAAATACAATTATAGAAAAGAATGCAAAGCTTATTAATGTAATAGTTGATAAGGGAAGAATAATTATGGAAAATGAAGATTGTGTAGGTAGTGAATCATTACCACTTGTAATATAATGTATATAAAATCCAATGTTATTTAGATGTAATTAAAATTATGTTTTCTAAATGATTAGTATCAATATTATGTGTTTTCATAAATAGCATAATTTCATTAAGTATTTCTAAATATAAAAAAATTAAGGTAGCTAAATGTTGTAAACTCACTAACGTTCAAACAGTACAACATTTTAAACGCTACCTTAATTTTTTTACAATAAGAAATACTAAAATTCATTATGAAGATTTATTCAAAGCAATAATATTGATACTAATTAAGAAAATCATAATATTAACGTTATCAAACAACATTGGATTTTTTATAAGAATGCTATTTACTTAAATCATTAATAATTTTGATATTAATTAACTGAAAAGATAAGTAATCAAAAATAAATAAAGTCAATAATTTTTTTACTAGAAATTCTGAAACCTTAAGATACTTGCTGACAATATAGATATAGTAGAAATGACTATAACGCTTAGATAATTAAAATAGAAGTGATTTGATGGAACAAAGCCTTTTGCTAGGGTAGAATTAATAATATTTAGAATATATAAATTACTGTGAGAGCATAAAGGTTAGTATGGAAAAAAATGAGCAAACTGCTTTGTGAAATCAAATTCATTCTATTTTAATATGCTACTGCAACTAATGCTATTATATTTTAATTATTAATCTAGCAATTTTTTTATTTAAAATATATTTACAAACTATTAATATCTATGTAAAATATACAATGAATAAAAATTAAATAAAAAGGTGGAAGTTTGGTGAGATTCCAACACTGTCCCGCAACAGTAATGAGCGTATAAGTGTATATAGCTATAAGTCTGGTCTTCCTATTTTAGGTATTAATTTCGAGGCAAAGTTAATATCTTATTTAGAGTGCCTTGCACTCTTTTTTTGTTTAGACAATAATTTTTTGCCTAAGCAATTTTTTTATGCCTTAATAGTTATTTAAGGGGGAAATATTAAATGAAAAAACAAAATAACATACGTAAAATATTAAGCGTAATGTTAACTGCTGTATTACTTTTTACTTTTATACCTAATATAAGAGTAAATGCAACAGAAGATGGAACTAAAGAAATTGTTCTTGCAATTGAAAAGTTTACTTTAGGACAAGGATATGTAGTTGAACCAATGCTTGTGGAAATGACAGAGGATGAAACTGTAGCAGAAGCTGTAGTTGAAACATTAGGGGAAGATAATATCAAATATACAGGTAGCATAGACAATGGCTTTTATTTAGCTTCATTATATGATGGAGATGATAGTGATGCCAATGTACCTCAATTTATATTAGATCAATGTGGAAGTATAGATGAACGTTCAAAATCAGGATGGTTAGGTGAATTTGATTATACTTTTATGGCAGGATGGATGTATGCTGTAAATAGTAAGTTTCCTAATTTTGGAATGGCTAATTGTATACCTGAAAATGGAGATGTAGTAAGATTACAATTTACAGTATATGGATACGGAATGGACCTTGGTGGAGGATATGATGGTGGTGATTCATTTAATGGAAGCTATATAGATTTAGCTAATAAAGATGGATTAACTAAGACTATAGCCAAGATTAATAGTGCATCTAATCATAATAAGTTATTAAAAAATACTGATTTAAAGAAAGCATATGATAAAGCTTATGATGTATTAGAAAACATGGAATCAACACAAGAAGAAGTAGATAGTGTAAACAATACATTAGTTAAATTATTAGAGAAGATAAATGGTTCTTCTGAAACAATAGAAGTTGTTACTCCATCTACAAGTGTTAATGATGCTATAAACAATACTGCAAAATATATGTTAAACACATATTCTGAGTTATCTTTTGGAACAGGGGCTGGAGAATGGACAGCTTTATGTTTATCAAGATCTGGAGTTAGTGTTCCAGATGGATATTTAGAAAAATATTATGAAAATGTAGCTAACACAGTATCAGAGAAAAAAGGTGTATTGCATAAGGTTAAATATACTGAATATTCAAGAGCAATAATTGGCTTGACATCTATTGGAAAGGATCCAAGAAATGTAGCAGGATATGACTTAACATCATATTTATCAGATTTTAATAGTGTAAAGAAACAAGGATTAAATGGGCCTGTATTTGCACTTATTGCATTAAATACACATAATTATGAAATTGTTCAAGATGATAGTGTAGCAGTACAAACAACTAGAGATATGTTAGTTGATTATATATTGGGAAAAGAAATACCTACTGGTGGTTGGGCATTATCAGGAAGTAAAGCTGATCCAGATATGACTGCTATGACTTTACAAGCATTAGCACCTTATAAGAATGATGAAAAAGTAAAACCATATATTGATAGAGGATTAACTGCATTATCAGAACTTCAAGAAAATGATGGTGGATATACATCATGGGGAAGCAAGAATGTTGAATCAACATCACAAGTTTTAGTGGCATTAACAGAACTAGGAATAGATCCTGCTAAAGACACAAGATTTATTAAGAGTGGTAATTGGCTTGTATCTTCAATAATGGACTTCTATTGTACAGGTGGTGGATTCAAACACACATTAGATGGTTCAGTAAATGCAATGGCTACAGATCAAGCTATGTATGCATTAATAGCATATGATAGATTTACTAAGAACAAGACATCATTATACAATATGACAGATGTGAATTTAGATGAAAAGGAAGATGTAACAGGAAAAGTTATGTTATCAACACCAGAAATTATATCATCAAGTAAAGATTCAGAATTTAATGTAGGAATAAGCATAGGATCATTACCAAGTTCTAATACAAAGCTTATTGAGGGAGTTATGCAAATTCCAGATGGAGTAGAAGTTGCATCAATGTCAGTTAATAATGATACAATAGTAGGTGGTACATTAACTTATGGAGTAGATAGTAATAATGTATTACGCTTTGTTTATACTAATACATCTCTTGAAAACTTAAATGTTATTGCTACATCTATGCCTGCAGAATTATTTAGAATAACATTAAAGAATACAAGAGACTTTGATAATGATGAGAAGATAAATATAAAATTAGATGAATTAGGTTGTAAAGAAGATTCAAATGGATCAGATAATACTAATTATGATATATCAAAAGCTGAAAGTGATATAACTGCAAAGGCACCTATATCTATGAAAGCAAGAGAATTATATGTTGGAGATGGTAGTGATTTAATTCCTGCAAATAAGAAAGCTGTAGCTGTAGAAGTAGCTAACTTAGAAGAAAAATCTAACTTAATATACAAAGATACTCAATTCTATTATTCAAGTAATTTATCTAACAAAAATGGAGTGGATACTTATATTGCAATAGTAGATAAAAACGTAACATTAGATGATTTAAATAATGCTGAAAATTATAATGTAATATCAAGTGATTCATTATTAGAAATTACATTTGGTGATACTAATTCAGATAAGATAATAAATGCACAAGATGCATTAGATACAATATCGGCATGGGTTAGAAAAACAGAAGCTCCAGATGATATCAAGATATTAGAAATGAACGTAACAGGTGATAGCAGAATTAATACTAATGATGCATTAGGAATCATGGAGTATTATGTAAATGGTGCTGAATTTGGAGTATTAAATAAATAATTAATTAAGTGAAACTTATAATCTAAACAATATTGTTTGCATCATATAAAATAGGTTATAAAGCTTATAGGTGTAAACAATATTGTTAAATAAAATAATAATAAGGAGAGTTAGGATTATGGAGGAAAATAATATAGAAGAAAATAAGCAAGGTAAAAAGAAAAATAAAAAGATATTGAAAATTTCAGTTATGTTAATAATAATAGCAGTAATTATAACATTAGTAACAGTAACAATAAGTGATATTATAAAACCTTCATTAGTTCTGACATCTCCGAAATATGTATCTATATCAGAAGGAAAAGAATTCACAGTTAGTGTTGAACTAACAAGTATGCCTGATGAAGAGTATCCAGCAGCTAGTATATCATTAGATTTTGACAATGACAGAATAGAGTTCTTGAGGGTAGAGCAAGGAACTTTAGGAGTAGGTAAAGGTGATAAGTTTGAGATACCTACTTGGGCATTTAATGCACAGAGATCTAATAGTATAGGTAGTGTAAATGCTATGTACATGGATGTTACCACTAAAGATAAGGCATATATAAAAGATAATTTTGAAGAAAATAAGGAAAATATAGTTATAAAATATGTATTTAAATTAAAATCATCAGCAAGAGAAGGAGATAAATATAAATTTCATATATCAGATGCTGTATTTGCAAAAGTTGGTGGAAGTGAAGATAAGAAGAGTTTAGCTACTTCTGAGGATAAATTAAATACAGATGATTGTACAATTGAAGTTGTTAAATAAATATTTAGTATTTGTAAGTAAGAAGATAATAATATTTATTCAATATGTAAGGAGAGGATAAAATGACTCAGAAGAAGAAAAATATAATCACCTTTTCTATATTGATGTTTTTACTTGTAGTAAGCTTAGTTGCTTTTATTAATAGAAAATCTATTATGAGTTTTACCAAGCATATGAGAAATGCACAAGAAAAATCTGATATATTAGATTCTCAGTATAATGGAGATAATAAGCTATTAGATATAGAAGGTGTTAGGTTATCGGATGGAACTCTAGTGGCTAAGGATGGAAACATATATAGTAATGATGGCAAGAGAGTTCTACTATGTCAAGCAAATGATGAATATGTGACATTCCCAGATAATACAAAGGTATATTTTGATGGTAGAGTATACTTTGATAATCAAACAAAGGATATAACATCTAATGTTTATCTTGATGGTAGTTATATAAAATCATTAGATGATAAGGAAGTTGCAGAAGCAACGGATGAGGGATCTCAAGAAAATTACACTCAAGGTAATGGAGGAAGTACTAATAGCGGTAGTACAAGTAATTCTAAAACCGATTATGATACATTAGTCAATAGAGCTAATACTCAGAGACAAGAAGGTGTTAAAGATAAGTATCAAACAGATCCTACTCCAGAAGGAATGCCAACTCCTGTAGAACCTGAAGATGTTACTATTAATAAAAACATATCTAAGGTTTGTACTTTATCTATAGGATGTAGCACTATACTTAATAATATGGATATGTTTAATATGGATAAAATAGATTGTTTGCCATCTAATGGAATAATATTACCGACTACACAAGTGACATTTTATGAAGGAGAGTCTGTATATGATGTTTTAGAGAGAGAAACATCTAAGAGGGGAATTCATATGGAATCATCATTTACACCTATGTACAATTCAGCTTATGTTGAAGGCATAAATAATTTATATGAATTTGATTGTGGTCCTAATTCAGGATGGATGTATAAGGTAAATGGTTGGTATCCTAATTATGGAGCAAGTAGATATCACCTTAAACAAGGTGATGTTATATGTTGGGAATATACTTGCGATTTAGGATATGATTTAGGATGTGAATGGATAGGAGAAACAAAATGATAAAAGATAGTTTTTCTAAAATGCATCCAATAATAAATCTGATTTTTTTTAGTATGATTATAATATTTACAGGATTGTTTAACAAACCAATATATATGGCGATATCATTCATATCGTCATTTATATTTTCTGTATATCTTAATAGAAAAGGTGCAATTAAATATAATTTAATATTTGTAATTCCTCTTATGATAATTCTAAGTGTATTATATCCTATATGGAATCATCAAGGAGTAACTATATTAGTGTATGTAGACTATAATCCAATAACATTAGAATCTATTTATTATGGAATATCATTGGGAGTTAGAACTGCAAGTATATTAATGTGGATAACTTGCTACTTCAACATAATGACAAGTGATAAGTTTATGTATATATTTGGTGCTATCAGTCCTAAGATATCATTGTATTTTTCTATATTGTTAAGGTTATGTCCTAGAATAAAAGAAAGATTTAAAGAAATATCCACAGGACAAGCATCAATTGGAAGAAATTATACACAAGGTAACTTGTTTAAGATGTTTATAAATTTAATAAGAATAGTATCGATGACAATAACATGGATATTAGAAAATATTATAGACGTAGCAGCATCAATGAAGGCAAGGGGATATGGTTTAAAAGGTAGGACAAGTTTTTCTTTGTATAAATTTTCTAAAAGGGATAAGACTATGTTAATAATAGATATAATATTAATTGTAGTAATAACATTAGGATCAGTATTTGGCTATAATAGCATAAGATATTATCCTTCAATAAAATATAAATTTAATTATGTTTATGAAGCAATATCATTTGTTAGTTATAGTATATTTGCAATATTACCAATTGTACTAGATATAAGGGAGGACTATGTATGGAAGAAATTACAGTTAAAGGCTTAAGTTTTTCGTATCCTCAAAATGAAGAAAAGGTATTAAATGATGTTAATTTCACTGTATCTGAGGGAGAATTTATAACTATATGTGGTAAGTCTGGTTGTGGTAAAAGTACATTGCTTAAGCAACTTAAACCTAGCTTAACACCAGTTGGTAATAGGGAAGGATCTATAATATATAAGGATAGAAACATACAATCATTAGATATAAGAGAAGAAGCAAGTAATATAGGATATGTATTTCAAGATAGCGACAATGGAATAGTTACAGATAAAGTATGGCATGAATTAGCTTTTGGATTAGAGAGCTTAGGAGAACAGAAGGAAGCTATACGACTTAGGGTATCAGAAATAGCAAGTTATTTTGGAATATGTAATATATTTGATAGAAAAATAAGTGAATTATCAGGTGGACAGAAGCAAATACTTAACTTAGCATCTGTTATGGTTATGCAACCTTCTATATTATTATTAGATGAACCTACATCTCAATTAGATCCTATAGCTGCAAGAGACTTTATTGAAACTATTAAGAAGATAAATGAAGATTTTGGAACAACTATAATAATAGTAGAACATCGATTAGAAGAATTACTAAGTATATCTGATAGAGTAATTGTTATGGAAAATGGAAGAATAATAGCTATAGATACTCCAAGAGAGGTTGCGAAGAAGTTAGATAATGATATATTAGAAGCATTTCCAACACCTGTTAAGGTTTGGAGAGGTATAGAGTGCAAAGGGGAGGTTCCATTAACAGTTAAGGAAGGCAGAAATATGCTAAAGCATTACTTTGCAGGAAGAAATATAAAGTATGATACTGTGGAAAAGATTAATTCACAGATAAAAGATAAAGAAGAAATAATAAGTTTTCAAGATGTTTGGTTTAAGTATGATAAAAGAGGAGACGATATAATAAAATCTTTAGATATTACTGTATATAAAGGTGAAATATATTCTATAGTAGGTGGTAATGGTACAGGTAAAACAACAACATTATCTCTTATAAATGGATTTAATAAGCCATATAGAGGCGTAATCAAGATAAATAATAGGGATATAAGGTCTATACCACCTGAGATGTTGTATTATGAAAATATGGTTACTTTACCTCAAGATCCAAAGACATTATTTGTAAGAAAAACAGTTAGAGAAGATCTTATTGATATGTTAAAAGGAAGAAAAATTAAGAAAGTTGATATATTAGAGAGAGTAGAGAAGATATCAACCTTCTTAGAGATTAATAATCTATTAGATAAACATCCTTATGATCTTAGTGGAGGAGAACAACAGAGAGTAGCATTAGGTAAAGTGCTATTATTTAATCCTAAGATAATATTGTTAGATGAACCTACAAAAGGATTAGATGAAATACTTAAGAACAAGCTTGGACAATATCTACAAGAGTTAAGTGCTAAAGGTGTAACCATAGTTATAGTAACTCATGATATAGAGTTCGCTGCACAATATTCACACAGAAGTTCGTTATTTTTTAATGGGAGTATAATAACCACTAATTATTCAAATGAATTCTTTTCAGGCAATAGTTTCTATACTACTAGTGCAAATAGGATGTCTAGAAATATATTTAAGAATGCAATAATAAGTCAGGAGGTTATTGATTTATGCAAGAAGAATTAAATAAAGGAATATCTAAGAGAACAATAATGGCATCTATTATTATATTGCTTTTAATTCCAACTACTATATATATTGGAATTAGGTATATGGGTAATAGAAAGTATTATTTTATAAGTCTACTTATAATAATATACACAATTATTCCGTTTTTTATATCATTTGAAAATAGAAAGCCGAAGCCTAGAGAAATAATTGTAATAGCAGTCTTGTCAGCTATAGCAGTAGTAGGTAGAGCGGCATTTTATATGATACCTCAATTTAAGCCAGTTTGTGCAATAGTTATAATAGCAGGAATAGCTTTTGGTGGGGAAGCAGGTTTTTTAACTGGTTCATTAGCTGGCTTTGTGTCTAATTTTATATTTAGACAAGGACCATGGACACCATGGCAAATGTTTTCTTTTGGAATAATAGGCTTTATAGCTGGATTATTGTTTAACAATAAAAAGATAAAAGATAATAAAATGTTAGTTATTATATATGGAGGATTATCAACTTTTATTATATATGGTCTTATAATGAATCTTTACTCAGCTCTTACTATGATGCCGGACTTTTCGATGAAGGCGTATATAGCTAGTATAATAAGTGGTATTCCTTTTGATCTTATACATGCAGCTGCTACTGTAATATTTTTATTTATATTATATAAACCTATGATGACTAAACTTGATAGAATTAAGATTAAATATGGATTTATGAGGAAGTAATATTATGAAAGATAGTTTTAGTAATTATCATCCGTTAGTTAATTTTAGTTTATTAATATCCCTTATAATTTTTAGTATGTTTTTTATGAATCCAATATTACTTATGATATCTTATGTTTCAGCACTTATATATTCACTATATATACAATCTATCAAAAGCATTAAAAGTTCAATTATTATAATTATAATATTTACTATAATTAATCCTATTTTTAATGAAGAGGGAAATACAATTTTATTAATTATTCTCAATCACAAAATAACATTAGAGTCTGTAAGTTATGGAATTGCATCAGGAATTATGTTTAGTACAGTAATATTATGGTTTGGAGTTTTAAGTAAGATAATGACATCAGATAAGACTATGTATATATTTGGGAAGGTAGCGCCATCAATATCATTAACTGTATGTATGATATTTAAACTTATTCCAGACTTTAAAAACAGAATAAAAGAGATAGATAGGGGACAAAAAGCTTTAGGAAATAGAGTAGATGAAAAAGGATTAATAGAAAAGATAAAGTATTCTCTTAACATAGTTTTTATTCTGCTATCATGGTGTTTTGAGAGTGCATTAGAAACAGCAGATTCAATGAAAGCAAGAGGATTTGGGTTAAAACACAGAACAAGTTATTACCCTTTTAGATTTAAGAAGTGTGATAAAATTCTTATGATAATAGTTATTATTTTAGATATAATCATCATTTATAGTTGGATTCTAGGAAAAACAACAATACAATTTTTTCCATATATAGAGAAGTGTGGTAAAAATCCTTATACTATTGTGTCATATGGTATATTATGTTTGATTCCTTTAATAGTAAATATTCAGGAGGTGGTAAAGTGGAAATTATTAAAATAAAGGATTTTAACTTTTCATATCCTAATAGTGATATAAAGGCATTAAAAGATATAAACTTAACAATTAATAAAGGAGAATTAATTCTTTTATGTGGTTTGTCTGGGAGTGGTAAAAGTACACTGCTAAAAAATATTAAGTTATCATTAGCACCCCATGGAGATGTAAGTGGCAGCATTATGTATAAGGGTAAAGATATACATAATTTATCTGTAAGAGAAGAAGTAACTAGTATAGGAATGGTAACGCAAGGCTTTAGCAATCAAATAGTTACAGATAGAGTGTATCATGAAATTGCATTTATTATGGAGAATTTAGGATGGGATAGTGACATAATAAGAATTAAGGTATCTGAGATAGCTAGTTATTTTGGACTTGAAGATATAATAGAATCTTCAATAGATACATTATCAGGAGGACAAAAGCAATTAATTAATCTAGCATCTGTTATGGTAGTGAATCCAGAAGTGCTTATATTAGATGAACCAACAGCTCAATTAGATCCTATAGCTAGAGATGAATTTATAGAAAGAATAAAAAAAGTAAATGATGAATTAGGAATGACAATTATTATAGCAGAACATAATCTGGAAAATATAATGGCATATGCAGATAAGGTTGTAATAATGGAAAAAGGACAGATAATATATAATGATATTCCACATAATATAGGTAATATTCTATGTAAAGATACAAATAATATATTTGAATCTATGCCTACTCCTGTTAGACTTTATAAGTCAATAGGAATAGGTGATGAGTGTCCTATATCATTGAAAGAGGGAAGAAGATATATTGATTCTATTGATATAAATAATCATATAAATACTTATGTTAATAATATTAAGCAAAAGAATGACATAATAATTGAACTGAAAGATGTATGTTATAAATACACAAAAAATGCAAATGACATAGTTAGAGATTTAAATCTAAAAATATATAATAATGAGATATTTACCATATTAGGGGGAAATGGTGCTGGAAAAAGTACAACTTTAAATCTTTTATGTAAGATATATAAGCCATATATGGGGAAAATTAAATATAAAATGAAAAAAGAGGATAAAGTGGTTTTATTGCCACAAGATCCCGAAACTATATTTTCAAAAGATACGGTATTAGAAGAATTAAAGGAAACTTGTATAGGTAATGTAGAAGATATTGTTCAAATGTTAGATGTTGAAGAATTATTAGATAAAAATCCTTATGACTTAAGTGGTGGAGAAAAACAAAAAGTTGCAATAGGTAAGGTACTAGGATTGAAACCTAAGGTACTACTTCTAGATGAAATAACAAAAGGATTGGATAACCATTATAAGAATAAAATAGGTGAAATATTAAAAGCTCTAAAAAAAGAAGGAATAACTATAGTTATGGTAACTCATGATATTGAGTTTGCTGCAAAATATAGTGATAAGTGTGCAATGTTATTTAATAAAACTATTGTGAGTGTAAAGAATCCATTTGACTTTTTTGTGGAAAATAATTTTTATACAACGGCTGTGTGTAAAATGACTAGAGGTAAAGTGAAGGCAGTAACAATAGAGGATGTGGTGAAAAAAATATAATATATATAATTATTGTTAGATAACTTATATTTTACAATAATTAATATCAAAATTATATGTTTAAGTAAATAATATAATATGTAAAAAATCCAATGTTATTTAGTTTAATTAATATTATGTTTGCTATTAGTATCAATATTATATGTTTTCATAAATAGCATAATTTCATTAAGTATTTCTAACTATAAAAAAATTAAGGTAGCTAAATGTTGTAAACTCACTAAAGTTCAAACAGTACAACATTTTAAACGCTATCTTAATTTTTTTATAATAAGAAATCCTAAAATTCATTATGAAGATTTATTCAAAGCAATAATATTGATACTAAAAAAGAAAATCATAATATTAACATTATCAAATAACATTGGATTTTTCATTATAATAATATTATTTTACTTAAATCAATAATTTGATATTAATTACCTTAAAAGATAAGTAATCAAAAAAATATATTCAATAATTTTTTAAAGTAAGAATTACTGAAGACTTAAGATACTTGAAATAATACAGATACACTAAAAATCACCATAACGCTTAAATAATTAAAATATAATAAGCTTAGTGGAAGTAACCATTATTGTTAAGGTTAGAATTATAGGTAGATATAGAATAATATAACCATGAAGAATTAGGAATTAGTATAAATAATATGGAACAATAGGTTACTGAACTAATGTTATTATATTTTAATTATAATCATTCATTATGAAGATTTATTCAAAGCAATAATATTGATACTAAAAAAGGAAATCATAATATTAACATTATCAAATAACATTGGATTTTTCATTATAATAATATTATTTTACTTAAATCAATAATTTGATATTAATTAACTGAAAAAATAAGTAATCAAAAAATATATTAGATAATTTTTTAAGTAAGAACTACTGAATACTTAAGATACTTGAAATAATCCAGATACACTAAAAATCAGCATAACGCTTAAATAATTAAAATATAATAAGCTTAGTGGAAGTAACCATTATTGTTAGGGTTAGATTATAGTTAGATATAGAATAATATAACCATGAAGAATTAGGGATTAGTATAAATAATATGGAACAATAGGTTACTGAACTAATGTTATTATATTTTAATTATTTATAAAACCGTTGAATGCAAAACTAACTTCCGTTTTAGCTAAATTATTGTGTTTGCAAGGGTAAAGTCAGTTTTTTAGATTGTTTTTATAGCTAAAATATTTGAAATAAGTTATAATTTTTATAAGA
>NZ_JAHLQH010000046.1 GCF_018918325.1 Clostridium sp. MSJ-8 | reverse complement strand
ATCACTCCTTTTGTTGTGGATTGTTGTTATTTATTTTATTCAACATTTGGGGTGATCTTCCTTTTTATTTAAAATAAAAACTAGATATTTAGCCGATGAGCAAATATGAAATTTGCTCATTTAATTAAAGTATTTTTTAATCTATCAAATTGACTGCTTCTTATACCTGCAATTCTTTGCACTTTCCATAACTTAATATTTTTCTCATTAATAAATAAATTATCTATCACATACTTACATCTTCTTATTTGAAACTCTTCTATGCTTTCACAAATCTTCATCAAATATTTTTTAGTCTCAGGAAATTTGTCTATCTTCTTTTCTAAATTAGCTAATATGCCTAAAGGCTTTGCAAGTGTTCCTTTTGTAATGCGGATAATTTCATCACCATTAATTAGAACTTTATACCTATCTTTAAGTAACTGCAGATATTCTTTATCTCTTTTTTGCCAATCTACTCTTTCATTAATTCCATTACATTGTTCTTTTTTCTTAGGTAAATTATCTAATAACCAATTGCAATCATGTCTATACAAATATATATATTCTTTTTTTAAATTTTTTCTTACTTCTGTTCTGCTCATTTCACTATTAGATCTAATAAATTCTATAATAGATTTTCTATATTCAATTACCTTATCATCTATAACTATCTTTCTGTTTTTTTCATGCGCTGAAGTTAATTTTATTATATTTATATCTTCAAAGAAAAATTCTTCTATACTACTACATAAAAAACCTATTAATAGTAAATGTCTTAATGGATGTGTAGCTCTTTTTGATTTTCTTGTAAGTACTTTTAACCAATTATATTCATTATCAAAATCTATTTGGCATTGCAATGATTTTAAGAATTCATTTCCGTAAAAATTAATAAACTCTTCATACAAGTCCCTTTGCTTTATTGTCCCAGTATCTCTAGCTAAACCTTTTTTATTAAGATAATATACATACCTTTCTTTTAACTTCTGGTTATCAAACATACTTAAATCTGCATTTAAAAGATAGTAAGCATTCCTAGCTAAAATATAATTTTTGTCATATTGTTCAATATTAAAATCTTCTTCTAGATCTAAATTTTCTTTATCTAATCTAACAAATTCAATCTTACTTGAATCAAGTTTTCTTTTAGCATATTCTTTTAACACACAACCATCATGTGGACACAATTTAATTCCTTGCAATTGATGCTCTCTGTGAATATATACTTCACCATATGCTTCAATTTCATTTTTAGCACATATTGGACAATATCTAATACTGTTAGTTTTGCAGATAGAACCTGCAACTATTCCAATCTTAGTATAAATACTACTACAATCTTCTTTTTTCATTTTATTAATAGCCTCTAATTTTATCTTTTTATCCAAAAAAGGTTCATAATAAGAAAAAATAGTATTATTTTTTAATATTTTTTCTGCAGTGTACTTACCTCCAAGCTTACTAGCAAGCATATCTAGTCCTCCTGCAAGTTCAAAAACAGGTACCATTGTTCTTTTTCCAAAACATTCTTCAATAGTATCTTTAAAATCTACATTTCCAGAATAGAAATGATACCTTGCTATAGTTGAATATATAAATTCATCTTTGTAAGGGGCAGTAAAAAAATCTAGCATATAAATTCTCCTTTTTTAATTACTGCCTCTTCCCCTATTTTTCTACTTACAATGTTTAAATTATAAAAATATCTATTTTATTAAGTTTTCAATTTTGAAATATTCCCATAACTTACTTAATAAATTATAATGATACTCATCATCTTTCACTTCAATAATTTCTTGTGCCCTTTGCTCAATTCTTGCTTTAGCTTGCTTGACTAAATCTTCAGCTTTTCTTTGTTTATATTGTTTCCTCGTTTTCTTAGCATCAATATTTTCATATGAATTAAGAATATGAATTCTAGTGAACTTTTCATATGTACTTACTTTTTGATAATATGATACATTCTTTCTAAGAACATTAAGATTATCATTTTTTAATTTTTCTAAAAATATATCCATAGAATCATAATAATTTAACTTAAGACTTCTTCTTCCAATACATGTTGGTAAAATCCAAAAATTTGCAAGACAATGATAATAATTCTTATACTCTCTTAGCCATTTAGGCCATTTTTCTTCATCAGTTCGTGCTTTAACTGTCTTACCAGCTGCAGTCACAAGATTAGCAATTTTGTTAAAACTATTCATTGTATCTCCTGCAAAACAACAATTTTTAATTGTTCCATCATCCAATAAAATTTTTCCATTATCTAATATAGAGGAATATAAAATTTCATAAAAGCCAATTGCAAAATCACACATATCTTCATCAGAATTTGAATAATATTTTTGACTTGAATATATTTTACCATCTTTAATCTTAATTTCTTTAGAATTATTCAGTGTTTTTTCACATTCAATTGGCATCAATAAAATACTTTTAATTTTTTCTTTTTTAGCATCATTAAATTCTTGCATTTATATTATCACCTCAACAAATATCATTTTATTTATATAGTTTTCTATCAATTGACATCTAAAAATTCATCCACAGGATTCTTAATATATCCTCTTTCCTTAAGCAATTCATAAGGATGAATTTGTCTTGCCTGTGACAATTCAAAAATTTCTAATAAACTTCCATTATTCTTTGCCTTACGTTTATCTTGATTTTTTGATTTCATCTTCTTTTCATTTAATGCCATTGCTTCTTTTAATGCTTCCATCTTTAAATTGCTATAATCTTCATTTACACTAGCACTTTTTACAACTTTCTCGCATATTTCTCTTATGTTACTTATATCTAAATAATCAAATATATCCATTTCAGTTAAATCTACTATTAGGCTTTCTGCAGAACTTTTACGCTTAAGTTCAATATCTTTTCTACGTTCATTAAAAGATTCCTTAATCATTCCTGTAAGTTCAATATTTCTTGCATAACAGTTTGTTACTTCTTCATAATTAATTGATATATCCTCATATTTCATAATTTCAACTAGATTATTGTTTCTTAATGCTTTTATTATTGGTTGTATCATATGTAAATCCTTTTTAGCTGTTTCTCTGATAATAGATACTGTTAATTCTTCTTTTCCGTCTTGCAATGCTCTTTCTTGTGCTAATAAGAATAAATTAACGGCAATTACTGTTATGCCTTGACACTCATCATAAAATGCATCTTTCATCTTGTCATTTAATTTAGTTATATTTTTTAAACCTTGAAATTCCCATATTGAACGTAAAAAGAAATCCCATTCTTCACTATCCTTCTACATTCTATCCCATATAATAGAACCATCACTACCTGCTCTTCTTGCCTGCCTAAAGTTACCGTTAAATACTTTCTGTGCTTTACTAGTTCCAATTAATACTGTTGGAATGCCAACCGTATTAGTTAAAGTTACAAAGAAATTAAGCATTTCTTCTTTATCATTTTTAGTATTTAAAAGATGTTGTATTTCATCTATAACTAAAACTCCTATCCCATATCTCCAAGCAAGCTTTGTCATATTAATCATCATAGTAGATGTTATGCGGTTCTAATAACCAAATTTTTCTAAATATCTAGTGCCTAATATATCGTCAATAGCCTTAAAAAAGTTTTTACACAAAGTTGATAAGCTGCCATCATAAGGGCAGTCTATTTTAAGCCATACAATTTGAGTCCTAGTAAAATTATCGCCTTTATATTTAAAATGTTTAATAACTTGTGGATACATAAGCAAAAGCCTTTCTATTGCCGTAGTCTTTCCAATTCCAGAAATTCCAATAATAGATATACTATCAGCTGTTGTTCTTATGTTACATAATTCATCTTGCAATTCATTTTCTCTTATTGAATTATCATCTAATCTATTAAGTGTTCTTAATTTTCCTAAGAAAATCTTATCTAATGGATTTCTCGCTAAATATCCACGTCTAATAAGTGTTGATAATTTTCTTTCAAGTTCAATATGAATAGGTAATGGCTGCAAGAAATTTTTAGTTCTTTTTATTATGTGGTATCTTAAATTTTCGGACTTTTTTCTATCAATATCAGTGATAACAGGTAAGACTGTAAATCTATCGATAACATCTTCTGCTGTAAAAATAGGTGGCAGAGCTTCTATAAAAGGATTTAAATCATATTCTTCTAATTCCTGCTTTTTATATACAGCTTCTTTAAATTCACCTTTTAGTATTGTAGTATTCTCTTTATTTTTCACTCTTTTCACCTCGTTTCTTTTTAATTAAATTCATTAGTTTATTATAACCACTATTTTCTGTATTGGATTTAGCTGCTGGAAACTCAATTACTTCTGCGTTTTTATCTGTATTCTCATTATCCTTTCCTAATCTAAATACTTCATCATGTCTGTTAACTTCCTTCTCTACTGCTCTATTCTTCTTTATTCCTTTAAGTTTTTGACTAGATGAATTATTATAATCAATATCTTTTGATTTTTCCTTCTTTGCTTTCTTAACTATCTTATCTATCTCTTTTTCCAAATCAATATTCTTCTGATTCTGTTCCCTTAAATCCTTATCTTTAAGTTCTGAGTCTAATTCTGCATTATAGATTATTTCTTCAAGCAAGCAATTCTTATACTGTATACTAGCATCAATCAAGTAACATTCATCATAATTTAATCCATTATTGTATAGAATATAAATCTTGTTCATATTTCTCGGGTCATAAACAACTTCTATACTTCTAACTTTTAAATTTACAAACCATTGCTCTTTTACAGCTTTATCAGAACTGTAATATAGCCCTTTAAATCTTATTCCTGCCCTTGAAATACTTGCCTTTCCTTTAGGAAGAATATTAAGTCTAAAAACTTCTCTATCAACAGTTTTTAATCTGCCTTTTTTATTTTTAATTCCCCAGTTCCATAAATTCATTGGTGTAGGAGTTATTTCATCAGCTATCATTTCCTTATCTATAGGATATTTATCAATTATTTTACTATTATGATGAAGTACTATATTTATATAAATTTTAGTAAATTCCTCAAGTGTCAACGTAGCATCTAATCTATAGTCTCTATCTCCACGTTTCCTATATTCTTTTTGAATTGCACCTGGTGCTTTATGCTTTATTTTCTCGTTAGTAGTTCTAAAGCTTCTCTCAACAATTCCTTTTAAATCACCCCTATATGGTGAAGTATTCTCTATCTTTACATTTAAATTATTAATTAGATTTTCAACATTATAGCCTTCAAATTCACCTCTATCAGCAATAATAATTTCAGGAAGATGCTTGCACGGCCATTGCTCCTCACTTATTTCGATTTCATAATCTTTGCAAAACTGAACCTTATCTGCAATCATATTATCTAAAGCCATCATAGCTCCAACCCATGATGGTCCTTCAAGACCAACATATATTCATGTAACCATTCTTGAAAAAACATCAATAATTGCATAAACTATAGGTCTTCCAATAACCCTATTTCTATTTAGTGAACTTACTAAATACACATCAGCTATGGTTGCATCTACTTGAAATCTTGTACCTGGTCCATCAGTCTCCTGTACTGAATTACTTAATAATGCCCTATGTTTTAAATTAAATTCCTTTTCACTTTCTCTGAAAATAATATCTTTCTTTATATTTTCTTTTTTCTTAAACCAATAATAAAATTGATCATATGTTGGTATTCTTGAATCATCCCATACTCTATATTTAATTTCATTATCTTCTTTAAAAACATCTGAATAAAAATCCTTTAACATTAATGAGTATGTCTCTTTTAATGAGAATTTTTTATTGTTTCTATAATACTTATCTATTACAAAAGCAAATTGTTTCTTTATATCTTCAGTTACATTAATTCCATCTGTTTTATTCCCTAGATAATCAGTTTTTCGTGGTTTTCCAGTCTTTACATCATTTAATTTCTTCTCCTTGCCCCTTCCCCCTGATTTATCATAATCGGGAATTAAAGCATTTTTGTTCATTCCTCTTTGCCAAAACCTAGAGAACAATCTCTTTACCTTATTCATACCTTTATTAGAATCATTACATATACTTTTGAATGCTTTTGCCCTATTTGATTTATTCAAAATATCATCTTTGTAAATCTGCCAATACTTATTTATAAATTGCCAGTATTCATTTCTCCTATTCAATTGAACTTCTGATAAGTCTTCATCTTTAATGATTTTTATATAAGGATCTTTTATTTTTATCAATTTATTACATTCAATTTCTTCTTCAATTTTACTAAGCTCTTCTTTTTTGGGCATTGATGTTACTGCATCTATATCTACAATATAAATATTACTTTCATCTAATTCTATAATCCTAATTCTTTTTCCATTTTCAACATCTACATATTTAAAAACAGCATTCATACAAATCATATAGCTTCCACCTTCTTTACTTCATCACTACTTACTGATAATATATGAACATTTTTATTAACATCAATTTTCTTTGTAATATCTATTTCTATAATTTTATTTATAATTAAGTACCTAAAAACACTTAATCCACATACATTTTCGAGATTCATATCCTTATCAAATTGTAAAGCTATAGACCTTACACTTTTCTTATTATCTATAATTCTTTTTAAAAATTCATAAATTAAATCTTGAATTTCTAAGGAATCAAGATTATTAAAACCATCAACATTCTTTATATTTCTATATCCTTGAATAAAGCTTATATTATGAGCTATTGTTTTATTAATTTCTTCCTCTGTAACAATAGCCCAATCTATATTTCTCTTCTGCCAAAATATACATTCAATTTCAAACTTTTCAAGTATTCTTTTATTTAGTAAATCATCTTTTGATTTTATGGTTCTTGCTACTTCTTTGATTCCATCTCCTGTATCTACTGTTATAAGAAAATCAGTAGTCATTACAATATTCTCATCTGTTTCAGGATTCTTCGGATGTTTAAATCCAAGTTCATCTGCTATGGTAATAGTATCTTCTATAGGAAGTAGTGGAAACTACTCTCTTATATCTTTAACCTTGCTTGAATACTCTAATATGTAAAAATAATTTCTTTCCATATCAGACAAAAGCTCATGCTGTCTATTGGTTTTTATTCCTTTAACTCTAGTTACTCTTCCAAGCGAAGGAACATCTTGTATCTTAATCCATGGCTTATAATCTTTTTCTATACCAGCTCCATATCCTTCTTTAATCATTTTTTCAATATCTTGCTGTCGTTTTCTTTTTGCCATAATTTCACCTCCAAAAAAATATAAGACTAGACACTTTAATTTATTTAAAATGCCTAGTCTTATTAGACTAATAGTTTACTTCTAACAATACTAAAACATATATATTATAGTATTGTATATTATTAATATTTTATTCAAACTTTCTTTCAAATGATCAAAGTTTGTTTCAAACGATCAAACTTTCTTACAAAATCACAATAGAAATATCCTTAATTTTATCTTTTATTCAACTGTAACAGATTTTGCTAAATTACGTGGCTTGTCTATATCATAACCCTTTTCTTTAGTTGTATAATAAGCTAACAATTGAAGTGCTACAGCAGCAACAACTGGCGCAACTCTATTAGATATTCTAGGTATTCTTATTACTTCATCAAATATCTTAGGATCTAACTTATCTCCTTCATAAGCAACTCCTATAACATAAGCACCTCTTGCTTTTACCTCAACTATATTACTTACCATCTTATCTCTTAATTGTTCTTGAGTTAATAATGCTATTATCTTAGTTCCTTGTTCTATAAGTGCTATTGGTCCATGTTTAAGTTCTCCTCCTGCATATGCCTCAGAATGAATATAAGAAATCTCTTTTAGCTTCAATGAACCTTCTAGTGCTAATGAATAGTCTGCACCTCTTCCTAGGAAAAATACATCTCTATCATTTGCTATAGTCTTGGCTGCTTGCTTAATTGCATCTTGATTATCTAATAATTCTTGAACTTTGTCTGGTAATTCTAATAAACTCTCCTTTATTAATTCACTTATGTGCTTATCTAACTCACCTTTTAATTCTCCAAAATATAATCCTAAAGAATACATTACAACTAATTGAGTTGTATATGCCTTAGTTGATGCTACTGCTATCTCTGGACCTGCCATAGTATATATAACATGGTCAGCTTCTCTAGATATCGTACTACCAACAACATTAGTAACTGCTAATGTTGTTGCCCCCTTCTTCTTACAATCTCTAAGAACAGCTAATGTATCAGCTGTTTCTCCTGATTGACTTACTGATATTATAAGTGACTTATTAGTTATTAATGGATCTCTGTATCTGAATTCTGATGCTATATCAACTTCTACTGGAATTTGTGCATATTTCTCTATCGCTGATTTTCCCATTAAACCTGCATGATATGCAGTACCACATGCTACTATATATATTCTATCTATATTATCTAATTCTTCTGTTGTAAGTGAAAAATCATCATACACAACATCATGATCCATAGATATTCTTGAACGCATTGTTTCTCTTATTGCCTTTGGTTGTTCATTGATTTCTTTAAGCATAAATGAATCATAACCACCTTTTTCAGCAGCATCTTGAGTCCATTTTACCTTATATATTTCTTTTTCTATCTCTGAACCTTCTGCATTCATAATCTTAACACCATTTTGATCTGCAACTACGAATTCATTATCTTCTAATAGATAAACATCTCTAGTATAGCTTATAACTGCTGGAATATCTGAAGCAATAAATGTTTCTCCTTCACCTACTCCAACTATAAGTGGACTATCCTTTCTTACAGCTACTAGTTTATCTTGTTCTTTTCCGCAAATAGCTGCTATAGAATAGCTTCCTTCTAATCTCTCAGTAGCCTTAACTACAGCTTCAAATAATTCTCCTTCATAATAATAATCTATAAGATTAGGTATAACTTCTGTATCTGTGTCTGATAAGAAATTATAACCTTCACCCTTAAGCCAATCTCTAAGTTCTAGATAATTCTCTATTATCCCATTATGAACAACTGTTATATCACTCTTAGAGCTCTGATGTGGATGTGCATTAACATCTGATGGTTCTCCATGAGTTGCCCATCTTGTATGACCTATTCCTACACAGCCCTCTACTGCCTTATTACTTAATGATTTCTCTAAGTTACTTAATCTTCCCTTGTGTTTAATTACTGTAACTTCACCACTCTCTAATACTGCTATTCCTGCAGAATCATATCCTCTATATTCTAGTTTAGATAATCCATCAATTAAAAAATCTGTTGCTTTTCTCTTACCAACATATCCAACTATTCCGCACATTATTATTGTACCTTCCTTTTATAATTATTCTATGAAGGCTTACACCTTGGTTGAATTTGTCCTACAAATTACTCCGTAGATTTATCAACCTATAACGATAGTGTAAAATACCGTGAGTCATCCGCCGAAAACTTCGATAAAACTCATCCTCGTCAAGGCTATAGAATCTTCTATAGTACCTTCTGGCGCTTACTATTTATTATACCTCCATTCTTATATAATATGCCTTCGTACCTTATATTCTATCATAATAAAACTAAAAGTCTATAAAAAAGGAGACATACTCTAGTATATTTTATTATTTTTTTTATGATAGAATATATTTAAGTCAAATTTTAGAAGGAAAGTGATATTATGTACACAAATAACATTTTAATTATAGATGACGATCCTGATTTATCAATGATTACTAGTGACATGCTAGAAGATAATGGATACAATGTCAAAGTAGCTAATACAACAGAAGAAGGATATTCTATTCTGCAAAATAAAAAAATAGACTTAATAATATTAGACATCAATCTTCCAGATAGTACTGGTTTCGATTTTTGTAAAGAAATACGTGCTGAAAGCACTATACCAATCATATTTATAAGTGCAAGAACTAGTAAAACAGATAAAATAACAGGATTAGATATAGGTGGAGATGATTATATATCTAAACCTTATTCTTTAGAAGAATTATTATCAAGAGTAAATGCCAATATAAGACGTGCTTATGGATTTAATAAACCTATTGAGAATTTCACTTTCGGTAACATCACTGTTGATTTTACGAAATTAACAGTGAAAAAAAATAATAGCTTTATCAATCTATCAACTAAAGAATTTGAATTACTAAAATATTTTATAAATAACAAGAACATAGCTCTAAAGAAAGAAAAAATTTTTTCTGACGTATGGGGAATATTTAATGAAGCTGAAATATCATCTCTAGCGGTTCATATAAGATGGCTTAGAGAAAAACTTGAGGATAACCCTTCTAACCCACAATACATCAAAACAATTTGGGGCAGTGGATATATATTTGAGGTGACAGATAATGAAAAATAAACTAAAAAAAATCACTTTAATATTTATATTATTATTATCATGTACATATGCTTATTTTCTATATAATACTCAAAACACTGATAAGACATCTCAAAATCTTATAGTTGAATTAAATGAAATAGAACAATTATCAAAGCTCTCTAGAACTGATTCTAAGTATGATATTAATTTAGATAAAGCAATAACAAGTATGCAAAATGAATTAAGAACTTATTCTTTTAATTCATCTTTTTCCAAACAATTAACTTGTTTTTATATAATTTCCTTATTATTTATATCACTTATAGTTCTATATTCACACTTTAATATAATTAAGCCTTTTAATAAATTAGAAGCTTTTGCAAAAGATATATCTAAAGGTAACTTTGACTCTCCTCTATATGTAGAAAAACAAAATCTATTCGGAGATTTTACATGGGCATTTGATATGATGCGACAAGAAATAAAAACTGCTAGAGCTAATGAAAAAGAAGCTATAAACAACAATAAAACAATTATAGCTACTCTATCTCATGATATAAAAACTCCAGTTGCTTCTATTAGAGCCTATACAGAGGCTCTAAAATTAAATATGGACACTACTTCTGAAAGGAAAGCTAGATATCTATCTGTTATTATGAAAAAATGTGATGAAGTATCAGCTCTTACTGATGATTTATTTATTCACTCATTATCTGATTTAGAGAAATTAGAAGTTTCTTGCTCTAATTATCAATCTAACATTATAATAACAGATATTTTAACATCAGTAGCAGAAGCTAATCAAATGTATATAATTTATTGCAATGAATTACCTACATGTACTATAAATGTTGATTTGAGAAGACTTGAACAAATATTTGAAAATATAATAAGTAATAGTGTTAAATATTCATCTAGTAAAAAACTAAGTATAAGTTTTGATAAAGATAAAGATTATCTAATATGCATACTTCAAGACTATGGCAAAGGAATTCCTGATGAGGACCTTCCATTTATATTCGATAAATTTTATAGAGGACATAATATAGATAAAAATCCTGGTGCTGGTCTTGGTTTATTTATTGTTAAATTTCTTATAGAACAAATGAATGGATATGTTGACATACATAACAACGACAGTGGTTTAGTAGTAACATTACGATTAAAACTCTCTTAAAGACTTCTTAATAATTAAATTGGTATCATACTATCATAATCTATAATAAAGAGAGGAACAAAAATGAAAAAAATATTATTAAAAGCTATTGATGTTAGTAAAAGCTATGCTAATGACGGATTACAAACTCATGTATTAAGCAATATAAATCTTGAAATATATGAAAATGACTTTACAGTTATTATGGGAAGTTCAGGTTCTGGAAAATCAACACTATTATATTGCTTAAGTGGAATGGATAATATAACTTCTGGAGAAGTCTATTTTGCCAATAGACCTATTCACAAAATGAATAATAAAGAATTATCACAATTCAGAAGAACTGAAATAGGCTATATATTTCAGCAAATGCAACTTGTTTCTAGTATTAATATCTATGAAAATATTATTGTTCCAGGATACTTATCTAAGAAATACTCTATTGAAGAAGTTAATTCTAGAGCTATTAATTTATTAGAAAACGTAGGAATTAGTGATTGTAAGAAAAGATTACCTTCACAAGTATCTGGCGGACAAAAACAACGAGCTGCTATTGCAAGAGCATTAATTAATTCACCTAAATTAATATTTGCAGATGAACCAACAGGTGCTCTTAATTCAAAGTCAGGTACTGACATTCTTAATTTATTAACTGAGTTAAATAGACAAGGGCAAAGTATACTTATGGTTACTCATGATATAAAAGCTGCTATGCGTGCTAATAGAATCCTTTATATAGAGGATGGTACTATATCTAATGAATTAAACTTAAGTCCATATAATGAAGAAGATAAGAAGTCTAGAGAAACTCAAATTCTCTCTTATCTAGCAAGTAAGGGGTGGTAATATGGCTGCTTTAACATTAATAATTAGTAACATAAAGAGGAAGAAAGCCAACTTCATAAGTATATTTATGCTTATACTTATAATAACTACTACTCTTATATCTATAACAAGTTCAATAATAGGTGGAAGACAAAGATTTTATGAAGCATGTAGAGAATCTAATTCTCCTGATGCATTTAACAGAATCACTTTAAATGATTATAATGCTGATATGATTAACACCTTACTTAACGAAGATTCTATTGATCATATTGATACTGTAAAAACACTAAGATATACTTCTTTAAAAGTTAAAAACAAAGTTTTTTCAAATGTACTTTATCTTTTTTCATTAGAAAATACTAAAGAAAAATTTTTATCAGATACTAATTGTAAAATAAAAGAAGTACTAAAAGGCGAAATATATTTACCAGAATACTTCCAAGAGCATTATAATTGTAAAATCGGTGATACTATAAAAATTAAAAACTTAAATTTTCACATTGCAGGATTCTATGAAGATCCTCTTCTAGGTAGTAATTTCATCAGTCCCAAGAGAGCAATAATAAATAAAGAAGATTTCGATTCTTTTATTAATGAAGATTCTAATGACCTAAGAAATGATTGTGTTATAAATATATATCTAAAAGATAACATTAAAGATATAACTAAAACTCTAAATAAAATAAATACAGATACCCACTTGGATAATTATGGATATGAAAGTACATTTATTAACGACTTAGAATATTATACTTTCCTAATACCTAATATAATATGCACAATGCTTATTGGTTTTTCTATTTTATTGTTTATTATCACTATGATTGTTATGTCTTATTCTATCAATTCTAATATAGAAATGGACTATGCATCCTTTGGTATACTAAAAGCTATAGGTTTTACTAATTTGCAGATACGTATCATTCTATTAATGCAATATTTATTTGCAACAATATTAGGTTCTATTGGTGGTATTATATTAAGTATTTTTTTAACTAAGCCAATTGGTAATTTAACATTATCAAGTACTGGATTATTTTTTTCAAGTAATATTAATTGCTTGGCTCTAATTATAATAATTGTAAGCATATTTATAATTATTAGTTTATTCACTATATTATTCACGCGAAAAATTACAGATATTACTCCTATTAGAGCTATTTCCTTGGGATATTCTCCAATTTATTTTTCTAACAAACTCGACTTTGCATTAGAGAAATTTAAATTTATACCTTTATCAATAAAAATGGCTTGGAAACAAATTATTACACATGCAAAACAATATATTTCATTAATAATTGTAATAACAATTTTAACTTTTTGCGCTATATCTATCTCCACTTTAGGTGTAGTATTTAAGAGTGATAATATTAGCGAAATGTTTGGTGAACCAAAATCTGATATAATTATAAATTATTCATACGATACAAAAAAACTTATTAATGATATAGAAGCTGAAATAAACAAATACTCACCTATAATAGATACTTTTACATCTGATATAAATTATAATTCTTATGAAAATAAAAACAGACTTATAAAAATCTATAACAAATTCATATTAAAACCTATAGAAGGTAGAAATCCAAAATATGATAATGAGATATTAATAACTACTCTTCTAGCTAAAAAACTTAATAAAAATATAGGTGATACTATAGCAGTTATTGATAAAGAAGGCAATTCCATAGATTATATTATCGTCGGCAAAAATCAAAATATATCTGATTCTGGAATCAATATATCAATGCTTACTTCGGGCTATAAACGAATAAACAAAGATTATGCTCCTAATACTATTTCTATAAATATTACTGATTCAACTAAAACAAATAAAATAATATCACATTTAAATAAAAAATATAAAATGTATAATCAAGACGAACTTTCATTTTATAACCAATATGCTTATATCAATGAGTTTTTAGATACTATAACTAATTCTATAGATAAAGCTATCTACTCAATATATATTATAAGTATAATAGTTATAACTCTTGTAACAATTATGATATGTAATAAAGCATTAAAGCAAGAAAAACTAGATATAGGGATATATAAATCGCAAGGATTTTCAGACACTAACCTTAGGCTTGGATTTTCCGCTAGAATTCTTATTATAACAATTATTTCTACAATATTAGGTACTATACTAAATTTTATGTTCAACAATAAGTTCTTATCATGTTTATTAAAATTATGTGGAATCACTAACTTTAATTCTTCATATACTTTAGCTTCAATAGCTATTCCACTTATAATTATATATACATTTGTAGGTATCTTCTCATTTGTAGTTACTCGTAAGATTAAAAAAATGTCTCCTAAAATTCTTATATCTGAATAATATCAAATTATTGATTTAAGTAAATTATCTATAATAGAATTTAGTATTTCTTATAATAAAAAAGTAAAGATCCCGTTAAAAATACTATACTGTCTGAGCTTTAGCGAGTTTATAGTATTTAGGAATCTTTACTCTTTTTTTATTATATTAGTAAATACTTAATGATATTATATTATTTACTTAAACATATAATTTTGATATTAATCATTGAAATTTATAAAACCTTTTATTAATTTTTCTTTTTCTTCTTTTGTTAACTTTTTAAGTGCATATTCTCTCTTCATAGCAGCTTTTTTTTCAGCATAGGTTTCATAATATACTAATTCAAGTGGTCCTCTTCCTCTAGTATATTTTGCACCTTTTCCACAACAATGTGCCTTAAATCTCTTCTCTAAGTCATTCGTCCATCCTGTATATAATGTATTATCTTTACATCTTATTACATATACATAATTCATTTAAGATGCACTTTCTTCTTTTTCAAATTGAGAATTATATAAGTTTGCATAGAATCCATTCTTAGCTATTAATTCATCATGGCTTCCTTGCTCTATTATATCTCCATCCTTCATTACAAGTATGATATCAGCATTCTTTATTGTTGATAATCTATGAGCTATTATGAAACTTGTTCTACCCTTCATAAGATTATCCATTGCTTTTTGTATTAATACTTCAGTTCTTGTATCTACAGAACTAGTTGCTTCATCTAATATAAGTATCTTTGGATCTGCTAATATAGCACGAGCTATTGTTAGTAATTGTTTCTGTCCTTGTGATACATTACTTGCTTCTTCATTTAGAATCATATTGTATCCATCTGGAAGAGTTTCTACGAAATGATCTACATGGGCAGATTTCGCTGCTCTCTCTACCTCTTCATCTGTAGCATCTAACTTACCATATCTTATATTTTCTTTTATACTTCCATTAAATAACCATGTATCTTGTAGTACCATACCAAACATCTCACGAAGTTCACTACGATTGAAGTTTCTTATATCATGTCCATCTACCTTTATAGCTCCACTATTAACATCATAGAATCTCATTAATAATTTTACTATAGTTGTTTTTCCTGCTCCTGTAGGCCCTACTATTGCTATCTTCTGTCCTGGTTCAACATTTGCAGAGAAATCATTGATTATTATCTTATCATCTGAATATCCAAAATGAACATCTTCAAATTCAACTCTTCCTTCTAAGTTATCTATTTTAACAGCATTTTCTACTGTTTGATCTTCTTCTTCCTCTTCTAGGAACTCGAATACTCTTTCAGCTGCAGCTGCTGTAGATTGTAACATATTTGCTACTTGTGCTGCTTGAGTTATAGGTTGTGTAAAACTTCTTACATATTGAATAAATGATTGTATATCTCCAACTTCAATTGTATTCTTTATTGCTAGATATCCACCTAATATAGATACTACAACATATCCTAAGTTTCCTATAAATGTCATTATAGGCATCATCATTCCTGATAAGAATTGTGATTTCCATGCTGAATCATATAACTTACTATTTAATTCAGTAAATTCATTTATTGCTCTTTCTTCACCATTAAAAGCTTTTACAACAGTATGACCACCGAATACTTCTTCTACCTCTCCATTAACATGTCCTAAATAATCTTGTTGTTGCTTAAAGTATTTTTGAGATTTTTTAACTACTCCTCCAACACAGCCTAGTGATATAGGAAGTATAAGTATTGCTGCTAATGTCATCTGCCAACTTATTGATAACATCATTACAAGTATACCAATTACCATAGTTACCGATGTAATAAGTTGAGTCATACTTTGATTTAAACTTTGAGATAAAGTATCTATATCATTAGTAAATCTAGATAATACTTCACCATTAGTTGTCTTATCAAAATATTTCATAGGTAATCTACTTATTTTCTCTGATAATCTATTTCTAAGTTCATAAGATAACTTGTTAGATACACCTGCCATAATATATCCTTGAATAAATTGGAATGCAGCACTTATTACATATAGTATTAATAATGTTATAAGTATTTTACCAATCTTATCAAAATCTATACCTGCTCCATTATTCTTAAATTTATCTACTAACCCATTAAATATTTCTGTTGTAGCTTTACCTAATATCTTTGGTCCAACAATTGAGAATACAGTTCCTATTACAGAACATATTATTACTAAAAATATTCCTATCTTATATCTAGATAATTCTTTTAACAATTTCCCCATTGTGCCTTTGAAATTCTTTGCTTTCTCACCTGCACCAATTGGTCCTCTACCCATAGGGCCACGTCCACTTCTTTTTGTATTACTCATTTTCAAGCTCCTCCTTTGATAATTGTGATGAAGCTATCTCCTTATATACCTCACAATTTTGTAATAGTTCTTTATGAGTTCCTTTTCCTACTATTCTACCCTCATCTAAAACTAATATTTGTTCAGCATGTAGGATTGTACTTATTCTCTGTGCTACTATAAGTACTGTACTATTTCCTGTTTCTTTCTTTAATGCTTTTCTTAAAGCGGCATCTGTTTTGAAATCAAGTGCTGAGAAACTATCATCAAATACATATAATTCAGGATCTTTTACTATAGCTCTAGCTATTGATAATCTTTGTTTTTGTCCACCTGATACATTAGTACCTCCTTGTGATATAGGAGTGTCAAATTTTTCTGGTTTAGTTTCTATAAACTCTGTTGCTTGTGCTATTTGGGATGCTTTTTTAACTTGTTCTTTTGTAGCTTCTTCTCTACCAAATCTTAAGTTAGAATCAATAGTTCCTGAGAAAAGTACTCCCTTTTGAGGCACAAATCCTATCTTATCTCTAAGTTCATGTTGAGTAATATCTCTTATATCAACACCATCAAATAATATCTCACCTTCTGTTACATCATAGAAACGAGGAATTAAATTAATAAGTGTTGATTTACCAGCACCAGTACTACCTATAATAGCAGTAGTTTCTCCAGGTTTTGCAGTAAATGATATATTAGATATAACATCCTTATCTGCATTTGGATATTTAAATGATACATTCTTAAATTCTAATACACCTTTCTTATTTTCTTGTAATTTCTTAGGTGTTGTAGTATCTTTTATTACTTCTTCTGTGGTAATTACTTCTTCTATACGTAATGCTGATACTGATGCTCTTGGTAACATTATAGACATACCAGCTATCATTAAAAATGCCATTATAATCTGCATAGCATATTGTATAAATGCCATCATATCTCCAACTTGCATTGAACCAGAATCAACACTATGTGCACCTCTCCACACTATAAGTATTGTTATTCCATTCATTATAAACATCATTATAGGCATCATTAACGCCATTACTCTGTTAACAAACAAGTTAACCTTAGTTAAATTCTTATTAGCTACTTCAAATCTCTCTTCTTCATGTTTTTCTCTACTAAATGCACGAATTACAGGAAGTCCAGTTAATATTTCACGTGTTACTAAATTTAATTTATCTACTAATTTTTGAACTGCCTTAAACTTAGGCATTGCAATAACAAATAAGGATCCAACAACTATACTTATAAGTATTACTGCAAATGCTATTATCCATGTCATAGATACATTAGTATTTAAAACTTTTATTATTCCACCTATTCCTAATATTGGTGCATAGAATACCATTCTTATAACCATTGCCATAAGAAGTTGTATCTGTTGAATATCGTTTGTTGTTCTTGTAATTAAAGATGCTGTTGAGAACTTATCCATTTCTGTATTAGAAAAACTTAATACTTTCCTGAATACTTTATCTCTTAAATCCTTACCTAATGAAGCTGCAACTCTAGCACCTAAGAAACCAACTAATACTGATGCTACCATTGCTATAAGCGCCAATCCTACCATCTTAAGACCTGTAGTTACTATATAATTAGTTTGATTCTTATCTGTATCAATACCTATAGCTTCATATTCAGCCTTGATGTATACTACACTACTTTGTTCTAATATAGATTCTTCCATACCATCAAAATTACTAGTAATCTTATCTGTTATTGTAGCTAATTGTTCTTCTGGAAGCATTGAAAATACTTCAAATATATCTGTATCCTCTGAAACACCTGGTATCTGAGAAACAATTTGTTTCTTCATTTTTTTAATCTCTTTTGAATCTTGTTCTAAGCTATATACAGCAAGCATAGGCTTACTCATGATCTTTTTAGCTTCTTCTATATCATCATCAGTTAAACTCTTTAGTATATAAACATCTTCACTTTTTAATATAGGGTAATCCTTCTTCTGATCCTTAGTTGCTTTGTCTTTTTCTACAAGTTTATAGTAACTAAGTGTCTCCTTTACATCATCATCATCTAAGAACATCAAGACTTTCTTCATTTCTGTTCTTCTTATTACTTCTGGTATTTTTTCATCTATACCTCCTTGCTGTATACCAACATTAACTATATCTGATGTATAATCAGGTAATGATAAATCACATACAGCTTGCACTATCAACAATGCTATTATAACTATTATTGACATTGTTGATTTTTTCATATACTTTAACATCTTCAGCACAATTATTCATCTCCTAATCTTATATTTCATTTTTATTAAGTGCTTCCTGTAAATTATTTTTTACTTGAAGCATAAGTCTTGTCAAATCATTTAATTCTTGTTCATCTAAGTTTTCAAAACTCACCTTTTCTATATTTAGGTATAACTTATTAATTTCTTCGCACATTTTTTTTCCTTTTTCAGATAAATAAATTCTACTTTTTCTCTTATCCTTATCATCTTGTTCTCTTGTTATTAATTCAGACTTCTCCATACGCTGAAGCATAACAGTTACTGTAGCAGGTGCCACTAATAAACCTTTGCAAATATCTTTTTGAGCTATTCCATCTTTTTTATTTAAAACTTGCAAAAGGGCAGCTTGCCCTCTATGTATTCCTAATTTATCCAAATACTTCTGACTTATACTATAATGCAATTTTCCTATATGATGAAAAATTTTTTTTAATTCTTCTGGCTCATTGTTCATCTCTAAATTATATGTCCTCCTTTCATTTTTATTTAGTTAGCTAACTAAATAAATTAAACTTATTATATACCTCTATTTATTTAATTTCAATAGCCTTAATATTTTCTTAATAAAAAAAATCGTCAAGGCAACTTTATAGGGAGCCGTCGATTTTTTTTAGCCATATGACAGGTTCTAAAACTTGTTTTTAGGTTCTGTCATGGCACTATTTTTCTTTTTACTCTTTAGATAGTATGCTATAACATTACTTATACTCTAATATCTAAAATACTTATACACAAATCCAAACAAAATATAATTCCCTAAAGAGTAAAAAATCGTCACGGCAACTTTAGGGAAGCTGAGATTTAAATTTTATATAATTTCCTACAAAGTAAAAAATGTTATTTAATAATTTGAATATTATCAAATAACATTTTTATCGTTATATCAGTATTCCTAATACTATCTATATCCTAACCTAAAATTCTAGTTCCAAGTTTTATTGCTTTAACATAAAATTCAATAAGCTTACTCTTATTTATATTTAACATTGCAGTATATTTCAACATATCAAAGTTATCCATATTTTCATATGCTATTACTAATTTTAGTATAATATTAATTTCATTTTCCTTGCCTGTTAGTGCTTCTTTTAATTCCCATTCTATAGGTAATTCGTCTACTATATCTTTCATATCTCTCTGCATATATTTGTCTAAATCAGAAAATAATCCCGCCAAAAAACATTGTTCACTTTTATCATACCCAATATATTTTGCAACTAATTCACAAAAGTATGCCCTAACAATTAATGCTCTTGATATCTCTTCTTCATTTTCGCATTCCATTTGACTCATTGCAATTATAGTTAATAATTTACTTAACTTCTTCTTGCCCATTAAAACTATAGCTTGTCTTATGGATGAAATTTCTTGAACAAATCCAAATGCTGCCGAATTAAGCATCTTCATTATCTTATAACTAATAGAAACATCTGCTTTTATTATTGCTTCTATCTTACTAACATCATAATCCTTCTTTAATAATTCAGATAAAATCAAATAGCAATTAGTATTTCTAGCTGGTATATCCTTTCCTTCCATCATAATTGGTCTGCTAAAATAAAACCCTTGAAAGTATTGAAATCCACATTTTAAAGCTTCTTGATATTCTTCTATATTTTCAACTTTTTCTGCTAATAATATTGCATCTGGATTAATAACCTTTATACCTTCTATTATTTCAATTCTATCTCTTGTACTTGTAGCTCTAAAATCTATCTTATAAACATTAATTAATTTACCAAAACTCCAAAATTCACTTTTTAATGTTACATCATCTAAAGCAATTGAATATCCTTCATTCTTAAGTCTCTTGAGAGCTACTTTCACTTCATTAGTAGGTATAACATCTTCTAATACCTCTATTACAATTTTATTACTTGGCAAAACACTTGGCATCTCTTGCAATATAAGTTGAGTAGAAAAATTAATATATGCTACTTTATTATCTAGCAACTCATCAAACCCAATACTAAAGGTGTTAGAAATTAATTTTTTTGTAGCTTCATCTGCATTAACATCAAAAGCAAATCTATTCTCACTTGAACTTCTATGTAATAATTCATATGCCACCGCTTTGTTATTAATATCATATATAGGCTGTCTAGCTAAAAATATATTCATATTAAAACTCCCTCTTATTACCCTATCTTTATATATAATTATATTATACTTTATATTTTTAGCTTATTGCAATTAATACTCAAACTTTTTTGTATTTATTATCGTCTTTTGTATTATTTTATATTTCTTTTTCAATCATTTTCTATTTTATTTATTAATTTTATTATTAAATTGAAGAGAAAAATATTATTGACTATAATTTTCTTAATTGAGCAAATTTCATATTTGCTCATCGGCTAAATATCTAGTTTTTATTTTAAATAAAAAGGAAGATCACCCCAAATGTTGAATAAAATAAATAACAACAATCCACAACAAAAGGAGTGAT
>NZ_JAHLQH010000024.1 GCF_018918325.1 Clostridium sp. MSJ-8 | reverse complement strand
TATCGCTGTTTCATGCGAAACTACGATCTTATGCGGTATTAATCTCCCTTTCGAGAGGCTATTCCCCACTATGAGGTAGGTTGCCCACGTGTTACTCACCCGTCCGCCGCTAATCCACTTCCGAAGAAGCTTCATCGCTCGACTTGCATGTGTTAGGCACGCCGCCAGCGTTCGTCCTGAGCCAGGATCAAACTCTCAATAAAAAGTTTAATCATTAATAGCTCTTAAAACTTACTCATAAAGAATTGCTGGTTCTTAATTTATTATTCTGTTCAATTTTCAAAGACCAATTTTTCTTCGTCACCCTCAAGCGACTTCTTTATCTTATCACTTGATTCAGCATCTGTCAACAACTTTTTTTAAAACATTTTTTGTTTTCTTGTTGTTACTTGTTTGCCTCAGCGACGTGTTTTATAATATCACATATTTATATCACATTTTATATATTATATACCATTTAATCAATTTATATTATTATTTCTTCTTTTTTCTTCTATTTTCTTGTTTTTTTTATAATTGACACACTACGATATGTTTACCTTATTAATTATGATTTAATAACTCAAATTTAACTAAATATCCCACTTCGCATATACTAAATATAAATTTCTAATATTATAGCAATAACAAAAAATGTACCTAAACTAAAGTTATTTAGGTACATTTTTTTATTATTCAATATTATTTTCTTCTTGATCAGTCTCTATAACTTCATCTTCTTGCACTTCATCTGTTGCGCCAATCTTAGCTATTGCTACTACTGTTTCGTCTTCCTTAGTCTTCATAAGCTTAACTCCCATAGCAGCTCTACCGTTTACTGATATATCCTTAACATTAATTCTTATAGCAACACCACTTGTATTAATAAGCATTAATTCATCATCTTCTTTACATACAGTAGCCCCAGCTAACAATCCTGTTTTTTCACTTATCTTATAAGTAATTAATCCTAGACCACCTCTATGTTGAATCTTATATTCTTCTACATCAGTTCTTTTACCGTATCCATTTTCACTTATTACTAATAGCTTTTCACCATCAACAGCTATATCCATACATACAGCTACATCATCATCTCTTAAGTTTATTGCTTTAACTCCAGATGCAGTTCTACCCATCGGTCTAACGTCCTTCTCACTAAACTTAAGTGCATATCCACTCTTAGTAACCATTATTAGATTAGCATCACCATGAGTAACTTTAACTCTTAATAACTCATCACCTTCTCGTAAACTTATTGCTATAAGTCCACTCTTTCTTATATTCTTAAAGTCAGTTAAAGGTGTCTTCTTAACTATTCCTTTTTTAGTACCCATGAATAAATAACCTTCACGATTATCATCTTTTACATTTAATACAGTTTCTATTCTTTCATCTGGTTCTATAGCTATTAAATTTACTATATTCATTCCTTTGGCTGTTCTACCTGCGTCTGGTATCTCATAGGCTCTTAGTTTATATACTCTACCTCTATTAGTAAAGAATAAAACATCTGAATGTGTTGATGTTACCATAACATGTTCAACAAAGTCATCTTCTCTAGTTGACATTGCTTGAATACCCTTACCACCTCTCTTTTGAGCTGAATAAGTATCTGCAGATATTCTCTTAATATATCCTGAATGTGTTAATGTAATAACTACATCCTCTTCTTGAATAAGGTCTTCTATATCTATTTCATTAGCTACCTTTTCAATATGAGTTCTTCTTTCATCACCATATTTTTCTTTTATCTGAATTAATTCTTCTTTTATAACTCCTAATAACTTTTCTTCACTTTCTAGAATTCCTTTTAAGTATTCTATTTGCTTCATAAGTTCATTATATTCTTCTTCAATCTTATCTCTTTCTAATCCAGTTAATCTTCTAAGTCTCATTTCTAGTATAGCAGTTGCTTGCTTTTCAGATAATGAGAATATTTCCATTAATGCATTTCTAGCAATTTCTGTACTCTTAGAATTTCTTATAATACTTATTACTTCATCAATATTATCTAAAGCAATCCTTAACCCCTCTAAAATGTGAGCTCTTGCTTCAGCTTTATTAAGTTCGAATACTGTTCTTCTTGTTATAACTTCTTTTTGGAATTCTATATAATTACTTAGTACTTCCTTTAAACTTAATATCTTAGGTTCATTGTTAACTAAGGCTAACATTATAATTCCAAAACTATCTTGAAGTTTAGTATGTTTATATAATAGATTTAAAACTACATTAGGATTAGCATCCCTCTTTAATTCTATAACTATTCTCATGCCTTCTCTATCTGATTCATCTCTTAAATCTGATATTCCAACAATCTTCTTCTCTTTAACTAAATCAGCTATACTTTCTATTAATTTAGCTTTATTAACTTGATAAGGTATTTCTGTAACAATAATTCTATGTCTATTATTTTCTTCTTCTATTTCAGCTTTAGCTCTAACTACAATCTTACCTTTTCCTGTTTCATAAGCAGCTCTAATTCCAGACTTACCCATTATTATAGCTCCTGTTGGAAAATCTGGTCCTTTTATAACTGACATTAATTCCAATGATGTAGTTTCTGGATTATCTATAAGCATTATAGTTCCATCTATAACTTCCCCTAAATTATGAGGAGGAATATTAGTTGCCATACCTACAGCTATTCCTGAAGAACCATTTACTAACAAGTTAGGAAATCTTGATGGTAATACTGAAGGTTCCTCTTCTTCTCCATCAAAGTTCGGAACAAAATCTACCGTATTTTTATTTATATCTCTTAACATCTCAGTAGAAATTTTATTCATTCTTGCTTCTGTATATCTCATAGCAGCTGCACTATCTCCATCAACAGAACCAAAGTTTCCATGACCATCTACTAACATATATCTCATAGAGAAATCTTGTGCAAGTCTTACTAACGCATCATAAACAGATTTATCTCCATGTGGATGATATTTACCTAAAACATCTCCAACTATTCTTGCACATTTTCTGTATCCTTTGTCAGGCGTTATTCCTAATTGTTGCAAAGAATATAGAATTCTTCTATGAACAGGTTTTAATCCATCTCTTACATCTGGAAGTGCACGTCCTACTATAACACTCATAGCATAATCTATATAGCACTTCTTCATTTCTTTATTAATATCAACGGGTATAATCTTTCCTTCATTAAACTCCATTTATTTTACCTCACACTTATTACTAAATATCTAGGTTACTTACTAACTTAGCATTCTTTGTAATAAATTCCTTTCTTGGTTCTACTTTATCACCCATAAGAATTGTAAATATTTCATCTGCTAACATAGCATCTTCTACTGTAGCTTTTAAAAGTATTCTCTTCTCTGGATCCATTGTAGTATCCCATAATTGCTCAGCATTCATTTCTCCAAGACCTTTATATCTTTGGATATTTGTATTATTGTCTTTTCCACCTAATTCTTCTAGCCTAACTTCTAGTTCTTCATCAGAATAAGCATATGCTTCTTTCTTTCCCTTTTCAATTTTATATAGAGGTGGTTGAGCTATAAATACATGTCCTTCATCTATTAATTCTCTCATATATCTATAGAAAAATGTTAATAATAATGTTCTTATGTGAGCTCCATCAACATCGGCATCTGTCATTATTATTATTCTGTTATATCTTATTTTGTTAACATCAAAATCTGGTCCTATTCCAGCACCAAATGCTGTTACCATTGATGTTATAGTATCTGAATTTAATATTCTATCAAGTCTTTGTTTTTCAACGTTTAATATCTTACCTCTTAACGGAAGTATAGCTTGGAACTTTCTATCTCTTCCTTGTTTTGCAGAACCTCCTGCAGAATCTCCTTCGACTATATATATTTCACATTCTCTTGGATCTTTTGAAGAACAATCAGCAAGCTTTCCTGGAAGAGATGAACGTTCTAAGACAGACTTTCTAGTTAATTCTCTTGCCTTTCTAGCAGCTTCTCTTGCTCTTGAAGCCATCAAGGCCTTATCTATAATAGATTTTCCTACTATAGGATTTTCCTCTAAGAATACACTTACACCTTCTCCTACTATTGAATCAACAATTCCTCTTACTTCACTATTTCCTAGTTTAGTTTTAGTTTGACCTTCAAATTGAGGTTCACCTATTTTAACTGATATAACTGCTGTAAGTCCTTCTCTTATATCTTCTCCAGATAACTTTTTATCATTTTCTTTTAAATGTCCAAACTTCTTAGCATAATCATTAAGTGCTCTTGTAAGAGCAGTCTTAAAACCAACTAAATGAGTTCCACCTTCTACAGTATCTATATTATTAGCAAAAGAAAAAATATTCTCATTATATGCATCATTATATTGAAGAGCAACTTCTACTGAAATTCCATCTTTATTACCTTCTACATATATAGGTTCTGGATGTAAAGGTTCTTTGTTTCTATTTAGAAATGTTACAAATGATTTTATTCCACCTTCATAATGAAATTCTTCACATTTACCATCTCTTTTATCTGTAAGAATTATCTTTATTCCTTTATTTAAAAAAGATAACTCTCTTAATCTTTGTTCTAGAACTTCGAATTCATATATAGTAGTATCAAATATTTCATGATCAGGTTTAAAATAAACTTTTGTACCAGTTTCTTCTGTATCTCCAATCATCATAAAATCACTAACAACATTACCTCTTTCATAACTTTGTTGCCATATATGTCCTTCTCTTTTAACTGTTACTATACACTTTTCAGATAATGCATTTACAACAGATGCACCAACTCCATGTAATCCACCGGATACTTTATATCCGCCACCACCAAATTTACCACCTGCATGTAATATAGTCATTATTACTTCAACTGTAGGTTTTCCCATCTTAGGATGCATACCAACAGGCATACCTCTTCCATCGTCTTCAACTTCAATTGAGTTATCTTCATTAATTGTAACCTCTATATTCTTACAATAACCTGCTAACGCTTCATCAATACTATTATCAACTATTTCATATACTAAATGATGTAAACCCCTTGAACTAGTACTACCTATATACATACCAGGTCTCTTTCTAACAGCCTCAAGTCCTTCTAGTACCTGTATTTGACTTTCACCATAACTTTGATTATTTTGATCTAACATATTCCTTGTTACTGAATACTTTATTAATTTCTGTGATAATAAAAGCTATTTACAGTAACACCCTCCTTTCTTGACTCTATTTATAACTTTTTTTAAAGTTCATAATCAATTTCTGTTCTTTTAGTAAGCGTTGAAGATGATATTGGAGATAAATATACTTTACTCATTTTATCTACTTCTGCAATAATAAATGATTTAGGTTTTTCATCAGATATCCTTTCAACAAATCCATCTTCTTCAGCCATTCTTAAAAATTGTATTGTATCTGAGCTATACATAGTTGCTTGTAAATCAAAAATACCTATAATGTCTTTTATTGGAACTACAACATTTTCTCCTAAATGTAAAAACATCTTAGTTATATCCTCCTCTTTAAATAATCACTCTTCCACTAGAAACTTTAAACAATCTAGAATCTTCATTGAGGTACTCTTCAATATCTTCAACTCCTGTACATGTTATTATTGTTTGTATCTCTCCAATAGTACTTAGTATATATCTTTTTCTATTGTAATCTAATTCAGATAGTACATCATCTAATAACAATATCGGATATTCTCCCATTAATTCTTTTATTATCCTTAATGATGCAAATTTCATAGTAAGTACAGCAGTTCTCTGTTGTCCTTGAGAGCCATAACTTTTAGTATCTACACCATTTATTGTTACTGTAAAATCGTCTCTATGTGGACCAATAGTACTTATACCTTTTTCTTTATCCTTTTTTCTGTTTTTCTTTAATAATTCAATAAAATTTTCTTTTATGTTGTTTAAATCCTTAACAGATGAATGATATGAAAATTCTATATTTTCTTTATTTAAAGTTATATCTTTATGTATCTCTCTACCATAAAAATTTAATTTTTCTAGGTATATAAGTCTTTGTTCAATTATATATTGCCCGAAACTTGCTAATTGTTCGTCATAAACATCTAAAATGTCTTCACTTAAATTTCTGTTCTTAAGTACAATATTTCTCTCATTAAGAACCTTGTTGTATTGAACCAAATTAAAATAATATTTTGAATTTAATTGGCATATCTCCATATCTATAAATTTTCTTCGTATTCCAGGAGAATCTTTAACAATCTTTAAATCTTCTGGTGAAAACATAACAACATTAAAATTTCCGAATAACTCACCAATTTTTTTTATTTTAATCTTGTTAATTTTTATTGCTTTTTTGCCATCTTTTAAGATATTTATGTCTATTCTTTTATCTAATCTATCTTTGCCTATTTCAGCACTTATATATGCATCATCTTTATCCCAACTTATAAGCTCTTTATCTCTAGAGGTTCTATGAGATTTTGCAAATGCACAATAATAAATAGATTCTAATATATTAGTTTTTCCTTGAGCATTATCTCCTATAAAAACATTAACGTGTCTACCAAAATTAATATCTAGACTGTCATAATTTCTATATTGTAATAACACTAATCTTTTTATATACATACATAAACACCCATTTATAATTATAACATAATTGTTTTTATATTACTTTATATATTTCTCCATCAAATTCTACACAATCATCTTTTCTGATTTTTTTTCCTCGCATAGTGCAAACTTCATTATTTACTAATACTAATCCATCTTGAATAACCATTTTGGCATCCGAACCAGATCCAACAGCACCAGCCCATTTCAAAAAAGAATCTAATTTTATAAATTCAGTTTCTATTTTAATTTCTACCATAATATTTTTTGCATAAACATTGAATATTTATGCATCCTCCTATTTCATTAATCTAACTGGTAAAACTAAATATTCATATAAATCTGATTGTTCTGCTTTTATAACACAAGGACTTACACTAGATGTCATTTGAAGTACTACTTTTTCATCTTCAACATTCTTTAATACATCTAGTAAATATCTAGAGTTAAATGCAATTTCTATATTATCTCCTTGCAATTCAACAGGTACTTCTTCTTTTGCTTTTCCCAATTGAGAATTAGAAGTTATTAATAGTTTATCTGGAGTAATAGCTAATTTTATCAAATAACTATTACCTTCTTTAGCCATAAGTGAAGCTCTTTCTAATGCGTTTTGTAAATTTAACTTATCCACAGTTACTAATATTTTGTGTTCCTTTGGTAATAAAGATTTATAGTTAACAAAGTTTCCTTCTAATAATCTTGATATTATTTTAGTTTCTCCTAAATCAAATAATATATGATTTTCAGAGAAAGTAATTTGAACGTTAGTATCTGAATCATCTAAAATTCTTGAAACATCATTTAATGTTTTACCAGGAATAACAATTTCTGTTTCAAGATCAGAATCTATATATTCACTTTTAAGTGCTAATCTATATCCATCAAGTGCAACTAAATTTAATTTTCTATCTTTTACTTCAAATAAAATACCTTGAAGTATAGGTCTAGTTTCATCTTGAGCAATTGCAAATACAGTACCTTTAATCATATCTTTTAATAAACTTTGAGGAACTTCTATTTCATTATCATTTTTTACATCTGGTAATGAAGGATATTCATCAGCGTTCATATAAACTACTGTCATTTCTGACTTTTCACAAGTTATTTGTAATGTATCGTTAGGTAATACTTCTATTTTAACTTCTGAATCAGGTAGTTTACGTATAATGTCTCCAAATATTTTTGAGTCAATTACTACTGAACCTTCTTCAAGTACATCTCCTGTAATTTTACTTTCTATTGATAAGTCTATATCTGATCCTATAAGTGTTATTGTATTGTTATATGCATGAATACAAATTCCTTCTAAGATTTGATTAGGTGTTTTTCCTGTAATTGCTTTTTGTGCAATTGTAATTGCATCTTGTAGTTTTTGTTTTTCACATAAAAATATCATTCTATTAATACCTCCATAGTTATTCACAGTATACTTCCACAATAGATAGAGTAGATAATATATATAATAATAGTAATAGTAGTAGTAGGGGCTGTGAATATGTGTATAAGTGCTTTAACGCAAGTAATAGCGTAAAAATCTACTAACAAACACTGTGGAAAAAGTAGTGCAAAAACAATCATTTTATCCACATTATCCACAGTGAAAGATTTCCAATGTAATTATCCACAGTTTATTAACGCGTAATTATGTACAGGTGTGGATTAATTATTACTTAGTTTTTTGGTTATTTCTTCAATTGTATTATGCAAACTTTCATCTGATGTTATATTTTCAGATATCTTTTCATATGCATGAATAACAGTAGTATGATCTCTTCCACCAAATTCTTCACCTATTTTAGGTAGAGACATATCTGTTAATTTTCTACTTAAATACATAGCAATTTGTCTTGGATAAGCAATATTTCTAGTACGACGTTGAGACTTTAAATCATCAACTCTTAGATTAAAATAGCTAGAAACAACGTCTTGAATCATTGCTATTGTAATATGCTTACCTTGTTTCTTGGATATTATATCTTTTAATGCTTCAGAAGCTAAATCTACTGTTATTGGTTTATTAGTTAAAGAAGAATAAGCAACTATTCTTATAAGTGCACCTTCTAATTCTCTTATATTAGATTTGATTTTTGTTGCAATATAGACCATAACATCATTTGCTACATTTAAGTTTTCTACATCAGCTTTTTTCTTTAATATTGCCATTCTAGTTTCAAAATCTGGTACTTGAATATCTGCAATAAGTCCCCATTCGAATCTAGAACGTAATCTATCTTCTAATGTTGGAATTTCTTTTGGTGGTCTATCAGAAGAAAGAATTATTTGCTTATTAGCATCATGAAGAGCATTAAAAGTATGGAAAAACTCTTCTTGAGTTCCTTCCTTTCCAGCGATAAATTGAATATCATCTATTAAAAGAACATCAACTTTTCTATATTTATTTCTAAACTCTTCATTTTTATCATGTTTTATTGCATTAATTAGCTCATTTGTAAATTTTTCAGAAGAAACATATTCTACCTTAATATTAGGGTTGTTTTGTAACATGTAATGTCCGATTGCATGCATTAAGTGAGTTTTACCTAATCCAACACCTCCATATATAAATAATGGATTATATGCTTTAGCAGGTGATTCAGCTACAGCAAGAGAAGCTGCATGTGCAAATCTATTGCTATTACCGATGACAAATGAATCAAAAGTGTATTTTGGATTAAGTGTTGTAGACATTTCATCATTTACAATTAGTGTATCATTTTGGTTAGTGGGTGATTCAGTTGTTGAATCTGATGCGTTTACATCAGATGATAGTTCAAATTCAATATTGTATTGTTTTGAGCAAATAGATTGAATTGAGTTTTCTATCAGATGTTTATACCTTGACTCTAGTATGTCTTGAGTGAAGGAATTCGGAACGCTAATCTTTATAGTTGAATCATCAATAGAAAAAGGTTCGCAGCTTAATATCCATGTATTAAAGCTAACTTCGGTCATTTCACCTTTTATTATCTGTAATGTTTTTTCCCACAATTGTTTTAGATTAGTATCCATTGTTTCTCCTCCATTTTTTTATGTAAAAAATTTTTTTATTTAAGGTTATAAACAAGAAAATAACATGTTACTAACACATTATAAACAATTAAATAATGGGTGTTTATAATGTTAAATAAATTAATAACAGTTGTTGATAACTTAAAAATTAGAAAAAAAAATAAAAGTTATCAACAGATATCTTGTAATATATATTAACAGAAATAAATGACTTGTTTACTAGTAAAATCGTATTTATACATACAAAAAATAAACAAGTTATCAACAAAGTTATTCACATCTGTGGATAACTTTGTTGTTTTCCACAGGTTATTCACAATCTTCTATTATAATAGCATATTCAAATATAGATATTCAATAAGTTATCCACAAAAAAACATAAATATATAGATATTTATCAACAAAAGTACCTTCTTGACAGAAGAAAAGTATATATATATAATTAATAGGTAACTAAATTAGAAGTAACGTAATATTTACGTATAAATTCATATTTTAAAGGGGGTGTAATGAAAAATGTTCATGACATACCAACCAAAAAAGAGACAAAGAAAAAAAGAACATGGATTCAGAAAAAGAATGAGCACTAAATCTGGAAGAAATGTTTTAAAGAGAAGAAGACAAAAAGGTAGAAAAAAATTAACAGCATAAGGGCCGCATTTTGTGGCTCTTTTTCTGCAAATGCAGAAAAAAAGGAGCAGAAAGTCTGATGATTTATAAAGTTAGAAAAAATAATGAGTTTAGAATTGTATATAGAAGGGGAAAATCATTAGCGAATGACCTTTTAGTTTTATACATTTTTAAAAATAGAAAAAATATAGATAACAATGGTCAGATATATAATAAGGTTGGAATATCTGTTAGTAAAAAGGTTGGAAATAGTGTAGTTAGAAGTAGAGTAAAAAGATTAATTTATGAAAATTATAGATTAAAAGAAGATTTACTTATAAAAGGAAACGATTTTGTTTTTGTTGCTAGAACAAAAGCAAAAGATAAAAGTTATCATGACATAGAGAAAGCTATGAATAATTTATTTAAGAAAGCTGGATTATTTAATGATAAAAAATATATTAATCAAAACAATAGAGATTTACAGGAAGAGAATATCTCCAATGACGCCACCGAGGTGTAAGTATATACCTACTTGTTCAGAATATGCTATTAAAGCTATTCAAAAATATGGAGCTGTTAGAGGTAGCATTAAGGCAATATGGAGAATTCTAAGATGCAATCCTTTTAGTAAAGGGGGCTTTGATCCTGTTAGATAAATAAATTTCAGGAGGGAAACAATAACATAATGAACGCAATAGTAAGTTTTTTTTCAACTATTTTTGATTTCATACGGGATGTAGTATGTGATTTAGGAGTAGATCCTAATAGTGGATTATCGTATGTTTTAGCGGTTACAGTATTAACAATTATAATTAGAGGAATTTTGTTACCTTTTAATATTAAGTCATCTAAGTCTAGTCAAAAGATGCAAGAAATACAACCAGAGGTTCAAAAGATCCAAGAAAAATATAAAAATGATCCGCAAAAAGCACAATTAGAATTGATGAATCTATATAAAGAGAAGAATGTAAGTATGACAGGGGGATGTTTACCAGCATTAATACCATTTCCTATATTAATGGCACTTTATTGGACATTTAATAGAATTGATATTTCAGGTGGATTCTTATGGATTCCTGACCTTGGTAAGCCAGACCCATATTATATATTACCTATATTATCGGCAGTAATGACATTTATTCCTTCATATTTACTAAGTAAAGCATCTGCACCTCCTAAGACAAAGGATGGCGCTCAGCAACAACAACCTATGAACATGATGGCTATGAATGTAATGATGGCATTAATGATGGGTTGGATGGGATTAAGATTTAAATCTCTTCTAGTTATTTATTGGGTATTAGGTAGTTTGATTCAATTAATTACTACTTATTTTATTAATTATCGTCCAGCAGTAGCTAAGAGAAAAGCTATTGAAGCTGAAGAGGCTGAAAAAGAAGCTGAAAAAAATAGATTTAAGATGCCAGAATATGAAACAAAGAATGGGGCAAGTAAAAAGAAAAAGAAGAAAAAATAATTAATTATCATGGACATATATTTAAGGTGGTGAATATGGTATGAAATGTATAGAGGTATCTGGTAAGAATTATGATGATGCATTAGAACAAGCTTTAAATGAATTAAATGTATCTCGAGATGAAGTTAATGTTGATGTTATAGAAGAAGGATCAAAAGGATTATTTAATTTATTTGGTGCAAAAAAAACTATATTAAAGGTAACAACTAAACCTACAGGCATTGATGAAGGAGTAGAATTTTTAATTAATGTATTAAAAACTATGAAAATAGAAGCTAAAGTTGATGTTGTTGAAGATGGTGATTCTACTATATTTAATGTATCTGGTGAAAAGATGGGAACTATTATTGGTTATAGAGGTGAAACGTTAGATTCATTACAGTATTTATTGTCTCTAGTAGTTAATAAAGATCATAATGTTCCATATAAAAGAATAACTTTAGATACGGAGAATTATAGGAGTAAGAGAGAGGAAACGTTAAAGCATTTAGCAGAAAAAACAGCAGCTAAGGTTTTAAAAAGTGGTAGAGCTTTTAAGTTAGAACCTATGAATCCTTATGAAAGAAGAATTATTCATTCAGCACTACAAGGAAGAGATGATGTATATACTTATAGTGATGGAGAAGAGCCTCGTAGAAGGATTGTTGTAGATATTAAAAAGAATTAATAAAAGAAGGCCGTAGAGGCTTTCTTTTATTTTTGACTTAATTAATATTATTTTGTAAAATTGATACTAGTTTATAATATGTTCACGTGCAATAATGTTTAATTTAAGGAGGAATAATTTTAATGAGAGAATTTGATACTATTTGTGGTATAGCAACTCCTATTGGTGAAGGTGGAATTTCTATTATAAGAGTATCTGGAGAAAATTCACTTCAAGTAGTTGATAAGATATTTAAAGGGAAAAATCCAGCTTCAATTACTAATATGAAATCTTATTCTATGAGATATGGACATATATGTGAATTAGAAACAGGAAATGAAATAGATGAAGTTATTATTAGTTATATGAAGGGGCCTAAGAGCTTTACAGCAGAAGATGTTATAGAAATAAACTGTCATGGTGGAATAATTGCTACTAACAGAGTATTAGAAGAAGTTGTTAAGGCTGGAGCAAGAGTATCTGAACCAGGAGAGTTTACTAAGAGAGCATTTCTTAATGGTAGAATAGATTTAAGTCAAGCAGAAGCAGTAATGGATATAATAACAGCTAAAACTGAATTATCTATGAAGAGTGCTATGCTTCAGAGTAATGGGGCATTGTCTAAAGAAATAGATAAGCTTAGACAATATATGTTAAATACTTTAGCTCTTATAGAATATGCAGTAGATTTTACAGAGGATGAAGAGGAAATAGATCCATCAATTCCAATTAAGGTTAAAGAAGAATTGGAAAAAGCAATTGATGATATGGAGAAATTACTAAAAGATTCTGATGAAGGAAGAATAATTAGAGATGGATTAAATACAGTAATTGTTGGAAAACCTAATGTAGGTAAATCATCATTACTGAATGTATTATTAAAAGAAAATAGAGCAATAGTAACTGATATACCAGGTACAACTAGGGATGTTATAGAGGAATTTATTAACTTAGATGGTATTCCACTTAAGATAGTTGATACAGCAGGAATTAGAGAAGCTACTGACATGGTTGAGAAGATAGGAATAGAAAAATCTAGAGAGAAATTAAAAGAAGCTGATTTAGTTATTTTAATGTTAGATTCATCACGAGAATTAGATGATGAGGATATTGAGATAATAGATATTGCTGAAAAAAAGAATACAATTGTCTTACTTAATAAAATTGATTTGGAGAGAAAAATATCACAAGACCAATTGAGTAAATTTAATAATATTATTGAAAGTTCAGCAAAACTTGGATATGGAATAGATGATCTTAAGAAGAAGATAAAAGATATGTTCTTCCATGGTGAAGTTGGAACTGAGAGTCTAGTTATTTCAAATGTTAGACATAAACAAGCACTTTATAGAGCATTAGATAATTGTAAAGAAGCTTTAGATAGAGTAAAATTAAATGAGTATTTAGATTTAATATCCATATTTGTTACAGCTGCTATGAAAGCTTTAGGTGAGATAACAGGATCTGAATTAGAAGAAGATTTAGTGAACAAGATATTTAGTGAATTTTGTTGTGGAAAATAAAAAGGAGATATGTTTAATATGAGTTATAAAGCAGGAGAATTTGATGTTATTGTTGTTGGTGCAGGTCATGCAGGATGTGAAGCAGCATTAGCATCTGCTAGGATGGGATTAAAAACTTTAATTTGTACTATAAACCTAGACTCTATTGCAATGATGCCATGTAATCCTAATATAGGTGGAACTGCTAAGGGACATTTGGTTAGGGAAATAGATGCATTAGGCGGAGAGATGGGAGTTAATATAGATAAAACTTTTATTCAAAGCAGAATGCTTAATACATCTAAAGGGCCAGCAGTACATTCATTAAGGGCCCAGGCAGATAAGAAAAACTATCAATTTAGAATGAAAAAAGTTTTAGAAGAACAAGAAAATCTTCAAATAAGACAAATAGAAGTTACTGAATTGGTTGTTAATGATAATAAAGTATGTGGAGTTATTACTAAAAATGGAGCGGAATTTGATTGTAAAGCAGTAGTATTAGCAACAGGAACATATTTAAGAGGTAAGGTAATTATAGGAGATATAGCATATAGTAGTGGTCCTAATGGATTATTTCCAGCTAATGACTTATCTCAATCATTATTAGATTTAGGAATAAGTTTAAGAAGGTTTAAGACAGGTACTCCAGCTAGAATCAATAAGAGATCAGTTGACTTTAGTAAAATGATAGAACAACCAGGGGATGAGAAAATTGTTCCATTCTCATTTATGAACAATGGAAAAGATTTAGATAGAGAGCAAATATCATGTTATTTAACATATACTAATGAAGAAACTCATAATATAATTCGTGAAAACATTCATAGATCACCACTTTATAATGGATTAATAGAAGGAATTGGACCAAGATATTGTCCATCTATTGAAGATAAGGTTATGAGATTTCCAGATAAGCCAAGTCATCAGATATTTATTGAACCAGAAGGTGAAAATACATTGGAAATGTATGTAGGTGGAATGAGTTCATCATTACCAGAAGAGGTTCAAATAAAGATGCTTAAAACTTTACCAGGTCTAGAACATGTTGAATTAATGAGAACAGCTTATGCAATAGAATATGATTCTATTGATCCAACGCAACTTAAACCAACACTAGAATTTAAAAATATATCTGGATTATATGGTTCAGGACAATTAAATGGAAGTTCTGGTTATGAAGAGGCAGGATGTCAAGGATTAATAGCAGGAATAAATGCAGCATTAAAAATAAAAGGTGAAGAACCGCTTATATTAACTCGTTCAGATGCGTATATAGGTGTACTTATTGATGATTTAGTAACTAAAGGAACTAATGAACCTTATAGAATGATGACATCAAGAGCTGAATATAGATTATTGCTTAGACAAGATAATGCAGATTTTAGATTAACAGAAAAAGGTTATAGAGTTGGTCTTGTAACAGAGGAAAGATATAATAAATTCTTGACTAGAAAGAAAAATGTTGAAAAAGAAGTTGAAAGAATTAAAGAAGTGAATATTACTAATAAGAAGGAAGTAAATGAATTCTTAAAAACTTTAAATTCTGCAGAATTAAGAAAACCTCTAAGTTTATATGAATTAATAAAGAGAACAGAATTAGATTACTTTTCATTAGCACCTTTAGATCCAGAGAGACCAGAAGGAATGAGTGAGGATATAGGTGAACAAGTTAACATTATTTCAAAATATGAAGGCTACATAAATAGTCAATTAGAGCAAGTTAAACAATTCAGTAAATTTGAAAAGAAACAAATGCCACCAGATATTAATTATGAAGATGTTAGAGGATTGAGAATAGAAGCAGTGCAAAAGTTAGGAAAGGTCAGACCGATAAGTATAGGGCAAGCTTCAAGAATATCCGGAGTATCTCCAGCAGATATATCAGTATTATTAATATATTTAGAACAACATTACAATAAATAAAACAAAATGTTTCACGTGAAACATTAATATAATTAGGAGAAATTTTTTATGAAGTATTATGAATTGATGAAATCAGCAGCTAATAGTGTTGGAATGGAATTTAATGAAGATAAGTATGAAAAATTCATAAAATATATGAGATTAGTTCAAGAATGGAATGAAAAGATTAATCTTACAGCAATCACAGAAGATGATGAATTTATAAAAAAACATTTTATCGATTGTATAAAAGCATTTAAGAGCGATCAAATGAAGGAAGCAAATAGTATTATTGATGTGGGTACTGGAGCGGGATTCCCCGGAATTCCAATTGCAATAATGAGAGATGACGTGGAAGTATGCTTGTTAGATTCATTAAATAAGAGAATTAACTTTTTAAATACAGTTGTGAGAGAATTAGGATTAAAGAATGTTACAACAATTCATAGTAGGGCAGAAGATGGTGCAAGAAAGAAGGAACTTAGAGAAAGTTTTGATGTGGCTACTTCAAGAGCTGTAGCTAATATGGCTGTTTTATCAGAGTATTGCATACCTTATGTAAAAGTTAATGGGTATTTTATAGCACTTAAGGGACCAGCAATAGAAGAAGAATTAAGTAATGCTAAAAATGCAATAGGGACTTTAGGTGGCAAACTAAAGAATGTAATAGAATTAGAAATTGAAGATACAGATTTGAAACATAATATTGTAATAGTGGAGAAGGTTAAGCCTTGTTCAAATGTTTATCCTCGAAAGGCAGGAGTTATTTCAAAAAAACCTTTGAAGTAATACAAATAAGCTTAAATGATAAAAGATTAAAAATAAGGATGGCTAAATAATGGATAAAAAAGAAGTAATAAAAATTAAAGTTGATAATATTATTCCTAATACATATCAACCCAGAAAAGTTTTTGATGAAGAAGCTTTAAAAGAATTATCAGAATCCATAAAACAACATGGAATCATTCAACCTCTTACAGTAAGAAGATGTGGCGATTACATTGAACTTATTGCAGGAGAGAGAAGATTACGAGCTGCAAAATTGGCGAATTTACAAGAGGTACCATGTATAATAGTTGAAATGACAGATATGGAATCTGCTCAGGTTGCTCTATTAGAAAATCTTCAGAGAGAAGATTTAAATTATATAGAAGAAGCTGAAGCATATGAAAGTTTAATTAATGATCATAGGTTTACCCAAGAACAAATAGCTTTGAAAATGGGAAAGAAACAATCAACTATTGCAAATAAATTAAGATTATTAAAGTTGTCTGAAGAAGTCAGAAATATATGTCTTGAAAACAAATTAACAGAAAGACATGCTAGAGCTCTATTAAAGATAAAAGATGAAAAGTTACAGTTAAAAGTAATAAAAAATGTGATAAAGAATAGTTTAAATGTAAAGAAGACAGAAGAACTAATAGAGAAAGAATTATTAAAAAAATCAGGTGAAGGAAAGAGTAACAAAAAAGGAAAAAACAAAAATATAAAATCTGTATTTCCGGCCAAGATGTATGTAAATACTATAAAACAAGTATTTGATAAGTTTAATCTGAATGCAGAATATAAAACTAAAGAACAAGATGATTTTGTTGAAATAATAGTGAAAATTCCAAAAGGAAAATAATCTTGCTTATAAAATATTTTATAAAAAAAACTATACTAGTTATATTTAGTATAGTTTTTTTTGGATATAAGAAAATCGTATCAAATTTAAGTTTAAGGAAAAGTATATAAATATAATATTTATATAATATGAAAGATACTATATTATAGGATAGAAAAATAATGCTGTATCGGAATAAAAAAGCAAGTTTTATAATTTGGAATAATGGTTTTTTAAAATAAATTGTTATATTATCTTTAATTCCACATTATTTATATATATAATATTATTATGGAAAGGAAGGGGGTGAGCTCTAAAAATTTAGAGCTTTTTATGAAAGTAATATGTGTTTTCAATCAAAAGGGTGGAGTAGGAAAGACTACTACTAATATTAACTTATGTGCATATCTAGCTATGGAAGGATACAAAGTGCTTACTATAGATATTGATCCACAAGGAAATACTACAAGTGGATTAGGAATTGATAAGAGAAATTTAGATGCTTCTATGTATGATGTACTTACATCAGATACATCATTAAAAGATGTAATTATAAGTAGTGATTTAGTTCAAAATTTACATATCGCACCGTCTACAATGGAACTTGCAGGTGCAGAAGTAGAAATGATATCAAATCAGAATAGAGAACAAGTACTATTAAATAAGATTGGTGAAATAGCTGATGAATATGATTATGTATTCATAGATTGTCCACCATCATTAGGAGTTATAACAATAAATGCATTAGCTGCAAGTAATTCAGTTATTATTCCTATTCAATGTGAATTTTATGCATTAGAAGGTGTAGGGCAATTAATTAATACAATTCAATTGGTTAAGAAATCATTAAATAAGGACTTGGAGATAGAAGGAGTTCTTATGACTATGTATGATTTTAGAACAAACTTAAGTAACGAAGTATACAATGAAGTAAAGAAATATTTCAAGGAAAAAGTATATAAGAGCACAATTCCAAGAAATATTAGACTTGCTGAAGCACCAAGTTTTGGATTACCAATAATGCTATATGATGAGAAATGTAAGGGTGCGGATGCTTATAAGAAATTTACAAAAGAATTTTTACAAAGTCAACAATAAAGGAATAGGTGAGAGTATATGATTAAAAAATCAGCTTTAGGAAAAGGCCTAGAAGCTCTTATTCCATCAGAAGAGGTTGGAAATAAGGGAACAACAAAAGTTTCTATTAATAGAATAAAATCGAATGATGAACAACCTAGAAAGACTTTTGATAATGAAACTATGGTTGAGTTAGCTCAATCAGTTAAAAATCATGGTATAATTCAACCTTTAATATTGAAGCGAGATGGTAATGATTATATAATTGTAGCTGGAGAGAGAAGATGGAGAGCTGCTAAGATGGCAGGATTAAAAGAAGTTCCAGCTATTATTATGGAATTGACTGAAAGAGATGTATTAGAGATTTCTTTAATAGAGAATATTCAACGTGAAGATTTAAACCCAATTGAAGAGGCTTTAGCATATAAAAAATTACTAGAAGAATGTAATATAACTCAAGATGAATTAAGTAAAAGATTAGGTAAATCAAGAGTAGCAATAACTAATGTTATGAGATTGATTAATTTAGATAGTAGGGTCCAACAATATTTAATTGATGGCGTTTTAACAGAAGGTCATGGAAGAGTATTGCTTACAATAAAAGATGGCGATGTGCAGTATGGACTTGCACAAAGGGTTATAGATGAAAATATATCTGTTAGGGAACTAGAACGTATTATAAAAAATATGGGGGGTAGTAAAAAGAAGAATAAAAAAGAAAATATTGCGGATACTAACCCATATTATAAAAATGTAGTTAATATGATGCAAGATCATTTTGGAACAAAAGTAACACTTAATAATAAAAAAGATAAGGGTGTTATTGAAATAGAATACTATTCAGAAGAAGATTTACAAAGAATAATGGACATTATGAAATTATAAAATGTTTCACGTGAAACATTTTGAGAAAGGATGACAAAAGTGAAGAATATAATAGAAGGTATTAACAATTATACTCCATTTATCTTAATTGGGATGTTGGTTATAATGATATTATTATTTATTATAATATTAATATTGTTTAGATCAGTAGGAAAATTAGAAACTAAATACAGAAGATTAATGAGAGGTGCTAGTGGAAAAAACATTGAAGAAGTTATAGTTAAAAGATTAGATGAGATAGACGATGTAACTGCTAAATGTGAAGAAGCACTAAATCAAAATAAAGAACTAAAAGAAAGCTTAAAAGGTTGTGTTCAAAAAGTTGCAATTATGAGATATAAAGCTTTTGAAAATGTAGGAAGCGATTTAAGTTTTTCTATAGCAATTTTAGATGGTAATAATGATGGAGTTATATTAACAGGAATATATGGAAGAGAAGAAAGTACTACATATGCTAAACCTGTAGACAAAGGAATATCTAGATATGACTTATCAGAAGAAGAAATAACAGTTCTTAATAGAGCTATGAGTAATGAAGAATAAGTAAAAAGAGTTGTAAAAAATGTTTTTTCATTTTTTACAACTCTTTTACTTATAGTAAATTATAAATGCTATTATATTTTAATTCTGTTCTAGAATATTCATGATATTATTAAAAGATTTAATTATAAAATCATTAATTCCCATGTGAATACAATCAGCTAAAGTCATAACTGTGTTTAATCTTGTATTTTGTAATACAGTAAATTCATAATTAGATGCTATATTCACTATTCCTGTAATACTTAAATTACCAACAGGTGATAATCCTTTATTAAGAGCTAAACCTGGAAATATAGGAGAATCTTTAATGATTACTTTGCCTATATCTTTAGATGAACCTAGGCATGCATCTATAGCTATAATATATGGATCTAAAAAATTATTATTAATTTTATTAATGATATCATTAATGTTCTTGGCATGAATAGGGGCGTTTAAAGAACCATATATATATAAATTTTTAGACTTAAGGTGTTTGAGTTTATATCCTATTATAGGACCGAGAGAGTCTCCAATACAACGATCAGTTCCAATACATAAAATTATAATAGTTCTTCTAGATGAAATTATATGTGATAATTCATTACAAAGAAATTCTGATATTCTAAGGTAAGAATTAGGTGCAGTAGCATCTAATTTAATACAATTACTCATAAAGAAAACCTCCTTACTAGAATTATTTACTAATAAGAAGGTTTTTATACATTATATATTATCTTTGCTAAAGTTGTTTAGAATTTTTAAGACATTATTTACTTCGTCTATTGTGTTGTTATAACTAAGGCTAAGTCTAAGTGTACCAGTAGGGTAAGTGTCTATAGTTTTGTGAGCTAAAGGCGCACAATGAAGGCCTGAACGTGTTTGGACACCCTTAGTATCTAGGTAGTAAGACAGTTCAGCAGCATCTACATCTTTATAGTTGATAGAGATACAAGTCGTAGAGTTAGAATTGTTGATATCACCATATACTTGAATATTATTGATATTCATAAGACCTTCTAAGAGCGTTCCTCTAAGATAAATAAGTTTTTCATGTATAGTATTTAATCCGATTTGATTAATATAGTCAATACTTGATGATAAACCTACTATTCCTGGCATATTCATAGTTCCACATTCAAATTTATCTGGCAAAAAGTCAGGCTGATGTAACAAATGTGATTCGCTCCCAGTACCTCCACTTATAATAGTAGAACATACAGAATTAAGTTCATCAGATATTATAAATCCACCTATTCCCTGAGGGCCTAGTAAGCTTTTATGACCTGTAAACGCAATAGCATCTGCGTGTAAAGTATCAAAAAATACATTTAACACACCTGCAGATTGAGCACTATCAACAATAAAGAAAATATTATGCCTTTTACAAATTAATCCGATTTCTTCTAGATTTTGAATTGTACCAGTAACATTTGAAGCATGTGATAAAATTACTAATTTAGTATTAGGTTTTATTGCATTTTCAATATCACAAGGTTGTACATAGCCAGTCTTTAGAGCGGGAATCAATGTTAAATCAATATCCATATTAGCCTTACAATCATGTAGAGGACGAAGTATAGAATTATGCTCCATTGTTGAAGAAATAATATGATCGCCTTCTTTTATAATACCTCTTATAAGAATATTTAAAGAGGTTGTTATATTGTTAGTAAATATAACATTAGAAGGTTTATTGAAGTGAAAGAAATCTGAAATTTTATTTCTACAATTATAAAGTATTTTACTTGTTTCTAGTGAATTAGATGAAGATGCTCTATTAGCGTTTCCGCCAACATTAGTCATGTAATTATATATAGAATCTACTACAATCTTAGGTTTAGGAAATGTAGTACTAGCATTATCAAAATATATGTTCATAAAAAAATCTCCTAGTATAATTTAATACATATATTATATATCAAAAAAATTTTAAGTACATAAATTGTGTGAAAATAATATTTAAAAATAAGATAAATGCTTTATAATATAAGATAAGAAAATAAGATAGGGATGAAAAGATATGTACTATATAATTATTTATAAAAATACATTTGATGCAATGGAGGGAGATAGAAGACTTACTGAGATGGGAATAGAATTTAAAACTATGCCAACTCCAACAACTATAGCTCAGAGTTGTGGTATATGTTCTAAACTAAATAATAAAGAAGACATAGAGAGGGTTAAGGAAAATCCTGAATTTGAATATAAGTATATATTTTATAAAGACAAAGACAAATTCATTCAAGTTGAATAAGTATATTGATGAAAGTGAGGTGAATCCGCTAACATTAAATTAATATTTATTTATATTGTGTTAAGAGCGGAAGAAAGTATTGTTTTCAATAATTACAGCTATAAGCTGGTTAGAAGAAGAGGTTAAAATAGGACCTATTAAAATATCACCTGAAGATATAGAAAAGTGGATAAATAAAATAATAAGTATTGCAATTATTATAGTACTTATGTATTTGATAATAAAAATAGGAAATAAAATTATAGATAAGATTGTAAAAAAACAGATAAAGAGTAATTATAGATTTAGTTTAGATCCACAGAGAGCTAGAACATTAGGTGGCGTGATTAAGAGTGTATTAAAGTATGTAACTTACATATTTGGAATTGGAATTATAGCAACTAAGATATTTTCAACAATATCAGTTGCAGTAGCTGGATTAGGGTCTGTAGCACTTGGATTAGGTGCACAAAGTTTAGTTAAAGACATAATAAATGGATTCTTTATATTATTTGAAGATCAATATGGAATAGGAGATCATGTGACATTAAGTAATTATGAAGGAATAGTAGAATCAATAGGAATAAGAACTACAGCAATTAGAAATTTTAATGGGGATTTACATCTTATTCCTAATGGAACAATAACAGAAGTAACTAATCATAGTAAAGGTGCTATTAGATTTTTGGTGGATATAGATATTGCATATGAAGAAAATATAGACAATGCAATTGATGTCATAAAGGGGATATGTGAAAAATATGAGAAAAACAATGAAGATATAATGGAACCTATACAGGTGTTAGGAGTTGATGCACTTAATTCTTCAGGTGTAACTATTAGAGTTATAGGCAAGAGCAAACCACTTACTCAATGGAATACAGAAAGGGAACTTAGAAAATTAATAAAGATTGGCTTAGACGAAGCTGGAATAGAAATACCATATAATAAGGTACAAATTATAAAATAATCAAGAAAGGAAGAAGAATATGTTAGAGAAATTTGATCTAGGGGATATAGTGCAAATGAAAAAACAACATCCTTGTGGTTGTAATGAATTTGAAGTAATTAGATTAGGTGCAGATATAAAAATAAAATGTACTAATTGTAATAGAATAGTTATGATACCTAGGAGCAAATTTGTAAAAAATGCAAAAAAATTAATTAAAGAACAGTAATAAAGAGTAAATAATTTTCGAGTTAATAATCTCCATAAATGTAATAAATTATGGTATAATTATATTAGGAAAAACCTTAATTTTACTATGTTTATGGAGATTTTATTATGATA
>NZ_JAHLQH010000033.1 GCF_018918325.1 Clostridium sp. MSJ-8 | reverse complement strand
GACAAATTTTTAGAAAATCAATTAGATGAAAAAACAAAATCTTTAATAGCTGAAATGGAAAAAAAGATTGATAAAAAAGATGAAGAATTAAAATCTAAAAATGATGAAATTAATAATTTAAAAAATGAGTTAGCATATTTGAAAGCTCAACTGGCTAATAGAAACAAAAAGATCTTCTCTTCTTCAAGTGAAAAAGTAGATCCTAATCAACTATCTCTTTTTAATGAAGCAGAAAAAGAGAGTAATTCAAATATAGAGGAACCTGTTATTGAAGAAGTGTGCTATACAAGAAAGAAACCTTCTAAGAATACAGGAAAAAAAGATAATTTAGAAGGATTAGAAAAGGTTATTATAGAACACAAACTTTCTGAAGAAGAAGCTATATGTAAAGAATGTGGCTCTCCATTAGAAATAATAGGAGTTAATTCTACTAAACAAGTATTAAAATTTGATCCAGCGAGATTATATGTTGAAGAACATATAACATACAGCTACGCTTGCCGTAAATGCGAAGCAGACAATATAAATTCTAATATTATTACTACAAAAGCTCCTAAAAATCTAATTAATAAAGGAATGGCTTCTAACAATCTGTTGAGTCATGTTATTTCATTAAAATTTCTTTATTCAGTTCCGTTATATAGGCAAGAAAGTTATTTCAATATGTTAGGAGCAACTTTATCTAGACAAACCTTGTCTAATTGGGTTATTGGAGTAGCTACTGAACTTACGGATGTATATAATCTAATGAAAGATGAATTACTTAAGTCTAATTATGTTCAAGTTGATGAAACAACATTAAAAGTTATTGAACATAATGGTAATGAATCTAAAGCAAAAAAATATATGTGGCTATATAAGACAGGTTCAAGCCGAAACCCGATAATCCTTTATGATTATCAAAAGACAAGATCTAGTTCTTGTCCTAAGGAATTTCTGAAAGGTTTTAGTGGATTCCTACAAACCGATGGGTATCAGGGATACAATAAAGTTGAAAATGTTAAACGAGTATATTGTTTAGCACATATACGGAGAAAATTCCATGAAATTGTAGAAAATTTAAGTGATGAAGCCCTAAAAAACTCAAGAGCAATTATAGGGTTTAATTATTGTGAGCAAATTTATAAATTAGAAAAAGACATAAGAGAACAATATGGTAAAGATGATGATTATTTTCAAAAACGTTATGAAATAAGGCTTGAGAAATTAGCACCGATTTTAGAAGATTTTGAGAAGTATATAAATATAGAAATTAAAGATGCACTTCCAAGAAGTCCTCTCGGAAAAGCATTAGAATATGCTCAAAAAACAATTCCTACAATGAAGAATGTTTTAGAAGATGGTTCTTTAGAAATTGATAATAATGCAGCAGAACGTGCAATAAAGCCATTTGTTATTGGCCGAAAGAATTGGCTATTTGCCAATACTGCCAAAGGAGCAAAAGCAAGTGCAACAATATATAGTATAATAGAAACAGCTAAAGCCAATAACTTAAAAATAGAAAGATACTTAAGTTATTTATTTGATAATTTATCAAATATGGAAGTTAGAGAAAAAAATTCATTATTAGAATTGATGCCTTGGTCCGATACAATTCCAGAGGAATTGAAACTTAAATCTTCAAAATAAATATTAAATTTTAGCTCAGATGGTAATTATTCTTACTATCTGAGTTTATTTTATCATCAGATATTTATAGTTAAAATACGTGAAATTTTTGACGCTTACGTATCTATGACTAATGGAATGGTGTATTCTAATATGACTAAAGATAAAGAGGCTTCTATGCCTATATTTTTCGGGTTATTTCAAGGAATAATGCCAATTTTAGGATTTTACGCAGGAAGTTTATTTGAAGAGTTAATCACAAGATATTCTGGAATAGTTACTTTATTGGTACTGGGAACAATAGGAATTAACATGATAAGAGAAGGCATTTCAAAAGAAGAAGAAACTAGGAATAAAAGCATTCTTACTTATAAAATTTTATTTTTTCAAGCAATAGCAACTAGTATAGATGCATTTGCAGTAGGTGTTAGCTTCTGTGCAATAGGAGTTAATGTATTTTCTTCTGCTATTATTATAGCAATAACTACATTTTTATGTAGCATTGTAGCTATAATTATAGGTAGAAAATTCGGTGATGTATTAGGAGAAAAGGCACATATATTAGGTGGAGTGATTCTTATTATTATAGGAATTAAATCTATATTATAATTAGAAAAATATATTGAAAAAGAGGTTTGCATTGAGGTTATATTAAAGAAGGATGGTACAAAAACGAATGGAAGCAATTATGAAATTTGAAATACTATTAAAAAAAATAAAGATATATAGTTGTTTAGAAGCTTTATTTGGGATTTTTACATGTGTAAATTTGATAAACACAATTATTTATTGGAATGAAAATTTGATTTTCTTATTAGCAATGACACTTATAAGTGCAGTAATTTACTATTTTGTTTTTAGAAGAAAACAGAGATATGTTAGTTGTATTGGTGTTGATAAAATTCCATCTTCTATGATTATGGAAAGATATTTTGATAAGTATGTAAAAAGACTTATTAATTGGATACTTATAGCATTTCTGCAGGTGGGGAATTTCTTAATTTCAGTTGTATCATTGGGGATTAATTCAAAACTTCTAGAAGTTTTAGGAACCTTTAATGAAAGTTTGTTTATATTTGAAATTATTGCATTTTTCATTATTAAAAATATAATGCTTTTACGCTGGCTTTTAAAAGTATATGAATTTACTAATGAGACATTAATAAAAAAGACATTGAAGAAGGTAATTATTGGTTCATTAATATTTTGGGGGATAGCCTTAGGATTATTCTATTTATTTGAATATGTTTTTGTAATTAATATTTTATCATTTTTAAGGGCTATTTATATTATTGGCATAATTGCATTTAACATTATATCTTTAAGAAAGATTATGTATTCAAAGAGCAAGAGTTCTTTAGCTGTTATAGCTGTCGTTCTAATTATAGCAACTATTGCTGGGGGATATACATTTCTTTCTAGGGATATATGGATGACACAACCCTATATTAATTCTATACCTAATATAAATGATGGTGAAAGTAAAATTACATACGATGATGCATCAGGAATATATACAATAACAAAGTCAAAGGGTGATTTCAAGATTCTTCAGCTTACAGATATTCATCTAGGTGGAAGTGTTTTATCCTATGATAAAGATTTAAAAGCATTAAAGGCAGTCTATAAATTAATCAATAGATCGCGACCGGATTTTGTTATTGTAACAGGTGACCTTGTTTTCCCAGTGGGATATGCGTCATTTTCATTTAATAATACTGCACCTGTACAGCAATTTGCAGCGTTTATGAGAAATCTTGGAATACCATGGGCGTTTACGTATGGAAATCATGATACAGAGAAATATGCAACTATGTCAGAGAGTGATTTGAATGAGTTGTATAAGAGCTTATCATGGAAGACTAGTAAAACACTTCTTTATCCATATAAGCAACCGAATATAACAGGAAGAAATAATCAATTGATTGAGTTACGCAATGAAGATGGATCATTGAATCAAGCATTATTCTTGATTGACTCTAATGCATACACTAAGGATGGATTTAATAAGTATGATTATATTCATGATGATCAGGTTGAATGGTACAAAAATCAAGTACTTAGAATGAATGAAGAAGAAGGTAGAACTATTCTATCTATGGTTTTCTTTCACATTCCGCTTCAGGAGTATAGAGAGGCTTATAATCTTTATGAATCTGGTAGTGATGAAGTAAAATATTTTTTTGGATCAAATGATGAAAAAATGATCAATAAGGTATGTTGTTCAGAATATCCAAGCAAACTGTTTGATACAGCAAAAGAACTTGGTAGTACAACAGGATTTTTTTGTGGACATGATCATTACAATAATATGTCATTAGAGTATCAAGGAATCAGACTTACTTATGGTATGAGTATTGATTATTTGGCGATGCCTGGAATAGCTAGAGATACAAAACAACGTGGTGGAACACTGATTACAGTACATGATGATGGTACATCCAATATTGAACAACTTCCTTTAGAACAAAACTAAAAATTGATCTTTTATCAATGCAAGACCTTTTACAATTTCTGATTCGGATTGTAAAGAACGTTATATTAATTAAGGACTATCGTATTAGTAATTATAATTGATAATACGATAGTCCTTTTGTTTTTATATACGTGTGTGAAAAACTTGTTATTATGATTAAAACAAATCTTAATTTTATTAACCTCCCAAGATTTGTATTAATATAGATTTTATATGATAATATAATTATATATAAGTAAGCTTAAATAAAACTTAAAATTCAAATTAAAGGTTCGTTTAAGCTAAATATGATATTTTTATTATAAGGTAAGGAGATTGTTTTTATGAGAATTTTAATAGTAGAAGATGAAGTACAGTTATCAGAAGCTTTAGGAGCAATTTTACAGAAGAATAATTATTTTGTAGATAGAGTTTTTAATGGTGAGGATGGACTAGATTATATTTTATCAGATATATATGATGTTGTAATATTAGACATAATGTTACCTAAACTTAATGGGTTAGAAGTATTAAAGAAAGCTAGACAGTCTGGTATATCAACCCCAATAATATTATTAACAGCAAAAGGAGATATTAAAGATAAAGTACTAGGTCTTGATTCAGGTGCTGATGATTATCTTCCAAAACCTTTTGATACAGAAGAGTTATTAGCAAGAATAAGAGCATTATCTAGAAGAAAAGGTGAAGTAGTTGATAGCAGTGATATTGAATATGGAGATATAACATTAAATGCAAATAATTTAGAAGTAAGGTGTAAGAGTGGACAATCAATAAAATTAACTGCAAAAGAATGTGGGTTATTAGAATTACTTATAAACAGAAAAGATATGATAAGCAACAAAGATGAAATAATCAATAGGTTATGGGGATATGAATCAGAAGTAGAACATAATAGTGTGGAAGTATATGTATCATTTTTAAGACGAAAATTAACTTATCTAAAATCAAAAGTATCCATAAAAGCTATAAGAAATATGGGATATATATTAGAATTTAAAGATGGTGAGTAGAAATGTTTAAAAAACTAAAAATTAAATTTGTTATTACAATAATGATATTATTTACATCTATAGTTTTTATATTATTTGGAGTTATATATGCAAGTAATAAGGCAAATAATCAAAGTTTATTATTTTCGCAATTAGAAGGAGAGTTTGATAAAGTTTCTTTAGATATATTTGGAAGAGAACAAGAACATAATCCACCAGACTATGGAAAAAATCAAAATAATGCTTCTAATAATGATAGAATAAATGCAGCGGATAAGACAAGTACTGATAATAATATTATGGACAAAAAAGAAGATTTAACTGTAGATGGAGTTGCAATTGTTTTAGATACTAGTAGTAATGATTTAATATATTATACTGATTATGAAAATGTGGATGAAAATTTAGCTAAAAGTATAGTAGATGAGATATTTAAGGAACCTAAAAATATAAATAATAATAAGGGTTTTTTAGATATAAATGATTATAGATTAGTATATAAGGTGAGACCAGATAGAAATAGCAATATTACTCTTATATATCTTACAGACTGCACATGGTATTATAATGCAATGAAGAAAGTAATGTTTACATTTATTGTTATTGGCATAGTGAGTTTAATAGCATTATTTTTCTTAAGCTTATTTATTGCATCTTGGGCTATAAAACCCGTAGAAGAGGCATATGAAAAACAAAAAAGATTTATAGGAGATGCATCTCATGAGTTGAAGACTCCTCTTGCAATTATAAAAACTAATATAGATATATTAAATGCAAATAAAAATTTTACAATAAGAAGTCAAGAAAAATGGTTAGACTATATAGAGTTTCAAACTGATAGAATGTCAAAATTAGTAAGTAATTTATTGTATTTAGCAAAGGCTGATAATAATGCCTTAGTAGGAAATGAAGTTAAATTTAATATTAGTGATGCAATAATGAATCAAATACTTTCTTTTGAGGCAATTGCATATGAAAATAATTTAAGACTTGAATGTAACATAGATGATGGAATAGAATTCTTAGGAGATAAGGATGAAATAAGACAATTAGTTGGAATATTGGTGGATAATGCAATAAAACATTCATATAATGATGAAGAAGTAACTGTGAATCTAGAGTTAAAGAAACAAAATATAGTTTTAAGTGTTAAGAACATAGGAGAAACAATAAAAGAAGAAGAACTTACTAAGATATTTGATAGATTTTACAGATTAGATGAATCTAGAGATAGAGAAAAGGGAGGATATGGGTTAGGTCTTGCAATTGCAAAATCTATAGTTGATAAGTATAAAGGAAAAATATATGCCACAAGTACAAATAATGAAACTGTGTTTGTAGTGGAGCTTCCTATGAATGTTTAGTATAAAATTATAAATTAATGAATAAAATAAGGGTAAGTTAGTCAAGAATATAGGTATGATATTGATTTGAATAATTCATAGGGAGGAATGGATGTGCAAAATAGAACTCTATATCATACAGTAAGGACAGGGGATAATTTAAGTACTATAGCATTAGACTATGGAGTAACTATAGGAACTATACTTAAGCTTAACTCTTCACTAGAGTATTTTGAACTAACACAACCAGGAAACAGAATACGTATAAGATAATTTATTAGGGATTGTATAAGTTAATATACAATCCTTATATTTTTCTTTAGGAAATTATAAGAGAATTTTAAATTAGACTTTATGGTAATAATTCACGATATATTAAATCAAGAAATTAGTGTATAATAGGGAGAGAATATAATAATGTAAGGTGGTAAGAGAATGGAAATAAGTTTAAAAGATCCCAATATATTATTAAGTATGATTAATATGAAGTTAAGAGATATGTATAGTAATTTAGATAATTTATGTGAAGATTTAGATATAGATAGAGTTGAATTAGAGAAGAAGTTAGAGAAGATAGGATATTCTTACAATTCATCAGTTAATCAATTCAAGTAAATATAGATTAATGTGGTAGAAGGCTATGGAGAGGGAATGGGAAAGATCCTTAAGCTATACTTACATAACATTAGATGAGATAAAGGATATATTTGATAAATATAATTCTTATGAAGAGGTAGTAGATTACAAGCTTATTACTAATGGAAAAAGAAACACTAATTACATAATAACTACCAAGTGCTCTAAATATATTCTTAGAATATGTCCTAAGGCTTCAGAAGGATATAAAAGTGAATTAATTTCATATTATTTACTTAAGGATAAGATAAATATACCGAAGGTTTTAATGTATAGTAACATAAGAGATAGAATGTATATTATATATGAATATATAGAAGGAAAGTTATTAGAAGATGTCCATATTGATAGTAGAAGCATAGATATTATTGCAAGAGATATGGCCATCATGCATAATATATCTAGAGAAGAGATTAGAGACATCAATATAATTAAATATCCACCTTTTAGAAAATGGTTTTCACTATTTTTGAAGGATAGTTATGCAAGGAGTAGATTAGGAAATGAGCGAATAGACAAATTGAATTATTTATCTAAAGATTATGAGAAAGTAATAAATGGGATAGATAGTTATAGTGGGTATATTCATTCTGATTTTAGACCAGGTAATATGATAGTTACAAAGGATAAAAGCATATATTATGTAGATTGGGAGTTTGCACATTATGGAATTAGACTTATGGATATAGGTCAATTATTTAGATATAAAGAATTTTTTACAGAAAGTCTTGAGGAGAATTTTGAAAAAAGTTATAATAAATACTCCAAGATGGAATTGCCGAATGATTGGGGTAAATTATGTAGATTAGTAGATTTAGCAAATCCAATTCAATTACTTCAAGGTAAACATATATCAAAAGTAAAAGAACAGGATTTATTGAAGTTAGTAGATGACATAATAAGTATTTTAATATAGTAAGATAGGTGAAAAAGAGTGAATATTAGATATGTTGAAGGCTTACCAGAAGCATCAAAATGGCTTAATTTAAGAAAATTAGTAGGATTTAATGCATATAAAAGACCTCTAGATATTGCTCAGAAAGGATTAGATAATTCTTTATATGGTGTATCTGTTTATGATGGAGATAAACTTATTGGAATGGCTAGAGTAATAGGAGACGGATATACGTGTTTTTATGTTCAAGATGTTTTAGTAAATCCAGAATATCAAGGGTTAGGTATAGGTAAGAATATTATGAAGAGGATTGTAGCATTCCTTGATAATGTGGATCAAGATGCAATTGTTGCTTTGATGTCATCAAAAGGTAGAGAAGGATTTTATGAACAATTTGGATTTATAAGAAGACCTAATGATAATTATGGGTGTGGTATGATAAAATTAAGAAAAGGTAGAGAATAATAGGATATTTAAATAATTAATATTATATTTTTGATGATTAGTATCAATATTATATGTTTTCATAAATAGCATAATATCATTAAGTATTTACTAATATAATAAAAAAGAGTAAAGATCCCTAAATACTATAAACTCGATAAAGCTCAAACAGTATAGTATTTTTAATGGGATCTTTACTTTTTTATTATAAGAAATACTTAAATTCTATTATAGATAATTTACTGAAATCAATAATTTGATATTAATTAACTTAAAAAATAAGTAATCAAAAAATATATTCGATAATTTTTTTAAAGTAAGAATTAGGATGTTTATAATAATATAGATATATTAAAAATCATCATAATGCGTTAATAATTAGAAGTTAGTATAAATAATATGTCACAATAGGTTACTAAAACTAATGCTATTATGTATAATAGATATAGAATAATTATTAGGAGGCATGCAGTGTGGCGGTAAGCTTTCAAACAGATACAAAAAATAAAATTAAAGAACCTAAAAAATATAAAGTTGTAATGTATAATGATGATTTTACAACTATGGAATTTGTAGTGTATATATTAGTTAATATATTCAATAAGAATAATCAAGAGGCTGTAAGTTTAATGTTAACTGTACATAAATCAGGCAAAGCAATAGTAGGAATATATAGTTATGATATTGCTAGAACTAAGGTGGATAAAGCAATGAAATTAGCCAAGGAAGGTGGCTATCCATTTAAGATTACTGTAGAAGAGACATAGGAGGTGAAAAAATGAGATATGCAGAAAATGTGAGGAACATATTGAATCAAGCAGTAAATTTTGCAAGAGAAAAAAAACATGAATATGTAACACCAGAACATCTTTTATTTGTTATGACCTTTGATGATGATTTTGCTGATGCATTTGAGGAAGCAGAAGGGGATATCGAATTATTACGAAAAGAATTAGACGAATATCTTAATAAAAATTGTGAGATTAATGTAAATGGAGAAACAGATATAAGCTATAACCTAAAAGAAATTCTTAGATATAGTGAAGCAAGAGCTATTGCAGCAGATAGAGATGCAGTAGAGTTAACTCATATATTAGATGGAATAATGAATCTTCAAGAATGTTATGCAGCTTATTTTATATCATCTCAAGGAATAGTGTGGCAAGAAATTTTATCAAATATGTGTAACAAAGAAGAATATTTAGACAAAAAAGAAGAAAAGCAAGAGGATTGGTTACAATATGTAACTTGTTTAAATGATATAGTTGATAACAATAATCCACTTATTGGTCGTGAATATGAACTTGAAAGAACTATTCAGATACTATGTAGAAGATATAAGAATAATCCTATACATATAGGAGAAGCTGGAGTAGGAAAAACAGCAATTACATATGGATTGGTTAAACTTATTAATGAAGGGAAGGTTCCTGATAATTTAAAGAATGCAAAGGTATATTCAATAGAATTATCAAATTTAGTAGCAGGAACTCAATTTAGAGGAGATTTCGAGAAGAGATTTAAGAAGGTTATGGAAGGTATAGCAGGAATTGAAACGCCTATTGTTTATATAGATGAAATTCATACTATAATAGGTGCAGGATCTGTTAATGGAGGATCTTTAGATGCATCTAATATGTTAAAACCTTATTTAGCACAGGGAAAGATTAGATTTATAGGTGCCACAACTTATGAAGAATATAATAAATATTTTGCTAAAAGCAAAAGTTTATTAAGAAGATTTCAGAAGGTAGATATAAAAGAACCATCTATAGAAGAAAGTATCAAGATAATAAATGGATTAAAGAAATATTATGAAGAATTTCATAATGTAAAATACTCTAAAGGAGTAATAGAACACGCTGTAAGTTTAAGTAGTAAATATATAAATGATAGATTTTTACCTGATAAAGCAATTGATTTAATAGATGAAGCAGGAGCTTATAGAGTGCTACATCCTCTTGATAAAAAAATTCAAACAGTTGATAAAAAAATTATAGAAGAAGTATTATCTAAAGTATGTAATATTCCAAAGAAAACTGTTGAAATAGATGAGGTAAAAAGATTAAAAACCCTTGAATCACGTATGAAAAATGTAGTATATGGTCAAGATGAAGCAATAAAAGATGTAGTACAGATGATTAAATTATCTAGAGCTGGATTAAGTGATGAGAACAAGCCTATAGCTAGCTTTTTATTTGTTGGACCCACAGGAGTTGGAAAGACAGAAATTGCAAGAACGTTAGCAAAAGAACTAGATGTTAGTTTAGTTAGATTTGACATGAGTGAATATACAGAAAAACATTCAGTTGCAAAGCTTATAGGTTCTCCAGCTGGGTATGTTGGATATGAAGAAGGTGGTTTACTAACTGATGAAATAAGAAAGCATCCAAGTTGTGTATTGCTATTAGATGAGATAGAAAAAGCACATAGTGATATATATAATATTTTACTTCAAGTAATGGATTATGCTACATTAACTGATAATAAAGGTAAAAAAGCAGATTTTAAGAATGTAATAATTATAATGACATCTAATGCAGGAGCAAGTAAAGTTAATAAGAGTTTAATAGGTTTTGGAGAGAGAGTAGAGAATACTAGTGCTATTGATAATGAAGTTAAGAAGGTATTTAAGCCAGAATTCAGAAATAGATTAAATAAAATAATTGTATTTAATGGATTAAATGATAAAATGGCAGAAAAGATAGTTGAAAAAAATATTAATATGTTAAAGGCAACACTTGAACTTAAAAATATTAAATTAACAACATCTACAGAAGCTATGGAATATATAAAAGAAAAAGGAATAACAAAAGAATATGGAGCAAGGGAAATAGGAAGAGTTATTGATAATGAAATAAAACCACTTTTAGTTAACGAGATGTTATTTGGAAAACTAAAAAGAGGTGGAGAGTGTTTTGTTAATTATGAAGCAGGCAAAATAAATCTTGATGTGGGCAAAAATAAAAAAGGGAATGTGAAATAGAGAGGCATATTAAAAAAAGTATAATATTCAGGAGATGAAGAAATGCAATATGCCATTGTAGTAGTAAAACAAGTAATAGTTATGTTTATTTTAATTGCTATTGGAGTGATAAGTAGGAAGAAGAATTTATTAAATAAAGAATCAACAAGAATGCTAAGTAATTTTGTATTAAATATAGTTACACCATGTTTAATAATAAATGCATTTAATAGAGAATACAATGCTAGAGATACACGAGGGTTATTATTAGCTTTTATATTAGCTATAGTATTTTTTATAATTGCAACTACAACAATAAATATTTTTATTAGAAAAAGTGATGGAAATAAATATAGAATAGAACGATTGGCAACTGTATATTCCAATTGTGGTTTTATGGCTTTTCCACTTCTTACAGCAGTATTAGGACAACATTCTGTATTTTTTGGAACAGCATTTGTTACAGTTTTTAATTTGTTTCTGTGGTCAAATGGAATTGCTATGTTATCTTCACCTAAAGCTTTGAGTTTTAAGAAGATATTTATAAATCCAGGAACAATAGGAACATATATAGGATTACTTATATATTTTTTAAGGATACCTATACCATTAGTAGTAGGTGAAACTATTGGTCACTTAAACAATTTAAATACTCCTTTAGGAATGATAATAACAGGGGTATTTTTGGCAGAGATTGATGTAAAGAGTATCTTGAAGAATTACAGAATGTATTATGTTTCATTATTAAGATTAATAATTTATCCTATTGTTTTCTTGGCTTTGATAAAGGTATTTGGAATTTCTACATTGTTTGGACAAGCTAAGATGGTTGCGGTAGTTTCGGTTATATGTAGTGCATGTCCATCAGCGGCATCAGTAATTCTATTATCTGCTAAGATGGATCTAGATGAAGCTTATGGTGCAGAACTTCTATCTGCCACAACGTTATTATCTATAATATCATTACCTATATTAGCAGTAATTTCTAATGCTATTTTATAAAAAAGTGCGTATATAAAAATTTAAAATGGATAACATAATAGTGTAAGGTGATTAAGAGTTAATAAATCATCTTAACATACCAAATCTTCGAGGAGGGATACATTATGTCAAACAAAGCTTTAGTACCAGAATCTAAAAAGGGATTATCTAGATTTAAGAACGAAGTCGCTCAAGAGATGGGTGTACCTTTTACTGATTATAATGGCGATTTAACTTCAAGACAATGTGGATCCGTAGGAGGGGAAATGGTAAAAAGAATGGTAGAGGAATATGAAAATAAGCTACAGTAATATTCAAACATATCTTTATTATTTAGAGGTATTAGAATATACTATCTAGAGAAATAGATAGACCATTTCCCTGATAGCAAGTAATATTCAACTACGAGGAGGTTGTTCTTATATAAAACAACCTCCTTAAATTTTTTATAAAATAAAAGCTTTGTTAGTAGTATATTTTTAATTTTGTTATTTTAATATTTTTTTAAGAAATAATTATCCAAGTTAGAATGTTAAAGTGTTATAATTATGATTATTAACTTATTAGGAGCGAGAGATGACTAAATATTTATATATAATTAAGTATCCTGAATATGAGAAAGAATTATGTAAGATGGAACTTAGAAGTTTATTTGGAGTAGATACAGATAAGCTATATATGTATTCAGATATTAATGTAGATCCAAGCAGAAGTCCTTTTATAAAAGAAAGAATAGAAATATTAGATTGTAAGGATAATATAGAAGATATAAAAATATCTAGTACCATATATAATAGATTTAAAGTTTTATTTCAAAATATTTCAGATGAGCATATAGAATACAATCTAAAGCTTAAAGCTATAAAAGATATAGCTTATAGAATACAAGGTGAACCAGATATACATAATCCCAATTTTATATTTGCAATTACATATCATAGAGGTAAGTGGATATTTGGAAAATATCAAAAAAATGATTTAGTGTGGCATATACATGAGAGTAAACCTAATAATTATTCTAATGCATTAGGAATAAGAACAGCAAGGGCTCTAGTGAATATTGCTATAGGAAATGATTTGAATAAGTCATTAATAGATCCTTGTTGTGGTATAGGAACGGTAGTTATAGAAGCTTTATCTATGGGGATAGATGTTAGAGGATATGAAATAAAGAAACAGATAGCAGCAAGAGCAAGAAGAAACTTAGAGTTCTTTGGATATGATATGAATTATATAAATAATGGAGATATAAATGAATTACAAGTTAAAAGTGATGTGGCAATAATAGATCTTCCTTATGGATTTTTTACACCAATATCATTAGAAGAACAAGTTAACATAATAAGATCTGCTAGAAGAATAACAGATAAATTAATATTAGTAGTTTTTGAAGATATGAAAAAAATAATAGAAGAGGCTGGTTTTAATATAATTGAGACAGCAATAATATCAAAAGGAAAATTTAAAAGAATAGTTCATAAATGTATATGAGAATAATAAAAGCAATTATATAATAAAAGGAGACATAATAATGATAAAAGCTGTATTGTTTGATCTAGATGGAACTTTACTTAACACTAACCAATTAATATATAATTCTTTTGAATATATATTAAATGATGTACTTAAGGTAAATGCTTCTAGTGAAGAGATAAACAAAACATTTGGAAAACCACTAACAAGTACTTTTAAGGAATATTCAAATGACCAACATTCAATAGAAGATTTAATAAAACTTTATAGACAATATAATTTAGAGCATCATGACAGTATGTGTAAAGCATTTGATGGAGTAGAAGATATGCTTATAGAACTAAAGAAAAGAGATATAAAAACTGCTATAGTTACATCAAAGTTAAGGCCTACTGCAGAGAGAGGGCTTAAACTTAATAATCTATTAAAATATTTTGATGTGATTATATCTCCAGAAGATACTAATAAACATAAACCAGATGCAGAACCATCATTAAAGGCATGTGAATTATTACAGGTTGAACCTAAAGAAGCAATGATGGTTGGTGATAGTAGTTATGATTTATTGTGTGGTAAGAGAGCTGGGTGTATTACTTGTGGAGTATATTATACTTCTATAGATATAAATGAGTTGTTAGCAGTTGATCCAGATCATATGATAAATTCTCCGATGGAGATAATAGATATAATTTAGGGGGAAGAGAATGAAAAAGGAAGATCTAAAAGAGTTTTCTACAAAAGAGAATATAATTAAAACAAGTAAGTTATGTAAACAAGGCTTCATTATTGTATTACCAGTATTTATATTAATGATAGCATCTTATTATTTGATATATGGATGGTATGATTGGAGTGTTAAGCCATGGACTGACTATTTTATAATAGTTGCAATATGTGTAGTAGGTATGATAATTCATGAAGGAATTCATTTAGTATTTTCATTGAAGAATTGCAACTTCAAATTTAATAAGATATTAGTAGCTTATGATGCTGAATGTGCTAAGCCTTGTATTAAGTGTAAAGAAGCAGTACTTATGTCTGATTATTTAATACAAAAAGTATTGCCAGTAATAGTTACAGCAATTATCCCTTATATAATAGCAATAGTAACAGGAAACTTTCATTTAGTTATAGCAAGTGCAGTATTATTTGGTATGTGTGGAGTAGATATAAAATTGTTTTTTATATTTAGAAAAGAAGATAAAAATTCATATATATTAGATGATGATGAAGATAGATATGGTGGAAAAATATTTTTTAACATATAGGAAAGTATATAAAATATAAAATATAAATTATTATAATAAGGTATGAAGGGAGATTGAGATGTTAGAATTAAAAAACATAAAGAAAACCTATAAAATAGGTGATGTAGAAACAAAAGCATTAGATGATATAAGTGTGGCATTTAGAGAAAAAGAATTTGTTGCAATACTTGGAACTAGTGGATCAGGAAAAACAACTTGTCTTAATATTATAGGAGGATTAGATAGATATGATTCAGGTGATCTTATAATAAAAGGCAAAAAAACAAAAGATTTTACAGAAAAAGATTGGGATGCTTATAGAAATAATTCTATAGGATTTGTATTTCAGAGTTATAATCTAATTACTCATTTAAGTATAGTTGCAAATGTTGAACTTGGAATGACATTAAGCGGTGTATCTAAACAAGAGAAACATAAACGTGCACTTGAAGCTTTAGAAGAGGTTGGATTAAAAGATCATATTCATAAAAAACCTAATCAATTATCAGGTGGACAGATGCAAAGAGTTGCTATAGCTCGTGCACTTGCTAATAATCCAGAGATACTTTTATGTGATGAACCAACAGGAGCCTTAGATACTGCAACTAGTATACAGATTATGAATCTTATAAAGAAAATTGCAAAAGATAAGTTAGTAATAATGGTAACTCATAACCCAGAATTAGCAAAGGATTATGCGGATAGAATAATAGAATTTAAAGATGGAAAAATAATAGGAGATACACATCCTCATCAAGAAAGACCTAAAGAAGATCAGTTTAAACTGAAGAAAACAAGCATGAGTTTCTTTACAGCTTTATCTCTTTCTTTTAATAATATAAGGACTAAAAAAGGAAGAACTATACTTACAGCTTTGGCTTCTAGTATAGGAATTATAGGAATTGCTCTTATTTTAAGCTTATCCACAGGATTTCAAACACAGATAGATAAATATCAGAGTGATACATTAAGTGAAATGCCTATTATGATAAGTCAATCAACTATGAATATAGATTCAGAGACAATGGCTGAGCAACAAAATAAGATGATGGATACTATGACTGGAAATGTTAAATATGTAGATTCAGATGAAGTATATCTGTATGATTCCACTAAAAATGAAATGATACATGAAAATAATTTTACAAAAGATTATATGAATTATGTAAATAATATAGATAAAGATATATGTAGAAGTATTGGATATGCAAGAACTGTAAATATGAATCTTGTAAGAAAAGTTAATGATGAATATAAACTAGTTACAGTTGGAACAGGAATATCTACAGGAGCTACTACGTCTGATGCAACTAATGCATCTAGTATGACTAGTATGCAAGATGTGGGCTTATACTCATATCCTAAGGAATTAGATGATAATGAGAATGGTAACTCATATCTTAAAGATAACTATGAACTTGTAGCAGGTGAATATCCAACTAATAAGACAGATTTAGTTCTTATAGTTGATAATGAGAACAAAGTAGATTATACTATACTAAAAAATCTTGGATTCAATACTGATAATGTAGATAGTATCAAATTTGAAGATATAGTGGGAACTGAATTAAAGCTAATTACTAATAATGATTATTATGTTAAAACTCAAATGAATACATATATGCCTGGAACAGATTATGAGAAAATGTATAATTCGAGTGATTCAAAGACATTAAAGGTAGTAGGAATTGCAAGATTAAAGAAAGATGTAAAGATTGGTTTGTTAGCAAAAGGTATAGTATATAGTGATGATTTGGTTCAAGATATAGTTGATAATTCAATGAACTCAGATATAGTAAAAGCACAAAAAGAAGTTAGTTATAATATAATGTCTATGGAAGAGATGGATGCAGCAACAAAGAAGCAAATTGTATCATATTTAGGTGGAAATGAAACTCCATTTATGATAATGTTATATCCAAAGGATTTTGAAAAAAAAGATAAGGTTACAGATTATCTAGATAAGTATAACCAAGGAAAAGATGAAAAAGATGTTGTTATGTATACTGATTTAGCTGCAACAATATCAGAGATGTCAAGTGGTATTATGGATGCTATAACCCTTGTATTAATTGCATTTGCAGGAATATCATTAATAGTTAGTTTAATAATGATATCTATAATTACTTATACATCAGTTCTAGAGAGAACTAAAGAAATAGGTATTTTAAGAGCACTAGGAGCAAGAAAGAAGGACATTACAAGAGTGTTTGATGCAGAAACATGTATATTAGGAGTATTTTCAGGAGTTTTAGGAATAGTTATAGCATGGGCTTGTACATTCCCTATTAATAATGTAATATGCGATAAAACAGGACTTGAAGGAGTTGCTAATCTTCAATTATTGCATGCTATATTATTAGTTGTAGTAAGTACAGTGTTAACAATGTTAGGTGGTTATATTCCAGCCAAAATGGCAGCAAAGAAAAATGCAGTAGAAGCGTTACGTTCAGAATAATAAATAAGACAAAGAAGTCGAGTATTAGAGATAATATTCGGCTTTTTTTACTATTTAGGAAATTATATTTTGTTTGTAGTTATGGATAAATATTTTAATAGAATATAAGTAATGTTAGAGTAACTACCTAGAGAGTAAAAAAAGAAAATTTAAAAGAGGGTGATGAAGATGAAAACTACATCGAAAAAGATAAAAATAAATGGAATAGTTCAAGGAGTTGGTTTTAGACCATTTGTATGTAAAATAGCAAAAGAATTTGATATAAAAGGATGGGTACTTAATGATACTTCAGGTGTAACTATTCATATTGAAGGTGCTAGTGTAAATATAGAGAAATTTATAGATAAAGTTAAAAATGATCCTCCCCCATTAGCTATAATTAATTATTTTGAAGTTGAAGATGTAGAAAGTGAAAACTTTGATTCATTTACAATTCATGAAAGCGAAAAGAGTAATGATACTAATGTTTTTATATCTCCTGATGTATGTATATGTGAGGATTGTATTAAAGAGGTTTTAGATAAGAAAAATCATAGATATTATTATCCATTTACTAATTGTACAAACTGTGGACCTAGGTTTTCTATAATAGAAGAGGTGCCTTACGATAGAAAGTTTACTACTATGAATCCGTTTCTTCAATGTGATTCATGTACAGATGAATACACTAATATAGATAATAGAAGATTTCATGCACAGCCTAATTGTTGCCCGAAGTGTGGACCTAGTATATCCATATCTGATGGATATGGTGTTGATATTACAGAAGATATAACTAGAGGGTTAGAGTTTAATTCTTTTAGTTACAATAAAGCATTAATTGATTTTTTACAAACATCCTTAAATTTAGGTAAGATATGGGCAATAAAAGGAGTTGCAGGATATCATTTAGCTTGTATACCTACTCAAGAAAAGGTTGTAAAATTACTACGAGATAGGAAGAATAGACCTGCAAAACCTTTAGCTTTGATGGCTAAGAATATTGAAACTATAAAAAAATATTGCTATGTTTCAGAGGCAGAAGAAAAATTGCTTTTAAGCAAAGCACGTCCAATTGTTTTGCTTAAAGAAAAAAATAATGACAATTTCCCAGGAAATATTGCACCAAATAACAAGTTACTTGGTTTTATGCTGCCATCTACTCCTCTAGATGTATTAATATTTGAAAATGCTCCTTTTGATTCATTAATTATGACATCAGGAAATTTATCAGGATTACCATTAGAATTTAAGAATGAAAGTGCAATAAAAAATTTATCTTCTTTCGTTGATTATTTTTTAAATAATGACAGGGAGATAGTGCTACCACTTGATGATTCTATAGTGAAGTGTGAGTTTGAAGATATATATGTAACTAGACGGGGAAGAGGATATGTACCTATACCTATATATATGAAAAATTCTAGAGAGGTATTAGCATTAGGAAGTGATATGAAAAATACATTTTCTATATCAAAAGGGGATTATATATATATGGGACCTCATAATGGAGATCTTGATAATCCTAAAGTAATAAAAAGGCTTAAAGATAATGTAGAAAGATATATGAAGTTATTTCACATATCACCTAAGCTAATAGCATGTGATAGAAATCCTAAATTTGTTACTAATAGTATAGCTTATCAATATAATATTCCTGTAAAAGCTGTTCAACATCATCATGCTCATATAGTAAGTTGTATGATTGATAATAATTACTCGGATAAAGTTATAGGTGTTGCTTTTGATGGTACAGGTTACGGAGATGATAATTGTATATGGGGAAGTGAGTTTATGATAACTGATTATAGTACATATAATCGTGTTGGACATTTAAAGTACGTTAATGTTGTTGCGGGAGATGATTCATTAAGAGATGGTGATAAGATGGCATTATCATATCTTCATGAAATAGAAGATAGTAGAATTAAGAAAGATATTATTAATAAATATTATAAAGGAAATTATGAGGTTATATTTAAGATGTTGAAACATTCTTCATTCTCATATCTTTCTAGTAGTATGGGGAGAATGTTTGATGCTGTAGCATCAATTATAGGCTTATGTCATCATTCTAGGTTTGAAGGAGAAGCAGCTATAGCATTAGAATCAGCAATAGAATCATATGAATTAATAGAAGGATATACAATAGATATAGAATGTGTTGATGATATGTATACTATGTCACCTATAAATATAATTAGGTGTATTTTGCAGGACATTGATAAGAAAGTATCAATACCTATAATATCACAGAAATTCCATTCAACTATAACTAATTATATTATTAAGATGTGTATATTACTTAGAGATAAATATAAAATAAATACTGTAGCTTTAAGTGGAGGTATATTCCAAAATAGTTTTTTATTAAGAAATACTTGTATAGGGTTGTCACGAAATAATTTTAAAGTTCTTACACATCATAATATACCATGTAATGATGGTGGAATATCTATAGGACAAATAATTATTGCTAATAATAATTAGACAAGGTTTTTCTATATATGCTATAATTCTGTAAGTGATTTTATGTTTAAGGAGTAATTTTTATATGAGTAAGATAGATTTTAAGGGAAGTGTTATGCTTAATCCTACACCTGTTGTATTAGTAACTTCACAGAATAAAGAAGGAAAAGTAAATATATTTACAGTAGGTTGGATAAGTACAGTATGTACTAAAGAACCTATATTAGCAATGGGAGTTAGACCAGAGAGATTATCACATGAATATATATCAGAATCTATGGAATGTGTAGTTAATTTACCTAGTCGTGATATGGTTAAGATAGTAGATTATTGTGGGGTTCGTTCTGGAAGAAAAGAAGATAAGATTAAGCACTTTGGTTTAAAGCTTAATAAAGGAGTTAAGATAGCTACGCCTTCTTTAGATAAATCACCAGTAGCTCTTGAATGTAAGGTGAAATCTATAACTTCATTAGGTACTCATGATTTATTTCTATTGGAAGTTGTAAATGTTAAAGTAGATGAAAATATAATAGAAGATGATGGAAAGATAAACTTTAATAAAGCTAATCTTATATGCTATAATCATGGAGAATATTATGGACTTAATGCTAAGCCATTAGGGTCATTTGGATATTCAGTTGCAAAAAAGAAAAAAAAGCGAAGATAATATTCAATAATTAATATCAAAATTATATGTTTAAGCAAATAATATAATATGTATAAAATCCAATGTTATTTGGTTTGCATAATATTATGTTTATTATTAGTATCAATATTATATGTTTTCATAAATAGCATAATTTCATTAAGTATTTCTGAATATAAAAAATTAAGGTAGCTAAATGTTGTAAACTCACTAACGTTCAAACAGTACAACATTTTAAACGCTACCTTAATTTTTTTTTCTAGAAATACATAAGACTTAAGATATTTACTGACAATATAGATATAGTAGAAATCACCATAACGCTTGAATAATTAAAATATAATAAGCTTAGTGGAAGTAACCATTATTGTTAGGGTTAGAATAATAGGTAGATATAGAATAATATAACCATGAAGAATTAAAGGGTAGTATGAATAATATAGAACAATCGGTTACTAAAACTAATGCTATTATATTTTAATTATAATGAAAGCAATAATATTGATACTAATTAAGAAAATCATAATATTAACGTAAAAAGAATAACATTGGATTTTTCACTATAATACTATTTACTTAAATCAATAATAATTTTGATATTAATTAACTGAAAAAATAAGTAATCCAAAAAATATTAGATAATTTTTTAAAAGTAAGAATTACTGAATACTTAAGATACTTGAAATAATACAGATACACTAAAAATCACCATAACGCTTAAATAATTAAAATATAATAAGCTTAGTGGAAGTAACCATTATTGTTAAGGTTAGAATTATAGGTAGATATAGAATGATATAACCATGAAGAATTACAGATTAGTATGAATAATATGGAACAATAGGTTACTGAACTAATGCTATTATATTTTAATTATCAATATTTATTCAAATCAATAATATTGATACTAAAAAAAGAAAATCATAATATTAGCATTATCAAATAACATTGGATTTTTCATTATAATAATATTATTTTACATAAAGCAATAATTTGATATTAATTAACTGAAAAGATAAGTAATCAAAAAAATATATTCCAATATTTATTTTGTTATTGTTGTAAAAGATAGACAAGATAGGATAAATAATATAAACTAAAAAAGTAATATTTTAATAATACTATAAAGAAGAAAGGAAGATAAGAGATGTTTTGCAGGAATTGTGGTAGTGAGAATCTAGATTCTTCAAAATTTTGTGCTAAGTGTGGTAGAAAACTGGTGAAAAATGCTAGATTAATACAAAAAACTATAAGTGATGAAACCATACAAGAAAATAAAAAAAATAAAGTTAAGCTTTCATCAAATAAAAAAATAATAATTGGTATTTTAGCTTTATTTATAGTAATGGGTGGTTGTCTTTTATTTGGTTATAATTATAAAAATAAAAATGTTTCTATAAGTCAAATTAAAGAGGATTTAATTGGAGAAGTAATTTACGTCGATGCAATTGATGTTAAATTAACTAAAAAAAATATAAAGAATGTTAAAATAGAAAAGAAGAATACAGAGAAAGAAAATGGTATATATTATTATAGTGCTAATGCATCTGTAACAATAGAGGAAAAGGGATATACACTAACAATTCCAATAACAATAAATTATAACAAGGTTACTAATAGTTCAAAGCTAGAGACATATTTAGGGGAGCCAATAAAGAAAAATAAATGGTTTAAAGATTATATTACACCAAATACTAATAAAGCAGTTTTTAATATAAAAGAAGAATTAAATAGTGACACTATGAAGAAACTTATTGCTAGTTATGGAGAAAATTCTTCAACAATAACTAAAGATATGCTTAAAGGTGTTAAGTTAAAAAAAGAATGTGTAAATGCAAATGGTACTATTTATAATGTAACAGGAACAGTACAAGGTGATTATGGTGCAATAAAAATTAATAGAAAAATAGTTGCTGATATAAAATTTAATGGCGAAAAATGGACATGCACAGATGTAAGTGATGATTCTATAGAGATTGAGCAAAATAAAGAAGTAAAGTCAAAAGAAGCTTTAAATGGTTTAAAGCAATTAATAGGTAAAAATGAAGTGATTATATTTAGTGATTCTTCATTAATTATGCAAGACATAAGTGCGGATGACATAACAGAATTTGAGTTTACAAATCTTGAGTCTTCAAATACTTCAGTGGGAAGCAATAGTTATAAATTAATAGGAAATGTAAAAGGAATTTCTAATAAATTGTCATTTACGGGGCAAATAACAGTGGATGTTTCCTATGGATATATTAATGCGATGATTGAAACTAACTCTATATCTGTAAAGGAACCTACTATTGATGAGATAAAAAGTTCAATTATAGGTGAAGAGATATATTGTGATATTAATAATGAATTAAAAACAATAGAAATTGATAAACAAATTGCTAATACATTTATTTTAGATGAAATTATTGTAGATAAAAATTATCCATATGAATTTCATGTGTTTGGAACCATAAGTTATGAAGGAATTACAAATGATAAGATATACTTAAATATGGATTATGATATAAATGAAGACAAATTTACTGTTTATGAGAACGAAGTTTCAAATAATAATGATTACTTCGATGAGTACTATAATAAAGATAATTTTAGATAGGAGAGATAAATATGTTTTGTACTAATTGTGGAAATAAACTAGAGGATGGAGCAAAATTTTGCGATAAATGTGGGTGTGCTATAGATAATGGAGATTTAGATAATAGTATAACAAGCATTGTTAAATATGAAAAAGAGTCTTCTACAGCAAGCTTTAAAGATATAATTACTGAAATTTTTGGAGAATTTTTGTCAATAATAAAGTCACCATTAAATACTGTGAAAGAATTAAAAAACAAAAATAATGTTTCATATATAGGAATAGCAGTACTTGCTTTTATAATTACAGTTATTAATAGTATATTAATAAATAGTGCTATGTTTAGAGGTACTACTGGAAATTATATTGAATCAATGATACATAGAGCATTATCTATAACTACTACTTCAATAATAATAACTTCGCTTATATTAAACATAATTATTGTAGCAGTATCTATAGGTCTATTGTTTTTAGTGGTAAATAAAATATTTAAAAATAATGAATTCTCTATAAGTGATTCGTTAAAAACTATAGTTACTGGATATGCTTATTCTAAAGTAATTATATTTATAGCAGCATTATTAGCATTTATAAATATGCAATGTACAACTGTACTTTCTCTTGTGGCAGTAGTTAGTAATATTATAATTGTTTTTCATGCTTTAAATGAAAATAACTGTGAGAGTGGTAGCAAAAATTTATATGCAATTCTTATAATGTATATAATAATAGGAATAATATATTGGATATTTGTAGATATACAAATAAATTCGATTGTTTCTAATATTAGTGATTTATTTAATTCAAGAAATATATATAATAGTATGTTTTATTAAAAAGAATAAAATTAATATTAAGTGTTTTCATAAATTACATAATTCCATTAAGAGTTTCTAATAAAAAAATAAGTTAGTTAAATGTTGTAAACTCGCTAGAGTTTATACATTTAGCTAACTTATTTTTTATAGTTAAAATTATGTTTTAATTATTATCTTCTACGTCTTCTTCCGTATATGTTTTTCTTTCTGCTATTACCTGCATTTTTAATTAATTTTATTATTATTGCAACAAGTATAATAATTATTATAATTACTGCTAATATTGTAATATAAAGACCTAAATTAGCTTTTATTATTTTACCAGTAGTAATATCTGCAGTAGCTTTTATTTCAGAAGAATAATTTCTTACAGATAATGTTGCTTTTACTTTATTGTCTGATGCAACATCCCAAGCACTTTTCTTAGAATTAGCATAAGATATTTTAGCTTCTGAATTATTTGTATCAGTGTCATATAACATAGCATCTTCTGATAATGTTATTGGAACTTCAATAGTTTTTTTAGGACCAAAGAATTTAAATAATTTATAAGAAAGCTTAGCAGTACCTACTTTAGTGCCTGATTTTTTGTAGACAGTTCTTTTAGCTTTTTCTGCATAATCTAACATAGAATTCAAATCTACGAATCTTTGAGAATTATCATTTCTATCACATTTTAATGTAACTGCAAGATATTTTTTTCCATCTCGTTCATAGACACCAGCAAAACAAGTTCCAGCAGCATCAGTTACTCCTGTTTTACCACCTATATTTCCATTCTTATTTAGTTCTGTATTTCTGTTTTCAAGATCTATTATAGTATCTTGTGGTAAAGTAACTCTTGTCTTTGCTGTTTGCATAGTTTCTCGAATCCAGTCATTTTCAAAAGCAACCTTAGTTATAAGAGCTAATTCGTAAGCAGTGGAATAATTAACATCTGATCCGTTAATAGGAAGTCCATTAGGATTTTCAAAGTGAGTATTAGTACATCCTAATTCTGCTGCTTTATCATTCATCATTTGTACGAATTTTTCACTAGTTCCACCAACATAATCAGCTATCATATATGCAGTATCATTACCAGAGAATAATAGTAATTCTTTCATGCATGTATCACCGCTTAAAGTGTCTCCAACAGAAAAACTCTTTCCAGCAGGTCCCATTTGCTCGCTATTCATTGTATAAGGTGGTTGTGCTAATGCTTCTTCTGTATAAGGAATAGAATCCTTCTTGTTAGCATTTTCAGCAAATAATAATGAAGTCATTATTTTACTAGTACTAGCTAAGTACATTTGTTCGTTAGCATTTTTCTCGTATACTATCTCTCCAGTCTCATAGTCCATAACTATAGCTGCTTCAGAAACTATCTCAGGTTCAGTGGCCGCTAAAACACTATTAGTAAATGGTGCTAATAAGATTAGAGAAAGAGCTAAAGTAATTGTTCTTAATGTAATTTTTTTTGTCACTATAAATCTCCCCATCTCTAAAATTATTGTTTAAAATTCGTATATAGTATATCATTTATAATTTTTAATAACAATATAATTACAATTAAAAATTATGAAATGTAAAGTGAATAAAATTAAATCTTAAAAATATATTTAAGATACTTAGCTACAACTACAAACAAAATATAATTTCTTAAAGAGTAAAGAAAAACCACATATCTTAATAGGGGATAAGATATGTGGCGGATTAATCATTTTAGGGGGATAAAATGATTAAATAATAAGGGGTAAATAATAAACTATATTTACTTTACAGTTATTATTATAAGAATTTAATGTGTCATTAAAGTGTCAATTTAAATTAAATATAAAAATTATTTACTTTTATTATTAAATCTATCTATTATAGTTTGTTTAGCTTTTAATTCAAAATCATTTGATATATCAGGTAAATCTATTGATCCATATTTATTTTGTAATGCTATTTTTAAGAATCTATCTGCAAGTTCTGGGTTTTTAGATAGAAGAGAACCATGAAAATAAGTACAATATGCATTTTTGTATATACAACCTTCATAACCATCTTCACCATTATTTCCATAACCTTCAATACATTTTCCTAGTGGCTTTAAATTGTTTATATATGTTCTACCTGAATGATTTTCGAATCCTACATATGTTTCGTCAAATTCTTTATTATATATTATAGTATTACCTATGAATCTTTTATCTCCACCTTCTGTGTATATATCTAGAATTCCTAATCCTTCTAATTTTTCTCCGTTAGGAGCACGATAATATTTACCTAATAATTGATAGCCACCACAGATAGCAATAAGAACTTTTCCTTCTTCTATATAACTAGTTAAGGCTTCTTTTTTATTGCTTTTTAAATCTTCTGAAACTATAGATTGTTCATAATCTTGGCCACCACCAAACAAAACTATATCATATAAATCTTTATCAAATTTTTCGTTTAACGAAACATTATATACATTGACAGTTATATTTCTGCTTTCAGCTCTATTTTTTAGTATAAGTATATTACCAACATCACCATATACATTTAACAAGTCTGGGTATAGATGACATATATTTAAATCCATTTTTGTAGCCTCCTTTAGATTTACCATAGTTTCTTTATATATCCCTTTGAGTAAAGATATTTTCTGTAATTAATCATAGCTGTATATGTTGCTAGAACATATACTCTATTAGTAGATGCATTTTCTATTAAAGAAGTTAATTTGGCATAATCAGCTTCTATATAGAAATTATCTTGATTTAATCCAGCAGTTTTTAACCTTACTGCCATATCGTACATTCTTATTCCAGATATAAATATATCTTTTATAGGTAAAGTATTTAATTTTTCAAATTCAACATCCCATATCCAAGATACATCTTGACCATCAGCATAATTATCATTTAAGAAGAACACAGTTGAAAAAGGTTCTTTATTTAAACATAATGTATCGATTGCTTGATTATATCCAGCAGGATTTTTAACCAATATAATTTTAACTGATTTATCCTTAACTACAATTTCTTCTTGTCTACCAAAGCTTGAGTCTTGTTTAGACAAAGAATCTTGTATAGTTTTATTTGATACACCTAATTCTTTTGTGATAGCAAAGGCACATAAACCATTATATATATTGTACGCACCTGATTGACTGATAGTAACTTCAGTTTCATTAATTCTTACAGTAGAGTAATCTGCTGCAAGAGTTATTATATCATCAACATGGTAACTTAGTTTAGGTCTTTTGTATCCACAATGAGGACAATAAAAGTCACCTAAATGATTATATGTTATGAAATTATATTCATAAGGAGACTTACAGAATTTACAGAACTTTGCATCTGCATTTACTTCTATTGATGCATTAGAAGTAATTCCTTTGTTAAAACCATAATATATAACAGGATTTTTAAGATCTAAGTTACCAAATAATGAATCGTCACCATTCAATATAAGTTTAGTATGAGGTGTTTTGTGAACACCTTCTAAAATCTTTTCTAAAGTGCTATAAACTTCGCCGTATCTATCTAATTGATCCCTAAATAGATTAGTTATTGTAATGATTTCAGGAGATATATATTCAGTTACGAACTTAACATTAGCTTCATCAACTTCTATAACAGCATAACAATTAGTTCTTTTATTGAATAATCTGTAATTGTCAATAAAGCATGTTACAATACCTCGGAATAAATTAGCACCTGTATTGTTTGTTATTACATCATATCCTTGTTCTTTAAGAATATTAGTAATCATACTAGTAGTAGTAGTTTTCCCATTAGTACCAGTAACTAAAATTGTTTTATATCCTTTAGATACTGTCTTAAGGATATTTTTATCGATTTTTAATGCAATAGTTCCTGGAAAAGTAGTTCCACCTTTAAGTATGTGTTTAGATAAAAAAATTGTTATTTTACTAGCAATAATACTAATAATAGATTTTATGTTAATTTTAATCACCGCCTACATTTTAACTTTAATTTTAAGTATAGCATAAAAGAATAGCGTTAAAAACTATTTAATATAGATTTCAGCGGTAAAGATTAAATTTATTTATATTGAATAAAAATCTCATAATCTTGCCTTTAAATTGTCTGAAAATTATGAAAATTTATCTTTGCTCGTTTTTTAAAAAACGATAAGTTAAAGCTACTTAAAGCTTTCTAAAAATTTTTATTAATTATTTTCTTAATAAGTCTTTTATTTTATCATCTCCTTTGGTAAAATTTATATCAGAGTAAGCATATTTTTGTACGCTTATCTATGTAGGTTATATCTTCAGTTGTTAGGGGGTCTCGGCGAAAAGATTCTAACAATCTTGAAGATATTTCTTTTATCCCCAATCTTAACTTCTTAATAGCTTCGCTACCGTTTTCTAGAAGTTGCCTTATTATATCTGCTATTTGCACTAATAAATAATGATTTTTCATAGCATTATTATCTAGTGAACAAGCATGTGTAATATCATATCTAATATTTTTCTGATTATTAAAACCTTCATTTTC
>NZ_JAHLQH010000034.1 GCF_018918325.1 Clostridium sp. MSJ-8 | reverse complement strand
CATAGCATAAGCTAGTAAGACCCCTTGAAGAACACAAGGTTGATAGGTCAGAGGTGTAAGTGTGGTAACATATTTAGCTGACTGATACTAATAGGTCGAGGGCTTGACCAATAAAAAAGAATATTAATTATATACTATGTGCAATTTTGAAAGAATAATATATTCTTTATTAATAATGTTCCGCGGTAGCTCAATGGTGGAGCACTCGGCTGTTAACCGATAGGTTGGAGGTTCGAGCCCTCTCCGCGGAGCCAATTAAAATTAATATATGATATATTCTTTCAGAATAAATATTCCGCGGTAGCTCAATGGTGGAGCACTCGGCTGTTAACCGATAGGTTGGAGGTTCGAGCCCTCTCCGCGGAGCCAATTTTTTCTTTAATAAAGCAATGTATATGTAGTATAATAAGAGAGAAACAATGTTTTCTCTCTATTTTTTTGTTTTATAGGAAATTATAATGTATTTTTTAATTTTATGTGTGAATAATAGAGAAATATATGTTGAGAGGTGTAAAAGGGGTTTGGCAAAAATATTATTAGTAGAAGATGAAGAAAGTATAAGAGGATTTTTGAAGATAAATTTAAAAAGAAACAATTTTGAAGTAATCGAAGCAGGAACTGGAGAAGAAGGATTAGAATTAGCATCTAGTGAGAGACCTGATTTAGCAATATTAGATGTTATGCTTCCAGGAATAGATGGATTTCAAGTATGTAATGAATTAAGAAGTAAATATAAAGATATGGGAATAATAATGCTTACAGCAAAAGGTCAAGATATAGATAAGATTATGGGGTTAGAATATGGAGCTGACGATTATATATTAAAACCATTTAATCCATTAGAAGTAGTACTTAGGATAAAAGCTATACTCAGAAGGATGGATAACAACCAAAAAGATAGAAATAATATTGTAGAACAAGGAAGATTTACTATAGATTTATATTCACAAAAACTATTAAAAGATGGACAAGAATTAGATGTAACTCCTAAGGAATATTTGATAATGAAGTTATTTATAGAAAATCCTAATAAAGCATTTACTAGAGATGAATTGCTTAACACAGTATGGGGAAGAGATTTTTTTGGAGATCCTAAGATAATAGATGTTAATATAAGAAGACTTAGGAATAAGATTGAAGATGATGCATCAAATCCTAAATATATAGAGACAGTATGGGGCAAAGGATATAGGTGGAATAGTAAGATATGAAAAATAAGAAAAGTATAAAAAAGAGATTATTAATAAGTTTCTTATTAGTAATATTTCTAAGCATAATTGTATTAGATGTATTACTTATTTTTGCTGTAAAGACCTATTATTATGATAATTCAGAAAAGGTTTTAAGTAACCAAATGAAAACAGCAATAGCATTTTATAATAAATATTTTACAGCATCAACATTGAAAGAAAATATTTATGATAATGTAGATTCTTTTTGGAATCAAACAGATGCAGAAGTGCAAGTATATGATAAAAGAGGAAATATACTTATGGATTCCATAGGAGTAAATGATAAAAATATCTATAGTGATGTTAATAAAGCTATAAGTGGAAATACAGCTCGATGGATTGGAGAAGTTAGTTATTGTGATTATAATGTAATGGCTATATCTATGCCTATAGAAGTAAATAATGAAATAGTTGGTGTGCTTAGATATATAATATCATTAGAGAATGTAGATAAAGAAATACATATGATAATGTATGTTTTTGTAGGAATATCTGCTATTGGAATGTTTATAGGAGCAATTGTAAGTTTGGTAATTGCAAAAAGTATAATAAAACCAATAACAGAATTAACAGGTGTAGCAAATGAAATGGCATCTGGTAACTTAAAAGTAAGAAGTATAATCAGAGAGGATAATGAAATAGGTAATCTTGCAGAAACATTGAATTCAATGGCTGAAGAATTATTAAAGAAGGACGAATTAAAAAATGAGTTTATTTCATCTGTATCTCATGAACTTAGAACACCACTTACTTCAATAAAAGGTTGGGCTATAACCTTAGATGATGAAAGTACAGATAAAGCTACTCTAAAAACTGGACTTCATATAATTGAAAAGGAATCAGATAGATTAGGAAATATGGTAGAAGAATTGTTAGATTTTTCGAGATTACAAAGAGGTAAAGTAATTATAAATAAAGAAAAAACAGATATTAGATTGTTTATTGATTTTTTAGATAATTTGATGTTGCAAAAAGCTAACAATGGAGATATAAATTTTATTATATCTAGTGATTTAAAACAAAAATATGCATATATTGATATAAATAAAATGAAACAAGTAATAATAAACATTTTAGACAATGCCTTTAAGTTTACTAATAAAGGAGGCACTATAAAACTTCACTTTTATAATGATGAAGATTTATTAAAGATTGTGGTTGAAGATAATGGATGTGGAATATCAGAAGAAGATTTACCAAGAGTAAAAGAAAAATTTTATAAAGGCAAGAATGCAAAATCTAAAAATGGTATTGGATTATCTATATGTGATGAGTTAATAAAGTTACATAATGGAAGCTTCCTTATAGAAAGTAAAGAAAATATTGGAACAAAGGTTAGTATATCTATACCTAATGAAAGGGGCTTATGATTATGAAAAAAATAATAAAATTAATGTCATTAATATTATTTTCAATAATACTTATAGGATGTTCTTTTCAGCGAGAAGGAGATTCTATAGGAATAGAAGCACCTAATAATAAAAAATTAGATATAGATGGTAATTGGGAAACTAATGGGTATAAAATATTAGATGAAAATATAGCTACTAATGAAGCTATATGTGAAGTACTTGCAGCTCCAGTTTATATAAAAAATAATATGATATCCATTGGTGGACAGGAATATGATAAAGTAAATTATAAATTAAAATATGTGGATTTGGATTATGAAATATCGTATGAAGCAAAAATCACAATGAAAGATTTAGGATTTAATTATAATGAGATTAAGACTTATTCAATTACTTATGATAATAATTTATTATGTGAGATAATTAATGAAAATGATAATAAGTCATATTTGTATTATCAAGGTATCTTATTTAATATAATAAAAAAAGATGCTAAAGACAAAAAGGAAGTATTAGATAAGAAAAACAAAGCTTCAAGTCAATATGATGAAAAAAATTATTCATCTCAAGGAATATTGTTAGGTTTAAAGGTACCTAGTGAAGATGATGAAGGGGAGTTAAGAGAAAAATACAGAACTTTGTGGATATGTACAAAATCAGGACAAATTCAACCAATTAGAGAAAATTCTAATATAATTATTCCTAGAACTACAGGGTTATGGACATTACGAACAAGAGAAATAGAAGATAGTGAGAAAAATATATATGTAGAATTATTAGAACCTGATAGTATAGAATATAATGAGAATAATATTGCAGATAATGCTACAAAAGAATCTGAAGAAACAATAATTCAAAATAATACAGATATTAGACTTATGATTAATTATATAGGCAATAATTATGTTGCAATTGAAGAAAAATCAAACATATCAAATATAAATAAATCTGTATATAAGGTATTACCTATAGATAGTGCGGTAACAGAAAAAGGAATAGATATTCAAGATATATTCCCAAGTGATGCAAGTACCTTTGCTAAAAGTTATAAATCGGCTTATTATAAATTAGAATCTAAAAAAAGAGCTGATTATAATGAAGATGTTGATTATTCTAACTTTACAATATATAGAACAAATGGAACTTGGGCGTTAAAGGGAAGAATATCTGATAATAATTCTAATAATCAACCAATAGATTTTCCACTTGGAATAAAAATAAATGAGACACTATGTAGTTATGATACACTAGTAATACCATGGAAAGTTTTAAAAGCTGAAATACCATTATTAGTAGATGCATATACATCTCCTGATGGAACAATGGCTATTGTAATAACAACTGAAGAAATTGAAATTTATGAAATTGAAAATGGTAGACTTAAAGATAAACCATTATCAAAAATTAATTTAAAAGATAAAGAAAGTGTAATAATGGCTCAATGGTGTGAAGATTCTTATGTTAACAAATGGGATAATGTGTTATCAAAAAGAGGCAAAATTGTAGGATAGAATAGGAGTGAAAAAAATGATAACAAAAAATATAGCTAGTCAAGTATTGTCTAAATGTTTAATTACAGGAGGAGATTTTGCTGAAATATTTGAAGAAGACTGTATAAGTAATTCTATTAGTTTAATAGATAATAAAATTGAAAATGCATTAGGCGGTCGAACTTATGGAGTAGGTATAAGGATATTCAAAGGACTAAAATGTGTATATGGATATACTAATAATAATAGTTTAGAAGCTCTTTTAGATACTGCTTATAAGGCAGCATTAGCATTAGGCAGTATTAAGGATGAAAAAGAAATAATTATAACAAATGATTATAAATTTAATAATAATCATCCAATAGAATTATATCCAAATGCTGTTGATTATTCTAAGAAAGTTAAAGTCATGAAATCGGCATATATTGCAGCAAAAGACTATAATTCAGATATATCTCAAGTAAGTATTTCATATGCAGATAAAGATCAAAATATACTTATAGCAAATAGTGATGGATTATTTACTGAAGATAGGAGAATAAGAACTAGGATTGGAATAAATGCCATTGCCTCTAGAAATGGTGAAAATCAAACTGGTTTTGAAGGACCTGGAAGATGTAAAGGCTTTGAAGTATTTAATGAAATAGATGTAGAAGCATATGCAAAGGAAGCAGCAAGAACTGCTATAACCATGCTTAATGCAAAGAATTGTCCTGCAGGCAAAATGATGGTTGCAATAGATAATGGTTTTGGAGGCGTTTTATTTCATGAAGCTTGTGGACACTCATTAGAAGCTACATCTGTTGCTAAAGGTAATTCTGTATTCGCAGGAAGATTAGGAGAGAGGATAGCTTCACCATTAGTAACAGCAATAGATGATGGAACTATACCTAATTCATGGGGCTCTATAAATATAGATGATGAAGGAAATAAATCTAACAAGAATATATTAATAGAAGATGGTATATTAAAATCTTATATGATAGATAAACTAAATGGTAGAAGAATGAATATGGAGGTAACAGGTAATTCAAGAAGACAGAGTTATAAATATGCTCCAACTTCACGAATGACAAATACTTATATAGCTGCTGGTAAAGATAATCCAGAGGATATAATAAAATCTATGTCAGAAGGATTGTATGCAAAAAAATTAGGAGGAGGATCTGTTAATCCTGTAACTGGTGAATTTAATTTTGCAGTAGCAGAAGGTTATCTAGTGAAAAATGGAGAAATTCAGGAACCTGTAAGAGGTGCAAGTCTTATAGGAAAAGGTGAAGAAGTATTAATGAATATAGATATGGTAGGAAATAACCTTTCTCAAGCCCAAGGAATGTGTGGATCGTCATCAGGAAGTATACCTGTTAATGTAGGTCAACCTATGATTAGAGTAAGTGAAATTACAGTAGGTGGTAGATAGGAGTGATGGATATGGAATTTTTGGAGTTTAAAGAAAAACTATTTAAAGAAGCTAAAAACAAAGGATTTGATGAATGTGAAATATATTATATAGATAGAGAAAGTATTAATATAACAGCATATGAACAAGAAGTAGATAAGTATAATTTAAATACTACCTTTGGAATTTCTTTTAGAGGAATGTATAATAAAAAAATGGGTTATTCTTATACAGAAATAATGGATGAAGATGCTATAAAAATGCTTGTAAGGAATGCAATAGAATGTGCAAGGACTATAGAAAGTGATGATGAGCAATTTATTTATAAAGGAGATAAAGAATACCCTGAGGTTAATAATTATTCAAAGGCATTAGAAAACATAGAGGTAGATAAGCTTATAAATATTGCTTTAGAGTTAGAGAAAAAAACAAAGGAATATTCTCCAAAGGTAGTTAATATAGGAGGATGTTCTGTTGGATATGGTTCTAGCAAATATGGAATATATAATACAAAAGGCTTAGAGTTAGTAAGTAAGAATAATATGCTAACAGCTTATGTAGTTCCTATAGTAGAAGAAAATGGTCAAAAATATGATGCTGTTGGGTATACTATAGCTGAGTCAATAGAAGATGTCGATACAGATAAGATAGTAAAAGAAGGTGTTGAAGAAGCTCTATCTAGAATAGGGGGAACAACTATAAAGTCAGGTAGTTATAAAACAGTTATTTATAATGAAGCTATGGTGTCTTTATTAGATGCATTTGTAGATGTGTTTGATGCTGATTCAGCACAAAAGGGATTATCTCTACTAAAAGATAAAGAAGGAGAAAAAATAGCTTCAGATATATTGACTATAATAGATGATCCTTTATTAAAAGGAGGTTTAGCATCAACTCCATTTGATGATGAAGGAGTAGCTTCATTTAGAAAAGATATAGTCTCTAAAGGAGAGCTAATAACATTATTACACAATTTAAAAACTGCTAATAAAGCAGGTGTAAAAACTACTGGAAACGGATTTAAAGCATCTTATGCATCACCAGTAGGCATACAACCTACTAATTTCTATATAGATAAGGGAACAAATTCACTTGAAGATTTATTACAAGATGTAAAGGAAGGGGTTCTTATAACTGATTTTTCAGGACTTCATGCAGGTGCAAACTCTATTACTGGTGATTTTTCATTAGCTGCAAAAGGATTTTATATAAAGAATGGGAAGAAGGATTTTCCAATAGAACAAATCACAGTTGCAGGGAATTTCTTCGATGTCTTAAAGAATATAAGGAAAATAGGAAGTGATCTAAAGTTCCCACTTAATAATATTGGATCACCTTCTTGTATAGTTGAAGGATTAACAATAGCAGGAAAATAATAAAAGTTATAATAATATAAATAAAAGTGTCAGCATGTTTAGAGTAGCATGTTGACACTTTTTACTTTTTAGAAACTGATATTTAATTTTTGGTTTTATTAAATAAGTTAATCAATTGTTATTTTTTGATTAGTTGAATAAATAACTAATTGAGAAGTTGTTCCTTCGTTATTACAATAATATTCTGCATAAGAATTATCTAAAGTAGAAGCATTTTCATTTAAGAAGTATATTAATATACCTTTACATTTGTCACTAGAATAAGTTGATTTGAAAGTTTTACATATAGATTTTAATGTTTCTTCGTCATAGCTAGTTGGAATTACTTCAAATCTAAAATATCCATTTCCAGTTCCCATAGAAGATATTGCATATTTTTGAGTAGAAGTAGCTTTATCAGAGTATGTTCCATCTAGTTTATAATCACTTATTTCTGTTGCATTATTTGAAGGAATTGTATAATTACTTCTTTTGCTAGGTAATAAATTGCTAATTGGAAGACTAGTAGTTGAACCACCTACTGTTACACTAACTGAACCATTAAATACTTTATCAGTATAGTTAGATATAAGTATATAGCACTGAGAATTTTTAATTTTATATTCAAAAGAAACTTCATCTAAATGCTTAGGAGTATTTGAAGAAGATTTGCTATTTGAAGTTTTTACAGTGTTTGTGTCAGGTGAATCAGAATTATTTTGTTTATCATTCTCAGAAGAATTTACACTAGTATTAATGGCAGTTTCATTTTCTTTCTCTTTTTTAGTTGCTGCTGCAATAGCTTTTTCATCAGATTTTTTCTTAAGAAAAGTAGAAATACCACCTGTACTTATCAAAATTATAGATATTGCAAGTATTAAAGATGTAATTAATGAAAAAAACCAATTTCGTTTATTAAATTTGGTACAAATAAGATATATACCTAAGCATATTCCTAATAATCCAATTATATAAATTATTAAATCTATATGAGTTATAAAAAGTGTTTCAAAGTCTGGCATAATTAAATCACCACTTTCTTTTTTTGTATTTGAAATATTTACTAATATTATTATACAACAAAAAATTATATTAAAAATGGTGTTTACCAAAAGTTAATATGATATAATTGTTAAGTATGGGAGGATATAATCGTGAAAGAATATGATATAGTAATAATCGGCGGTGGAATGGCTGGCATGACAGCTTCAATAGTTCCATTACAGAATAATATAAACAAAATATTAATAATAGAACGAGAACAAAATTTAGGTGGAATATTGAACCAATGTATTTCTAATATATATGGAAAAAAACTTTTAGGGGCTGAATTGACAGGACCAGAATACATTTCATTTATGGAGACACAGATTAAACAAGTTGAAAAGAAATTAGGTACAGAAGTACTTGAGATATCTGATGATAAGGTAATTACATATGTTAATCCAAAAGAAGGAGTAAATAAAATAAAAGGAAAGACAATTATTCTTGCAACTGGATGCAGGGAGAAATTAACTGGTAGCATAGATATTCCTCTTAATAAGTTTTCAGGAATATATACTATAGGTAATGCTCAGAAGACTATTAATCTAGAAGGACATCTTCCAGGTAAAAATTGTGTAGTGGTTGCTAATAGTAATTGGGCTTTATCACTTGTTAGAAGACTGATTCTAGAAGGCTCTAAGATAAGTGCTGTTATCATAAAAGAAGATAATGGTTTTAAGATAAATGAATATTTTACTGAGGTTTTTAAACAATTTGATGTTAATGTAATACATGATTATAAGATAAAAGAGATATATGGCAAAAATAGAATAGATGGCATAAAGGTTGTATCTCGAGATAAAAAGAAAGAATATGTAATTTCATGTGATTCTTTAATACTATCAGTTGCATATATCCCAGAGATAAGCATAACAAAGAAAACATCAATACAAGTTGCAAATGATAAATATATGCTAAAGTTAAATAAATATGAAACTTCAATAAAAGGTATATTTGCATGTGGAAATATGATATATGGAATGGATGCCCTTAAGTATAAAGATATAGATGGACTAGAAGCTGGAAGAAGTGCGGTAGAGTATTTAGAAAGTCTTAACTAAAAACTCTACAGAACTCTTTGTACATCAGATTATTTCCAATTGCATTTAAGTGTATTCCATCTACAAATATGTTACTTTTATTATTAAAGGTAATGTCATAAAAATTAATATATTGCACATTATGTTTAGAGCATAATTTTATGAGTTCATTTTTTAAGATTGGTAAGGAATTTTCTGCATAAGTATAAAAATCAGAAGGCATAAACAATCTTTCAGCTAAATCTTTAATTATACAAGGTGGAATGCCTATATAAGTTTTAGCTGAAATTTTTTTTGCATCCAATATCATTAATTCTATATTTTCGATTATACTAGTTACAGATTTCCCAAGTAATAAGTCATTAGTTCCACCCATTACAAAAATATATTTTGGATTATATAAAATAACATCTGTATAGAATCTATCTAACATTGATATAGTAGTATCACCATTTATTCCTTTATTTGTAACAGTAACGTTTAATGATGTTGATAATTTATAGGCAAAGCTATTATTGTATGGAACGCCATATCCAAATACCAAGCTGTCTCCAATAAGAACAAGATCATAAGACATATTTATTATCACCTCACAGCATTTTTCTTAAACATTTTTTGCATATTATAGTTTTTCCATTATTACCAGTTACATAATCATCAGTTTTTTTATTACAAATAGAACATAATATTTTATCTTTAGTTGCACATATTTCACTACTTCTAGAAGAACTATTATTTGTAATATCTTTTTTTAATGATGTGTATATTTTAGGGGTTAGAGGAGTTGAATTTTTTTCGATTGAATAATTAATGTTATATATACTTTCAGCATATAATTCTAATTCAAACCTTGGATTTTCTTTATCATAATATTCCTCTGTTATAATTCTTCGTATTTGAGCATCATTAACTATAAGTCCACTCTTTTCAATTCCATCAAATATACTTTTGGTTATATTTATTGTATCAGGATGTCTCTTTTCACTTTTATAATAAACTCTAAGTATTGCAATTAAACTTTCTTCAAGTACTGTATTTGGATTTTGTAATCTTGCTGTATATGAGATTTCTTCTTCATATAGAGCATATCTATCATGATATTTACCTGAACTATTAGGAAGAATAGCTCTACCATTTTTATTATGTAATTTGAAGTTAGATTTAGTTATAGGCGAACCTAAAACTATAACTTTAGCATAATGACACATAAAAGCCTCCGTAAAAAAATATATATTTAAGAAAATAATTAAATTTTCTTAATAAAAAATGTAGTATTATAGTTAGTATAATTATTATATAATAAGATAATGTTGAATGTATAATAAAAATAATTTAAAATATTTTTCGAACATATAAATATGTATAATTTAGAAAAAGAGGAATAAATAATGGAAGAAAAATTAATTTTAGCAATAGAATCAAGTTGTGATGAAACATCAGCAGCAGTAATAAAAAATGGTAGAGAAGTATTATCTAATATAATATCTTCTCAGATAGCAACTCATACTATATATGGAGGAGTTGTGCCAGAAGTAGCATCTAGAATGCACATAGAAGTTATAGATAGTGTCGTTAAAGAAGCGTTAGAAGAAGCTAGTGTAACATTAGATGACATAGATGCAATAGGTGTAACATATGGACCTGGTTTAGTTGGAGCACTATTAGTAGGATTACAATATGCAAAAGGATTAGCATATGCTACTCATAAACCTTTAATTGGGGTTAATCATATAGAAGGACATATAAGTGCTAATTATTTAGAATATAATGATTTAAAACCACCATTTGTATCATTAGTTGTATCAGGAGGACATACTTTTATAGTTCATGTAAAGGATTATGGAGAATATGAGGTATTAGGTCAAACAAGAGATGATGCAGCAGGAGAGGCTTATGATAAAGTTGCAAGAGCAATAGGATTAGGATATCCAGGAGGTCCTAAGATAGATAAGCTAGCAAAAGAGGGAAATCCAGATGCAATAGCATTTCCTAGAGCAAACTTCCATGAAGAAACTCTTGATTTTTCATTTAGTGGTGTTAAGTCAGCTGTTTTAAATTACATAAATAAATGTAATATGCAGAAAAAAGAATATAATAGAGCTGATATAGCAGCATCTTTTCAAAAGTCAGTTGTAGAGGTTTTAAAAGATAATGTATTTAAAACTTGTAAGAAAAAAAATGTTAATAAGATAGCAATAGCAGGAGGAGTTGCTTCTAATTCTGCATTGAGAGAAGCATTAATTGAAGAGGGAAATAAGAGAGGAATAAAGATACTATTCCCTAAACCTATATTATGTACAGATAACGCAGCTATGATAGGTGCAGCAGCATATTATCAATTATTAAGAGGTAATATATCAAGTATGGATTTAAATGCAAAGCCCAATTTAAAGTTAGGAGAATAATCATGAAGAAAATAAATATGATTCCAGAATCCAATGGATTGTACAGGGTAAATATGAAGGAAAAGGTTAATAAAACTACTGTATGGAAAAGAATTGCTTTGGTTATAGTATGTATATTTATTTTTGGATTCTTATTTCAACAAGTATCTAATTTTATAGGAAATGAAAAGATAGCTTCATCGATATATTATGCTAAGGTAAATAACAATAAATATGAGTATAATTATGGTGGCTCTGGTCAATATAATTTAGTATTTGATGGAGATATAGGAACAACATTAGATCAATGGTCTGAGGTAGCAAGTGATGCTCAAAAAAATTATTCTGTTAGTACTTTTGTATATAATAGACAAGGTTATGGATTTAGTAATTTTTCTATGCAAAGAACTGTAGAGGAGCAAGCACAAGATTTAAAGATATTACTTAGAAAAGCAGGCATAACAAAGAATATTATATTGATTGGAGAAGGATATGGAAGTTTAGTTTTAACAAGTTTCGCTAAACAGTTTCCTGAAGTAGTAAGTGGAGTTATTCTAATTAATCCATTGAATGAAGATGAGATTAAGTCTGACAAGTTTAAAGAAAGCATAAAAGGAACTTATAGAAAGAGTAAGTTTGAGGTGTTCGGAACATATTTTGGAATAACAACATTATTAGAAAAGCTTAATATGGCATATAGTATTTCAGATTATGACAAGGTTTTTCAATATAAAGAAGCTAAAGAACAATATGATATTTTATCTAAACAAACAAATTATAGAAAAGCTATTTCTTCTGAATTTGGTAACTTATATAATTATGACTATAAATGTCAAGAAGAAGGGATATTATCGGATAAACCATTATATATAATTTCATCAGCTAAAGATGAAAAGTTGACTAAACTTGGTAGTGAAGAATTAACTACTGTTAAGAAGATAAAAGAATCTAAGGATATTTCAGTTATATCTAACAAGTCAGAAGTGTTAGATAGTATTAGTTCTATTCTAAAACAAAGAAAAAAGATAGATAAAAATAATTCACAAGGTTAATAGAATAAATTTCAATCATGACATATTAATGACATAAAAGGATTATATAATAAAGGTATCATATATGAGAGATAAGTTTTTATAAGTGTACATTAAAGATGTTATTCAAGGAGGAATTTATTATGAGTGAAAATAATAACAATAATATTTATTCAAATAATGAAAACAATAATGTAGAAAACAATGAAGAAGCATTAAATAATAGTACAAGTACTGTTGGAGAAGATAATAGTGAAGAAAGTACTTATCCATCAGGATACCAACAAGATGATATGTATTATAATAGAACTAATACAAATAGTTATAATGAAGATTCAACTAGTGGTTCTTCATATAATCAATCAACAAGCAATGAAAGTAATAATATGAATTATAGTGCAGATAGTAATAAATCTTCAAATAATCATAAGAGTAGTTTTAAGGATAAATTTAAGAAGAAACCAAAGGCTAAAAAAGTAAAAATAAAAAAATCAAATGGTAAGAGTAAAAAAGTAGCTAAGACTTGTGCTGCAGTGGCAGGGGTTGTAATTATTGCTTTTGGTGGTGGAATTATAGGTGGTTATTTGGCAAATACTAAAGCAGCATCATCAAATGGAACTAATACAACTAAAACAGTAAGTGCAAGCGATTATGCACCAGCAGAATTTTTAAATAGTTCTACTGATAATGATTCTACAACATTGACAGCAGCTGAAGCTATAGAAAAAGTAAAACCTGCTGTTGTAACAATATCAACTAAAACAATAGTTTCTTCTAGTAATAGTATTTTTTCTTCAGGACAACAAGAAGAACAAGAAGGAATAGGATCTGGATTCATAATTAATGAAGAAGGATATATATTAACTAATTATCATGTTGTTGAAGGTAGTACTGAAGTTAAAGTATTATTAAGTACAGGTGAAGAAGTAGATGCAACAGTTGTAAACTATGATGAAGAAAAAGATATAGCTATGGTTAAACTTGCAGATGGAACTAAAGTCCCTGGAGTAGCTGAACTTGGAAATTCTGATGCTGTATATGCTGGTGAAGAGGTAATTGCTATTGGTACTCCATTATCAAAAGAATTTTCAGCAACTAGTACAAAAGGTATTGTAAGTGCTGTAAACAGAGATGTTGAAACAGATACAGGTACAACTATGAATTTAATTCAAACAGATGCAGCTATTAACCCTGGTAATAGTGGTGGACCATTAATAAATACAAAAGGTCAAGTAATAGGAATTAATTCTATGAAGATTGTTGTAACAGAAGTAGAAGGAATAGGATTTGCAATTCCTATAAATGAGGCATCAGATAGAATTGAAACATTATCTAAACCTATAATTACATTAGGAATTTCTATAATTGAAATAACTGATGATTTAGCTAAGAAGAATGATTTACCATTAGGTTTGTATGTACAAGATGTAACAGATTTTTCAGCAGCACAAAAGGCAGGCATTAAGATAGGAGATGTTATTACTGAATTTAATGGTACAAGAATTAAGACTGCAGATGATTTAAGCACAGAAAAAGAAAAATTAAATGTAGGAGATACAGTTAAGGTTGTTGTAGAGAGAAATGATAAAGAAGTAACTCTAGAAATGACACTAGAATAAATTTAACATAAAATTGCACATTTATTTAATTTGGACATATTCTATACTATAAGATTTAAACAACGGAGGGTAAATTTATGAGCGGAAAGATAGCTATGAGTTCAGTATGTCCAAAGGAAAATCAACAGATAGAGGCTGTTATTAAGTTGCCTAGAGAAAACAGAGCAGTTATTCATGGAACAGTATTAGATTGCAATAACGAACCTGTTGCAGATGCAGTAGTTAAGTTATTCCAAATAGTAGATGGATGCAAAATACCATGTCCTATAACTCACACATTTACAGACCAATATGGTCAATTCTTACTAGGACCTTTATGTCCATGCAAGAAGTATATGATAAAAGTTTATAAAGATAACATTCAAATGAAATATATTCCATTAGATGTTGATTATTATGATGGAAAATGTATTGAAGCAAATAAGAAAATGTGTGCATGTGGAAGAAAAGATGATTGTTGCTGTAGAAAAGATGACTGGATGACAGAAAATGATTGTAAAAATAAATATTGCCACTAAAAAATAATAAATTTAATTAATGCAAGGCGTGTTCTCATTAGTTTGTATAAACAATGAGGCACGCCTCTTTTATTTTGTAGAAAATTAAAAAAACATTATGAATCTTTTTTTAATGTATTAAAAAAGAAGTTATAGGCATTAATTGTGTCAGTAGCAGTTTTGTCTAAAGAGAAATTTTTGCTTTGATTATAGCCTAAAAGACCATAATGGTTTCTTATATCAGTATCATTTATCATTTTAATAATAGAATTACTTAAATCATCTTTATCTAGAGGATTTATTAGCATTGCTGAGGAGTTAGTTACTTCAGGAATAGAAGATGTATTAGAAGTTATTACCGGACACATACAGGACATAGCTTCAAGAGGTGGTAGACCAAATCCTTCATATAAAGATGGATATACAAAACATTTACAAGCATTATAGAAAAGTGGCAATTCATTATATTTTATATAACCTAAAAATATAATTCTGTCAGATAACCCCAAAGAATGAACATAATCTATTAATTTATTTCCTTCATCTTTTATTGATCCAAGTAATAGAAGTTTATAATCAGATGGAATATCATTTAGTACTGATTGAAAAGAATCTATAAGCATTTTAACGTTTTTTCTTGTGCTAAAACCACCTAAGTATAGTATAAATGGAAAGTTAATGTTATATTTTTGATTTAACATATTAGAACAATTCTTTTTTGATAATGGTTTAAATGAAGCATTTGCAAATAAAGGTGTAACAATTATTTTATCTGATGGACAACTTGGAAAGAATTTTAATATATCATTTTTTGAATGATTTGAAACTGTTAGTATTCCTTTTGAAGAGTTAATAATAGTAGGCATATCTTTTAGAAATTTTTGGAGATATCCAGTGCCTACAGTTTCTGGCATTATATAAGGAATTAAATCATGTATTGTAACAACTGTGTTTACATCTGAATTAGGACATAAACCAATGCCATTTTGGGGAATATGATATAGATCTATTTTATTATCATGAATGTATTTAGGAATAAAATTTTTTTCGAAAAAAGTATTGTTTCTAGATGATACAAGACAAAGCTTATTTAAAGAGTTAGTTGGAAATTTGCTATAATCTCCAGTCCAAAAAAATTTGATATCTAAATCATCTTTGTTTATTAACACATCAACAAGGTTTTTAGTATAAGTTCCTATGCCAGTACCAGAATGTATAGTAGCACTTCTAGAATCCATTGCAATTTTCATTGAAAAACATCCTTAAAAAACAAGTTATTATATAGAATATTAATATTTATAATAAATGTGAATGTACAAACAATAAATTATATACATATAATAAATAAAAAAATATAGTGAGGAATGTAGATGGAGAATGAAACTATTAAAGAAATCCTTAAAGAAAATTATAATTTAGAAACAAGAACAATAAAAAAAGTAAAAAATGTATATAAGATAGAAACAGAAGAAGCAATATATTGTTTAAAGGTCATAAAATACAATTTTAAGCATTTCAGATTTATAATGTCAGCTATTAATTATTTACAAGATAGAGAGTTTCATTATATACCTACGATAATTAGAACTATAAATGATAAAGAATATGTAAATGTAGGAGAAAATTATGCATATCTTACAAAGTGGATTATAGGAAGAGAGAGTAATTATGATAATCCATATGAGTTAGAGTTGGTTTCAAAGAAGCTAGCAGAATTACATTTAGCTAGCGAAGGTTTTAATATGAATAGTGCTATTATGGAGCCTAGGATAGGTTGGTTTACATGGATAGATGTATTTAAAACTAGAAAGAATGAGATTATTGATTTTGGTAAAAGAATAAATCAAAAAGCATATAAGGATAGGTTTGATAACATGTATTGTGAATGTTTGAGTAGAGAGATTGATAGAGCTGAAGAATCAATAAAGAATCTTGTAAATTCAGATTATTATAGAATAATGGATAAAGAGGTTATAAAAAAGGGATTTTGTCATCATGATTATGCTAATCATAATTTAATAATAAGTAATAAGGAAATTAATGTTATAGATTTTGATTATTGCATCTTAGATTCATCTATACATGATGTATGTTCACTACTTATAAGGGCTATGAGACATAGGAAATGGGGTAAGAGAAAGGCTGAAATTATAATTAATAGTTATTCAAACATTAATGAAATTGATAAGGAAATGTATCCGTTAATGAGAGAATTTATTAGATTTCCACAGGAGTTTTGGCAAATAGGGCTTCAGAGGTATTGGGAACAACAACCTTGGCAAGAAGAAATATTTATTAATAAATTACAAAGATATATAGATGATACTGAAGATAGAAGTGAATTTATAGAAGAATTTTTTTAATTATCAAGTAAGGAGTGATATATATAAAGGAATTGACTTTGTTTGAATACTTACAAGATAAGGATGTAGTGGTTTGCAATAGAACATTTAAAGATTCATTTATTGAGAATGAAGAAAATATATACAATCAAATAATAACAGCTCATGAACTTCATAGAATTTTAATGGGCTACTATATTAATGGGACTACAAGAATAAGTAGTACTGTAGGTAAAAAAATAGAAAAAACTAAGGTTATATTAAAAATATTAGAAGATGAAATGATAAAAAATAAAGAAAAATCTAATAATGATTTGATGAAAAACTTCCTTTTAGAAAATGGAGAAAATATAATAAAAAAAGCTAAGGAAGGATTAATGAAAGTTGAATGTATAAGTTATAGAGAATTAATAAAAAGAAGTATGAGAAAAAATGAAATGTGCCTAGGAAAAATAGATAGGAGTAACTTGAGAGTTAGAGAATCTATAGAGATAGGAAGAGTTAAATATATTAGTTATAATATGGTGGAAGAAGATATATATAGTTATATTAAGCAATTAAATATTAATGGAAATAAAGAAAAATATATAGATTTTTATGTCGATATTGCAAAGCTTACTGAAAAAAGTAAACAATATATATTAGCATTAATGAGCATACCAATGGATACATTGAAATTGTTTGGAAGATATAAAAAGCATGAAGCAGGGTATAGTAATAGTAAACTTATTAGGATACTAGATAGTATGCAAGAGGCTTATAATTTAGAGGTATTGGAGGGATAAGATGGCAACAATAGAAAAGGAATATTTAACTAGCTATGATTTAAGTGCAGATTTTTTTAGGGAATTAGGAGTTAATGTTATAGATATTGTACCACTTAGAAAGGTTTTTGTATTAAAAACTACTGAAGGAAATAAAATATTAAAAAAAATGAATTGTGATGTTGATAGAATAAATTTTATAAATTGGTGTATTAATAGCCTAGATAATAAGAATATCATCAAATTTAAAATATTTGATGATAAAAGGTGTTATAAAAAATGGAAAGACAATAATTATGTTTTAATGGATGTTATAAATGGGCGTGAAGCAAATTTCTCTAATGAAGTTGAATATGAAATGGCTATAGCGCTAATTGCAGATATACATGAAAAGGGAAAACAAATATTAGATTTAAATATAAAAAATAAAAAAGAAGATAGTTTAATAGAGAAATATAATAAAAAGATTGTTAGTTTAAAAAAAATAAAAGAATGGGTAAATGAATATGAATATAAGAATGAATTCGATAAAACATTTTTAAATAATGTAAATAGGTATTTAATAAATATAGAAGAGGCTATAGATATTCTTAAATGTAGTGATTATGAAATAGATAGGGAAGCAAATAAAAAGATTACTATATGTCATAATGATTTAATAGAGCATAATTTTCTAATAGATAATGAAAAGATGAGTTTAATTGATTTTGATTATGTGACAATAGATTTAAGAAGTATGGATATTGCAGATATTATTGTAAAAGGAATTAAAAATTCATATTTTGAATATAAAAAAGCTAAAAGAGCTATAGATAGATATGATGCTCAAAACAGTTTGATGGATAATGAATATAAGTATATATATGCCATGATAACTTATCCGAGAGATTTTGTATCTATAATAGAGAATTATTATTACAAGAGAAAAATGTGGGAATATCAAACGTATATTAATAGATTAAATAATAAATTAGAATTAGATAAATATAGATTAGAATTTTTAGATGAATATAAAAAAGAATATTTGTGATATTAACTAAGGCAGGTTTCAAGTTTTGATATTTAGAAACCTGCTTTTTGTAATTATTTAAGCATGTCATTAAAAGCATCAAGTGTTTTTGTAGCTGTATTTTCCCAAGAATATTCCATGCTGTTAACCAAGCTTTTTTGCATCATATTTAGCATTAGTTTTTTATCTTGTAATACATTTTCAATTGCATTTTTTAGCTCATATATATCATAAGGGTTTATTAAGATTGCAGCATCATTACATATTTCAGGAAGAGAAGTTACATTAGAAGTTATAACAGGGGTAGCACATGCCATAGCTTCTAGGGGTGGTAAGCCAAAACCTTCATAAAAAGAAGGATAAACTAAAACTTCAGAACCATTATAAAATATAGGGAGATCTTTAAGAGGAATAAAGTCTGTAAAAACTACTGAGTCTGATATATTAAGTTCTTCTGTACGTTTTTTATATTTAGAATAAGAAGGACCTTTTCTTCCAGTAATTACAAGGTTATAATCTTTACGAAGATTAGGATTTAATAGTGAAAAAGCTTCTATTAATCCTAATATATTTTTCCTAGGACTTAATCCTCCAACATATAAAATAAAATTATTATTAATTCCGTATGTTTGCTTAAGATATTTTTTACATATATTTTTGCTCATAGGAACATAAATTTCTTCTGCTGCTAGATGAGTTACATATATTTTTTCTTTTGGAAAGTTAAATTCTTTTGCAATATCTGATTTAGAGTAATTAGAAACAGTTATTATGCCTTCACAATTCTTAAGAATTGAGGGAAGCTCATCATTAAAAATTCTGAGGTATTTATCGCTAACGGTTTCTGGCAATTTTATTGGAATTATATCATGTAAAGTTATTGATTTTTTACACTTAATATCATTTGATAAACCAACTCCATTTTGAGGAACATGATATAAATCTACATTACAGTTATTTAGAGAATTTGGAATTCTAACTTTATCCCAAAATGCATTATCTGAATTGTTATAAGTTGATTCTATATGAAAGTTATTTCTTAAATTTTTAAGAGAAGAACCATCAGATAGAAAAATATGATAATCATTAAGTGAATCAATTTGGTTTAAACTAGAAATTAGTTGATAGGTATAAGTTCCGATTCCAGTACCACGATACCAGTTTGCAGCTCTTCCATCTATTCCAATTTTCATGATGTGTCCTTTCTCAATTACTATCAGTTTATTATATTAAAAATATAGTCCTTTTGTTAATAAAATGGATTTAAATTACATATAGATATATAGGAGGTGAGAAGTTATGATGCGTGAATTTGAAATAGAGAGGCAATTCAATATAAAGATTGAAACAATAAAAGCTAATAAAGGAGTATATTATCTTAAGACTAACAAAGGTGAAAGATGTTTAAAAAGAATAAATTATGGGCCTCAGAAACTTTTATTTGTATATGGTGCAAAAGAACATTTAATAAAGAATGGATTTAAAAATGTAGATGAATATTTTATTAACGTAGAGGGAGAGCCATATGCATTAGTAAATGAAGATTTATATACATTATCTGAATGGCTAGGTGGGAGAGAATGTGATTTTCACAATATAGAAGAAGTAAGATTAGCAGCAAAAACATTGGCAACTATGCATGAAGCTTCAAAAGGGTATGAGCCACCAGAAAATTCTAAATTAAAGAGTGATCTAGGAAGATGGAATCATCTTATGGAAAAGAGAGTCAAATCATTAGATAAGATGAGAGATATGTTAAGGAAGAAGAATAATAAAAGCGATTTTGATATGATATATATGAAATCCATGGAATTTTATAAGGAAATGGGCAAAAAGGCCTTAGATACATTGAATCAATCTTCTTATTATGAGTTATGTGCATTAGCAGAAGCTGAAAAAAGTTTCTGTCATCATGATTTTACTTATCATAATATTATATTAAATGATAAGAATGATGTTTATATAATTGATTTTGATTTTTGTAAAAGAGAATTAAGAACATTTGATATAGCTAATTTCATGATTAAGGTACTTAAAAGAGTGGACTGGGATATGTCTTTTGCAAGTGCAATAATTGAAGCATATAATTCAGTTTCAAAGTTGTCTGATGAAGAATATAAGGTATTATATGCCTTTTTACAATTCCCTCAGAGATATTGGAGATTAGCTAATAGATATTATTATAATGAGGTTAATTGGGGGCAGAATACATTTTATAAAAAGTTACAAGGAATAGTTGATGAAAAAGAACAATATCTAAAATTATTAGATGAGTATGAACAAGAATATCTATAAGAAATTATATTAAATTTTCTAATGACTAGTATTAATGTTGTGTGTACCAATAAATTGCATAATTTTATTAAGAATTTGTAAATAAAAAATTAAGTTAGCTAAATGTTGTAAACTTGCTAAAGCTTGAATAGTGCAACATTTTAAATGCTAACTTAATTTTTTGATTTTTGGTCCCAAAAAATAATTTGATGAATATAATAGATTAATCAATTAAGTTTTATTGGTATTATTATGAATATAGGAGATATAGTAGTAAGAAGGTCTTATGATAAGGATATATCTTTTAAAATAATAGATATAAAAGAAAATAATAATAAGAGGACATATTTGTTAAAAGGAATAAATGTTAGGATAATTGCGGATTCTAATGAAGAAGATTTAGAAAGAGTTGAGGAGAACTATTTAGGAGAACAGGATAAAATATTAAATAGAAAAGTATCTAAGGTAGTTAATAAAGCTATAGGAGCAAGAAATACTAGTTTAAAAAGAAATATAGCAGAAAGTGAAAAAAAAAACATAAAATATGATGATAAATACTTTGGAAGACCAGGAAAAATACTTCATATAGATGGGGATGTAGAATATTTAGAAACATGCTTAAAGGTGTATAAGCAGCTATCTTTAGATGTTGTTGGAATGGCTATTGCAGAAAGAAAACAACATAAAGTAATTGTAGATTTAGTGAAAGATATAAAACCTGATATAGTAGTTTTAACAGGCCATGATGGGGTAATAAAGAATTCAAAAGATTATTTAGATGTTAATTGCTATAGAAATTCAAAGTATTATATTGAAGCTGTTAGAGCGCTTAGAAATTATATTCCTAGTTATGATGAATTAGTTATATTTGCAGGAGCTTGTCAAAGTTGTTATGAAGGAATGCTAGATGCAGGAGCAAATTTTGCTTCTAGCCCTAGTAGGGTGCTTATACATTGTTTAGATCCTGTATTTATATGTGAAAAAATAGCATATACAAAAATAGATGAAGTTGTGTCTATAAAGGATGTTATTGATAATACAATTACAGGTAATAGGGGGATAGGCGGACTTCAAACAAGAGGGAAATATAGGGAGGGATATCCAAAGTCTTACTATATATGATAAAGATGAATAAAAAAATATATTGGGGAAATAATAAAAGTAAAGAATGTTTTAAAATTTTAAAAAGTGTATAACAATATACGATATCATATTGACATTGGGGACTATAGGTGATAAAATTATATATTTTGCTTGACATAAGCAAGAAGGTAATGTATAATATTGGATAGAAAGAGGGTGTTTGAGTGGACAGGAATATTACAATAGATAATATTAAAAAAGACATTGAGAACCATTTGGGTGAAAAAGTGACACTTAGAGCAAATGGCGGTAGAAAGAAAATATTAGTCAATGATGGAATTATTGAAGGTGCATATCCAAGCATCTTTGTGGTTAGATTAGACAGTGACACTCAAAGAAAGGTTACTTATAGTTATTCAGATGTATTAACTAAGACAGTGCAGTTAGTTTTTAACTAATTTTGAGAACATTTTTTTTAGGCTTCCTAGACAACTAGGAAGTTTTTTTTTACTCTTTAGGAAATAATATAAAATTTAAATTTTCCAATAACATGTGTAAATTGCATAGTGTTATTAGGAATTTTGATAAAGATATGTCTTCAATAATGAAAATGGAATTAGTTTCTTAAACTTCTCAGTTCCCATTATATTTATACTTTGGCGTTATATCCACATATTTTAAATTCATATAATTTTTTATAGGATAAAAAAAGAAAGATGGTGGGTTTCCATCTTTCAACTATGGTATAAAAGGGTATTGAGAATTTATGAGAGGTTATATGGTCAATAACCATCTTTATAATACGACAAATTTATAATAGTGTCAACAATATTTTGAAAAAAAATATTTTTTTTTATTTTTATAGGAGAAAAATGAAAATAATCAAACTATAATGGGAAAAAATAAAAAAAAGCAATTTAAAACGCGAATTATGAAGATGGAAGTTTAATTGTTGATGTATATAAATTAAAATAAATGGGGAATATTTCTTGATTAATGTATATATAATTAGTAGAAGAGAATTTTTTTTGGAGGAATAACAATGCCAAGCTTAGAGGTGGAGAGAGAGAATATATTATCTCAAGAATTATTAAAAGAAGAAAGTTATAGTTTTACAATAAAAGAAGAATATTTAATACCAGATACTCATCCTGATGTAATGGAAGTTTTATTAGTGGAAGCAAATCCTACAGTGCTTCAAACTGAGATAACTAATAATAAGGGAATAATTGACGGTAAGATAGAATACAACGTTATTTATTTACCAAGAGAAGAAGAAGCAATATTGAATTCTGTAAAATATACAGAAAAGTATAATGATAGTTTTAACATAGATATTATGGAACATAGTATAGAATGTGCAACAGAGTGCAGGATTGAACATATTAATGCAGTAGTTATTAATGAGAGAAAGATACAGATTGAAACAAAGATTATAGCAAATGTATATATTTTTAGAAATATAGATTTTTCTATAGTCAAGGAAATGAATTCATCAGGTTATGTTCAGGTCTTGAAGGAAGAAGAAAAAATAAATAGATTGATAGAAGATAAAGTTATTGATATGAATAGCAAATCTATAATAAGAGTTGGTATGGATAAGCCTCAAATAGAAAAGATTATAAGTTCATCAGCTAGACTATCGAAGAAAGAAGTTAAGGTAATGGATGATAAGATAGAAATATCTTGTTATTGCAAAATAAAAATTCTATATTCAAGTAATGAATCAAAAGAGTTGATAAAATTAGAAGATGAAGTATACGTGTCTAACGAAAAAGAAATAAATGGTGTTACTGTTGATATGTTGTCATATTCTAAATTTGATATAGATAGTTTACAGTTAATAATTGAAGAAGATGATTTAGGCGAAGCTAGAATAGTAAATTCTGATATATCAATTAAATGCAATATAAATATTTTTAGTAATGATAGAATAGAAATGATAAAAGATGCTTATTCAACTAAATTTCCTATAGAATTAGAGAAAGAAGAACAAAAAATATCTTTAATTCATAGTATAAAGAATTTAGAATTTACAATAAAAGATAATATTCATCTAAGAGAAGGGGATTTTAGACCGGAAGAAATAGAAATTATTACAGGTAATGTATTAATTAATAAAAAAGATATAGTAGATAATAAGATAAATATAGATGGAAATATGTTGGTAAATGTGTTATATAAAACATCTGAATCAGAAAAAGGGTTTGCATCTATAGCTGAGACAATTCCTATATCAACAACTTTAGAGATACCTGAATTAAGGGATAGTGTAAAGTATATAATTAATTGTGACATGGAGCAGATAGAAGGTAATATAGAGGCTAGTACAATAGCTATAAAAGTTAGTTTGGCTGTATGTGCAAAGGGCAGTTATAGTATTAATAAGAATATTATTACTAATGTAATTCAAGGCGAAGGAGAGTTAGAAAAACCTAAATCAAGTATTATAATTTATGTTTTAGATGAAGATGAAACATTATGGAATATAGCAAAAAAATTTAATACAACTATAGATGAATTAATTAAGTTGAATACTATTACAGATTCAGAAGATATTAGTAAGGGTGAAAAAATATTAATTCCAGGAAGAGCTCTATTTACTAATTAAATAAGGAAAAAGATTAAGCTATGCATAGATATTTATGCATAGCTTTCTTAGTAATAAAAGAAAAATTCAATGTTAGTTGGTTTCATTAATATTATATTTTTTTATTTATTAGTGTTAATAACGTTTAAATAGTACAACATTTTTAACGCTAACTTAATTTTTTAGCATTTATGAATAATAATCGGAAAACAGGGGAAAATTAAAAAAGCAAGATATGAGGTGATAAAATTGATTAATAATTCAAGTGGCAACTTAATAATTATCGGAGGTGCAGAAGATAAAAATGGTAAGAAGGAAATATTGAAGAAGGTATGTGAATGTATAGATAAGGATAAAGATCAACTATTAATAGCCACTATAGCAACAGAATATCCAGAAGAAGTAGCAAATAAGTATACTGATGTTTTTTCGAGTTTAGGAGTTAAGAACATCGAGATATTAGATATAAATAGCAGAAGTGAAGCATTTGTAGATAATAATATAGAATTAGTGTCTAGATCTAAAGCTATTTTTTTTACAGGAGGAGATCAACTTAGAATAACTAGTTTATTAGGAGGAACTCCTGTATATAAGAAGATTTTAGACGCTTATAATAATGGAGCACATATAGTAGGAACGTCAGCAGGGGCCTCTGTTATGAGTAATACTATGATTGTTGAAGGAGAAGATGATGAAGATCCTAGAAAGTGTATATTGAAGATGGCTCCAGGACTTGGACTTGTAGATAATATAATAATAGATCAACATTTTGTACAGAGAGGAAGAATAGGAAGATTATTAACTGGTGTCGCACAAAATCCTCAAGTATTAGGAATAGGTATAGATGAGAACACAGCAATAATTTTAAGAAAAGATGGAACTATCAAGGTTCTTGGAAGCGGTGCAGTATATTTTATAGATGGAAGTGAGATATCATACAGTAATATATCAGAACAGCATAGTGACGAAGTTCTTAGTATATTCAATGTAAGGATACACGTATTAAAGAATGGAGATAGATATAATTTAGAGAGTAATGCACCATTTGAGGAAGGAAATAGGTAAAATGAAGATTATTAATTATAAAGTTTTTGAAGGAAAAAATATATATTCACATAAGAAATGTATAAGAATGGAGGTAGATTTATGCGGTTATTGCGATATACCAAGTAAGGATATTCCAGACTTTAATTTAGATTTAGTATATATGTTACCAGAGTTACAGTCACATAGATGTGGAATAGATGAGGATTTTGGATTTTTAAAAAGATTAGAAGAAGGTACTTATTTAACACATATATGTGAACATATAATAATAGCTATACAAAATAAATTAGGACTTGAAGTAGCTTATGGTAAATCAAGAGAAATACAAGGTGATATATATTACATGATATTTCAATATGAATATCCTAAAGTAGCATTAGAAACTGCAAAATTAGCTGTAGATATAATTAATTCATTAATTAACAAAGAAAAAATAGATTTTAATTTAAGATATGAATTACTAAAACAAATTTTAGCTAATGAAATTATTGGACCTAGTACAAAAGCTATACAAATTGCTGCTAATAGATATGGATTGCCTATGACTAAGCTTGGAGATGGTGATTTCTATCAAATTGGATATGGAAAGCAAGGAAGGATAATAGAAGGAACAATAGGGTATAGTACCAAATGCATAGCGGCAGATATTTCTTGTGATAAGCTATTAACTAAACAATTATTGGATATTCAAAATATTCCTGTTGCTAAAGGAGTGAAGGTTAATAATGTGATTAATCTTATTAAGGATGGAGAAAAATTAGGATATCCATTAGTACTTAAACCAAGATACGGCAATAAAGGAAAGGGAATCTTTTTAAACATTAAAGATGAAAGAGAATTAATTGATGCGTATAACCAAATTAAAGATAAATATCAAGATATAATATTAGAAAAAAATATAATTGGTAATGATTATAGAGTATGTGTTGTGGGTAATGAGGTCGTAGCAGTTTCTCTTAGAAAACCTCCATTTATTATAGGGGATGGTATTAATACTATTAGGACTCTTATATCTAATATGAATAAGGATCCTAATAGAGGTTATGACCATGAAAAACCATTAACTAAAATTAAAGTTAGTGATGAATTAATATATACCCTAGAGAAACAAGGATATAATTTAAGTGATATATTGGAGGTTGGAGCAAAGGTTTATCTTAGAGAAAATGCAAATTTATCAACTGGAGGATTTGCTATAGACTGTACAGATAAGATATGTGATGAAAATAAGAAGTTATGTATAAGAGCTGCAAAAGCTGTAGGTTTAGATATATGTGGGATAGATATAAAATCAAAGGATATATCTAGACCTCTCTACGAGCAAGGAGTAGTTGTTGAGGTTAATGCATCTCCAGGAATACGAATGCATTTATATCCAACTGTAGGCAAGGTTAGAGATATAGGAGAAGCAATTCTTAATATGCAATATAATGGAGTTCCTCATAATATTCCTATTATATCTGTCACAGGAACTAATGGCAAAACAACAACAACAAGATTAATTTCATATATTTTAAGAAATATGGGATACAATGTGGGAATGACAACTACAGAAGGAATATATATAGGTGATGAATGTATAGAAAGAGGAGATACAACAGGTTTTTGTAGTGCAAAAGCTGTATTATTAAACAAAGATGTGGATGTAGCAGTTTTGGAAACGGCTAGGGGCGGAATTATAAGAAAAGGATTGGCATATGATGAAGCTGATGTGGCAGTAATTACAAATATAACTGAAGATCACTTAGGGCTTGATTCTATTGAGAGTATGGAAGATTTAGCTTTTGTAAAATCGTTAGTAGGTGAAGCGGTTAGAGAGGAAGGGCATGTAGTAATAAATGCTGATGATGAATGGAGTAAAAAGATATTAGATAGAATAGTAGCAAAGAAAATATATTTTTCAAAGGATAAATATAATCCATTGTTTAAAGATAATAGTGAAGATTCAATTAATGTTTATATAGATAATGGTACACTATATGTTAGAAATGCTCAAAAGGAATATAAAATAATAAGTATCGATAAGATTCCTATTACATTAAATGGCGTGTTAGAATTTAATGTGGAAAATGTTATGGCTGCTTGTGCTGCACTTGTTGCAATAGGAGTAGATTATTGTATGATAGCAAAAGGATTAAAGTCATTTAAGTTAAATAGAGAATGTAATAATGGAAGGTTTAATATATACAATATTAATGGTATAGAAATAATATTAGATTATGGACACAATATTGATGGATATACTAGAATTTTTGAAGCAATAAATAGATTAGATAAGAATAAAGTTATAGGTGTAGTTGGGGTACCAGGAGATAGAAATGATAATAATATAAGACGAATAGGTGAAATATGTGCTGATAATTTAGATGTAATCATTGTTAAGGAAGATAATGATAGAAGAGGTAGGGCAGTAGGAGAAGTTATTTCATTAATAGAAGAAGGAATAAAAAATATAGATGTCAATAAGAAGGTAATAGATATATTAGATGAAAGAGAAGCATTAAGAAAGGCGTTAAGTATAGCGAATCCAGGAGATATAGTAATAGTATTCTATGAAGAAATAGATAAGTTAATTGAAGTAATAAAGGAACAGGAAAATCATATGGATTCATCAGAAATAGTAGAAGGTTATACAAGCGTTTAAATTTAATAATTTAATTACTTTTTAGAGGTTCGCCAAACACAGAAATATCTAAATTCATAAATGCTTATAAATCAGCAAGTAGCAGGCTTATAAAAAAGGAATATCAGACTATAAAAAAACAGTTGTGGAAAGAATATTTTTGGAGTAGAGGCTAATGTTTGTTAACTACTGGTGGAGCACTTATTGAAATAGTGAGAAAGTATATTGATAATAAGGGAGTGAAATAATGCTTAAAACTTATAATTGTTCCGCTAGGAACATTGACCAAGAAGCTCCCCCTTCTATAAGTGGCGAGTAGTTCACTTCAGTAAATGAATTGAGCAGTAATAAAGAGTAAATAATTTTCGAGTTAATAATCTCCATAAATGTAATAAATTATGGTATAATTATATTAGGAAAAACCTTAATTTTACTATGTTTATGGAGATTTTATTATGATA
>NZ_JAHLQH010000037.1 GCF_018918325.1 Clostridium sp. MSJ-8 | reverse complement strand
GCTCTAGTTTATCGTTTTTTAAAAAACAAGCAAAGATAAATTTTCAAAATTTTCAGACAATTTAAAGGCGAGATTATGAGAAATTTATTCAATATAAATAAATTTAATCTTTACCGCTGATTAAAGAAAATGAATAAAAACTTGCAAAAAGTTATGAAGAATGATAAAATAACTAATTGTAATCCCTGCTGTGCAGAGCACAGCCGTTAGGCCAAGGGGAGGAGGTGTAATAGATGAGAAAGTACGAAACTATATTCATACAAAACCCATCTTTAGATGAAGAAGCACTAAACGCTAACATCGAAAAGTTCAAGGGTATAATTGAAAATGGTGGTGGAACTGTTGACAACGTTGATGTTTGGGGTAAGAGAAAGCTTGCTTACGAAATAGACAAAGTTAACGAAGGTTACTATACTTTAGTAAACTTTACTGCTAGTCCTGAATTACCAAAAGAATTAGACAGAGTATTCAGAATTACTGATGGAATTATGAGACATATCATCGTAGCTGAAGCTTAATATGGAGGTAGTGTGAAATGAATAAAGTTGTTCTAGTAGGAAGACTTGTAAGAGATCCTGAATTGAGATTTGCAGCAGGCAGTGGAAATGCAGTTAGTAGATTTACTGTAGCTGTTAACAGACAATTCAAAAAGGATGAGACTGATTTTATCAGCTGTGTAGCATTTGGTAAGACAGCAGAAATAATATCACAATACTTCACTAAAGGAAAGCAAATCGCTGTTTCAGGAAGCATTAGAACTGGTAGTTATGATGCTCAAGATGGAACCAAGAGATATACAACTGATGTAGCTGTAGATACTTTTGATTTTATCGATTCAAAAGATAGTAATAGCAGTGATAATTTCGGTGGCGGATATAATTCGAATTCTAACAATTCAGCAGCTAACAATGATGCATTTGGTGGCGCTGGATTCAATGATGACATTACTCCTGTAGATGATGGAGATATGCCATTCTAAAATTCTTTTTAGGTAAGGAGGGAAATGGAATGAAAGAAAATAACAACAGAAGACCAGGCGGTAAAGTAAGAAGATCTAAGAAAAAAGTTTGTGCTTTTTGTGCAGAAAAAGCTGAAACTATAGATTACAAAGATGTAGCTAAGTTAAGAAAATATGTTACTGAAAGAGGTAAGATATTACCAAGAAGAATTTCAGGAACTTGTGCTAAGCACCAAAGAGAATTAACAGTAGCTATAAAGAGATCTAGAAATATAGCATTATTACCATTCACAACTGAGTAGTAATAATTATGAAGGACTATTCTTTTAAGAATAGTCCTTTTTTCGTTATAATAATTTATAAAGCTTTTAATGAGGATATTTGTATAAAATCAATTTATAGAATTATTGCAATAATGAACAAAAGAATTTAAAATATATATACGGACAAAATTAGTAAATATCTAATTTTAGAAAGGAGAAGTTACTAGAGCTATAAGATAGAAGACAATTGATAATAGTAACAGCTAATTTTATGAATAAGCAGAAACTGATACAATTTTGTATAATTCCTATAGTAATGTTAGGAGTTACAATGGTACTTTGTTTTTATCATTATGTAGGTGTAGCAATAGCTATATTAGCAATAATATATGTTTGTTTATTAATTAATTTATATACTTATTGGAAGAAAGATAATAATATAAATAAATTAACTAATCGCATAAGTGAATTAGTGGAAGAGCAAGCGTATAATTTGGCAACACCTATAGTTATAGTTCATGAAACTGGAGAGATTGTATGGTATAATTCAAATTTTTCAGAGATATGTAATACCAAGATAATTACTTATGAAAATATAAATAATATTGTAAAAGACATTGATATTATTGGTAGTAGTAATGAACATAGAGTGAAGATAAATAATAATATTTATAAAGTTAGATTAAGGACAATAGAACAAGATAATATTAAGTATATAATAATAACTTTTGATGATATTACTGAAATATTAAAACCTAACGATATAAAGGAAAATATAGTTCTTATAGAAGTTGATAATTTTAAAGATGTTATTGATTCTACTGAGCAGAATAATGTACCGTTATTAGTAGCAGATATTGAGAGAACAATCAATTCATATGCTACAAGCAGAAATGCAATGATAAAAAAATATGATACGAATAAATATATTTTAAGTGTTCAAGATAAGTATATACAACAAGATATAGAAGATAGTTTTCCTATTTTAGATGATATATCTAAGATTTATAAAGGTAATAAAATAGAAGTTACTTTGAGTATAGGTATAGGAAGAGGTGGAATTACTCCTTTAGAAAAAAGTAATTATGCTAATCTTGCTCTAGAATTAGCATTAGGTAGAGGCGGAGATCAAGTTGTTATTAAGGATCAAGAATGTGTGAAGTTCTTTGGTGGTAATACAAAAGAAATAGAAAAGAGAAGTAGAGTTAGAGCTAGGGTAGTTGCAAAAGCACTTATTGAACTTATACATGAGAGCAGTAAAATATATATCGTTGGACATGAAAATCCTGATATGGATTGTTTCGGATCAGCTGTGGCATTATCATCAGTAATAAGACAGTTAGGAAAAGAAAGTTTTATTGCCTTAAATAAAGATACAAAAGCAATAGAGTATTATTTGAATAAGTTAAAAGCGGATTCTAGATATGATGGAAGGTTTATTACTATACAAAATGCGTTAGAAGAACTAGATGACAATACATTAGTTCTAGTTATGGATGTTCATAATAGAGGCTATATATCAGGCATTGACATAGTTGATAAAAGTAAAAAGAAAGTTGTTATAGATCATCATAGAAGAAGTCCGGATATGATTACAGGAACTTTTTTAAGTTATATAGAGGTGTATGCATCATCAACTTCAGAAATGGTTACAGAGATGGTTCAATATATGGTTAAGGAACCAGATATAACAAGTACTGAAGCAGAAGGATTACTTGCAGGTATGTATATGGATACAAAAGGTTTTTCATTTAAGACTGGAGTTAGAACTTTTGAAGCAGCATCATATCTTAAGAGTTTAGGTGCAGATTCTATAGAAGTTAAAAAAATGTTTACGGATAATCTAGAAGATTATTTGTTAATTGCAGAAGCTATAAAATCAGCAGAAGTAGATCCAGATATACATTGTGCTGTTGCTGTATGTCCTAATAATGTTAATAGTGTTATAATTGCAAAAGCAGCTGATGAATTATTAAATATATCAGGTATTTCAGTTAGCTTTGTTTTAGGGGATATAGATGGTGAAATATATATAAGTGGTAGATCTGTTGGTGATATAAATGTTCAAGTGGTTTTAGAATCATTAGGAGGCGGTGGACATATGAATATCGCAGGTGCAAAACTTACAGGAGTAACACTTGATGAGGCTAAAAAACAATTGAATGATAAGATAGATAAATATTTAAAGGTTGGTGAATAAACTATGAAAGTTATATTATTACAAGATGTTAAGAAATTAGGTAAAAAGGGTGAAGTAATAAATGCTTCTGATGGATATGCAAGAAATTTTTTATTTCCAAAGAAATTAGCAGAAGAAGCAACTGAGAGTAACCTTCATATTTTAAACAATGTAAAGGAAAATGAAAGAAAACAAAAATTAGCTGAACTAGAAGAAGCACAAAAATTAGCTAATGAATTAAGAGGAAAAGAAATAAAGATACCAGCAAAGACAGGAGAAAATGGGAAGTTATTTGGAGCAATAACTAGTAAAGATGTAGCTGGATTAATAGAGAAACAATACAAAGTAAAGATAGATAAAAAGAAAATAGTAATGGATACAATAAAAGTAGCTGGTGGATATGAGATAGAAGTAAAATTATATCCAGAGGTTTCTACAAAGATGAGAGTAATTATTGTTCCACAAGAATAGGAGGAAGATTGCTTGAAATTCCAAGACAATATGGAGTCTCTAAAGCAAATTGCTAATGGAGAGATATCAAGAGAATCTCAGGTTAGCATTATGTTTGAGTTATTAGAAAATGTCTTAGACAGTGGTGCTGTAAGAGCTCGTACAGTAAAATACAAATTGCAAAAATATATATCATCACCTAATTTAGCGGAAAGGGTGTATGCACTTAATATGATTGCTTCTGATGGAAATGGAAAATATAATACCATACCAGCTGAAGAGGATATAGATGAAGTTATAGAAGATACTATTGACTGGATATCAGATAATGTAGCTAGAAAATATGTTGAATCTGATATAGAAACAGAAGTAGAAAAGTCTATTATGGAAAAACAAGAACGTTATATAGATGATGTGAGATTATCTGTATTACGCAAGAGAAAAGGTGGAGAAAATAAAAAGACAGAAGCAAAGTATCAAGAACTATTAAATCTTGATAAGAAGACTATAAATAAAAGTATTATGTCTATGCTAAGACCTGAAACATTTGAAGAAATTGTTGGTCAAGAAAGAGCTATAAAATCGCTTATATCAAAGATTTCTTCACCATATCCTCAACATATAATCTTATATGGACCACCAGGAGTAGGAAAAACAACAGCAGCTAGAATAGCATTAGAAGAAGCTAGAAAGCTTAAATATACTCCTTTTGATGATGAATCAAAGTTCGTAGAGGTAGATGGAACTACACTTAGATGGGATCCTAGAGAAATAGCAAATCCACTTTTAGGATCAGTTCATGATCCTATATATCAAGGTAGCAAAAGAGATTTAGCTGATATGGGAGTACCTGAACCTAAACTAGGACTTGTTACAGAAGCTCATGGAGGAATATTATTTATAGATGAAATAGGTGAATTAGATAATATCCTTCAGAATAAATTATTAAAAGTTCTTGAAGATAAAAGAGTTGAATTTTCATCTTCTTATTATGATCCAGATGATGAAAATACACCAAAGTATATAAAATACTTATTTGATAAAGGTGCACCAGCTGATTTTGTTTTAATAGGTGCAACAACAAGAGAGCCTAAGGATATTAATGCTGCATTAAGATCAAGATGTACAGAGGTATATTTTGAACCTTTATCAGCAGACAATATAAAAACAATAGTTAGAAATGCTGCTAACAAGTTAAATATAAAATTAGAAAATGGCGTAGATGAGTATATAAGTAGATATACAATAGAAGGAAGAAAAGCATGTAATATATTAGCAGATGCTTACGGATATGCATTGTATGAAGCAAATAATGCAGATAATATAACTATAAGGCTTAAGGACATTGAGGAGGTTATATCTATAAGTAGATATGTTCCATATGAGATACTTCAAAATACAGATAAATATGAAGTAGGTCATATTTATGGTTTAGGTGTAAGTGGCTTCATGGGTTCAACTATAGAAATAGAAGCGTCAGTATTTGAATCAAAGAAATCAGGAAGTGGAACTGTAAGGTTTAATGAGACAGCTGGTTCTATGGCGAAAGATTCAGTTTATAATGCAGCATCTGTTATTAGAAGAATAACAGATAAGGATATAAGAGATTATGATATTCATGTTAATGTGATTGGTGGAGGAAATATAGATGGTCCTTCAGCAGGTGCAGCTATAACATTATGTATTATAAGTGCATTACAAAATAAACCATTGAGACAAGATATAGCTGTAACAGGTGAAATATCTCTTAGAGGAAATATTAAGCCTGTAGGTGGAATATTTGAAAAAATATATGGTGCAAGAAGAAAAGGTATAAAGCAAGTTTTTGTACCTAAGGATAATGAGAAAGATGTACCTATAGGATTAACTGACATAAAGGTTAATCCAGTATCTGATATAGAAGAATTAATAAAGCAAGTTTTTTAAGAAATATAAATAAAGGATTGGAGCAGTGTGAATGGAAACACCAATTATGAGAAGTTTACCACAAAGTTTAGAAGCTGAACAATCAGTAATTGGTTCCATGCTTATTGATAAGAATGCAATCGTAAAGGTATCAGAGAAGTTAAATGAAGATGATTTTTATAGAGATGGTCATAAGGTAATATACAAAAGTATATTGGAGTTATTTAAGGAAGATACTGCAGTAGATATACTTACTGTTTTAGAATACCTTAAATCAAATGATTTATTAGAAAGAGCAGGTGGAGTTACTTATGTTACAGAACTAAGTAACTCAGTTGCTACTACAGCTAATTTACCTTCTTATATAAAGATTGTAGAAGAAAAATCATTACTTAGAAAATTAATAAAAGCATCTACAGCAATAATTGAAGATAGTTATAATAAGCAAGGGAACGTTGAAAATGTACTAGATCAAGCTGAAAAAAAGATTTTTGATATAGCAGAGAAGAAAACTTCTAATGATTTTGAATCCATAAAAGATGTTCTTGGAAGAGGATTAGAAGAAATAGAAAGATTATTTAATGATCAAGGCTCGATAACAGGAGTAGGATCTGGATTTATTGATTTAGATGCAAAGACATCAGGGTTTCAAAAAGGTGATATGGTACTAATTGCAGCAAGACCTTCTATGGGAAAGACTACATTTGCACTTAATATTGCAGAACATGCAGCTTTAAGGGAAGGTAAGAGTGTAGTTATTTTTTCACTAGAAATGTCTAAAGAACAGTTAGCTTATAAGTTATTATGTTCAGAAGCAAATGTTGATTTAGTAAAGCTAAGAACAGGAACACTAGAAGATAAAGATTGGGAGAGTATAGCAAAGGCGGCAGGACCTCTAGGAAATGCAAAAATCTACATAGATGATACAGCAGGAGTATCTGTTATGGAAATGAGATCTAAATGTAGAAGATTAAAAATAGAGTATGGAATAGATTTAATACTTATTGATTATCTACAATTAATGAGTGGATCGTCAACAGATAATAGACAACAAGAAGTATCAGAAATATCTAGATCTATAAAGGCTCTAGCAAAAGAAATGGAATGTCCTGTAATTGCATTATCGCAATTATCACGTGCACCAGAACAAAGAGCAGATCATAGACCTATGTTATCTGATTTAAGAGAATCAGGTTCTATAGAGCAGGATGCAGATTTGGTTATGTTCTTGTATAGAGATGAATACTACAATAAAGAAACAGAAGAAAAAAATGTTGCAGAATGCATAGTGGCAAAACAAAGAAATGGCCCAGTTGGAACTGTAAAACTAGCATTCTTAGGACAGTTATCAAAGTTTGGTAATTTAGATATAACTCAAAATTAACAAAAAGGGAGTAATGGAAGATGAATAATATTATAGGTTTTATTGGTTGTGGTAATATGGGAAGTGCAATGGTAGGGGGATTAATTAAGTCTGGATTTAGAGATAAAAAATATTTAATAGTATCTTCAAAGACAGAGAAGACTCTTGATAAAGTAAAAGAAGAATTAGGAGTTAGAACAACTTTAAGTAATGTTGAAGTTGCAAGAGAAGCAGATACTATAGTTCTTGCAGTAAAGCCCAATATGTATAAAGGTGTTATAGATGAGATAAAATCAGAATTAAATAGAGATAAGTTAATAATAACAATAGCAGCAGGAATATCATTAGATAATATGGAATATTGGTTAGGTGAAGGAATGAAGATAGTAAGAACTATGCCTAATACTCCAGCTATGGTAGGAGAAGCTATGTCAGCTATATGTGCTAATCAAAATGTAACACCAGAAGATATGGAATATGTAAAAAATATTTATAATAGCTTTGGAAAATGTGTTGAGTTACAAGAAAAAGAATTTCATGGATTTACAGCACTATGTGGTTCTTCACCAGCATATATATTCATGTTTATAGAAGCTATGGCTGATGCAGCAGTACAAACAGGAATTCCTAGAGCAAAAGCTTATGATATGGCAGCACAGAGTTTGATTGGTTCTGCTAAGATGGTTCTTGAAACTAAAAAACATCCTGGTGAATTAAAAGATATGGTATGTTCACCAGCAGGAACAACTATAGATGCTGTTGTTGAATTAGAGAAACGAGGTTTCAGAAGTTCTGTTATAGAAGCTGTTATTAAATGTGCAGAAAAATCAAGATCAATGCAATAAAAAATAGTACTATTATTACAGGTTCCAAAACTTGTTTTGGAACCTGTAATAATGTCTAAACAAAATCTAAGATTATTTAATCTTAGATTTTGTTTAATTAATGAATATATTTTTGAATTGTGGAAATAATATAAAATGTAATAAGTGGTGTTTGTAGATTTGAAACATTATTTATTATATGCGATCCTTATTTTTATCTTTAGTAGAGTCACTATTTTATCATGAAGTTACAGCTCAACTATAAATATGCTTTTTATTAGAGTGTTATTCTTAGTAATTAAGATGATGATGATATATAGATCATTGTTATAGAAGATAGTATGTAGTGGCTCTATTTGATGTGTTATTATGAAAGTTATTCTTTTGTCAATATATGGACTTTTCAATTGTTTATCAGAAATTATACTATTTTCTATGTCTATGAATAATACTTTTGAAGGTTGGCATGCAACTAAATTAGTTGTATATCAACCTTCTTTTATATTACTAGGAAATTATAAAAAGATGTTTCAAGGAATATTTGAAGGCAATAATCATTCTATAAAGGGTCTTTATATGGTGGATTTTAGTAAAACTGTTGGTTATCAAAGTTTATTTGGAACATTATATGCAGGAACAATTAGAGATTTAGGAATTGAGGAATCATATTAGTGTGGAGGTTATGATTTTGGTTCTATAAGTAAATCAGATATACTTTCAGGAACTACAGATACTAATGCAGAAATAAGGATAAAAGAATATAATGGATTTACTTTTAATAAAGAATTTGTTTCAATTGGAGTAAAAGCTATTGCTTATTAGCTATTGGTGGAGCACCTATTGAAATAGTGAGAAAATATATAGAAAATCAAGGAGTTAAATAAATGTTAAAGGCTTATAAATATAGAATATATCCTAATTCGGAACAAAAAGAATATTTAGCTAAGGTATTTGGATGCACTAGATTTATTTATAATAAGATGCTTGAAGATAAGATTGCTTATTATAAAAAGACTGGTGAAATGTTAAAAAATACACCTGCACAATATAAAAAAGAATTTGAATGGCTTAAAGAAGTGGATTCATTAGCATTAGCTAATTCTCAACAAAATCTTGAGAAAGCTTATCAAAACTTTTTTAGGGATAAATCTGTAGGTTTTCCCAAATTCAAAACCAAAAAAAGTAATTATCATAGTTACACTACTAATAATCAGAAAGGTACTGTTTATATTCAAAACGGATATGTGAAAATACCTAAATTAAAAACTATGATAAAGATTAAATATCACAGAGAGTTTTCAGGAATTATAAAAAGTTGTACTATTTCTAAAACTCCAAGTAACAAATATTTTATTTCAATATTAGTTGATACTGAAAATAAAGTTCTACCAAAGGTTGATAAGAAAATAGGTGTAGATGTTGGATTAAAAGAATTTGCAATATGTAGTGATGGGTATAGAGTAGCAAATCCAAAATATTTGAGAAAATCTGAAAAAAGATTAGCCAAGTTACAAAAAGAATTATCAAGAAAACAAAAAGGTAGCAATAACAGAAATAAGACTAGATTAAAAGTTGCTAAGTTACATGAAAAAATAGTTAATCAAAGAAAAGATTTTTTGCATAAATTATCTACTAAGCTAATAAGAGAAAACCAATCTATAGCTATAGAAGATTTGAAGGTAAAAAATATGCTTCAAAATAGTAAATTATCAAAAGCAATTAGTGAAGTCAGTTGGTATGAATTTAGAACAATGTTAGAGTATAAAGCTGATTGGTATGGAAGAAATATTGTAGTTGCTCCAATTAATTATGCAAGTAGTCAAATTTGTTCGCAATGTGGTTATAAGAATATTGATGTAAAAAACTTAGCATTGAGAAATTGGACTTGTCCAAACTGTGGTGCAAACCACGATAGAGATATAAATGCAAGTAAGAACTTAGAAAAAATGATAGTATAGACTATTGGTAATAATGAGGTCGGAACGACCTTGTAAGCTTGGGTAAACTTGTTCCATAGGAATATTGACCAAGAAGCTCCCAACTTCTATAAGTGGAGAGTAGTTCACTAATGGGGATAATAATTGGGATAGTATAGATAGAAGAAATTGTAAATTAACTATAGGAAACTATGTTTTTGAATAAGTAAGTTTTGACATAATTTAATTAAGGATAGAAAAAAGGTTTTGTCACTAGCAATTATTGTTTGCAATGCGACAAAACCTTTTTTACTAATTATTTTATAGTAGCAACGCCACTTTTTATTGCAGCTTCTTTTACTGCTTCAGCAACTTTCTTTTGAACATTTAAATCAAAAGCTTTTGGAATTATATTAGTTGGACTTAATTCGTCATCGCTTATAGAACTTGATATTGCGTAAGCAGCAGCAACTTTCATTTCTTCGTTTATTCTCTTAGCTCTACAGTCTAATGCACCTCTGAATATTCCAGGGAATGCTAAAACATTGTTAATTTGGTTAGGATAATCTGAACGTCCTGTACCTACAACTTTTGCACCAGCAGCTAGAGCATCATCTGGGAATATTTCAGGAGTAGGGTTAGCCATAGCAAATATTATAGCATCTTCATTCATTGTCTTAACCATTTCTTGTGAAACTAAGTTAGGAGCAGATACTCCGATAAATACATCTGCATTTTTTATAGCATCTTTTAATGTACCTGTTTCATTATTAGGGTTAGTTATTTCAGCTAATTCTCTTAGAGAATCATTTGCTAATTCAGCATTTTTGTGAATAACACCATTAATATCGCACATAACTATATTTTTAACACCTGATGATAATAATAATTTACATATTGCAGAGCCAGCAGAACCAGCACCATTAATAACAATTTTTATATCAGATAAGTTCTTCTTAACTATCTTTAGGGCATTTAAGATACCAGATAAAACAACAATTGCAGTTCCATGTTGATCGTCATGGAATACTGGAATATCTAATTTTTCTTGTAGCTTTCTCTCTACTTCAAAACATCTAGGTGCTGCTATATCTTCTAAGTTGATTCCGCCTAATGAAGGAGCAATTCTAGCAACAGTTTCAACTATTTCATCTACATCTTTTGTATCAAGAACTATAGGAATAGCATCTACATCAGCAAATTCTTTAAATAGTACGCATTTTCCTTCCATAACTGGTAGTGATGCAAGTGGACCGATATCTCCTAGGCCAAGTACAGCTGTACCATCAGAAATTACAGCTACTGTGTTACATTTTCTAGTATATGTATAAGCTAAACTAGGATCTTTGTGGATAGCTCTACAAGGTTCAGCAACTCCTGGAGTATATGCTAAACTTAAATCTTTTGAATTATTAATTTTGGCTCTAGATTTTACTTCTAGTTTACCGTGTAGTTCTTCATGAAACTTTAAAGATTCTTCATATATATTCATAAAACACCTCTTAATATAATACTTGGGGAAAATTTATATTCTAAAATATAAAATCCAATAATATTATACGAATTATTTTAGATATTTGCAAAAAAATATTCGACTTAAGGTTGATTTATTATGCCTACTTTGTTACTATGAAATATGGAAAGAGAATACATTAAGGAGGAAAATGTATGTCAGCATTTATTGTTTTAGGAGCTCAATGGGGCGACGAAGGAAAGGGAAAGATGACTGATTACTTAGCAGAAGAAGCAGATGTAGTAGTTAGATTTCAAGGAGGAAATAATGCAGGTCACACTGTAGAAGTTGGAGATAAACAATATAAGCTTCACTTAATTCCTTCAGGTATATTATATGATGAAAAGGTCAATGTAATAGGAAATGGCGTTGTGGTTGATCCTAAGGCTTTATTTGAAGAGATAAGTTACTTAGAAGGTGAAGGCGTAAAAGTCACTTCAGATAAGCTTATAATCAGTGATAGAGCACATTTAATTATGCCATATCATAGAGTACTAGATAAATTAAAAGAACAAGCAAGAGGAAAAAATGATATAGGTACTACAGGTAAAGGTATCGGACCATGCTATACTGATAAGATAGAGAGAAGCGGAATTAGAGTATGTGATTTAATGCATGCAGAAGTTTTCGAAGAAAAATTAAGAGAGAATTTAGCTATAAAGAATGCTATAATCACAAAGGTTTATAATGGAGAAGCTCTTGATGTTGAAGCTATATTAAAGGAATACAAAGAATACGCAGAAAAGATAAAACCATTTGTAAGAGAAACTTCAGTAGAAGTATATAATGCTATAAAGGCAAATAAAAATGTACTTTTTGAAGGTGCTCAAGGTATGTTATTAGATATTGACTATGGTACATATCCATATGTTACTTCTTCTAACACAACTGCTGGTGGAGTATGTAATGGTATAGGTGTAGGACCTACATTAATTGATAGTGCGGTAGGTATAGCTAAGGCATATACAACAAGAGTAGGAAAAGGACCATTCCCAACAGAATTATTAGATGAAACTGGTGAGTGGATAAGAGAAAAAGGTCATGAATATGGAGTAACTACAGGAAGATCTAGAAGATGTGGTTGGTTAGACTTAGTTATATTAAAGACAACAGCTAGAGTATGTGGTTTAACTTCTCTTGCAGTTACTAAAATAGACACTCTTGCTGGTCTTGATAAAATAAAGGTTTGTACAGGATATAAATTCGATGGACAAGAAATAGATTATTTCCCAGCAAGTTTAGAAGATTTAGCTAAATGTGAACCTGTATACGAAGAATTTGAAGGTTGGGGTACAGAAGTAGCTGATGCAAGAAGCTATGAAGAACTACCAGACAATGCTAAAAAGTATTTAAAGAGAATAGAAGAAGTTACAGATACAAAGATAGCTTATGTTTCAGTTGGACCTAAGAGAGATCAAACAATAAAAATATCTGATATCTAATTATATAAATGAGGTGCTATAAACTTTAAGAGCTTATAGCACTTTTTTTTACTCTTTACTCAAAATTTGTTAATATTATTAAGAGAGAATAGTGTATATAAGGGAGGATGCATAATATGTTGAATATATTTAGTAAGCAATATGAAGTAAATTATTATGATTGTGATTATAGACTAAAGTGTAATTTACCTTCATTAGTTAACTTTTTTTGTGATGTAGGGAATGCTCATTCAGAATCAGTGGGAGATACTATACCTAAACTTATAGAAAACAATATGGTTTGGGTATTCTATAAATATGATATAAAAGTTAAGAGATATCCTAATTATAGAGAAAAAGTTAAAGTAGAAACATTTGCTATGAGCTTTAATAAATTCTATGCACATAGAGGCTATAAAGTAATTGCAGAAGATGGAGAAGTAATAGCAGAAGCAGTATCATTATTTTTCTTGATTAATATAAAAAGAAGAAGACCTATGAGAATTCCAGAAAGAGAGATTGAGTTATACGGTGCTGAAGATCTAATAGGCAAAGAAATAGATATGGATAAGATTCCTTTAGTTGAACATGAAGATATTGTTACGGAATTTAACATAAGATATAGTGATATAGATTCTAATGGGCATGTTAATAATGTTAAATATATGGAATGGGCGATTGAATCAGTTCCTCAAGATATAATAAAAGATCATGAATTAAAGAGAATAAGAGTGGATTTTGATAAGGAAACTACTTATGGAAATAAAGTTACTATAGCAACAGACATAATATATAAAGAGGATAAAATTATAACAATTCATAGTATAAGAGAAAATAATGATAAAGAGTTAACTAAAATTCAAATAGAATGGGAATAGTTATAAACTATTCCCAACTAAAAAGCCTGAACACCAAGCCCAATGTAGATTAAAGCCACCGCAATCACCATTCACATCCATAATTTCTCCGGTAAAATATAGATTCTTAACTATTCTAGATTCTAAGGTTGTAGGGACTATTTCACAAGTGTTTATTCCACCATTAGTTAGTTGAGCATTATTAAAACCATTAGTACCTATACAGTTGAATTTCCAAGCTTTAAGTCTTTTGGCGATTAAAGATTTATATTTCCAATCTAAGTCATCACAAGAGATATGTATATTTTGAATACCTATATCTTTTAAGAAAATAGGAATAAGTTTTTTATTTATTATCCCAATTAATGCATTAAATATGCTTCTATAGGAAAACATAGCAAGATGACCTTGTATAAAGTTATCTAAATCTTCATAGTTCATATCTGGCATAAGATCAACAGATATGGTTACTTCTTTTTTATTATTCAAAGCTCTAGAGCATAAACCTGATAATTGCAGTATGGGAGGACCAGATATTCCGTAATCAGTAAATAGAATTTCACCACTATCAGACCTTACTGCTTTATTATCTATAAATACAGTTGCATTTCCTTCAAGTTTTATTCCTGCTAAACCTCTTAGATGAGGATAATCTAATTTTAACTGTACAATAGCAGGAACAGGTTCAACTAATGAATGACCGAGGCTTTTTGCTAATGTATAGCCAGAGCCATCAGAACCCGTTTTAGGAGCAGATTTTCCACCACAAGCTAGAACTAACTTATTGCATTTAAAATTCGGCATTTCTTGATTATTTGATGAAATTATGAATTGTTTATTTTTTTGTATGGTTTTAACTTTGCAGTTGTTATATATTGGTATGTTACGTTCTTCTAATGCTAATTTTAGTAAATCTACCACAGAAGAGGCTTGTAATGATTTAGGATATAGTTTTCCTTTGTCTAGCTCTATTATTGGTAAGCCTAATGATAAGAAGTAGTTCTTCATATCTTCTACTGAAAAGTTATTAAGACAGTATTCATAGAAGTTATTATTTAAACTATTGTAGCAAGTATAAGGTGTAGATATAGAACTATTAGATATATTACAACGACCATTTCCAGTAGTTAATATTTTCTTGCCTAGTCTATCTGTAGATTCAATGATAGCCACATCTTTTCCGAGGTCTTTTGCAACAAGAGCTGTCATTAAACCAGAAGCACCAGCACCGATCACAAGAATATCATGAAAAATCATAAAAAAATCTCCTTAATCCAAAAAATAAATCTATATATTATTCTAACATAGTAATAATTAAGGTGAAAGATTGGAATAATAATAATGAGGTGATGATGTGCGTGCGAAGATTATTAAACAAGGTGAAGATTATAATAAGGAATTTAAAGTTAGAAGACTTAATTATGAAGAAGTTATAGTTAATTACCCTATAGATTCACTTATTAAGCATTATAAGTATGAAGAGGTAGAGCTTATAAGTGAAGGAGATATAGATGAATTTCTTATAGATAATAGAGAGTTTTTACAAATAAGATTAAAGAGAGGAATATCAGCTTTTTTTTATAAGGCATTAAAAGAAACTTTATATAATGAATTACAAGAAGAAATAGAGAGCTTTATACTTTTACGAGATAAATATAATGTTAATAAGAGAGGAATATGGGAAAAGGAAATAATATGTTTTGTTAATCAGAAGAAACCACTATTGGTATCAGCATCTGGTAGAAACTTTCGTAGAGATAATTATAGTATAAGTGTTACTGATTTTGATGACAGTGAATTTCTATCTTTGGCTAGAGAAGAAATAAAAAAGATATCACGAGAAATAGAATATAAGCAATCAGTTATATCAAGATATGATATAGTAATTAATAAATTAACGTGTAATAAGCCCAATTAAGCTGTGAAAATGCCTTAAAAATAATAATTTTAAAAGAAAAATAAAAAAAAACAAAAAAAATTGTTGACAGGTTTTATTAAATTCTGTATTATAGTCTATGTGGTTGGAACGCAGAAGCGTTTTCACTACAGTAAGAGATTGATGAAAAATTAATATGGCTCCTTGGTCAAGCGGTTAAGACACCACCCTTTCACGGTGGTAACAGGGGTTCGATTCCCCTAGGAGTCACCATTTATATTTTATGGGCGCATAGCTCAGCTGGGAGAGCACCTGCCTTACAAGCAGGGGGTCACAGGTTCGAGCCCTGTTGTGCCCACCATAAAATATATGGCTCAGTAGCTCAGTTGGTTAGAGTGCCGGCCTGTCACGCCGGAGGTCGAGGGTTCGAGCCCCTTCTGAGTCGCCATATTATGCTGGCATGGCTCAACGGTAGAGCAGCTGACTTGTAATCAGCAGGTTGTAGGTTCGATTCCTATTGCCAGCTCCATTAAAAATTTTATAAGGCTCCTTGGTCAAGCGGTTAAGACACCACCCTTTCACGGTGGTAACAGGGGTTCGATTCCCCTAGGAGTCACCATTTATTTTATGGGCGCATAGCTCAGCTGGGAGAGCACCTGCCTTACAAGCAGGGGGTCACAGGTTCGAGCCCTGTTGTGCCCACCATAAAATATGGCTCAGTAGCTCAGTTGGTTAGAGTGCCGGCCTGTCACGCCGGAGGTCGAGGGTTCGAGCCCCTTCTGAGTCGCCAACACAAGAACATCTAGAATTAAGGATGTTCTTTTTGTTTTACAGTAAATTAATTATATTAAATGAAATATGATAATATACTACTTATTTATTATACAAATAGCACTTTTACTTTATCAATGATCTACAACAATTGTAAACAAGAACAAATAATATAACTGCTTTTATATGGAACAATCTTGGTTATAATAAAAGTTGAGGTATATTTTCATTTATGCTAGGTTTTAAAACTTGTTTTTAGATTATAGATAATTTTCTATAGAGTAAAAAAAGCAGGCCTTCTATAAAGAAGTTTCCTGCTTGTATGCTGTAACTGATTTTCCTGTCCAAATGGAGAATGCCCTGAAAAACGAATTTAGGTCTTGGTACCCAAGAAGATATGCAATATCTTCTGATGATAGCTGTGTATTTTGAATATAGTTCTTTGCAAGTAATTCCCTTACATGATTTAGTTGCTTTTCGGATAAGATTTGTTAAAAGTACCATCTCAATTCCAACAATTATTTCTGGTAATTCTATATTCTCATCACCTTTAATTTCTACAGTAATCTCATGTTCGTTCTGTTCATAGACTTCAAATGTAATTGCACCTGCTAGTGCTTTATATTGTGCAATACGTTTGATACATTCTTTCGCATTTGAACTGCAATACGCACCAAATATAGGTGGTGTTATAGTTTCAATATTATCTGCTGTTGCAAGTAGTATTGGCATTTTTTATCAGGTACAAGTTCTTCAATGGCTTTCATAAAGCGATAGTATTCTTTCGATGTCACACAGGGATTGTTTCTTACAAATATATCAAGTGGCAACTTTGCTTTTTTAAGCAGTTCATCTACTGAAATTCCATATGATTTCAGCAATACTGCATAATTTTTATCTAATGGAAAATGTTTCAATGTTTCACCTTCTTTTAACTGAAATTTCTGATAACCCAGTCGTAAACGCGATCACCAAATATTTTTTGCGTAAGCACCATAGGTTTTGCCATAAAACCTACAAGATAACGTGTATGAGGTCTTTTTTTAGTAACTGCTTTTTTTACTGTTTTTGCAATTAATTCAGGTTTTGATAGCATATTACCCGAATAATTCTTAATCATTCCATCAGCAGCTTTATTTGCATACTGTTCATATGCTCCACCTTTAGCGGTTTCTATCAGATGATTGGCAGCAATAATTCCCCAATCTGTTTTAATTCCACCTGGTTCAATAACTACTACATCAATACCAAATGGTGCAAGCTCCATTCTCAAACAGTCTGAAAATCCTTCAACTGCAAACTTTGTTGCATGATACCATCCACCAAAATTCGTCCATATTTTTCCGCCCATAGAAGATATGTTTACAATCTTACCATAATGATTCGCTCTCATTCCTAGTGTTACAAGTTGTATTAACCTTGCCATACCAAAAAGATTTACATCAAACTGCTTTCTAGCTTCATCCATTGGCACATCTTCGATTGCACCATAAGAACCATATCCTGCATTATTTACAAGTACATCAATATTACCAACTTCATTTATTATGTTTTCTACACATTTTACCATAGATTCTTCTTTTGTTAAATCTAAAGAAATTGTTTTGATTCCATCTTTTTTTAGATCTTCCATCTTATTAACACGTCTTGCTGCTGCATATACAATAAATCCTGCCTTTGACAATTCTCTTGCTGTTATTGCACCAATTCCACTTGATGCACCTGTTACCAATGCTATTTTACTCATTATAATACCTCCGTATTCGAATTATTTTCTATTATGAAATTATTATAATGGTGGAGGAATTTTTATTGAATGACATAATGCGCCAAATTTAATGCAATTTGCGCCAAGTAAGTCTTCTTTAATAGTATTTTTAGTTTCATATTATCTTTTGTATAATATTTAGAGAATGTATTATAGCTAGTTTACAAAATGTTTTTAAAATAAAATAGATTAAATTAAAAAAAAGCCTTGAAAATGTTTTCTTATGATGTTATTATTATCTCAAGAAAACAATTACATAAAGAACAAAGCATTTTTGTTTGGCATGTTACTGGTAAGGCAGGCAAGACCAAAATAAAAGTGATTTCTCAGTATATCAGAGAAGTTAGTTTTATTTTGGTCTTTTTTTATACTTTATTAAATGTAAATGATTATTTTAATAATTATTAATTATAAAAAATATTTCAAATAATTATACTGCCAAATCAGAACATAAAAACAAATTTAATAACTATTTTACAGCATACAAAAGTGCGATAAACGTTTAAAGCAGCTGGTAAAACCACTTTTGTTAGCAACTAAAATAATGTATTAATTAAAAGGAGGAAGAGGATATGGATTATAAAAAATTAGGACTTCAAGTACTAGAGTTAGTAGGTGGAGCTAAGAATGTAAGAAGATTAACACATTGTGCTACAAGACTTAGATTTGAATTCAATGATATGGAAAAAGTTCAAGTTGAAAAGATAGAAAAATTGCAAGGAGTAATTAGTGTAGTAAATAAAGGAGGTCAATTCCAAGTAGTAATAGGAAATGAAGTTCAACAAGCTTATAGAGCAATATTAAGTGAGACTGGAAACTTAGACGGAAGTAAAAAAACAAAAGATAATAAAAAAAGTGATGAAAGTCTTTTATCTAGATTCATTAGTGTAATATCAACAACATTTACACCAATGATACCAGCAATTACTGGAGCAGGTATGATAAAAGCAGTACTTGCAATATTAACATTAACAGGATTATTATCATCAGATAGTCAAACATATTATTTACTAGATACAATAGCTGATGCAGCGTTTTTCTTTATGCCTGTATTACTAGCATATGGTGCTGCAAATAAGTTTGAGTGTAGTCCAATACTAGCAATGACAATAGCAGGAGTATTATTACATCCTAATTTGACTAGTTTATTAAATGCAGGTGACCCTGTTAAGTTTTTAGGTGTTCCAGTAATCTTAACAGATTATGCTGGATCAGTATTACCAATAATTATTACAGTATGGTTAATGTCTTATATAGAGAGATTTGCAGAAAAAGTATCACCATCAATAATTAAATTCTTTACAAAACCACTTATTGTACTATTACTAACAGCACCTTTAGCGCTTATTGTTATAGGACCTTTTGGAACTTATTTAAATGATTTAGTTGCAGCAGGAGCAGAGATAATTAATTCTAAGGCGAGTTGGTTAATTCCAATGTTGATGGGAGCATTCCAACCATTATTAGTAGTAACAGGAACAGCATGGGCAATGACACCAATTGCAACTATGCAATTAACTAATCTTGGTGCAGAAAGAATTAATGGACCAGGAATGTTAGCGTCTAATATAGCACAAGGTGGAGCAACACTTGCAGTTGCATTTAAGAGTAAGAATAAAGAAATGAAACAATTAGCAGCATCTTCAGGAGTTACAGCTGTTCTAGGAATTACAGAACCATCATTATATGGTGTAACATTGAAGTTAAAGAAACCATTAATTGCAGCAATGATAGGTGGAGGATTAGCAGGTATATATGCAGGTATATCAGGCTTAGTAAGATATGCATTTGTATCTCCAGGACTAGCAGCATTACCAGCATTTATAGGTAAAAATCCTATGAATATAGTACACGCTTTAATTACTTGTTTAATAGCTTTTGTTGCTACATTTATTATTACAATAATTATTGGATTTGAAGATCCTAAATCTGATGATACAACAGATGAAGAAATCAATGATGCAGAAGATGTTAAAGAACTAGAAGAAGCAGCTAAGGTTGTAAGTCCTATAAAGGGAGAAGTAGTACCTTTAAGTAAAGTAAACGATGAAGTGTTTTCAGCAGGATTATTGGGAAAAGGCGTGGCTATAATACCTGAAGAAGGTTTAGTTACATCGCCTATAAATGGAACAGTAGAAGCTGTTTTAGATTCAAAACATGCGATAGCTTTAAAAAGTAATGAAGGAATAGAAATGTTAATTCATGTTGGATTAGATACTGTTAACTTAGAAGGTAAACATTATGATACTTATGTTAAAGTTGGAGATACTGTGAAGGTTGGAGATAAATTATTAGCATTTGATATGGATGAGATAAAAAAATTAGGATATGATTTAACAACACCAGTTATTGTATGTAATAGTGAAAAGTTTTCAGAAATTAAAATAGAGAAGACAGGTAAAGTAAATAATGATGAAGTAATTTATTCAGTAAAATAAGGAGAGGTAGAAATGATATATAATAATATAAAAGAGTTTCCAAAAGATTTTTTGTGGGGAGCATCTACTTCAGCTTATCAGTTAGAAGGAGCTTGGAATGAAGATGGTAAAAGTCCATCTATAATAGATATGTGTGATCATCCTGAAGGTACATCTGATTTTAAGGTGGCTAGTGATCATTATCATAGATTTAAAGAAGATGTAAAGTTATTCTCAGAACTTGGACTAAAAGCATATAGATTTTCTATAGCATGGACTAGAATTATTCCAAATGGAGTAGGTGAAGTAAATGAAAAAGGGATTAAGTTTTATAGTGATTTAATTGATGAATTAAGTATTTATGGGATTGAACCGATAGTAACAATGTATCATTTTGATTTACCATATGTTTTAGAAGAAAAAGGCGGGTGGAATAACAGAGAAACTATTGATGCCTTTGTTGAATATGCAAAAGTGTTATTTGAGAGATTTGGGCATAAGGTAAAGTATTGGCTTACAATAAATGAACAAAATACAATGATACTTCATCCTGGTGCAATAGGAGTTCCTAAGGGTGGTAAATTACCAAGTAAGAAAGAAATGTTTGCACAAAATCATAATATGATGCTTGCTCAAGCAAAAACAATAAAGTTATGTCATGAAATGTGTAAGAATGCAAAAATAGGACCTGCTCTTAATACTACTGCAATGTATCAAGCAACATGTAAACCTGAAGATGCAATAGCAGCGCATAATTGGGAAACATTAAGATGTTGGAGCTTTTTAGATATAGCTGTAAAGGGAAAGTATAATAAGCTTGCATGGAGTTATCTAGAGGATAGAGGATTAGCTCCAGATATATTAGAGGGAGATATGGAAATTTTATCATTAGATAAACCTGATTATATAGCTATAAATTATTATTCAACAGCTACAATTGCAGAAAGCAAGGGAGATGCATCAGATGTATCTGCTAGGGCAGGAGATCAACAAATAATGCTAGGCGAACAAGGAGTTTATAGAGCTGCAGATAATCCATATGTAGATAAGACTAAGTATGGTTGGGTTATTGATCCAGTTGGGTTAAGAATGACCCTTAGAAAGGTAAGTGAAAGATATGATTTGCCTATATTAATTACTGAGAATGGAATAGGTGCTTCAGATAAACTTGAAGCTAATGATGTAATTAATGATGAATATAGGATTGATTATATTAGAAAACATATAGTACAATTACAATTAGCTATAAGTGATGGAGTAGAAGTTATAGGATATTGTCCGTGGTCTGCTATAGATGTTGTAAGTACACATCAAGGATATGGTAAGCGATATGGCTTCATATACGTAGATAGGGATGAATTTGATTTAAAAGATTTAAGAAGAATAAAGAAAAAAAGTTTTTATTGGTATAAGGATGTAATTAAGAATAACGGAAGGGAATTATAAAATTAACTACCTTAGCTTCAAAGATTATGATATCTTTGAAGCTAAGATATTATTGTTTTTGAAGCTAAGGAGAAAGATATGAATATTGTTAAGGTTATGAATAATAGTCTTTTATTAGTTACTGATGAGGAAGGCAAAGAGCTTATTGTTATGGGAAAAGGAATAGGCTTTAAAATGAAGGCTGGAGATAAAGTAGACACAAGTAAAATAGAGAAGGTTTATGTTCCTCAAAATGAAAAGTTAACAAGTGAATATCTACAATTAATGGTTGATACACCAAGTGAGTATATAGAGGTAGTAAATTATATAGTAGATTATGCAAAGGTTAAATTAGATGTAAAGTTAAGTAGCCAATTATTTTTCACATTACTTGACCATATAACTTATGCTATTTCAAGAATAAAAAGCAATATTATTATTCAAAATAGATTAATATGGGAAGTAAAAAGGTTTTATAGCAAGGAATTTAAAATAGGTTTGCATGCAGTGGAATATATCAATAGGAGATTAAATATTGAATTACCAGAAGAGGAAGCTGCCAATATAGCATTTCATTTAGTTAATGCACAGTTAGAAGATGGAACCATGGAGAGAACTATTTATACTGTAAGAATATTAAAAGATATATTTAGTATAGTTCAATATAATTTCAATATAAATATTAATGAAGATTCTATAAATCATATAAGATTTATAACACATTTGCAATTTTTTGTTCAGAGGTTATTTGACGACAAGTTAAATGAATCAAAAGATAATTTTATTTTTGAGCAAGTAAAGAAACAATATCCGAAGGAATTTAATTGTGCTAGATTAATAGGTGATTATGTTGAAAAATCATTTGATAAAAAAATAGGTAATGAGGAATTATTATATTTAACTATTCATATTGTTAGATTAATTGAAAGGTAAATGCTTCATTTGGCATTTACCTTTTTTGATTCTGTAAGTTAAGTGCAATTCTAATATCATCTGCATAAAATTTAAATAACTTAAAATCTCCTAGTAAACGAGATGAAATTCTTTCACTATATATATTTTGAATATCTGGTAGTGAGAGATTAGTAGATACTAACATCTTTTTATTATTAAGTAGTTTTTTATTTAATAAATTAAATAGTTCTGCTATAGAAAACTCATTTTTTTGTTCTGCTCCTAAATCGTCTATTATTAATAAATCACAATTAATTAATATGTTTTCTAATATAGTATTATTGTTAAATCGAATATCTTTAAGGTCACTTATTAATTCATCAGAAGTTTTATATATAACTAAAAAACCTTTATCTAATAATTCTTTTGCTATACAGTAAGATAAGAATGATTTACCTGTACCTGGATTACCATAGAAAAGTAGGTTTGTATTATTTGTTTTAAATTGAGGTAAATATTCACGAAGAACATAGTTAAGAATAAGCTCCATATTTTTTCTAGGAGAATAATCATCTATGTTGTTATTTTTTTGAGAAAATAAATTTATATTGAAGTTTTCAAAGTTTTTTTGTTTTAAAATATTCTGGATGTGAGAATCCTTATAATATAAATCTATTAATTTTCTATTATAGCAAGAGCATTTATTTACACCAATGAATCCTGTATCCTTACAACGTTCGCATTCATAATGAAGATTTAAGAAGTCAGCAGGATATCCATTACTTATTAAAAGTTCATATTTTTGAGCTCTAAGTTCAGTTATTTTATTTTTATATTCTTTAAATGTTTCAGAGCTATTTTGAGAATTTAATAGAGCAATAGATAAATGTAGAGATAGCTTTTGAATATATGAGTCTAACTTTATTATTTCTGGATGTAATTTAGCTATTTCTTTTTTTCTTGCTTCTAGAGCTTTTTTCTCTTTATCTTGAATTTTTTCGTATGATTCTAATATAGTTGTTTGATATCCCTTAATCATCAGTATCCCTTCCTAATAGTTTTCTTTCTAATGAATTATAGTCATATGATCTACCTTCAAAGTTGTTAAATCCATAATTCGATGCAGATTTATTATTACTATTATTATTTTTAAATTTTGAATAGTTTGTTTTTGGTGGTTTATCTTTTAATGCAACATCTTCTAAAGTTTTGATATTATCTTTATACCATTTTGATAATATGCCATCAATATATTTAAAGTCGGCTCTATTAAGTCTCTCAGAGCATATATCACAAGCTTTTTCTATTAAAGTAACATCAAATTTATAAGTGTAGAGCCATTTGTTAAGCATGTCTTCTTGAGGTTTCATTATATCAGTATTTTTTATTCCGATATAATTTAAGATCCTTCTATATTTTTTCCACTTTTCTTCAGCTTTTTTTATGTGATTTTGAGCATCTTCTACAGAACGAATATTTTGATCATGCCATGATAGAGCAACTTTTTCTATATATCGATAATCATTTTTCCCTTTTGAAGCACAATATTCAATAAGTAGCATTATTAGTTCAGAAGAAAATGAGAAATCTTTCTGCCAACTTAAATACATTTCCATTTCCTTAGCTGAAAGTGGTCTTGCTACAGTTTTTTCTATATCCTTAAACATAATAGTTTTTTCAGAATCATTAAGTAATGTATCGACTAGATTGACATCTTTATTTTTCTCTGAAGGAATATCATCTAAAGGAAGCAATTCAACACTATAATTATTCATTTTATCTATAGGTGTTAATCTTATTACTCCAAGATCATTCCAATAGTGTAGTGCATTTAATACATCCGATTCTAGGAGGTTTAATGTAGAAGCAATTATTTGCCCATTTGCACCTGGTTCATTACAATTATTTATTTTTAGTAGAAGTAAATATACTTTAACAAATTCACCTCTAGCAGAAGGCATATATTTTTCGATAAATACATTACTTATAGGAGTATACTTTGGTTTATTATCTTTAAGCATGAATGTACTCATAATGTAGAAAATCTCCTTTCGTATAATAAATTAATTATAGCAAAAAAAAAGCCACAATGATATAAATGTAATCAGATATTAGTATAAGCTGATTACATTTATATATGGTTAAGTTAGAAGCTTTGAAAAATCTATTATTCCATCGCCAACTTTATCTTTAGGTAATGCATTAGTACTACAAGAAAGTTTTAATATAGAGAATATATCATTAAAAGAAAGATCAGGGTTATTTTCTAATAGTAATGCACAGATACCACTTACGAAGGCGCAAGACATAGATGTACCACTAAAGGATTTATAGTTAGCCTTAAGGGGAGAGGGATATAATTTTGCACCTTTTTTTTCAGGTATAAATGAAGTGTTGCTATTTAGCGAAGTAATGTTTACGCAAGCAGCACAGAAATCAGGTTTTTGATTTTTTGTAATTACACCATAAGAGGAATAATTATAATGACAAGGCTCTGAAGAAGTATCTATTCCACCTATTGTGATACAATTTTTTAGTGTTGATATACCCATTATAGTATTCTTTGAAGCAAGGTTGCTACCAGCAGGAAGTATAGGAATTATATTTTTAGTAATTGCAATATTAAATACTGTTTCAAATAAGCTATTAATGAAATAATTGTGTGTTAAAAGTTCAAATGGTAAACAAAGAATTTTTATAGTGTTATGTTTTATTAATTCTTCAATAGAATATAATATATCAGATACAAGGCCCTTACCTAACTTATCAAAAGCTTTATAACAAACTATCTTAGAGTTAGGGGCAATGCCTCTATATAAACCCTTAGAAGACAAGCCACTACCAGAAATAATTCCACATATTGCGGTGCCGTGTCCATTATCATCATAAGGATATCTGTAATTATTGATTATATCATTAAATTCAGTAATAGCAGGGGGCTTTGTAAATAAATCAGTATGAGGATATACACCACTGTCGACTAATCCTATAGATATACCTAGTCCTGTTAACTTAGATGTTAATGATTTTGGAACAGTATTTACTGAAGTAACACTTATGCCAGATAAAAATAAATATTCATCAAAACATATATAGGTGACTTCTGGATATTCAATTAATCTATATATAGTAGAAGAAGTTAAATAAGCACATATTAAATTGGAATAATCAAGTGAATATATTAATTGATTATTTATCTTATTATTCTTAGAAGAAGAGAGTTTTTTTATTATATTCTCTTTAAGATTTTTACATTGGATAAGTACTCTATATCTTTTGTATTCGTTATTTTCTAGAGAGCGATGCAAGTTATGTTCTAATTTTTTTTTTACAGAAAACATAAATACCCCAACTATATTAATTGTTATTATTAATATAGTTGTTAAGGTATTATTTTGTTAATAATATTATAGTTTGTAGGTTTGACCAATATCTATAAGCTTTATACGAGGATCACCTATGTTTTTAAGAATTTCTTCTGTCTCATCAAAGTTTTCTAAGGATATTTTAAATGTTTTATAATGAATAGGTATCATTGCCTTTGCATTCATATTATTAAACATATTGTAACTTTGAAGAGGAGAGCAATGCATGTGCTCAAAACGTTTAGGCATATAACAACCTACAGGCATAATAGCAGCATCACATGTTAATCCATTAAATGAATCTGTTAGAGCAGTATCTCCTGCAAAAAATACTTTGTGACTAAGGCTTTCAATCATATAAGAATTACTTTCGTTGTCAATACCAATATAGAATCTTCTTCCATCGTGATTAGCTTCTATTGCTGTTATTTTAATATTTTCATCTGAGTATGATTCACCGTGTCGTAATAAAACAACATTCTTGAATCCTAGAAATTGTAAGATTCTTTTATAACCTTTGGGAACAATTACTATTGCATCTTTATTAAGTTTACGTAATGACGAAAAGTGTAAGTGATCCATATGTCCATGGGATAAAAGTATATAATCTAATTTTTTACCTTTTATATCTGTAGGTTTATTAACAATTCTCTTAAAGTAACCTAATCTATTAGATAGAACTGGATCCGTAATTATTATATTGTTGTCTAGATTCATAATAGTTGTTGCATGACCAAACCAATATATTGAGTTTAGTACTAGTTTATCAGAAGCAGTTAATAATCTGTTGTTAGCATATTCTCTCAAGTTATTATAAGTAAGTCTAGATAAAAATTTAATATTGTCTACAAAGTGCATAATTTAAATATTCCTTTCTTTGGTTCTATTTATTCCACTTAAACAATATTATACCAAATATCATGATTAAAATACTTATTATTTCCTTAAATCCAAAGTTAACTTGTTTGTTTCCAAACAATCCAAAAGCATCAATAACTGCTGCAGTAACTAATTGAGATACTAAAATAATAGAGATTCCTAGAGTCGCTCCCATAGAAGCAATGCTCTTAACAACGGTAAAGGTTATAATAACTCCTATTAATCCACCTAATAGATATAGTTTATTAACAGAGTTAATATTTTTATAAGATCCATTCTTGAGAAAAAAAGATAAAATTGCAGCAAAAACAAATGCTGTTCCTTGAACAATAACTATTGATTCCCATAAGCCGATTTTCTCTGAGAGACGTGTGTTAAATACACCTTGAATGCTCATAGATAAACCAGATAGTAGAGCAAGAATTATTGATAAAATCATAAAAAATCACCTCATGAGGTAGTGTAACCAAATAGAGGTGAAAATATTAAAAAAAGTACTCTATAATTATTAGAGTACTTTCTCGTTAATGCTATTATAAAAATTATTTTTTATTTGTTCTTCTGTAAAGCCAAGGCTTATGCCAAGGGTAAAATAATCTTCAAGAATTGTAACAAAATGATCTTTAGATGAAGACATTATTAAATCATTAATATCGATAAATAAGTTTAAAAATTGATCACTTAGACATGAATCACTTGTTTCGACGTTTACTTCTTCAATATCATCATGGTTGTTATCAATAGCAAGAGCAAGTATGTGTCTTAAGAAAATAACATATTTGTTTAAAACACTTTCCTTGTCATAAGATAATTCATCATCAAGCCAGTATTTGTAACAGCCAGTTTCATCAGCAAGTGAACTCAACTTTATATGTAGTTGAAGATGTTTTCTAGCAAATACTTTATATTCAGCAAGCGATTGATCCACAACAATATTAGAAGTAAGTTCTCTTTCAGAATCTAATAAATTTTTTATATTCATAGTCATGTCCCTTTCATCACAAGGTTTTTTTATTATATATTTTACAAAATCTTTTGAAAAAATAAAAGCACAGAAAACGAATACATAATGATAAAAAACAAAAAAAGATTAAATTTTATAAAAAGTTTAATCTTTTTTATTTAAATAATAATAATTTAAAAGTTTTTTAGTGGAAATGATTTTAGACAAACTTCTTTTTTGTTAGGAAATACCTTCCATATCTCAAATCTATCTATTTTTAATGTATTTATATGGTCAGACTCACTTGATTTATTATCTTGATTTGGATATGAGTCTGTCTTTTTATCTTTAGCTATATGATTAATTGTAGCTAGAGATATTCCTATATTGTTATCATCAATAGCAGGAGAAAATTTAACATTTAAGCCTGATAATTCGAAATTATCAGTTAAAGCTGTATAAATCTTTTTAATGTAGCCTCTATCTTCTATTTTTAAATTAACTGTCTTTAGGGTTTCATTAATTGAAGCACTATTAGGTGAATATTCTATTTTGAAGCGTTTATAAGGCTTAAGAACCTTTTCTATTACTGGCGTAATTTTGTCTACATTAGAAGTTTCAACTACATCTAAGGCTATATGTGGCATAGGTGAACGTCTATTAGCACGATATTTTTTTGAAAATTTTCTCTGTAAAGGAGATAACACTTCGTATGATTGCTTGTCAAAAAGTGCAACAATATAGTATTTCATAAAAAATCCTCCTTAAGATTGATAATCTGTGACATATTCAAACTTTGACATAAATTATACCATACTTGAAATTAAAATAATAGAAATTAATGGATAGATAACAAAAAATATTATCAAAACAAATATAAAAAAATATTTAATAAAATATTTAATAAAATTTTGTTTATGTTATAATCCCATCTTTGACAGTTGGAAAGGTTAAAAATCCTGTAAGCCCTTATAAATTAAGGGTTACAGGATTTTATTGTATAAAAAAGTATGCGTACCTTTTTTATTTTTTAGTATCTTT
>NZ_JAHLQH010000038.1 GCF_018918325.1 Clostridium sp. MSJ-8 | reverse complement strand
TGGGGAATTTGGTGATATAATAAAAGAAAGCTATGAAGGTTATTGTGAGAGAGTAGAATTATCAGATGAAGAAGATATATATACATTTGATAAATATGTAGAAGCAATATCAGAGATAGAAGAATTCGAAGATCCTAAGATACTAGAGAAGAAAAGAAATATATCAACATTATTAGATTGTGTACCATTTGTAGGATTTGGAAAAACTCTAATTGAAGTAATAAGTGGAGAGAATCTTATAACTCATGAGAAGCTAAGCTTCCTAGAAAGAGTAATAGCAGGAGTATCATTAATACCGATAGGAGCAATAGCTAAGTGCTTAAAAGGTGTATTTAAAGGTGGAATTAATAGTCTTTTAAGAAGAGCAGGAAAGAGCACAATAACTAATATAGGAGAAGAAGTTACAGAAGCAGTAATAAAGGATGAAGTAAGAGAAACTGTAGAAGAGATAGGGGAGGTAGAAGGTAGAGAGGTTGTTGAAAACAGAATAAAAACTAATTTTGCCAATGAAATACCTAGAAGCGGTGAAGAATGGAATGAGTATTTTGTAGGTAAATATGGATCTGATAATGTTGAGCGGGTAATAAAAGAGGAGGTAAGTAACCTTGAATTAAATAGACTTGATTATCTAAGAAATAAATATGGTAAATTAACTTCAGAGCAAGTTAATAATAGAATTAATTTACGTGGAGCAGTTAATGATGAAATAGATAGATTATATAAATCAGGAATTAGTAAGAAAGAATTAGGACCAGCAGTTGCAGGAGTTTTAGACACAAAAACAGGAAAATACTATTTTGGAATAAATAATATTAAAGGTAAGGTACCAACAGAACTTCATCCAATAATTAAAGAAAGAATAGACAACATGCTGTTAGAAACTTATAATAGTTATGAAAAGTGGACATTAGGAGCTGGCTCGCATGCAGAAGTATATGCTTTAAATGAAGCGATGTTAGCAAATCCTAATGCAAAGTTAGAAGATTTTATGATGTATGTAGTTAGGTCTGGAAAGAAGTTGAAGCCTAGAGGACTACCTATGCCAAGATGCCCACATTGTGAATATATAACAGATGGAGCAAGTTATTTCCCGGAGGTGTTAAAGTATGGAAAATAGAATATTGACAAAAGACTATGTTTTAAAGAATGGAATAGATTTTGATGATGACATTCTAGAACAAGAGTATTTAAGTGATAGAATTTTAGATAACTCAAAAGAAGCAGGTGGAAAACCATTTACAGGATTAACCTATGAAACTTATCCAAATGGAAATTTAATGTATTATTGTTATTATAAAAATGGTTTTTCGGATGGGGATTTTATTGAGTTTTACAATGATGGAAAAGTAAAGAGTATGCAGTATATGCAAAGAGGAAGAACTTTTGGCATTGAAAAGAATTGGTATAATAATGGTATATTAAAATCGGAAAGCAGATATGAATATGGTGTATGTTTAACATTAAAAGAATGGGATGAGAAAGGAAATTTAATAAAGGAAAAATCAGAACCAACTGAAGATGATATAAAGCTTAGAGATAGTCAAGAAAAATTTTATAAACATGCTATAGAAAACGAGTGAATTTAAGTTACAAAACAATAATATACTAAAAATTATAAGCTTTGAATATTGAAGTATAGTTCAATGCATAATAATTAAGTAACTGAATGCAAAAAAATAATAATATTATTATAATTCTTAGATTGTGTACCATTTGTAGGATTTGGAAAAGTTCTAATAGAAGTAATAAGTGGAGAGAATCTTATAACTCATGAGAAGCTAAGCTTCCTAGAAAGAGTAATAGCAGGAGTATCATTAATACCAATAGGAGCAATAGCTAAGTGGTTAAAAGGTGTATTTAAAGGTGGAATTAATAGTCTTTTAAGAAGAGCAGGAAAGAGTGTAATAACTGACATAGGAGAAGAAGTTACAGAAGCAGTAATAAAGGATGAAGTAAGAGGACTAGAGAAGAATATAGCATCAGAGGTAGCAGAAGAAGTAGTAAGAGAAACTGTAGAAGAGATAGGGGAGGTAGAAGGTAGAGAGGTTGTTGAAAGTGTAATAAAAGAGGTAAATGAGAGTGGTAGTAAGGCTATAGGTACTGATGAATTAGTTGTAAGAGATACTAAATTTTTAGATGCAGATGGAAATATTGATTGGGAAAAGTGGGCACCAAATGGTGGGCGAGTACCAGGAACAATCAAGGAAAATCAAACTATTCCTGCAGGAACTATTATTGATAGATATGGAAGTCAATGGGGAAAATATACATCACCAGCAGGAGTACCATATGAACAAAGGGTACTTCCATATATTGAGAACCTAAATGCATACCATAAATATGAAGTATTAAAACCAATTGATAACGTTACAATATCTGAGATTGCTCCTGCTTTTGAACAAGTTGGGGGTGGAATACAGTATGAATTACCCAATAATATCAAAAAATTAAAAGAATTAGGCTATATAAAGGAGGTTAAATAAATGACTAGAGAGGTATTAGAAAAAAAATTAAAAATAGCTGGAGTCCCAGATTATATTTATAATCTGACAGGACAGGGAAAAAAAGACGAATGTTTATGCTTGGAAAAAATTCAGGATAAGTGGTTTGTTTATTATTTAGAAAGAGGTATTAAGACAACAAATGAAATTTTTGACTCTGAAAATGAAGCGTGTCAATTTTTGTATGACCAATTGATGAATTAAAAAACATATTATTAGGGTTATACTTTAGAAATCCCAACAACCTACAACTCCTACACGTCTATTAATTAACCATCATGGCTACCTAGAAGCAATTAAGAAATCCATGATGTTAATTAATAGATGCTAGCGAAATTTTGCCTAGTAGGGTATACAAAAGGACATTGCCAATTTAACATATTGATACAACGCACTCTTAGTAACAAAATATTGTGAAAGGGTGCGTTTTTCTGTTAAAGTATTATTATATAGTTGTAAGTGTTTTCTATAAAAATCAGTATTAAAAAGTAGTATCCTAGAGATAAAATTAGAAAAGGTTATTAATAGTAATGAGCTAGAATTAAATGATTAGGGGAAGGATTAGATTGTGTGTCATTTGTAGTATTTGGAAAAACTCTAATTGAAGTAATAAGTGGAGAGAATCTTATAACTCATGAGAAGCTAAGCTTCCTACAAAGAATAATAGGAGGAGTATCTTTAATACCAATAGGAGCAATAGCTAAGTGTTTAAAAGGTATATTTAAAGGTGGAATTAATAGTCTTTTAAGAAGAGCAGGAAAGAGTGCAATAACTGACATAGGAGAAGAAGTTACAGAAGCAGTAATAAAGGATGAAGTAAAAGGACTAGAGAAGAATATAGCTTCAATAGATGTATTATCTGATATAGATTTGATTTTGTGAGATTCTGTGTTATTATTTTGTTAGTTAATAGTGGTTATACCTTATATTATTTTTTGATTATAATATGGGTGATTCACTATTTTTTTGGCCACAGTGTTTGTAATTTTAATTAATTGTGGAAAATTATAAAAATAATAGGATATAGTTGAACAAAAGAATGTAAGACATGACTCAAATTGGGGGTGGGGTAATTATGTCAATTAAAGATATAGCAGAAAAGGTTGGTGTATCATCTTCTACAGTTTCAAGAGTTTTAAATAATCCACAGCATAAGTGTTCTTCCAAGGAATTAAGAGATAAGATATGGAAAGTGGCAATTGAAATGAATTACACACCTAATCAAGCGGCAAGAAATCTTAAACTTGGAAATGCAGAGGAGAAAAGTAAGGTATATTATATAAATGTACTGGTAACAAGAATGGATGAACAGCAGAATGATCCTTTTTATACAGAATTATTAAAGGTAATTGAAAGTGAAATACATAAAAGAGGTTGTATTTTATCAACCATATGGTATAAGTCATTTTTCTCTAATAATAGCAAATGCCAACGTATGGATTTAGATCATAAAATAAGTGAGATGTATAAAGAAACTGAGGATAAAAATGATGGTTTAATCATTATTGGAAAGTGTAACAAAGAGGCTTTAAAACATTGGAATAAAAAATATAAAAATATAGTATGTGTAAATCGTAATGCTATTAATTATGATATAGATGAGGTTTTCTGTGATGGTAGAAAAATAGCTACTATGGCTGTGGAATATCTAATTCAACTTGGGCATACAGATATAGGATATGTAGGTGAATATCATGATGAGTCTAGATATAAGGGGTTTTTAGAAGTTTTATGCAAGCATGATATTGATGTGGATCCAAACTGGATTATAGGAACTAGACAGACTGAAGCTGATGGATATGAAGCTATGAAGAAAATTTTTAATATGGAATATGCTCCTACAGCAATTTATTGTGCAAATGATATTATTGCTGTGGGAATGTTAAAGTGTATAAATAAGCATAAGAGAAGGTTTTATACGCCATCAATTATTTCAAGTGATGATATTGATGAAGCTCAGAATACTAATCCAATGCTTACTACTATTTGTTTACCTAAAGAGGAAATGGGGAGATTTGCAGTTTCGCTATTAATTGGACGTATAGAAGGTTTGTATAAATGTACGGCAAAGGTTGAAATGAGTGGACAACTTATTATAAGAAGTAGTTGTACTCCTCCAGGAAATAGTTATTGGAATTATTATATTTAGAATACAAGTATGATATTTGCCTCTAAAATAAAAAGATAATAAAGATAAAATTAGTTAGAGTATAATATAAATAATCCTAATTATGTCATTTAAAAATGAAAAAATGGTACAATTTTTCATGAAAATGCTAATAATGAAATTAATATTTAACTCAAATATTAGCTCGATAGTGTAAATAACAGGAAGACAGCGTTTGCACAATAACAGAATTAGGGGATATATCTTAGAAATTAAGATAAAAAAATGAATAAAAAAACATGAATATCAACATAAAATGGTAAAAAATGTGAAAGTGAAGACATCGCTTTCACATTTTTTTTTGAGATAAATCCAAGTATGACAATATAATAGGTGTAACGAAAGAGATAAATATTAAAAAAGGAGGGAAAGTATGTGTCAGTAAAAATTAATGGTGTTACAAAGAGTTTTACAAAAAATAATCAAAAAGAAAAATTTATATCACTAAGCAATGTATCTTTAGAGATAAAGGATCATGAATTTATTTGTTTGTTGGGGCCTTCTGGTTGTGGAAAATCTACATTATTAAAACTCATTTCGGGATTAATAAAAACTGATGAAGGAACAATTCTATTAGATGATGAATTAGTCCAAAAACCAGGTAGAGATAGGGGAATGGTGTTTCAGGAATATGCATTATTTCCATGGATGACAGTTGAGAAAAATGTTGCAATTGGACTTGAACTTAAAAAGCATAATAAGAAAGAAATAGCAGAAAAGGTTAAATGGGCAATAGATATTGTTGGACTTAATGGATTTGAAAAGAATTATCCATATCAATTATCAGGAGGTATGAAACAGAGAGTTGCCATTGCACGTGTTTTGGTAATGAATTCAAAAGTACTTCTTATGGATGAACCTTTTGGAGCCTTAGACGCATTTACAAGAATGAATCTACAGGATGATTTGATTGAGTTATGGCAGAAGGAGAAATTTACTACCGTGTTTGTAACTCATGATGTTGATGAAGCTGTATATCTTTCAGACAGAATTGTTGTGATGACTGCTTCACCAGGAAAAGTAAAGACAATAGTAGATGTTGATATATCCAGACCAAGAATAAGAACTAGTGAAGAATTTACAGAAATAAGGAACTATGTTCTAGAGCAATACGGATATTGTGATAACAGAATTATTGAATACAACATATAAAATAAACAATAGAAAGGATGAGATATATGGCATATGATTCGTTTAAAGAATTATTAAAAAGTCAAAGTAAAGATAGAGGAAATAATACTTTCATAATTGAACCAAACACAAAAAAAGAAATAACTTTTTTAGAATTCAATGATGAAGTAGAGAGAATAAGCGACTTTTTAAATAAGTTAAATATCAATAAACAAGATAAAGTTGCTTTGTTTATGGAGAATGGTATTGAGTATGCTGAATCTTTTTTCGGTGTAACTTATGATAATAAAATCGCAGTTCCAGTAAACCTTTCTTATAAGGAAAATGAACTTAAATATTTACTTGATGATGCTGATATAAGATTTTTGATTACAACAAAGTCTATATATGAGAGAACACAAAATATATTAACAAATACATTTTCATTTACAACAAGAGAAATTGGAATTCGAGATTTACTAGTACTTGAAAGGGAAGAATATAGAGGTGATAAAGTAGAAAATCAAGAGTTAGCATTAATATTGTATACATCAGGTACTACTGGAAATCCTAAAGGGGTAATGCTAACACAGAAAAATCTTCTTTCAGAAGCAGAACATATAATTGAGGCGCATAAGCTTACTGACAAGGATACAGTACTATGTTCATTGCCATTATTTCATATAAATGGTTTAGTAGTAACTCTAATTACTCCGTTAACTACAGGAATGAGATTGATAATGCCTCCTAAATTTAGTGCTTCTAAGTTTTGGAAAAATGTAGATAACTATAAGGTAACTTGGATAAGTGCAGTACCAACTATTTATTCAATTTTATTAAGTAAGGAATTTGATAAAACTCTAGATTATAGTTCTCTACGTTTTGCAAGATCTGCATCTGCTCCGCTACCAATAGCTGTTCTAAAAGAATTTGAGAGTAGATATAACGTCCCTATAATAGAAACTTTCGGAATATCAGAAGGAGGAAGCCAGATAGCTTCAAATCCATTACCACCACAAAAAACAAAAGTAGGTTCAGTTGGTTTAGGATTTGGAAATGAAATCAAAATTATAAATGATAATTCGGAATTTCTTCCTGCTAGAGAGGAAGGAGAAATAATAGTTAGAGGAGATAATATAGCACAAGGATATCTTAACAAAGAAAAAGAAACAAAATCATCTTTTTTAGATGGATGGTTTCATACGGGTGATTTAGGATATCTTGATGAAGAAGGGTATTTGTTTATAAGTGGAAGAAAGAAGGAGCTTATAAATCGTGCAGGAGAAAAATTTTCACCACGTGAAATTGATGAAGTTCTATATCAAATACCACAAATAGAACTTGCAGCTGCAGTTGGAGTCCCTGATCCTATGTATAACGAAGAAGTAGTTGCGTATGTAAAACTAAGAGATAGTGAAAATCTAACAGAGGATTATATTATTAATTATTGTAAAGATAGATTAGCAAATTTTAAAGTACCCAAAAGAGTCTTTTTTACTGATGATTTTCCTAAAGGACCAAGTGGAAAGATTCAAAGGCTTAAATTTATAGATAGATATAAGAAAGAAAATTTATAAGGAAATAGAGGAGGAAATCTTATGAAGAAAAAGATTAAATTTTTATCAATTATTATTGCAACTTTGTTTTTAACAGTGAGTTTTATAGGATGCCAGAATAAGGACAATTCAAATAAAAATGCAACATCATCTAATGAAATAAGAGTAGGTTGCATAAAAGCAATTGGAACAGTAACTCCATTTGTAGCAGAACAAGAGAAATTTTTTGAAAAAGCAGGTGTTAAGGTAAAGGTATTAGAATTCGCTGATGGAAGCTCACTTGCAGAAGCTTATGCAGCAGGGGAAGTTGATGTAGCAGTTATGGGAATTGCACCAACTGCAACATGGTATGAAAAAGGTGTAGATCTACAAGTAATAGCTGGAGCTAATGGTGGTGGACATGTATTACTTGTACGTTCAGATTCGGGAATTAATTCAGTTAAGGATCTTAAAGGAAAAGTAATAGCAGAACCTGGAGTTGGAACTGTAACAGACACACTTTTAAGAGATTATATACTAAAAAATTCTCAAATTGATCCAGAAAAAGATGTAACAATTCAATCAGGAATGAAGCCAGCAGATATGGCAACATCTCTTTATGTAACAAAAGAAGTTGATGCAATAATTACATGGGAACCATATGTAACACAAGCACAAGAACAATTTGGTAATGATGTAAAGATACTTTATGATTCAGGTGCAGAAATAAAGAAAGCAACTGGAAGTAGCACATTTTATCCTGTAAATGTTGTTTCAGCAAAGAAAGAGTTTATTGAAAATCATAGTGAAGAATTAAAGAAATTTATAAGTGTTTACAAAGAAACAGTTGATTTTATAAATAATGATGAGTCAGCAGATAAGGTTATTGGAGAAATCTTGCAGTTAGATGAAAATGTAATTAAATCCTCAAAAGCAAGAGTAGATTTCAATTATAACATCGATGAAGAAGGACTAAGTACAACACTTATATGGGCTAAGGATCTTGGTTATCTTGATAGTATACCAGATTCAAAGGAATTCTATAACTATGAATTTCTTAAATAAAAGGTGATTATTATGAAAAAGTGGATTTCAATTATTGAAGGAATTTTATCAATAGCAATTTTAATTTTAATATGGAATATTGCATCATCAACAGGGATATTTGGACATGTTACTGTGAAATCTAGTCAATTATTACTTCCACCTCCTAGTAAAGTACTTAAATCAATATATGAAATGATAGTATCAGGGGATTTGATAAGTAATTTACTAGTAAGTTTAGTAAGAGTTTTAAAAGGATTTGCTATAGCTGTATGTATAGGAATACCTGTAGGAATATTTATGGGCTTAAATAAACATTTTTACAATTTTATTAATCCAATATTTAGGATTATTTCACCTATACCAGGGGTTGCTTGGGTTCCACTTGCAATTTTGTGGTTTGGACTAGGTGATGTAGCAGCAATTTTCATTATAACTGTTGGATCAATATCGCCAATTATAACTAATACTCTTCAGGGAGTACAAGATGTAGACCCAATACTTAATCAAGCATTACAGACAATGGGGGCATCAAAAATACAAATAATTACTAAATGTATCTTACCAAGTATTATTCCTAATATTGTTTCAGCCTTCAGACTAGGTATTGGATTTGCATGGAGAGTTGTGATTGCAGCTGAACTTGTAGGAGTTCCAAATGGTTTGGGCTATATATTAAATGTTGGACGTAGTACAGGTCATACAGAAGTTACAATTGTTACTATATTATGTCTTGGTGCGATGATGATTCTAATGGATAGGGTTTTATTTGTTCCAATAGAGAATATGACTAAAAAGTGGAAAGCAGTAGATTAAAAAATAATGATGTAGGAGGTATAGTATGTGCAATTCAGAAAATTATATTAAAAAACTTGTGGATAAGGCAAGAGTTGCTCAAAGTGAGATTGAGAAATATGATCAGAAGAGAATAGATGAGTTGTGTGAAGTAGTATCTTATGGATGTATTTTAGAAGACTTTAGAAGAAAAGCAGTTCATATTTTAAGTCAAGAATCTCAAATGGGAAATGAAGAAGACAAAGCTCAAAAAATAAAAAATAAATCTATGAGTGTTTATCAAGAAATGAAAGGTGAGCGTTCAGTAGGAATAATAAAAGAAGATAAAGAGAATGGACTTGTAACTTATATTAAACCTATAGGCGTTATAGCTGCTATTATTCCTGTTACAAATGGTGAATCTACACCAATTGTAAAGGCTTTGTGGGCTATTAAAAGTAGGAATGCACTTATTATTTCTCCACACCATAGAGGTGTAAAAACAGCAAAATTTATAGTTGAATATATAAGGAAAATTCTAAAAGCATATAATGCTCCAGAAGATTGGATTCAATATATTGACAATGAGCACATTAACAGAGAAACAACTAGGGAATTGATGAGGCAGAGTGACTTTATAGTTGCAACTGGTGGAAATGGACTTGTAAGAGCAGCATATTCATCAGGAACTCCTGCTATAGGAGTTGGAGGAGGAAATGCTACTGTATATGTAGATGATAGTGCAGATATTGATATTGTTGCAGAAAAATTGAGAATATCTCAAATATTTGATTATTCTTCAAGCTGCTCATCTGAGAGTAATATTCTTTGTCATGAGGAAATTTATAATGATTTTATAGAAGCATGTAAGGAACATGGAGCTTACTTCATATCAAATGATAGTTTAGAAAAAGAAAAATTAAAGAAAACTATATGGCCATCATGGCCTGACAATGATTCTATTAATCGTGATATTTCAGCGAAAAGTCCTTACTTTATAGGCAAGAAAGCGGGGATAGATATTTCAGAAAATACATCATTTATTTTACTTGAAGAATCTGAAGGGTGCGGAAGAGAATATGTTACAACTGGAGAAAAGCTTTGTCCTGTAATAACCTTAATCAAGGTTAAGGGAATAGAGGATGCTATTAGTAAAACAAAGCAGATATTACAGTATCAAGGAAATGGACATAGTTGTGGTATTCATACAAATAGAGAAGAACAGATAAATACACTTGCTGAAAGTATTACGGTTTCAAGAATACTTGTTAATCAATCTCAATCTATGGGTAATGCAGGAGCTTATTTTAATGGAATGCCTAGCACAAATAGTTTGGGATGCGGAACATGGGGTGGAAATAGTAGTTGTGAGAATATAACATGGAAAAATCTCACTAATACAACCACTGTATCAAGAATTATTAAAAGAAATAAACCATTAAAAGAAGAAGAAGTTTATTCAAAGGAACTTCTTGAAAATGGAATAAAGGAGTAGATTTTATGTCAATAAACAAAGTTTTATCTATACAAGAAAAAAGAATTGAACAAGAAATAAAAAATCATAAAAGAGTTTATGTTACACCTAATAGAGCAACAGTTTTACTTGAAAGAGTGAAAGATAGTAAACCAAAGATTGATATAGAAAGAGGATTATATTTTACAGAATCATTTAAGGAAACAGAAGGTGAACCTCTAAATCTTAGGTGGGCGAAGGCATTATATAATTATGCAAAAAAAGCAACAATTTATATTGAGGATGATCAATTATTAGTTGGTAGAGGCGGACAACCAGGACGTTACGGAATATTATATCCTGAATTAGATGGAGATATTTTAGGTGATGCAATAGAAAAACTTCCTAGTCGTATAACTTCACCTTTTGATATATCAGAAGAGGATGCCAAAAGAGTCGTAAATGAAATACAACCATATTGGAAAGGAAAGACTTTTCATGAGGATTTAGTAAAATCATTTCCAGAGGAGACAAAGAATCTTACTTATAATAAAGATGGATCTTCTAAGTTTATAGTTAATGAAACAGCTTCCTTCCGTTCATCAATACAATGGGTTCATGATTATGAAATTGTAATGAAGAAAGGTATTTCAGGTATTAAGAAAGAAGCAGAAGAAAAATTAAGTGAATTAGATGAGTATAGTGCAATAGATACAATGGAAAAGAGACCATTTTTAGAGGCTACAATAATAACAAGTAATGCAATTATTTTATGGGCTAATCGTCATGCTGAGTTGGCAGAAAAGTTAGCTGAAAGAGAAGAAAATGAAGTGCGTAAAAAAGAACTTCTTACAATAGCAAAAAATTCTAGAAGGGTTCCTGAGTTTCCTCCAGAAAATTTCTATGAAGCACTACAATCTCAATGGTTCATTCAAATGTTCTCAAGAATTGAACAGAAAACAGGTACAGTAATATCTAATGGAAGAATGGATCAATATCTATATCCATTTTATAAGAAGGACATAGAAGAAGGTACTATAACTCAAGATGATGCACAAGAATTACTAGAATGCATGTGGGTTTCTATGTCTGAATTTGTGGATCTATATTTATCAGAAACAGGTGGTGCATTTAATGAAGGTTATGCACATTGGGAAGCAGTAACAATTGGTGGAGTGGATACTGAAGGAAGAGATGCAGTAAATGATCTTACTTATTTATTCTTAAAATCTAAGAGAGATTTTCCACTTAATTATCCAGATTTAGCAGCTCGTATTCATACGCTAAGTCCAAATAGATATTTATATGAAGTTGCTGAAACAATAAAAGAGGGAAGTGGATTTCCTAAACTTATTAATGATGATGAAGTAATTCCTCTTTTACTAGCGAAGGGTGCAACTCTTGAAGAAGCTTATGATTATAGCGTTTCAGGATGCTCAGAATGCCGTATGCCTAATCGTGATACTTATACAAGTCCTTGCGCATACATTAATTTTGCATCAGCTCTTGAAATGGTATTATACAATGGAAAAGTTTTAAAATATAAAGATAAGGTTTTAGGTCTTGAAACAGGCGATGTAGAGGAATTTAAGACATTCGATGACTTCTTAAATGCTTATTTAAAACAACAAAAATATTTGTTGAAGCATGCATTTATACAACAACATGAAATTATAAGATTAAGAGCACAACATTTTGCATCTCCATTAGGTTCTATGTTACATCAACTTTGCAGAGATAGCTACACAGATATACATCAACCTAAAATTCCAGGAGGAATTGATTTAGGGTACTTTGAATTTATAGGATATGGTACTGTTATTGATTCCTTAGCAGCTATTAAAAAGAATATTTATGATGATAAAGTTTTAACATTTGCTGAATTAAAACAAGCATTAATTAATAATTTTGAGGAATATGAAGATGTGAGAAAGTTATTAACATTATCGCCAGCATACGGAAATGATGATCCTTATGCTGATGAAATTGGAAAGCGTATTGATAAGGAAGCATTAGATTTTGCAGCAGAATACTCAAAGGAACTTGGAGTACATCTTGATTTAAGACTGGTTCCATTTACATCTCATGTTCCATTTGGAAAAGTAGTAAGTGCAACTCCAAATGGTAGAAAAGCATTTACCCCATTATCTGATGGAAGCAGTGCTTCACAAGGGGCTGATAAGAATGGCCCAGCAGCAGTTTTATTATCAAATTATCATACAAAAAATCAAGGATATAGAGAACGTGCTTCTAGATTATTAAATATAAAATTAAGTCCATCTTGTGTAGAAGGAGAGAGTGGAACTGAAAAACTAGTATATTTCATCAAAACTTGGCATGATTTAAAATTATGGCATATCCAATTTAATGTTATTAATACAGATACATTGAGAAAAGCTCAAAAAAATCCTGATAATTACAGAAATCTTCTTGTAAGAATTGCAGGATATAGTGCATATTTCACAGAACTTTCAAAGGATTTACAAGATGATATAATTGCAAGAACAGAGCAGGAGACTGTCTAATGAATGAATCTAAAGGAATAGTCTTTAATATACAACATTATTCGTTACAGGATGGACCAGGCATAAGGACAACAGTTTTTCTTAAAGGATGTCCATTAAGATGTAGATGGTGTTGTAACCCAGAGTCTCAATCTATGAATCCTGAAAAGTTGGGTGAAAAATTATGTGGAAAGTTAATGACAGTTAAAGAAGTAATTACAGAAGTTCAAAAAGATGAGCCTTTTTATAGATATGGAAGAGGAGGTATGACTATAAGTGGTGGAGAGCCATTAAACCAAGGAGAATTTTTAATTGAACTTTTAAAAGAAGCAAAGCGTAATTACTTGTATACGGCAATTGAAACAAGTGGTTTTGGTGAAGAAGGTATATTAATTGAGGCAGCAAAGTATCTCGATACAATTTATTATGATATTAAGAGCCTAGATAATGACAAACATAAAGAGTGGACAGGAGTTTCTAATGAGAAAATTATTAAGAACTTAAAAAAATTAAAGGAAATATATCCTGAAAAAATTATTCATATTAGAACACCAGTAATTCCTGGATTTAATGATACAGTAGAAGATATTAAAAATATATGTGACTTTTTAAGGGAATTAGAAAATGTAGATTATGAAATTCTTCCATATCATTTTTATGGAAGGAGCAAATACGAATTATTAAATAGAATTTATATAATGGGAGATGCAAAACTTGAAGAAGGTAAGATAAACGAATTGAAGGGAGTGATAGATAACTATGGATTGGGAGTATAATCAACCGGTAGATATTCAATTTGGAAATGGAAGTATAAAAGATATTGATAAAGCTATACAAAAAATAAAAGGCCATAAGGGTATACTTGTTACTAGCCCATTTTTTGTAAAAAATAATGTTTCTGATAAAATAATTAGTTTTTCAGAAAATAAAATTCAGAAAATATATAGTGATATATCACCTAACCCTGATATACATCAAATTGCTGCATGTATAGAATTGGTAGAAGAATATAATGCTGACTTTGTAGTTGCTTTAGGCGGTGGAAGTGTAATAGATGCTGCAAAAGTGGTATCGTTGCTATCATATAAAGATGGTGAAATATCAGAATATTATTCAGGAGATCTAAGGTTGCTATCAGACAGTATTCCGCTTATAGCAATTCCAGCTACATCAGGAACAGGAAGTGAGGTGACACAAGTAGCTGTAATTTCTGATTATGAGAATAATGTAAAAAAGCCTTTATTATCTAAATTATTTTATCCTAAGATAGCTTTAATAGATCCCGAACTTACTTATACTTTATCACCTTATATGACAGCTCAAACTGGTATAGACGCATTATCACATGCAATTGAAGCTTACTGGAGTAAAAATCATAATCCAATAAGTGATGCCCTTGCAGTTCATGCTATAAAGAATATTTTGAAATACTTAGAAGTAGCATATAGAGATTCTGTTAACGTAATAGCAAGAGAAAAGATGTCAGAGGCAGCACTTATAGCAGGACTTGCTTTTAATCTTCCAAAGACTACAGCTATACATGCATGTTCATTTCCGTTAACTAATATTTATCATATTCCACATGGCGAAGCTTGTGGAATAACACTAGATTATTTTATTCGTCATGCAAGTAGTAAAAAAGAAGGATATAGAATACATGAACTTGCTGAAAATATTGGATTAAAAGATGGTTTTGAATTTGCAGATGTAGTTGAGAACCTAAAAAAGAAATTGAACTTAAAATTAGGATTAAAGGAATATAATCTTAGTGAACAACAAATATCTGAGTTGGTAGAGAAAAGCCATCATCCTAATTTAAAAAATTATCCTATAGATGTCAGTGATGATGATCTGCTAGACTTATATAATGAATTGAAAAATAAATAATAAAACTAAACATTAGAAACTGAACTTGATAGTACTTAGCTATTAGGTTCGGTTTTTTTGTTGCATAGTAGTTCATTATTATTACGGGTATATATAGTTATTCCTATCTATGACTAGAGAATCAATATTAACCAAAATTCACATAAGCACATATAATAAAATTGATATAATTCGCTGGAGTTGAAGAAGTTGTGATATACGGTTTAATATTAGCAGGGGGAAAGGGAAGTAGATTATACCCTCTGTCTAGAGCAAAAGAACCGAAGCAATTTTTAAAGATTATAAATGGTAAGAGTTTTTTGGTAAATACATTAAATAGAGTAATGTCTTTAATAGATAAACAAAACCTCTATATTGTAACTAATAAAGATTATGAAGAAAGAGTGTTTGAAGAGATAAAAGACATTAATAAAGAGAATGTTTTTGTAGAACCATCTAATAAGGAAACTGCCACTTGTATAGGTCTATCAGCAGTAAAGCTACTAAAACAAGATAAAGAAGCAGTTATGATTGTTTTGCCCTCTGACCATTATATAGAGGAAGAAAAGAAATATATAGAAGCTTTAAAACAAGCAGTAGAACTTGCAAATAGAAAACGAGGAATAATAACTATAGGAATTGATCCAACTAGAGCAGAAACAGGATATGGATATATTCAGATGGGAGAGAGAACGATAGGAGATATTGCTACTTATAAGGTAGAAAGATTTACTGAGAAACCAAATGAAGAAGTAGCAAAGGAGTTTTTATTAAAAGGTAATTATTTATGGAATTCTGGTATCTTTGTGTTTAGAGCGGATGTAATACTTAGAGAGATGGAGAAATATTTACCTAAAATCTATAAGGCACTTATGGAGATATATGCAGGTATAGGTACTGAAAATGAAGAAGATATTATTAAGAATCAATATAATAAGATAGAAGGAATATCTATAGATTTTGGTATTATGCAGAGAACAAGAAAGGCTTATGTTATAAAAGGTGAGTTTATATGGGACGATATAGGTAGCTTTAAGTCCTTGAGCAGATTTTTGAATAGACAAGATAAAAATAATTTATCCAAGAATGTTTATCTAGAAGGCTGTGAGAATTGTAGTGTATTTGGTAAGGAAAACTTAATAATAGGACTTGGAATAAAAGATATAGTTATTGTAGATGCAGGAGATGTTATTCTTGTTATGGATAAGGATAAAGATCAAGAGATTAAGAATTTATTGAATAATATAAATAGAACTAATGAATATGACGAATACTTGTAAAAGTATCTTTTTATACTAAAATTTTAGACCGGAAAATTTGATTGTAATAAAAAAGTAATAAAAATAACTGGTAAAAATTCATTGAAAAATGTATAATAGTTTTATTAGAAAATATATACTAAGTTTAGTATAAGGCAAGAAGGGTGTGTTCGTATTTGTTAACTAATACACATATGATGATAGCAAGTAACTTCTTAGATATGGCAAATAGTAGTAAGGTATATTTAATAGATAGAAAGAGATTTATATGGGGGAATATTAAGCCAGATTGTGTTCCTAAATATAAATTAATGAAGCATTACTATGATGAGAGTATAGGGATGATTCTAGATAAGATAAAGAGGTTATCTAGTTTATCTATTAGTGATGTTTTTTATAGTTATGGTAAGAATAAGTTTAGTGAAGAGCTAGGAATTATATGTCATTTTTTATGTGATTATTTCTGTGTTCCTCATTGTTATAGATGGGAATTTAAGAGTTATATGAAGAAGCATATATTCTATGAGAAGGCTTTGTCTAAATTTTCCAAGATATATAAGCCAAAGGCATATTGTACATCTAAAGTAACTATAGATAATGTTGAGAGATTTATAGTTAGCACTCAAGCTAGATATAAGAAGAGATTTGGATTTAGAAATGATTTAGATTATTCTTATTATGTATGTAATAGCATTATTAATTTAATTTTAAACGAAGTTGTTAAAAACGAATATTCAGTTACAAAAAGAGCGGTTTAAGCTCTTTTTTTTATGTTTAGGAAAGTATATAATTTTACTTGTTATAGAAATATTAGATGTAGGAAGAGAAATATGAATATAAAAGAAAAATCATTATATGCATTAAAAAAATATTATGGATATGATTATTTTAGAGAAGGACAATTAAATATTATAATAAATATTCTAGAATGTAGAGATACTTTTTGTATTATGCCAACAGGTGCTGGAAAATCTATTTGTTATCAGATACCAGCTATTCTTTTCAGTGGAATAACAATAGTTATTTCACCACTTATATCTCTTATGAAAGATCAAGTAGATAATTTATTAGAAAATGGAGTAGAATCTGCTTATATTAACAGTTCTATTTCTAGTGCAGAGATAGATGAGATATTAAAAGGAGCTAGTATAGGAGAATATAAACTTTTATATATAGCACCTGAGAGACTGGAATCTAAAAGGTTTATTAATTCTTTGAAGGATTTAAATATAGTTCAGGTAACTATAGATGAAGCACATTGTGTATCTGAGTGGGGGCATGACTTTAGAAAAAGTTATAGATATATAAAACCTTTTGTAGATAGTTTGAAGAGAAGACCTGTAGTTTCAGCATTTACAGGAACAGCTACAGAAGAAGTTAAGAGAGACACTATTAAGCTTTTAGGATTAAATAATCCTTATATGTATATAGGAAGTATAGATAGAAGTAATTTATATATAAATGTTTTAAAGGAAGAAGATAAGTTAGATAAAATTCGTAATATAATAGAAAGTCATAAAGGTGATTCAGGTATAATATATTGCTTATCTAGAAATGAAACAGAGCAATTATATGGAGCATTAAGAAACTTGGGGTATAATGTTACTATATATCATGGAGGATTGTCGGAAGAAGATAAGTATAATAATCAAGAAAGCTTTTTATATGATAATTCAGAAATAATTATAGCAACAAGTGCATTTGGAATGGGAATAGATAAATCTAATATAAGATATATTATTCATTGTACTATGCCAAAGAATCTAGAATCATATTATCAAGAAATAGGTAGAGGTGGTAGAGATGGCGATAGATGTGATTGTTATCTTATATATAATAGAGAAGATATACGGAGAGTTGAATATCTTATAAATAAGAGTACAGCATTTAATAGAAGAGAGATAGCATTGAAGAAGTTGCAGAGTATGATAGAATTCTGTGAAGAAGATAAGTGTTACAGAACTAACCTTATAAGATATTTCGATAATAATTATAATAGAAGCTACTGTACTAGTTGTGGCAATTGTTTGAAGAATGATTCTATTAGGGATTATACTAGGGAGAGTCAGATGATATTATCAACAGTTTTTAGAACTAGAGAGAAGTATGGAATCTCTGTATTAGTAGATATATTACGAGGAATTAAGGGACCTAAGATTATTGCTAATAAACTTCAAGATATAACTACTTTTTCCATAATGAGAGAATATAGTTCTACCTTCATAAGAGGACTTATAAAGGAACTTATTAATAGAGGAGATGTTTCACTTAAAGAAGGAACTTATTCTATGTTAAAACTTAATAATGAATCTTATAAGATACTTAAGAGTGAGAAAAAAGTTCTTGCGATTATAGAGAATGAAGATGTTCCTGTAGATAAGGATTTATTCAATAAAATAAAATTATGGAGAAAAGAAGCTTCTATAAGAGAACATATTAAACCATATATTATTATGTCAGATGCAACTATAATAGAGATAGTTAATAAATCTCCTAATTCTATAGAAGAATTATTGCAGATTAGAGGAATAGGAGAAAAGAAAATAAATAAATATGGTAATGAAATAATAAGTATAATAAAACAAAATAATAAGTAGAAAATAACCAAAGAGATATTAACAATAATAATAAATTTTTGTTAATATCTTATTTTTTTAAAAATATTACGTATACATTCATATAGTGTATGAATATATTTTTAATAAAAGGAGGGTGGTTATATGAACTTTAAGGAGTTTATTGAAAGTGATAGAGAAAGTAGAAATAAAGAAAAATTTAGAGGGACATTTTTAGATTACCTACAGATTGTCAAGGATAATCCAGAAATAACTAAACTTGCCCATAAGAGAGTTTATAAAATGATAATGGATAAAGGGGTTGAAGTACTAAGAGCTGAGGAAAATCCAAGAATTAAAAGAATATATGGAAATGAGAATATTCGAAAATATGGATTCTTTAAGAATGATTTCTATGGGATAGATAAAGTTATAATGAAGATAGTTAATTATTTCAATTCAGCAGCTATGAAGGGTGAGGAAGCAAGACAAGTCTTGTATTTAGTTGGTCCAGTAGGTGCAGGAAAATCTTCATTAGTAGAAATACTGAAGAAGTCATTAGAAGAATGTGAACATATTTATGCACTAGATGGTTGTCCTATGAATGAAGAACCTCTTCACTTGCTTCCCAAACACTTAAGAAAGGAATTTGAAGAATTATTAGGTGTTCAGATAGAGGGAGATTTATGTCCTGTTTGTAGATATAGACTTATGAATGAATTTCAAGGAAAATATGAAGATTTTCCTGTAGTGACTAAGTCTTTTTCTATACGCTCTAGAAAGGGTGTTGGAGTTGTTCCACCTGTAGATCCTAATAATCAAGACACTTCAATACTTACAGGTTCTATAGATATATCTAAGATGGATATGTATTCAGAAGATGATCCGAGAATATTCTCGTTAAATGGTGCTTTTAATGTGGGAAATAGAGGAATAGTAGAGTTTATAGAAGTATTCAAGAATGATGTTGAATACCTTCATACAATAATTACAGCAACTCAGGAGAAGTCTGTTCCTTCACCAGGTAAGGGTGCTATGATTTATTTTGATGGAGTTATAATAGCTCATTCTAATGAAGCTGAATGGAATAAATTTAAGTCAGATCATACTAATGAAGCTATTTTAGATAGAATTGTTAAGATAGAAGTGCCTTATTGCCTAGAATTAGATGAAGAAAAGAAAATATATGAGAAGATATTAAAGAAGAGTAATTTTAGTGCTCATATAGCACCACATACAATAGAAGTAGCAGCAATGTTTGCTATTTTGAGTAGATTATCGCCATCTGCGAAAGTAGATCCTATTACTAAATTAAAAATATATAATGGAGAAGAAATTGTTGAAAAAGGAACAACTAAGAGAATAGACATACTAGAACTTAGGGAAGAAGCAGGCAGTAATGAGGGCATGAAAGGAATATCAACAAGATTTATTATTAAGGCAATAGATAATGCGTTATCTAATTCTGAATATAATTGTATAAATCCGTTGAGCATTATGGAAAGTATAATAAAATCAATAAAGGAATTAGATATAGGTGTAGAAGAGAAGAAGAAATATCTTGGATTTGTTCAAGATACAATAAGGAAAGAATATAATAAGATTCTTGAAAAAGAGATTACAAAGGCATTTATACATTCATTTAAAGAACAAGCAGAGAGCTTATTTAATAATTATATTGATAATGCCGAAGCATTTGTAAATAAAACTAAAATTAAAGATGCATCAACTGGTGAAGAATTAAATCCAGATGAAGAATTTATGAGAAATATTGAAGAGAAAATAGGAGTATCAGAAGCTTCATGTAAAGGATTTAGAGCAGATGTCACCTCATATATGTTCTATTTGGTAAGAAATGGTGGTGAGATAGATTATACTTCTTATGAACCATTAAAGGAAGCTATAGAAAAGAAATTACTAGCATCAGTAAAGGATTTATCTAGAATTGTAACTAAAGCTAGAGTTAGAAATAAAGAACAAACAGAGAAATATAATGCTATGGTAGAAGAGATGAAGAGTAAAGGATATTGTATGCATTGCTGTGATGTTATATTGAAATATGCAGCTAATAACTTATGGAAGGATTAGATAACTATGAGTATTTTTAGAGATAATAGTGATAATCCTCTAGAGCATGATAGATCTATTGAAGATAGAAGAAGGCATAGACAATTAGTAGAAAAATCTATAAAAGAAAATCTAGGAGATATCTTATCAGAAGAGAGCATTATAGGTGAGGGGAAGAATAAGAAATATAAGATACCTATTAGAGGAATAAAAGAATATGAATTCATATATGGTAGAAGTTTAAAGGGAGTTGCAACAGGAACAGGTGAAGAAAAAAGAGGAGATAAAATAGGAGAAGGAGGAAGAGCTTCTGGAAAGGGTAATAGTGGAGCTGGTAATTCTCAAGGAGAGGATATATATGAAACTGAAATAACACTAGAGGAATTATTAGATTATATAATAGAAGATTTACATTTACCTAATCTAGACAAGAAGAAATATTCAGAGATATTAGTAGATAGTACAAGCAAAAAGAGAGGATATCAAAAGTATGGTATACGACCTAGACTTGCAAAAAAGAAAACAGTTATGTGTAAGATTGCAAGAAAACAAGGAAAAAAGAGGGCTCTTAGAGAAGCTGAAATAGATGAAGAATTAGAAAGATTCCCATTTAGAGAAGAAGATTTAAGATATTATAAGGTTAAGAATAAGCCTAGGAGAGAAAGTAATGCAGTACTTGTGTTTATAATGGATGTTTCTGGATCTATGGATAACACGAAAAAGTATTTAGCTAGATCCTTTTTCTTTGTAATATCAAAGTTCATAAGAAGAAAATATAATAATATAGCTTTTGAATTTATTTCTCATACTACTGTTGCAAAAAGAGTAGATGAATATGAGTTCTTTCATAAAGCAGAGTCAGGAGGTACTTATATATCTAGTGGGCTTAATTTAGCATTAGATATTATACGTGAAAAGTATCCTCCAGAGATGTGGAATATATATCCGTTATATGCTTCTGATGGAGATAATTGGGCTGAGGATAATGATAGGGCTATGAAGTCAGTTAATGAATTATGTGATATAAGCAGTATGTTTGGATATATAGAATTATTACCATCTACTTATTCAACTACCATGTATTATAGATTTAATAAAGAGATAAAAAGAGACAATTTTATTCCAGTTGTAGTTAAAGAGAAGAAGGATTTGTGGGATGCAATAAAAGATATGCTGTGCCAAGAGATGAGGGAGGAATAAAAGATGGGATATAATCTAAAGGATCTAAAGATGTGGAATGACAAGATAGAAGCGAAGGTTAGAGATGTTGGGTTAGATGTTTATCCTCAAGAATTCGAGATTATAGGTTTTAATGAGATGATAGGATATGAGGCATATGTTGGTATGCCTTCCCGTTATCATCATTGGAGTTTTGGTAAGGCTTATGAGAAAAATAAAACATTATATTCTTATAATTTGACAGGTCTTCCTTATGAAATGGTTATTAATTCTAATCCTTGTTTAGCGTATTTAATGAGAGAAAATACATTACTATTACAGATTTTAACTATGGCACATGTATTTGGACATAATGATTTCTTTAAGAATAATAGGCTCTTTAAAGAAGGAACAAAAGCAGAGCATGTATTGGAAATGTTTAAGACTGATGCAGATATTATAAGAGATTTTATAAATTCTCCTAGTATAGGATATGAAAAAGTGGAGAGAATATTAGATGCAGCTCATTCAATTAAATATAATGTACCTAAGGTTATAGGTAGAAGAGAGAAGACTCAAGAGGAGCTTAAGAATGAACTTATAGATGAATATGATAGGAAGATTAATAATAGATCTATGTTTGATAGTTCAGATATAGAAGAACCAGACTTGAATCAGATTCCATTAGAACCTTATGATGATGTGGTTGGTTTTATCTTAGAGTATGGAAGGTTAGAAGAATGGGAGAAGGATGTAGTCAAGATAGTTAAACGAGAAACTCAATATTTTCTTCCTCAGATAGAAACTAAGATTATGAATGAAGGTTGGGCTAGTTATTGGCATTATACTATACTTAAGGATCTAGATCTTGAAGAAGGACTATATCTTGAATTCTTGAAGAGACATAACGATGTAGTTGCACCTATAATTGGTGGACTTAATCCTTATTATATTGGATTTAAGATATTTGAAGATTTAGATAAGAGATATGGAAGAGATAAGATATTTGAAGTAAGGGCATTAGAGAGAGATTCATCATTTATTAGGAGATATTTAACTAGAGAGCTATGTGAAGAGCTGAATCTATTTCAATATGCTAAGAAAAACTTCGATTATGTTATATCTGAGATATCGGATGAAGATGGCTGGAAGGTTATAAGAGATAATCTTGCCTCTACTTGTGGATTTGGTAGTATACCATATATACGTGTTAAGGATTTGAATAAGAAGAATAACACTTTAACATTAGAGCATGTTTTTGATGGTAGAGAGTTAGAGCTTATATATTGTAAGGAAACACTTAAGTATATGCAGAGTTTATGGGGCAGTAATATTAACTTAATAACTAGAACACGTGATAACAAGGAATTTACTATAGTATGTGATGATAATAAGAGGGTTACTGTAGTTGATGGTAACAGAATTGATTAGTACAGAATAATTTAATTAGGAAGAATAATATTATGATAGGATGAATTTTGTGGGAATCAAAGGCAGTAAGACTGAAAAGAATTTATATAGAACTTTTGCAGGAGAATCTAGAGCTAGGAATATGTATTCATTTTTTGCAGAACAAGCAAGAATAGAAGGATATATGTGGATAGCACAGGTTTTTGATGATATAGCAGATAATGAGAAGGCACATGCAAGAATTGCTTTTAAGAAGTATCTAAGAGAAGTAGATTGTACTATAGATAATCTGCTAGTTGCTAGTAAGGGAGAACTTCAAGAAACAAGTGAAACATATAAGAAGTTTGAGGAAGTAGCTAGAGACGAAGGGTTCGAAGAGATTGCTGATTTTTATAAAGAACTTAGAGAAGTTGAAGAAAGTCATTACAAGAGATTTATGAAGATTCATAAGGAATTAGAAGATTCTAAGTTGCTTAAGTCGTCTAGAGAGAAGAAGTGGCAATGTATGAATTGTGGATATATATATATAGGAACTGAAGTACCTTCTCGTTGTCCACTATGTGGATATCCTAGAGGCTATTTTATGCCTTATGATGAATTAAAGTGTGAAGGGGAATAACAATGATTTATAGATATCCAGATGAGTATATGTATAGAGTAGAATATATATCAGATATAGAAGAGTGTGAGACAAATAATCTTATTTATGCTGAATTAGATGATGAATATGTTTATGACAGAGTAAGATAGTAATAGAGAATTACAGCATCTCAAGATACTACACTGATTTTGAGGTGTTGTAATTATGTTATAAAATTTATATAAGGAAGTAAAGATATGAGTTATGATAAAGTTATACATGGTCATTATAATGATTTAAATAATTTGAGCAATTTGCTTAGAAATTATATAGAGATATATAGATTGCTTATAAGTAGCACAGCAGAATTAAATGGAACATCGATATCTAAGAAAAGTGAACTTAAACATGCAACAGAGCGAATAGATAATATAGGCGATATAATAGATGAGCTTATTAAAGTAATAAAAAAATGCGAAGATTCATATATAAGATATTGCTTTATGAAGAATGATATAATATCACAAACAACAAAAAGGGATGATATAGAATTAGAAGTACATAATGAATTAGAGTATCATAATAATCAAAATAATAATGACTCCTTTGATGAGTAAGGAGTCATTATTAAAACAGGTCGTCTTAAAAGAATATTATACTTTTTTTAGTTTTAATGTACTTACCATTAGGTAAGAATTAAGTATAATGAATAATACTGCAATAATTAAAATTTGAGCTGTATAAATAGATATAAGAGATAATACAGCCATAATGCACCCAGCAATTGTTATAGGTACTCCTGTATATACTCCGTCAAAATCAGCAACATTATATCTAGCTAGTCTAAATGCACCACATATAGGAAATAAAATTAATAATATAATACCGATAATTCCCATTGAATTAAAATCAAAAAGGACATAAGTTAATAATGAAGGTGCAACACCAAAAGAAACTAAATCAGCTAATGAATCAAGTTCCTTTCCTAGATCGCTAGAGACCCCTAGAAATCTAGCAATTCTTCCATCATATCTATCTACTAAACCTGCAATGAGAATAAGTAAACTTGCTGTTAAATAACTTTTATCAAGAATACATAATAATGATAATACACCGCAAGTTAGGTTTATAAAAGTAAAGATATTAGGAATACTACTTTTTCTCATATAATCACTCCTAAATATTTTTGACCACCTTGTTTTATTATATCACAATAATTAGCATAATATTAGTATGAATATTATAAATTAATTACTTTTTATGTTAGTAACTCGACAACAAATTATAGAAATGGTATAATATTTGCTATGCAAATAGGAGTGGAGGTAAGATATGGATAAGGTTAGATTTATATATAATCCTTTTTCAGGTGAAAATGCTATACTTAAGGAATTAGATGTTATTGTTGATATGTATCAACAAAAGGGACTACAGATAGTTCCATATAGAATACAAAAAGGCAAACCATTAGCAGATGCATTAGATATCATTGATGACAGTTATAATCATATTTTAGTAGCTGGTGGTGATGGAACAGTAGATAATGTTGTTAATGCTATGATGGAGAGAAATATAAACTTACCTTTAGCAATTCTTCCAGTAGGTACAGCAAATGATTTTGCTAAATTTATAAAGCTGCCTAAGAGAGTAAGTGAGGCAGTAGAGAAGATTTTATCATCAGAACCTATGCTTGTAGATGTTGGTAAGATTAATCAAAAATATTTTATTAATGTAGCAAGTACAGGATTATTTACTGATATATCACAGAAAACTAATACCAACTTAAAGAATACTATAGGAAAGTTAGCATATTATCTAAAAGGATTAGAAGAACTTCCGAATTTCAGAAAACTAAAAGTTAAATTAACTTCTGAAGAAATGAATTATGAAGGTGAAATGTACCTTATGTTAGTATTCAATGGACAAACGGCAGGTAATCTTAGATTAGCAACAAGGGCAGATATATGTGATGGATATCTTGATGTTATTGTTATAAAAGCTGTACAGTTATATGAAGTGTTACCATTATTCTTTAAGATATTGAAGAATGAGCATTTAGATTCTAATAAGGTTTTATATTTTAAGACTAAGAAGATAACTATTGAGTCAGAAGAAGATATAGTTGTTGATATAGATGGAGAACCTGGTCCAGGATTCCCACTTACTGTTGAATGTGTTCAAGGTGGTATAAAACTTTTAGGTATAAAATAAAAAAACATTTAATAGATATAAGTAATAAATAATAGGAGGCATTTATTATGAAAATGGCTTACTACATATTTTTATTACTTATATTTTTTTTATGTCTAAATATAATTAATAAGAATAGAAAGTATTCACCTAAAAAGATAAAGACATATATGTATATTGCAACTATTATACTTATTTTTAGATATATTTGTTTATTAATATTATGTATTGCTAAAAGTTTTGAATATTTAACTATGATAAAGTGGTTTATTTATAGTAGTTATTTGGCTATTCCGCTTATAACATTAGCATTCATGTATATTTTTTTAAGATTTGATAATAAGGAATTCAAGTATATATATTTTATCGGTGCATTAATTACATTTATATACATCATTAATATAATTTTTGTAGATATAATTGTAAGCTATAATAGTCAATTTGGATATGTTATAGATATAGGTAAGTCATTAATTTTTATTATGGAATATTTTTTAATCATAGGGGCTATGTTATTATATATTATTTATTATATAGATAAGCCTAACTGCAATAAAAAAGGTGTTTTATCAATAATAATATATTTATCAGTATGTATAATAGATAATATTATTTTGATATCAGGTATTCCTTATTTTCCAACAACAATAATAAGTGATTATATTTTTGTTACGTTTATAAATTTTTTTATAAATGTATTTATAAAGAAGTAAATAATGTGTAGTGATTATATTTTTAAACGATAAATATATAATACTAAAATTGAAAATGGTGAAAGGATATGAATAAGAAAGCAGTTATTTCAATTATTATTCCAGTATACAATGCAGAAAAATATATAGGTAATTGTATAGAGAGTTTATTAAATCAAACTTACAAGGATATAGAAATAGTATTAATAGACGATGGATCAAAGGATTCTAGTTTAAAAGTTTGTAAGTCATATTCAGAAATTGATAATAGGGTACATGTGTATAGTAAAGAGAATGAGGGGGCAGCTACAGCAAGAAATGTAGGTATTGAATATGCAACAGGAAAATATATTCAATTTATAGATAGTGATGATTATGTAGATAAGGAGTATTGCCGGAAGTTATTAGATTCTATAGAGGATGGAAAGTATCAACTTGGAATATGTAGTTATTATTCAATAAAGTATGATGGAATTAGAGGATGTACTATAAAGCATAATAAGAAATATAGTTTTTTTAAATATTTATTAGAATTAATGGCAAGTCCTATGACTTATTATCATGGCGTTTTGTGGAATAAGATATATATTAAACAAATTATAGATGATAATAATATTAAATTTAGGAGAAGTATTAGTTTAGGAGAAGATTTTGTTTTTAATCTAGAATATTTAAAATATGTAAAGAAAGTACGGGCTATAGATGAATACTTATATTATTACGTATGTTATCTTCCAGAATCATTATCTAAAAAAGAGAAAAGTATATTTGACAGAGTAGTAGATAGAGCTGTTCTTTTTGATTATTATAAAAGTTTTTTTGAATATAAGGGCTTATACCGTGTACTGAAAGATTTGGTAAATGCATATATAATATCTTTTTATGTGTCAGAAATTAATAGAACTAATAATTTAGATATAGGAATGACAGATATAGAGATGGAATTATACAAGGACTATATATATGAAAGATGTATCAAACAATACAATGTATCTAAAGGAGCCTTCGCTCTATTTAGAATAAGAAGATGGATAAGAGGATACATGTATGTATTTGTTAATAATGGAGTTTTAACAAGTATATATGAAAAAATTTATTCCAAAATAAAGAATATACATAATAGAATTGTTACTAATAAAAGAATATTATTATACTGCAATTCTAGAGAAGATGAAATTCATATAATTGATTATTACAATTGTATAGGCAAGGAACAAGAGATAGATTGCTATATTTATTATAATCCAAAACTTAAAGTAAGTAAGAATATGAAAGAATTCTGCTATAAAAATAATATAAGTATATTACATAAGGTAGCTTTTAGACCTTTTGATCTTATGGTATGTGTAGATAAGTATATGCCAAGTAAGCTTAATAATAGAATGTTACCAGTTATGTATATAGGGCATGGTAATCATGAGATAAATGATAAAAATGGATATAAGTCTTATCCATACAAATACTATTTAAATAAAAGTAAGGATAGCAATTGTATTTTTTCATATATTCTAGAACCTAATAAGGTATATGCTAAGGCAATAAATAATAGATTTGAAGAGTTTTTTGGTGTTACTAAGTATGTTGGATATAAGTGGAGTAAGAAGATACATGATATAAAAAATAGAATAAGAACTCAAGAAAAAACAATATTGATATTAGCTACAGGATATAAGGATGGATTACTTAATGTTGCATTAAGTATATTTGAAGAAGTAAAGAGGTTAATTCAAAAAGGTTATAAAGCAGCTATATACATTAATAATTATGAATGCGACGAAGATAAAACTTTAATTAAAGAATATTATCATAGAGCAACTGACATTGGTATAACTGTTATTCAAGATATAGAAGAATATTTTGAGAAGTTAGCACAAGCAGAAGTAATTATATGTGATTACACTTCTTTAGTAGATGATGCATTGTTAATGCAAAAGCCTATTATATTAACTGAATACAATGAAGATAAAAATATATGGGATTTTTCTATAAATATTGAACTAAATAAAATTGCTATTAAATATAATACTGATATTGATTTAGATGTGCTTATAGAAGAAGCAAAAAATAAAGATTTACAAGAGATTTATTCTAAGCTTAATGAAGAAATAAGCATTAATTATGATGAATATAAGGAAAATGTATTAACCATAACTAACAAAATTTTAAAGTTTAAGAATATTAAGAATAGTAAGCTATATAAAAGGCAGGTGAAGTATATGGAAGTATTTCAAATTAGAAATAGAGAAATGATATTAGATATATTAAAACAATTTGATGATTTTTTTACACCTAAGTTATCAAGTATTGTGGGCGATATAGAAGCTTATGCAGATAAGCTTGCTGCAAAATCTTATTTTTTTGTAGTTAAAAAGAAAGAAGAAGTAGTAGGAATTATGGTGGCATATGAAGGCGACGTTAATGATGTAGAAAATAAGGAAGCATATATTTCTTTATTAGGAATAAAGGATAAGTATCAAAAGACATTGGCAAATGGAATAATTATAGGAAAATTATGGTTCTTCCGCATTTATCCGTTAGGATGCAATATTAATTTTGCTGCTAGAAGTTTTTGACTACATCTTCCATACATAGTCCTTTTTATCATTTTTAATTTGCTATTAGTTCCTTCAACAAATCCATTGCTTAAATCATTAGAAACTGCATTCTCAATTGCTTCAATATCCTTTAATAATCCATTTGTAAATGAAGCTATTTCTGATATATCCGAATTTCTATATTTATCTATAAATATGTACAATAATGCTAAATTTTTGGTTTTGAATATTTCTCGAAATTCAATAATGCACTTTTTTAATGTGAATATTTGAGGATAATTATTATATATATAATCATTTTCTGTTTCTGACAACTCTACATCCATCCATAAATGTTTAAAAATATAGCTTCTTTTTAAATAGATATATTCATTATCAATAGCACCACTAGATGTTTTTATGCTGTTAATAACAGGAGAATACTTATTTATATTTAAATTATTATTTTTAACTACTTTACGAATCATATGCCTTGCATTACTTTTTGATAGCTTATATCCTTCTGCTATTAAGATATCAACAATTTGCTTTTCGATGTATCCATCTTTTACCAAACTAATCACTTTATTTTCATAAGGATTATATCTATACCTTATATGTTTATATAAATCTTTTGGATTTCCTATAATATATTTTTTAATAGTACGACTATCTTTACCTAACAACCTTGCTATTTCACTTATTGAGTAACCACATTTTGCCATTTCCTGAATCTTATATATTAATTTTAAACGTGATTGTTCAGCTTCGGTAAAGTTATCCACAGTTTTTAGGATTTTTTTTATTATTTTTATCATCTTTTGAGTCAAGAGAAGTCTGTGAGTTATTT
>NZ_JAHLQH010000042.1 GCF_018918325.1 Clostridium sp. MSJ-8 | reverse complement strand
TCAAGTCCATATTCTATAATAAGTCTATCCTCGATTCTAAGATGTTTTCCTTTGCATAAATTTGACATAATTACTCCTCCTAACATGTTTAGGACAAATATCAGATTAATTATATCAAATTCTTTGCAAGACTAACTTCCGTTTCACTTAAAAAGCGGAACTTACTTTTTCAATTTACAAACCATTTTTTGTGTTATAATAGGTGGAAGAAGTGGAGTGGAAAAAATGATAAATAAAGTAAAACATGATGAAATATTACATTTTAACATGGCTTTAATAGGCGGTATATTAGGTGCATATGCAATACTTAATTGGTGTGATGTATTAGGATCAGCTCAGACGTCAAATATGATTCATCTTATGATGGATATAGTAGGTGGCAATATTCCAGGAATAATAATTAGGTTAGGCTCGGTTGTAATATATATAATAGGGTTAATAAGTACAGTTATTATAAAAAACTATACTAAGATAAATGTTCACATATATAGTGTAATAGTAGATGCGATAACTGTTATAATGGTTGGAATTATGCCAAAGAACTTAGATGTGATAATTGCGTTATATCCAATATTTTTTGCAATGGCAGTTCAATGGAATTCATTTCCTGGTGTACATGGATATAATAGTTCTACAATATTTTCAACTAATAATTTAAAACAAACTACTATAGCTATAACTGAATATATTTGCAATAAAGAAAAAGATAAACTTCATAAAGCAAAATTTTATGGTAAGGTGTTATTATCTTTTCATTTAGGAGTTGCAATAGCATTTATATGTACTAATTTATTTGGAATGAAAGGTGTATGGATTGGAATAGTACCAACAATTACAGCTTTAGAACTTACTTTATTTGAAACTGAAAGTACATCAAAGGTGATAATAAGCAGTGAAGATAATTCAATTAAGAAAGTTGTATAACTATGGATTTATAATTATATAGCAAAAAGGGGGATGAGGGGATATGAGAAAAATTACGATAAAATATATAATAATATTTTTTATTTCGGAGATAGTTCTAATACTAGCTTCTATGTTAGCTACTAATAGAATAGATAATTTTATAAGTAGTCAGAATATGTGCATTTTTGCAGATGTTATGCAAGATGAAAGCTTAGATGACATTATATCTAATTATTATGATAAAACTGGTAATCAAGATATAGAAGAGGCAAAGGATATTTTAAGTAAGCAAGGTTATGTAGGTATATCTCGTTTGCCTAAAGATATTAACGAATATATTCGTAAGGTTATTGTTTATACATTTGTACCAATAGAATTGATAATACTTGCAATAATCTATATATTGTATAGAAGAGAAAGTACAAAAGTGTCATAATTATAAACAAAATATAATTTCCCAAAGGGTAAAAAAATTAGCCAGCTAAAATTAGAGAAAAGAGCTGGCTAAAAAATTTTATTAGGGCTTTTTATAAAACATATCCATTAATGCAGAAATTAAAGTTAACAATAAGGATATGTATATAGCGTAATTTAACTTGTTCTGTATTATATATAACAGCACACCTGAGAATATGCATATTAGAATTATAGCATTTATGAATTTATAAAGTTTTGAACTTTTAGAACAAAGGATGGTTGTAGCAGAAAAAATAATTAATGATAACGTAGCAAAACATAATGAATCTAAAATATCTCTAGAAAAAGAAATTATAGATGTGTAATGTAGTAAAAGCAGTGTTATTATTACAACTAATATTAGAGATACTATTTTATGAGATACTTTTTCCATACAACCACCTCTAAATGTAAAATATTTACAAATAAATTATAGCACTTAAGTTTTAAATAGTAAACAGTTTATGGAAAATTATAATATTATTTCATCTAAATCGTTAGGAACATAGATATTACCGTTAAATACTTCTTTACCTTCAGATATATATCTTTCCTTTCTAGTACTTAGATTTTTATCTTCTGCATGATATAATATTATATTTTTTACATTTAATTTATCAGCACTTATACATGCATCTCTAGATGTAGCATGATGTTTTTCATAAGGTTTAAATATATCCCTATCAGCATAAGAACAAAAAGCTTCATGCATTAAATAATCAACATTCATACAATATTTTTTAATTCCATCTCTATATGGTTCATCACCTAAGAAAGTTAATTTTTTTCCGTTACATAGTTCAGTTGTGAATCCATGTTGAAGTTCCTTTGTGCTATGTATATCGAAAAATATTGTTTTCCTACCTAGAATAATAGCTTCATCTCCGTCTTTTATAGGATGAAAAATGATTCTATCATCGAATAATTTTAAAAACTTACCTTGCAATACATAAGAAGAGATATCTCTAATAGCTTTTATAGATTTTTCATGACAATATATATTAAAGTTACCTTTATAAGTACCTTTAGTTAGTATATTATGACATATAGCACGAATGATCCATGCAGAACCTAATATATGATCACTATGATTATGGGATATAAACATGTTATGGATATTAGTTATATCTATATTTAACTTTTGAAGATTTGATAAGATTGTGTTTCCACCACCTGAATCAACTAATAAATATTCATTATCATTAGATAATGTGAAGCAAGTATTGAAGCATTTTGTAACCATTGCAGAGCCAGTACCTAACATTGATATTTTTTCCATATAAAAACCCCTTTCTTAATATACAAAGTTTACAATAATTATATTAATAAAATAACATAATTAAAAAGTAATTTGTACATAAAAACATAAAAATGTATAAAGTAAACGAATTCTTAAATAATATGCCAATATTTGCTTTGACTGTAAATAAAAATGAGAGTAATATATAAAAGGTTGACAATAGAAAAATTATATATAAGGGAAGGATGTTGTAAAAAAGTGAAGCCAAAGTTATTTAGCATGATACAAAGTAAGGAGTTAACTAAAGAACAAGTACTAAAAGATATAGTTGCAGGTATTATAGTTGCTATAATAGCATTACCATTATCTATAGCACTTGGAATTTCATCAGGAGTAACTCCAGAGAAAGGATTGATAACAGCAGTTATAGCTGGATTCTTCATATCATTACTTGGAGGAAGTAGAGTTCAAATAGGGGGACCTACAGGTGCATTTGTTGTTATCATATATTCTATTATTCAGCAATATGGATTAGATGGATTAATAATAGCAACTATAATGGCAGGAATAATTCTTGTTATTATGGGATTACTAAAACTAGGAACTTTTATTAAATTTATTCCTAAGACAATAACAATAGGATTTACATCAGGTATTGCAATTACATTACTATCTACTCAGATAAAAGATCTTTTTGGTCTTACAATAGAAGGTAGTGTTCCATCAGAATTCATTGCAAAATGGAAATGCTATATCGCAAACTTTTCAACAACTCATCTTCCAACATTAATTGTTGGTGTTGTGTGTATAGTTATTATTGCAATGTGGCCTAAGATTAATAAAACTATTCCAGGTTCTATGATAGCAATAATAATAGGAACATTAATGGTGAAGTTCATACCATATTTCAATGATGTAGCAACAATAGGTAGTATATATGGGGAATTATCATCTAAGCTTCCTGCACCAACATTCCCACATATAGATGTTAATACTATTAATAAATTATTCTCACCAGCTTTTACTATTGCTATTTTGGCAGCACTTGAATCATTATTATCAGCTGTAGTTGCAGATGGTATGATAAAAGACACTCATGATTCTAATAGTGAACTTATAGGACAAGGAATTGCAAATATTGCTTCAGGATTATTTGGTGGTATACCAGCAACTGGTGCAATAGCAAGAACAGCTGCAAATGTTAAGTCAGGTGGAAGAAGTCCTATAGCTGGTATAGTTCATGCAATAACATTACTTATAATTATGCTTGTTGCAATGCCACTTGCAAAGCTTATACCTATGACAACATTAGCAGCTATATTAGCAGTAGTATCATATAACATGAGTGAATGGAGAACTTTTAAGGCATTACTAAAGTCACCTAAGAGTGATATTGCTGTATTATTAGTTACATTTGTATGTACAGTAGTATTTGACTTGGTTGTTGCAATAGGGGTTGGAATGGTAATAACTATGTTCTTATTTATGAAGAGAGTATCAGATACAACAGTTATAAAAGATTTATGTGAAGAAGGGGCGTTTGATGAAGGAATAAATAGAGTACTTGAGGATTCAGATGACAAAATAATGGTTTATCAAGTTAATGGTCCATTTTTCTTTGGTATAGTTAGAGATTTTGAAGATCATCTTAATCTTAAACCAACTACAGAAGTATTTATACTAGATTTAAGACATACAATGTCAATGGATGCATCAGCAATAGCAGAACTTAAACAAGTATATGCAGAATGTGAGAGATTGAATATAAAGTTCATATTAACTCATGTTCAAAAGCAACCTATGAAGGTAATTAAGAGAATGGGACTTGCAACGCTTATTGGAGAAGATAATTTCTATGATAGTAAGGTGGAAGCTATAAAAGATGCTTATAAGGATATTACAAAATAATTATTAATATATATTATTTTCAAAAGGAAATATGATTGATATAATTGTAGACAGGTATAGAACATTTGGGAGGTTTATAGTATGAAAACAATTGAAGAGAGACTAGCAGAATTATTACAATTAAGATTGAATCAAGTACAAAGTGTAATTGAATTATTAGATGAAGGTAATACAGTACCATTTATTGCTAGATACAGAAAAGAAAGAACAGGTGGATTATCAGATGAGGTTTTAAGAAAATTCTCTGAGAAGTTAACATATCTACGTAATTTAGATGAGAGAAAAGAAGACGTATCTAGACTTATAGAAGAACAAGGAAAGCTTACTGAAGAAATAAAAGAAGCACTAAACAAAGCTGAAACATTAACAGAAGTAGAAGATATATATAGACCATATAAGCCTAAGAAGAGAACAAGAGCAACTATTGCAAAGGAAAAAGGATTAGAACCTCTTTCTGAATTACTTATAAAAGGTAAATTTAATGGAGATATTGCAGAAGAAGCTTCAACTTATATTAATGAAGAAAAAGGAGTTAGTTCTATAGAAGATGCTATAAATGGTGCATTAGATATTGTGGCTGAAGGAATATCAGAAGAAGCAAAATATAGAAAATATATAAGAAATTTAGTTATGAGAGAGGGCAAGATAGAATCAAAGGGTTCAAGTGAAGAACCAACTCCATATGAAATGTATTATGATTATAGTGAAGAAGTAGGTAAGATTCCTCCTCATAGAATATTAGCAATTAATAGAGGAGAAAAAGAAAAAATATTATCAGTTAAGATTAATATAAATGAAGATAAGGTAATAAGATATTTAGAAGATAAAATATTAAAGAATAATGAAGTAACAGATGAAAAATTAAAATTGGCCATAAGAGATGCTTATAAGAGATTGATCTTTCCATCTATAGAAAGAGAAATTAGAAATGAACTTACAGACAAGGGAGAAGAAGGAGCTATAATGGTATTTAAAGAAAATTTAAAGGCACTTCTTATGCAAGCACCTATAAAGGGCAAAACTGTAATGGGATATGATCCAGGATTTAGAACAGGATGTAAAGTCGCAATATTAGATAGTACAGGAAAGTTCCTAGAAAATGTTGCTGTATATCCAACATTACCTAAAAAAGATATAGAGGGAGCAAAGAAAGTTCTAAAGGAATTGATATACAAATATGATGTTGATGTAATATCTTTAGGTAATGGTACTGCTTCTAGAGAATCAGAAGAAGTTATATCTGAGATGATATCAGAGATAAAGAAGGAAACAGGAAAAGAAGTAGCTTATGTTATTGTATCTGAAGCAGGAGCTTCAGTATATTCAGCATCTGAACTTGCAACTAAAGAATATCCAGATTTAGATGTTACAGTAAGAGGAGCAATATCAATAGGTAGAAGATTACAAGATCCTATGGCAGAGCTTGTAAAGATAGATCCAAAGGCTATAGGAGTAGGCCAATATCAACATGATGTAAGTCAAAAGAGATTAGAGGAATCATTAACAGGAGTTGTAGAAGATTCAGTTAATAAGGTGGGGGTTGATTTAAATACTGCAACACCATCATTATTGACATATATATCAGGAATAAATGCATCTATTGCTAAGAACATAGTTGATTATAGAGATGAAAATGGTGGATTTAAGAACAGAAAAGAACTACTTAAGGTAAAGAGATTAGGACAAAAGGCTTATGAACAATGTGCAGGTTTCTTGAGAGTTACAGAAAGTAATGAACCACTAGATAATACTGCTGTGCACCCTGAATCATATGATGAATGTAAGAAGATTATGGCATTATTAGGTTATACAGAAGAGGATCTTAAGAATAATAACCTTGGAGATATAGACGAAAAAGTTAAGGCAAAAGGATTAAAGAATATAGAAAAAGAAATAGGAATAGGTGAATTAACACTAAAGGATATAATAAAAGAAATTAAGAAACCAGGAAGAGATCCTAGAGATGAGATGCCAAAGCCTATATTAAAGACAGGAGTTATAGATATTAAAGACTTAACAGCAGGTATGATATTAATGGGAACAGTAAGAAATGTATCAGATTTTGGAGCTTTTGTTGATATAGGCGTTCATCAAGATGGTTTGGTTCATAAGAGTCAAATGGCAAATAAATTTGTAAAACATCCATTGGATATAGTTAAAGTTGGGGATATAGTTAAAGTAAAAATTATTGATGTTGATAGCAAAAGAAATAGAATATCATTATCAATGAAGGACGTTTCTGAGAGCAAATAATGTAATTGATAAATTGAAACGATTGAAATTATAAAATAGATATATATAATAAGGCAAATATTAAAAATAGTTAATAATTTTTGCAAAACATTGACATATTTTTATAAAAAGACTAAAATTATTAAGAAATTATAAAAGACTATATTTATTTCAATGGGGGCGTAGTATAATGAACGGATTAGTTATTATAGCCATTGCCGTAGTTGCATTATTAGCAGCTTATTTATTATATGGTAGATGGTTAGCAAAGAAGTGGGGAATAGACGAAAAGGCGAAGACACCAGCTTATACCCATGAAGACGGTAAAGATTATATTCCAACAAGTAGGGGAGTAGTATTCTCTCACCAATTCTCATCAATAGCAGGTGCAGGACCTGTAACAGGACCTATATTAGCAGCAGTATTTGGATGGGTTCCAGTTTTATTGTGGTTATTAGTAGGTGGTATATTCTTTGGTGCAGTACATGATTTCGGTGCTATGTATGCATCAGTAAGAGAAGAAGGTAAATCAATGGGATTCTTAGTTGAGAAGTACATTGGTAAGGCTGGTAAGAGATTATTCTCATTATTTGCATGGTTTTTCTCAATATTAGTTATAGCAGCTTTTGCAGATATGGTTGCTAATACTTTTAATGGATATACTGCAGATGGTGCAAAGAATACACCAGGAGCAGCAGCAGCATCTATTTCAATGTTATTTATAGTTGTTGCAGTATTATTTGGTTTATACATTAAGAAATTTAAACCAAGTGGAAAATTACAATTTGTAATAGGAATAGTTTTATTATTTGCAATGCTTGCAATAGGAATGGAATGTCCTATATATTTAAGTAAAGATGCATGGCTTGCAGTAACTTTTGTATATATATTTATAGCAGCAGTAGTACCTATGTGGATATTGATGCAACCAAGAGATTATTTAAGTTCATTCTTATTAATAGGAATGATTTTAGGAGCAGTAGTGGGTATAGTAGTTGCACATCCTAAGATGAACTTACCAGCATTTAATGGATTCAATGTAAATGGAAGCAACCTTTTCCCAACACTATTTATTACAATAGCATGTGGAGCAGTTTCTGGATTCCATAGTTTAGTTTCATCAGGAACTTCATCAAAACAAATAAAAAATGAAAAAGATATGTTACCATGTACTTATGGAGCAATGAATGTTGAAACTTTATTAGGAGTAGTTGCATTAGTTGTAGCAGGTGCTGCAGCAACAGGCGGAAAACTTCCAGAAGGAACACCTTTCCAAATATTCTCTGGTTCAGTTGCAGGATTCTTAGAGAAGTTAGGATTACCTAACTATGTAGCTGTTTGTTTTATGACAATGTGTGTATCAGCATTAGCATTAACAACATTAGATTCAGTTGCTCGTTTAGGTAAGATGTTCTTCCAAGAATTATTTATAAGTGGGGAAGAAGATAGAGCAAATGCTTCTCCAGTAGTAAAATTCTTAACTAATGAATATGTAGCTACTATAGTAACTTTAGTATTAGGATTATTATTATCACTTGGTGGATATTCTAATATATGGCCATTATTCGGATCTGCTAACCAATTATTATCAGCATTAGTATTAATAACATTAGCAGTATTTATGAGAACAACTGGCAGAAAAGGATTCATGTTATGGATTCCTATGATTATGATGTTAGTAGTAACATTTACTTCTTTAGTTACAGCAACAATTAATCTTTGCAAGAAGTTATTTGTAACTGGTGGATTTGTATTCTTAACTGATGGGTTACAATTAATATTTGCTTTATTATTAATGATATTAGGGTTATTGATTGCAATATCTAGTTTAAAGAAATTAACTAGCAAAAAAGTAGAAGCAGCAAAATAATTTTTAAGTAAGAATTATAAATATTAAATTAAAAATAAATGTGGAAACTCGGCTTAATAGTGTTTAAGTCGAGTTTTTATTTAACTTTGTTTTGATTGTATAAAAGCTGAGTCAATTGTCTATAATATTACTCACATCAAAATATCATTGGATTTTTTGGGGGAAATAAAGTATATTTATTACTATAATAACAAGTATTGATTTCATAAAATTAAAATATAGATTTTATTTTGATTTTCACTATTATATTGGAGATGAATATTGATGACATTACAACAATTGAGATATATTGTAATGGTTGCTGAAAAAGGAACTATAAGTGAAGCTGCTAAGGAGTTATTTATATCCCAACCAAGCCTTACTAATGCAATAAGAGAATTAGAAAAAGAGATGAATATAACTATATTTAATAGAACTAATAAAGGAGTTGTGGTTTCTAATGAAGGGGATTTATTTTTATCTTATGCAAGGCAAGTACTAGAACAAGCTAATTTACTAGAAGAGAAATTTATGAATGTAGGAGAAAATAGTCCTTATTTTTCTGTATCATGTCAACATTACTCATTTGCAGTAGAAGCATTTGTAGATGTTATACGTGAATTTAATGGAGATAAATACGATTTTACACTTAGAGAAACTCAAACATATGAGATAATAGAAGATGTTAGTAGATTAAAAAGCGAAATAGGTCTTCTATATACATCATCTAAAAACGAAGAAGTTATTATGAAGCTTATCAAGAAAAAGGGACTTGAGTTTGAGGAATTATTTGTAGCAAAGCCACATGTATTTATAAGTTATAAACATCCTCTAGCAGATAAGGATAGTTTGACCCTTGAAGATTTAGAAGGATATCCTTATTTATCTTTTGAACAAGGAGAATATAATTCCTTTTATTTCTCAGAAGAGATTCTTAGTACATTAGATAGAAATAAAAATATTAAAGTTAGAGATAGAGCCACATTATTTAATCTGGTTATTGGATTAGACGGATATACAGTAAGTTCGGGAGTTATTAATAAGGAGCTAAATGGTGAAAATATAATAGCTAAACCTCTTAGAGTAAATGAATCTATGAAAATAGGAATAATAACTCAAAAAAATATGCACTTAAGTAGATATGGAAAGTCATATATAGAAGCTTTAAAGAGACATATTAGAGATGATAAGAGTTTGATATAGCTTTAAACTATATCAAACTCTTGTTTTTATGTATTATTCAAATTGTTTTATAGCATTTATACTTATATATAACAAAGTAAACATAAGATGTTAAGGAATAAACATGTATATAGAAAAGGGGTTTTAAATATGAACAAAAGAGCACCATTTAGATTTGATATGGTAGGAAGTTTCTTAAGACCAGAATATCTTAAGAAAGCAAGAGAAGATTTTAAAAATGGGATTATAACACAAGAAGAATTAAAGAAAGTAGAAGATAAAGCAATAATTGACCTAGTAAATAAGCAAAAAGAAGTAGGACTTCAAGTGATTACAGATGGAGAATTTCGTAGAGCTACATGGCATTTAGATTTTATGTGGGGCTTTAATGGAGTTGCACATAAAGAAACAGAAGAAGGATTACCATTTCATGATGAAAAAGCTAAGATAGATGATACTTATCTAACAGGAAAGGTATCAGTAGATAATCATCCTTTTGTAGAACATTATAAATTTGTAAAAGCATTAGAAGATGAAAATACAGTTGCAAAACAAACAATTCCTGCTCCTGCACAATTCTTAGAACAAATGATTATGCCAATGAATATAGAAACAACTAAGAAGTATTATGACGATGTTAATGATTTAATAAATGATATTGCTAATGGATATAAGAAGGTAATAAGAGAATTATATGAAGTAGGATGTAGAAATATACAATTTGATGATTGTTCATGGGGGGTATGTGTAGACCCTAATGCTCTTTTCTTCTTTGGAACAGATAAAGAAGGATTAGAGAAGATAAAAGAGCAATTATTGTTAGTTAATAATCTAGCAATAGAAGGTAAACCAGACGATTTAACTATAACAACACATATATGTAGAGGAAATTTCCATTCAACATGGGCATGTACAGGTGGATATGATGATGTTGCTGAAACATTATTTGCAAGAGAAAATGTAGATGCATATTACCTAGAATTTGATGATGAGCGTTCAGGTGGATTTGAACCATTAAAGGCAGTTAGTGGAGATAAGAAAGTTGTACTTGGATTAATAACAACTAAATCAGCAGAATTAGAAGATAAAGAAGTTATTAAGAAACGTATTGAAGAAGCAACTAAATATATTCCTTTAGATCGTTTATATTTAAGTCCACAATGTGGATTTGCATCTTGTGAGATAGGCAATAAACTTACAGAAGATGAACAATGGAATAAATTAAAGTTAGTAAAAGAAATAGCAGAAGAAGTGTGGAAATAAAAAAGATTAATACACAATATTATTGAAATTATAATATATATGTATTATAATGTTAATGAAAAATAAATAAGTCTTCAGGGCGGGGTGTAAGTCCCCACCGGTGGTTATAGCCCACGAGCTAGTTAGTTTAGCATGATTCGGTGTGATTCCGAAGCCGACAGTATAGTCTGGATGAGAGAAGAGAAGTATGAGATTTGTTACAATAATATCTTATTAAGAAAGTTAGCTCTGATTGTTATATACAGTCAGGGCTTTTTTTACTTCATTGGAGATTATATATAATTTAAACCTGTGTAAAAAATATAAAATTTTATGCTTCTTTTGATGAAAATAAATATTTAACCCTGACGAAGAGAAATAGGGGAGATGGATTTATTATGAATACTAACACAAAACTAAACAAAATGACTAAAGTTGCAGCACTTGCAGCTATTGCAGGGGTGCTAATGTTACTTGAGTTTCCTATAATACCTATGTTTGGATGGCTTAAGATAGACTTTAGTGAATTACCAGTTCTTATGGGAGCTTTTGCTTATGGACCAATAGTAGGAATTGTAATAGAAGCTATCAAAATTGCAATTAACTTTTTACTTACAGGTACAACATCTTTTGGAGTTGGAGAACTTGCAAACTTCTTAATGGGATTAGCGTTTATTTTACCAGCATCTATAATTTATCATAGAAATAAAACTAAAAAAACTGCTATTATAGGAATGATTGTAGGAATTGTAGTAGTAAACATAGTAGCAATAATATCTAATATATATTTACTTTTACCGGCATACGGAATGAAGATGACTGGCTCAGATGCAACAAAATATATATTAATGGGGTTATTACCTGTTAATACAATAAAATCTGTATCAGTTTCAATATTAACTTATATTTTATATAAAAAGATATCTGTGAAAGTATTTAAAGTAGATAATAGATTTGTTAATAATAATGAAATAGAAACTAAAAAGACTGCATAAAAAAACTAATAAATAATATTATTTTTAAGAAGTTTATTATAGTGAATGAGTAGGTTGCAAAACAAGTTTTTGCAACCTTTTATCTTTACATATATAGTAAAAAAATATAAAAATATATACAAAGTGCATAAAAAAGGAGAAAATTTTTTATAAATGTAGATAAAGTGTGGAATATTTATAAATAATGTGTTAAATTAAAGTGTGGACATAAGTTAAATATTATATTTTAATGTAAAATATAATAGAGTAGATATCTTTATCTACTGACTTATAGTTTTTATTACAACAGGGCTTATTATAATAAGTCTAAGATAGAACAAAATAATTAGGATGTGAGAATATGAACAGAAAGAAAGTAATGTCATTAATCATTGCTGCTTCTGCTCTTACAACAGCGGGTATTGCTTTATCAGATGGTGAAGTAGCTAAGGCTTCTGTTGTAAACTCAAGTTATGTGTACAATTCTCCTAATGTAGCATCTATGTCTCAAGGAAAAGTAGTTAATGTAACTACTAACTTAAGAGTAAGATCAGGAGCAAGTACTAGTTCTTCAGTAATAGGATATTTAACTAACAATTCATCAGTTAATGTCAAGGGTGAGGAAGGAAACTGGTATAAAATAGAATTTAAGGGTTCTATAGGGTATGTATCAAAAGATTATATACAAGTATCAGGAGTTGTAGGAACAACTACAAATAATACAACTTCATCATCAGAAGGAACTGTTAATGTAACAAGTAGTTTACGTGTAAGATCAGGTGCGGGTACAAATTCTTCCGTGCTAGGTTATTTGGGAAATGGAACAAAGGTTAAGATAACAGGAGAAAGTGGAGATTGGTATCAAATAAACTATAACAATCAAACTGGCTATGTTTCTAAAGCTTATGTTTCAGTATCAAATTCAACACAACAAGGAAGTAATAATACAACATCGACTCCTTCTTCATCAGCTTCTAAGACTGGAAAGGTTGTCAATGTTACAACAAATCTAAGAGTGAGATCAGGAGCAGGAACTAATACTTCTGTTTTAGGTTATATAACAAATGGAACTAATGTAAATATAACAGGAGAAAGTGGTAATTGGTATCAGATAAACTTCAATGGAAAAACTGGCTACGTAGCTAAAGAATATATAAGTGTATCTGGTAGCTCAGGTGGAACAAGCACTCCTTCAAATAGTGGAAATCAGCAAACACCAACAACTACTAATAAAACAGGAACAGTAGTTAATGTTACAAGTAACTTAAGAGTAAGGTCGGGAGCAAGTACAAGCTCATCAACTCTTGGATATATAACAAATGGAACTAAGGTTAACATAACAGGAGAAAGCGGTAATTGGTATCAGATAAATTATAATAATAAAGTTGGATATGTATCTAAGGATTATATAAGTGTATCTGGTAGCTCAGGTGGAACAAACACTCCTTCAAATAGTGGAAATCAACAAACACCAGCAACTACTAATAAAACAGGAACAGTAGTTAATGTTACAAGTAACTTAAGAGTAAGATCAGGAGCAAGTACAAGTTCATCAACTCTTGGATATATAACAAATGGAACTAAGGTTAACATAACAGGAGAAAATGGTAACTGGTATCAGATAAATTATAATAATAAAGTTGGATATGTATCTAAGGATTATATAAGTGTATCTAATACATCATCTGGTGGAAATAATGTTTCTAGAGGAGATACACCTGCAAATAATGGTACAACGACTTCTCAATATGGTAAGGTTACAGGTGTTACAAGTAATTTAAGAGTGAGAAGTGCAGCTAATGCGACATCTTCAGTACTTGGATATCTATTAAATGGAACTGTGGTTTCTATAGTAGGTACAACAGAAGGTTGGTATGCTATTAATTATAATGGCAAGACTGGTTATGTAAGCTCTGAATATATACAATTAGTTGATTCTAATGCAGGAAATTCAACTAATATGTCAACAGCATATAATACTATACTTAATGCAATGAAAGCTCATTTAGGAACACCATATGTTTGGGGTGGTGCTGGAGAAGCATTAACAACATCACTGCTTAATACATTATCAGCTAGATATCCAACTCAAGCTGCTAATGGAGCTTATACTAGAGCTTATGCTTGTGCAAATCAAGGCTTAAGAGCGTTTGATTGTTCCGGTCTTATGCAATGGGGGTATGCTCAAGCAGGAATAAGCATTGGTAGAAGTACATGGGATCAAATAGGTAATGGAGTAGAAGTGTCTCTTAGCAATTTACAACCTGGAGATTTATTATTTTATAAATCATTAGGACATGTTGGAATGTATATTGGTAATGGACAATGGATTGAAGCTCCAAATAAAAATGCAAATGTTAGAATTACAAGTGTACCTTGGGGTTCTATAGGTAGAGCAAGAAGAATATTAAATTAATATTTAAAAAGAGGTTTTCTTAAAATAATTAAGAAGACCTCTTTCATATTTGTAGGAAAAAATATATATAAATAATATTGGAATAATAAAAAGGTTGATATTATTTATGAAAAAATATCATTGCTATTCAGCAGAATTTGATGTGATAACTGAAAGATTATTTAAAGAAGCAAAATATCTAGGACAAGGCAATAATGGGATAGTTTATAGTCTACCAGAAGGAAAAGTAATAAAATTATTTATAGAAGAGAAAGTGTGGAAAGATGAATCAGATATATTGTTAAAAGTAAATGATTCGAAGTATTTTCCTACAGTATATAGTGTAGGTAAAATGTACATAGTAAGAGAAATAATATCTGGAGTACAATTAGATAAATATATAAAAAAGAATGGAATAAATTATAATGTTGTATATAACATATATATGCTTATAAAAGAATTTAAAAGGTTAAAATTTACCAAGATAGATACTAGATGTAAAGACTTATATATAGATAATGATTATAGTATACGAGTTATTGATCCTAAAAAATGCTATAAGAGGAATGTGTCATATCCAAGACATTTGATGAAGGGAATGTTGAAGCATGGTGTACTAGGGGAATTTATGTATTTTATGAAACAAATAGATTATAATATGGCGGAAGATTGGGAGAAAAGATTTTCGCAATATTGGGAAAGGGAAAGAAAAAAGAAAAGACATAAGAATAAATAAAATAATAATGGGAAACACTATATTTGTTAATAAGTCATTATAAGATTAAGGAGGAAGATTGTTTTATGAACAATTATTGTGAGATTATTGATGTGGTAGGAAGACAGATATTAGATTCTAGGTGTTTCCCAACAGTTGAGGTAGAGGTATATCTTGAAGATGGAACAATAGGCAGAGCAGCAGTTCCATCAGGAGCATCAACAGGTATATATGAGGCTGTAGAACTTCGAGATGGGGATAAGGATAATTATTTAGGCAAGAGCGTAATGAAGGCTGTTAATAATGTTAATGATATAATAGCTGAAGAACTTGTAGGCTGTAATGTATATGATCAGGTTTATATAGATAAACTACTTATCGAACTAGATGGTACAGACAATAAGGGCAAGTTAGGAGCAAATGCCATATTAGGAGTATCTCTAGCAGTTGCTAATGCAGCAGCGAAGAGTTTAGATATTCCTCTATATAAGTATATAGGTGGAGTAAATGCTAAGGTACTTCCAGTTCCTATGATGAATATAATTAATGGAGGATCTCATGCAGATAATTCTGTAGATTTACAAGAATTTATGGTTATGCCAGTAGGAGCTAAAACATTTGATGCTGCTATGAAGATGTGTGCAGAAGTATATCATACTCTTAAGAAAACATTACATGAGAAAGGCTATTCAACTGCAATAGGTGATGAAGGTGGTTTCGCACCTAACCTTAAGAGTAATGAGGAAGCAATAGAAGTAATTATAGAAGCTATAACTAAAGCAGGATATAAACCAGGTGAAGATGTATTTATTGCTATAGATGCTGCATCATCTGAATATTATGAAGATGGTAAGTATGTTTTAGAACATGAAGGTAAAACATTAAATGCATCAGAAATGGTAGACTTTTTGGAGAAATGGGTAGATAAATATCCAATTATATCTATAGAGGATGGAATGGCAGAAGAAGACTGGGAGGGATGGAAGTTACTAACTGATAGATTAGGATCTAAGGTTCAATTAGTAGGTGATGATTTATTTGTAACTAATACATCTAGATTGGAAACTGGTATAGAGAAAGGTGTAGCTAATTCTATTCTTATTAAACTTAATCAAATAGGAACATTAACAGAAACATTGAATGCTATTGAGATGGCTAATAGAGCAGGATATACAGCTGTTGTATCTCATAGATCAGGAGAAACAGAAGATACAACTATTGCAGATCTTGTTGTTGCTGTAAATGCAGGACAGATAAAAACTGGAGCGCCAGCTAGAAGTGAGAGAGTTGCCAAGTATAATCAATTAATTAGAATTCAAGAAGAATTAGATGATGTAGCTGAATATAGAGGTAAGAAGGCATTTTTCAACATAAAAGAATAATTCTAAATTTATATAAACTAAGACTAGAGCATTGCTTTAGTCTTGTTTTGCATATAAAAATTTTATTATTCAAAATATAGATTTCATAATGAGTGTAAGGTATAATATAAATTAATTATTTGGGAGGGGTAATATGGTAGAAGAGATATTAGAATTTAATAAAAAATTTGTACATAATAAGGAATATGAGAAGTTTATTACAAGTAAGTATCCTGATAAGAAGCTAGCTATTATATCATGTATGGATACAAGACTTACTGAACTATTACCTGCAGCTTTAGGCTTGAAAAATGGAGATGCAAAGATTATAAAAAATGCAGGTGGCTCAATAACACACCCTTTTGGTAGTGTTATGAGAAGTCTTTTAGTTGCTATATATGAGTTAGGCGTAACTGAAATTATGGTAATAGGGCATACAGATTGTGGGGTACAAGCATTAAATGCAAAAGAGATGCACCAAAAGATGATAGAAAGAGGAATATCTCAAGAATTGATTGATATGGTTGAATATTGTGGTGTTGATTTTGATTCTTGGCTAAAGGGATTTAATTCTGTGGAAGAATCGGTGAATGAAACAGTGAATATTATAAGACAAAACCCGCTTATACCTCATGATATAAATATATATGGATATGTTATGAATTCAGTAACTGGAGAATTAGTAAAGGTAGAATAGATAAAGAAATGTAGATATATTGACTTTTTGATTGAAAAAAAATACAAATAGTGCTATTATATAATTATCAATTAAGGATTATGCACAAAGTATATTCAGGAGGTGTCCTAGTGAGAACAGCACTTTTAATAGTAGATGTTATTATAGGATTAGTTGTTATAGTATCTATATTACTACAACCTAGTAAGTCAGATGCCTTAAGTGGATTAATTCAAGGTAGTAACAATGAATCTTTCTATTCTAAGAACAAGTCAAGAACTAAAGAAGTTATGCTTGAGAGATTAACAGTTGTATCATCTATTTTATTTGTAATAGTAACATTAGTGTTAAATCTAATATAAGTATATTTAGTAGGGTTTGATTAAGTAAGCAGCAGTAATATATGTTGCTTACTTTTTTTCTATATATAATTTATTAAAATAGACTAAGATAAAAAATACTATCATAAATATTAAAGAAAGCAAAAAAGCTTTTTATAAGTAAAGGGGTGTGGAAGCTATGAAATTATCATTTGTACCTATAATATGTGGAGTATTAGCACTTTTAGTTACATTTCTTATTGCACAAAGTGTAATTCGTCAAGAAGCAGGAAACAAAAAGATGAGAGATATTGCAGGACATATTGAAGAAGGAGCAATGGCATTTCTGAAGAAAGAATATGGATATTTAGCTATATTTATAGTAATCGTATTCATTGCTATTGCGGTATTTTTAAATATTAAAACTGCAATAGCATTTTTAGTTGGAGCATTATTCTCAATAATAGCAGGATTTATAGGAATGAGAATAGCTGTAAAGGCAAATGTTAGAACTACTAATGCAGCTCAAAAAGGTATCAAGAGTGCTTTATCAGTAGCCTTTTCTGGTGGTACAGTAATGGGTCTTGCAGTAGTAGGATTAGGTTTATTAGGAATAGGAGTATTTTGTGTTATATATGATTTTAATACAGAATATATAACAGGTTTTGGATTAGGTGCTTCATCTATTGCATTATTTGCAAGAGTTGGTGGAGGTATATATACAAAGGCAGCAGATGTAGGTGCAGATTTAGTTGGTAAGGTTGAAGCTGGCATACCAGAAGATGATCCTAGAAATCCAGCAGTTATTGCAGATAATGTTGGAGATAATGTTGGCGATGTTGCAGGAATGGGAGCAGATTTATTTGAGTCATATGTAGGATCTATTATATCAGCAATAACATTAGGTGCTTGTATATCAACAATATCATCAACAGACGGTTCTGTATATCCACTTATATTAGCAGCTATAGGTATATTGTCATCTATAGTTGGAATAATATTAGTTAAATGTAATAGTGGAACTAATCCACAGAAGGCACTTAATTTTGGTAGTACAATATCGGCAGTTCTTGTAATAATATTTGGTGGAATAGCTTGTTATATGATATTTGATGGACTTAAGCTATTTATTCCTGTTGTTGCTGGATTAATTATAGGTTTAATTATTGGTAAAATAACAGAAGTATATACTTCTTCAGATTATAAGTCAGTTCAGAGAATTGCTAATGAATCAGAAACAGGACCAGCTACTAACATAATAGCAGGATTATCAGTAGGTATGAAATCTACAGTTATTCCAATAATATTAATAGTAGTAGGAATTATTATTTCATATTATGCAGTTGGTGGATATAATGATTCTTCTATAGGGCTATATGGAATAGCACTTGCAGCAGTAGGTATGCTATCAACTACTGGAATAACAGTAGCAGTGGATGCATATGGACCTATAGCCGACAATGCAGGTGGTATAGCAGAGATGAGTGGGCTAGATGATAGTGTTCGTGAGATAACAGATAAGCTTGATTCAGTAGGTAATACTACAGCAGCAATGGGCAAAGGCTTTGCTATAGGTTCAGCAGCACTAACAGCTCTTGCATTATTTGCATCTTACGCACAGGCTGTTGAATTATCAGAAATTAATTTATTAAACCCATTAACATTAGTAGGAGTATTAATAGGTGGTATGTTACCATTCTTATTTGGAGCTATAACAATGTCATCAGTAGGTAAAGCAGCCTCTCAGATGGTAGAGGAAGTAAGAAGACAATTTAGAGAGAAAAAGGGAATACTTGAAGGAAAGGATAAACCAGATTATTCAAGATGTGTAGAAATATCAACTAAAGCAGCATTGCAAGAAATGATACTTCCTGGAATATTAGCAATAGTAGTGCCTATAGCTGTTGGATTGTTATTAGGAACAGAAGCATTAGCAGGACTAATAGGTGGAGCTGTTGTAACAGGTGTATTAATGGCTATAATGATGGCAAATGCTGGTGGAGCATGGGATAATGCCAAGAAATATATAGAAGGTGGAGCTCATGGTGGAAAAGGAAGCTATGCTCATAAAGCAGGTGTAGTTGGTGATACAGTAGGAGATCCATTTAAAGATACATCAGGACCTTCTATGAATATTTTAATAAAATTAATGACTATAGTAGCATTAGTATTTGCACCACTTATAGTTAAGTATGGTGGTATATTAATCGAATTATTTAAGTAAATAATATGTAAAAAATCCAATGTTATTTAGATATAATTAAAATTATGTTTTCTGATGATTAGTATCAATATTATATGTTTTCATAAATAGCATAATTTCATTAAGTATTTCTAAGATAATAAAAAAAGTAAAGATGCCTAAATGCTATAAACTCGCTAAAGCTCAGACAGTATAGCATTTTAAACGGCATTTTTACTTTTTTATTATAAGAAATACTAAAATTCATTATGAAGATTTATTCAAAGCAATAATTATTGATACTAATTAAGAAAATCGTAATATTAACGGTAAAAAAATAACATTGGATTTTTTATAAGAATACTATTTACTTAAATTAATAACTTGATATTAATTAACTGAAGAAATAAGTAATCGAAAAAATTAATTCAATAATTTTTTTAAGTAAGAATTACTGAAGACATTAAGATACTTGTAATAATATAGATACACTAAAAATAATCACGACGTTTAAATAATTAAAATATAAAATTACAAATAAAAAGTTGAAAAATTAGCCAAAATAATGTAAATTAATAGAAGAGGAGGCAAAAAATAAACTATAAAATAAAAAGAGGGGGACATATAAAAGTGAATAAAGTAAAAAGAATTATATCGTTATGTTTATTAATTGCAATGCTAATAATAAATATAAATGTTGAAATTGTAAGTGCTGCAGAAGATAATACAATAACGATAACATTTGTAGATAAGACAAATGGAAAATGGATTTCTAATGATGATGCATGTATAGAATTGGTAGATAATACACAAGGACACGATAAATACATAATGAAACAAGTTGATGATGTAACTTGGAAGGTAGAAGTTCCAGAAACGGCTTATAATATTACGTTTAACCGTTGGAATTCAAAGAAGACAGTTATGTGGAATTCATGGAGTGCTGGTGGTAGGGATGGCAAAGTATGCTATACAGCTGAAGGAACTTCAAATGGGCAATGGATAGAAACTGAAGGGTTTAAGGAAGGAGATATAATTTATTTAGATTTAAGTAAATTTACAAATTGGAAGAAGTCTGATGCTAAATTATATACTAACTTCACAAAAGCTTCTAAAAAAGATAATGATGGCGCAGATATATCTATATTAAAAGCAGACAAAAAATTATACAATCCTAAAGAAAATGTAGAGGAAATGTATGATAATGTATATAGATATGTTGTTACAGAAGAAGATGCCGGTAAACATACTTTAAGATTCTGGAGAGGAAATGAAGATACTCTATGGAATTGTTCCATTGATTTGGCTTATAGCAAGTATAAACAAGGATATAATTGTATAAATGTTTATGGTTGGAATGAGCAAGGTGAATTAAGTAAAATTAATATATATGATTTTGATAACGATGGAGTATTAAATGATATTGAAGAATTATATAATACAGATCCTTATAATCCAGATACAGATGGTGATGGATTATCAGATTATATAGAAATATATTTAACTGGAACAGATCCTACATTAAAGGATACAGATGCTAATGGTGTTGATGATGGTGATGAAGATATGGATGGTGATGGATTGACCAACCTTGAAGAAATAAAATTCAACACAGATATAAATAGAAAAGATACTGATAATGATAATCTTAGTGATTATGATGAAATTTATGTCTACAAAACTAATCCACTAAATCCAGACACAGATGATGATGGAATATATGATGGTGATGAAATATTATTGGGATTAGATCCATTAAATCCATGTACTGATGGAGTAACATTAGATGCTAATAGAATATTTAATCAACAACTTGACATAAGTAATATAGATTCAGAATTATTAGAAGATAATAGAATTATCCCATCTATATTAGGAAATGTAACTGATAATATAAACAGACATATTTCAGTAGAGAGTGAAGATATCTATGCATTAGATGATAATCGTGCAGTAGTAGGAAAAGAAGTATATGTAAATACAGATTATGCTGAAGGTGCTGATATACAATTACATTTTGACTGTAGCTCTGAATTAGAGAGAAAAGACTTGTTTATAATATGCAAATATGATGAAGGTAAGATAACTCCATGTGTAACTAATATAACAGAAAACGATATTTGGGCAAATGTTTCTAGTGGATATTATTTCGTTATAGATGCTGAAAAATTTTTGGAAAATATAGATGTATCTGTAGATGAATATAAAAATACTATAAATGAAGCTAAATCAGATACAAGTTGTGTTATGACAGATGATATGAGTGAACCATTAGCTGTAGCAGAAGCAGTAGAGAAAAAAACAAGTAAGATATATGGACAAGCTGATATTGTATTTTTAATAGATTCAACTGGATCTATGAGTAATGCAATAAATAATGTTGTAAAAAACATAGGTACTTTTGTAGATACATTAACTTCTAAATATTCTGTAAAAGTTAATTTTGCATTAGTTGATTATAAGGATATTACATGTAGGGGAGAAGAAACTAAATTAATCAAGAATGGTACTTCGAATTGGTTTACTGATCTAGAGCAATATAAGAATTGTATAAAGAGTATAAGAGTTTCAGGGGGAGGAGATGGACCTGAAACATCAATTGATGCACTAGGAATGGCGAATGAGCTAGATTATAGAAAGAATGCAAATAAGTTTATAATACTAGTTACAGATGCTGATTATAAGATAAACAATAATTATGGAATAGAATCAATAACTGATATAACTAATGAATTGTCTAGTAAGGAAATTGTTACATCAGTAATTTCTGCACAAAGTTATGAACCTAGATATCATGATTTATATACAATTACTAATGGTGTATTTGGAAATATATATGGCAACTTTAGTGAAGTGTTATTAGGCTTAGCTGATAAAATAGGTGGTATTGTTAATGATGGTTCATGGGTAATCTTAAGTGATTATCAATATGTAAAATTAAATAAACCAGTTGCTGTTGATAGTGGAGATTCAGATGGAGATTCAGTATCAGATTATGAAGAATTAGGTGAAGCAGTTAAGCAAGATATTACACCATTTTTAAAGACTGTATTAAAATTTTATGGAATACCATATGAATTATATGATGGAGAAACATCAATTGAAGTGTACAATTACAAGTCTAATCCAATATTAGAAGATACAGATTTTGATGGTATAAATGATGAAAAAGACTTAAAACCAAAGAATAATAAATTCTCAGGAAGCATGCACTATGAATTAGATGATAAAAATAGAGAATGTAATGTTGAATTCACAGTAGATTATAGAAACTTATTTAAAGATAATACAAAGTATACTAAAGATTTGGCTGTATTAACTAGTTTATATGCTTCAGATATATATGATAATTTATATGTAGAAGTTAAGGATGGAGCAAAAGGCGGTTCTGATGATGCAACAGAATTTGGCAAGATATTTGGCTTACAAGATGTTGAAGATATTAAGATAAAGGGTGCAGACTATACAGTTGATAAAGATGATGAAACAGAATTCGTTATAGGACATAGAAATGTAGAATATAATGGTGAAAAGAGAGAAGTTATAGTACTTACAGTAAGAGGCACAAATGGAACTAGTGCTGAGTGGTCTAGTAATTTTGATGTTGGTGCAGATACAACAGAATACTATGATATAATGGGTAGTGAACATCCTCATTGGAAGAATAAACTTAATCACAAGGGATTTGATGTAGCCACTAATCGTATACTTGATAAATTTAATGATTATATTACTAGACATAAGTTAAATGATAGTAGTGTAGAGAAGAGTATATTAATAAGTGGACATTCAAGAGGAGCAGCTATTGCCAATTTATTGGGAGCACATTTCGAAAATGATGCTAACTATAAATCATATACTTATACATTTGCAGCTCCATATAGTACAACTGATAGTAATGCTATTAATTATAAGACAATTAACAATATAGTTAATAAGGATGATATAATCCCATATTTACCACTTGAAAAATGGGGCTTCTATAAATATGGTACAACAAAGGAAATAAGTGTAGAAGATAATTATGAAAATAAGTGGGGTAAAGCAGAAGAAGGCACATGGGAATGGCTAATAGGAGAAGACTATGATAATGATGGTGGAATGCAAAGAACTCTTAAATGCTTTGAAGATGTTGCTAATAATAGAGAAGAATTATACAAGTTAGATACTTCAGATGATGGAAAAGTTAATATAGGAAATAAATATCATACAACAAAATCTGGAGCTAATAAGAGACTTAATGAATTACAAAGTGAATTAGATGAATACAAGTTAGGAAAGTTCTGCAATCTAAGTGTTGTTAAAGGTGGTCTTTTATATCATGTAGAAGTAAACTATTGTCCTGCATATTTGATGCAAAATCTTGCTAATATGGCTTGTGGATTCGGACCTATGTTAGGTTATGATACAAAAGGTGTTTATGCAAAGGCTAAAGCATCATTTGCAGCATCTAGTGGAAAAATACCTATTTCTCATTTGGGTGGTATGACACATCCACATATGCAACCTACTTATTATTTAATTGCACGTAATAATTTTAAAGCTATATAGATAGGAGAAGTAAATTGAATAAGGCTAAGAAATTAATTCAAATAATAATTTTATTAATAGTTATGTATGTAATAGATTTTTTAATTGCACCTAATATATTTAAAAGTCAATATCCAAATGATATAGGAGCAGTTATTATATATTATGTTTCAATAATAGGAAGTGCCGCTATAGGTATGATTGTTATATCTAACAATATATTTTATTGGATGTTAGGAGATGTATTTTATTGTTTTCTCATATTTATGTATCATCCTAAAGGAATTTATGGAATAGGATTAAGTGGCATTATGGTGAGAAGATATATAGAGAGTGACGTACCATTTCATATACTTATTCAATTTATTCTATTTATGGTGATTCAACTAATAATAAGTGGATTAATACAGATTATAAAAGTTATAAAGAATAAAAAGATACTTAAATAATAAAAAATGGAGATACCTAAATGTTAAGATTCATTATAATCAAGCATGATATAGGTATCTTCATTGTTTTTGTGAAAAATTAAAAGAGAATTAAAAATAAAATAATGGGAATAATAACAAAGGTAGTTTAAAATGTGGTAGGATATAGGTATATAAGAATATTATTTCAGTTTAAGGAGGCGTGAAATATGGGCATTAAGGACACATTAGTTAGTTTCATGAGAGAAGAAGCATATAGACCTATGGATATTCAAGAGTTAGTAGCAGTATTTGATATTAAGGATTTTGAGTATAAGACTTTTAAGAAAGCTTTAAAGACTATGGAGAAGGAAGGCCTTATAGTTAGGACTAAGAAGGATAGATATGCTGTGCCGGAGAGATTAGGTTTAATAACAGGTAGATTACAAGCTCATTCTAAGGGATATGGCTTCTTGATTCCTGATGTAGAGGGAGAGAAGGATGTTTTTATACCTAGTAATTGTATGAACGGTGCCTTAAATGGAGATAGAGTTTTAGTTCAAGTTACAAGAGAAGATAGAAATGGCAAGAAGCGAGAAGGAGAGATAGAGAAGGTAATAGAGAGAGCTAACAAGAGAGTAGTAGGAGTTTATGAAGATAGTAGAAACTTTGGATTTGTAGTAGCGGAAGATACTAGAATTAATCAAGATATATTTATATCTAAGAAGGATAAGAATGGAGCGAAGGAAGGCGATGTAGTAATTGTTGAGATTACTAAGTGGCCAGAGAAGAGGAGAAGCCCTGAAGGTATAGTAGTTGAAGTATTAGGTCAGAAGGGTGATGTTGGACTAGATATCTTAACTATAATCAAGAAGTTTGGACTTCCAGAAGAATTTCCTCACAAGGTTCAAGCATTTGCAGAATCGATACCTCAAGAAGTAGATCCTAAGGAAATAAACCGTAGAAGAGATCTTAGAGATATCAAGATGGTAACAATAGATGGTGAAGATGCCAAGGATTTAGATGATGCAGTATCCATAGAGAAATTACCTAATAATAGATTTAAACTTGGAGTTCATATAGCTGATGTATCTCATTATGTTAGGGAGAAGAATCCACTAGATAAAGAAGCTCTCAAGAGGGGAACTTCAGTATATCTTATAGATAGAGTTATTCCTATGTTACCTAGAGAATTATCTAATGGTATATGTTCACTTAATCCACAGGTTGATAGATTAGCTCTAAGTTGTTTTATGACTATTGATAATAATGGTAAGGTTCTAGATCATGAGATAATGGAATCAGTAATTAAAACTAATGAGAGAATGACTTATACTGATGTAACTAAGATCTTAAGAGATAATGATAAGGAATTAATGCAGAGATATGATTATCTTATAGAAGATTTCAAATGTATGGAAGAGTTGGCTAATATTCTATATAAGAAGAGAATTAAACGAGGAGCTATAGATTTTGATTTTGAAGAAGCGAAGATAACTTTAGATGAAAAAGGAAAACCTATAGAGATTAAACCTTATGAGAGAGAAATAGCTAACAGAATGATAGAAGAATTTATGTTAGTATGCAATGAAACTATAGCAGAGCATATGTATTGGACTAATCTACCTTTTGTATATAGAATTCATGAGAATCCAGATAGTGAGAAATTAGAGAAGTTTAAAGAATTCATATTTAATTTGGGACATTTTGTTAGATGGAGTCCTGAAATTAAACCAAGAGACCTTCAGAAGGTTCTAGATGAATTCAAGGGTGAAAAGGAAGAAGTGGTAGTAAGTACATTATTATTAAGAAGTATGATGCAAGCTAGATATTCTCCTGAGAATGTAGGACATTTTGGTTTAGCAGCTGAGTATTATTGTCACTTTACATCACCTATTAGAAGATATCCGGATTTACAGATTCATAGAATAATTAAGGAGCATTTAAATGGCAAGATAGATGAAGGAAGAGCTAACAAGTTAATATCTTTAGTAGATTATGCATCTAAACAGTCATCAGAAACTGAAAGAATAGCCCAAGAGGCAGAGAGAGAAGTAGATGACTTGAAGAAGGCAGAATACATGTTAGATAGAATAGGAGAGGAATTCTCAGGATATATATCTTCAGTTACATCATTTGGTATGTTTGTAGAGTTGCCTAATACAATAGAAGGATTGGTTCATATAACAGCATTAGATGATGATTATTATATATATGATGAAGATCATCTATGTTTAATAGGTGAGAGGAAGAAGAAAATATATAGATTAGGAGATGCTGTTAAAGTATCATGTTCAAGAGTGGATATACCTAATAGAGAGATTTTCTTCGACTTATTAGAATGTGAAGAAAATAAAGAAGAAATAAAGCCATCACAAGAGCTTGTAGAAAAGCTTCCAGAAGTGAAACAGAGCTTAAAAGAAGAAAGTGAAAAAACAATTGAATAGTGTTATAGTAGACATTATAATAGAACTTAAGGATTGAGTTCTTATAAATATAAACCTAAGTGGGTGAGAATAAGTATGGCGAGAAAGAAAAATAGCAACTCCCTTGCGGAGAATAGAAAGGCTAGACATGACTACTTCGTAGAAGACACTATAGAAGCAGGATTGGCATTAGTAGGAACAGAAGTTAAGTCCATTAGATTAGGCAAGTGCAACTTGAAAGATTGCTATGCTGATATTGATAATGGTGAAGTATATATCAAGAATATGCATATAAGTCCTTATGAGCAGGGCAATATATTTAATGTAGATCCATTAAGAGAGAGAAAGCTTCTATTGCATAAGAGTGAAATATTCAGATTATCTGGTTTAGTTCAGAGAGATGGATATACGCTTATTCCATTATCTCTTTACCTTAAGAATGGTAAGGTAAAAGTAGCCCTTGGAATATGTAGAGGTAAGAAGAATTATGATAAGAGAGACTCTATGTTAGAGAAAGCACATAAGAGAGATATGGACCGTGCTATGAAGGAGAGAAACAGGTACTAATAATTATAACAAAAAAGAATTCACAGAAATGTGAATTCTTTTTTGTTTTTACAATTTCTTGGGTGGAAATGTAAAAATGTATATAAAAAAATTGTTGGGCAAATTTATATTTTATATATATAGTTTACATTACTTTTGCATATTTGTCTAGTGAATGGTAAAATATAAATATACAAATATAAAATGGAAAATATTTTGTAGTGGGGGAAAAATATGAATAAAAAAATCAGATTAATAGTATGTACATTAATGGTAGGGGTATTATGCTTAATGGGGTGTGGTACAAATGAACAATCTAGTGCTAAGTTATTTTGTATAAAAGAATCACAAAACTTATTAACATCAGGTAAAATTCAAGCGAAAGAATCTCAAACTATAGATGTATCAGAAGAAAAGAATATTGTAGTTGATTATAACAATGGAGATAATGTAGCAAAGGGTGCTGAGATATTCAGTGTAGAGGATGAAGAATATACTAAAAAGTTAAATGAAGCAAGTAATGAATTAAATAAGCTTAGAGTTCAAGGTAATAATGAATATAATAAACAGCAAGAAGCATATAATCAAGCACAAGATATATTAAATACATTAAATAGTATGCCACAAGATGATCCAAATTATTCAGTAGTACAATCTCAGTTTCAAGATAAGCAAAAAGCATATGAGTCACTTCAAGATAGTTACAATAAGATATCAGAATCAATAAGTCAAAAGGAACAAGATGTAAACTTCTATTCTAGTAAACAATATAAAAGGGTATATGCAGATATTGGAGGCATATTTAATTATGATGAGGAAAACAAAACAATATCAATAAGCAGTACAGACTTAGTAGTTAAACTAGTAGTTAAAGAGAAAGATTATAACCTAGTTAAAGAGGGAGAAATCGTTAATGTAAAAGAAGCATACAAAGATGGAGATATAGAAGGAAGAGTAATATCTAAATCAATAATTCCTGTTGATAATAATTCAGGAGTAAGTGAATATACTATAATAATAGATATCCCAGATACATATGTTATAGGTACATCTGTAGAAGTAACAGCAAAAGATTCAGAGATTAAGATACCATTGAAATGTGTTGAAAAAAGAGCAGATAATTATTTTGTATATGTGGTTAAAGATGGCAATCAGTCAGTTGTTCAGATAGATGGTAAGGAAAGTGGAGATTATTTTATTGCAGATACTAATATAGGTGCTATAGCAGGTCAAGAGGTTTTAGTTAATCCTTAATAAGTTTACAACAGTAAACTATATATCAATAATATATTTATAAAAAACATATAATCATAAAGTATATATATAATATTTCTAAAATAGCATTATATATTATTTGTGGACCAGTATTTACCTTGTTGACTTTGGATTTTTACTAGTATATAATAAGTATCTAAAGATTAATAAAATTAAATATTGTTTAAGTTTATATAATCTATTTTATAACCTGGGGGCGTTATGGCTTCGACGGGGGTAAGGTGGGTTTGATAAGCGGGTCGAGGACAGCACGGAACCTCGTTAATCATCTATGCATTAAATATAAACGCAGAAGACAATTTTGCATTAGCAGCTTAATATAAGCTTGCTCATCCGTCCAGATTCCCCACGGTTTGGGTAGCGGGTGTCATATAAGTGGGAAACGAAGTCTAACGAAGCTTTGAGTTAGAGGGGTATTTATGAAGCTAGCAACTTCACTAGCCTGCCTATGGGCGAGTGGGGGAGCGAATTATAATATGTAGGATACACTCGTAGAAAGTCAGACTGGTCTGCTTTCGGACAGGGGTTCGATACCCCTCGCCTCCACCACATAAAAAGGTCAGTTTTGATACAATGGCAAATCCCTGAAATACAGGGACTTGCCATTGTTTTTTTATGGACTTTAGTCTGTTGAACGAAGTGAAACATAAAACCACCTGCTATGCGGGTAGATAGCAATATGGTTATACCAAAAGAAAACTCACCTTTTCGATTATAATAGAAGTGTTCAAGCTACTATAAATAATCGAAAGAAAGGTGAGTTTTCATGGATAAAAGTTTAGCACACACAAAATGGATGTGCAAGTATCATATAATATTTACACCCAAATTCAGGAGAAAGGTAATTTACAATCAATATAAACAAAGTATAAAAGAAATAATTATAGCTTTGTGTAAATATAAAGGTGTGGAAATAATAGAAGGCCATCTCATGCCAGATCATATACATATGTTGGTTTCAATACCTCCGAAGATAAGCGTAGCATCTTTTATGGGGTATTTAAAAGGAAAAAGCGCATTGATGATATTTGAGAGACATGCAAATTTAAAATATAAGTTTGGAAATAGACATTTCTGGTCGGAAGGATATTATGTAAGTACTGTAGGATTAAATGAAGCAACAATAAGGAAATATATTAGAGATCAAGAAAAACAAGACCAGATTAAAGATAAGCTAAGTTTAAAAGAATACGAAGACCCTTTTAAGGGTAGCAGGTAAAATCATAGCGTAGCTTGAACAAAGTGAAAGCTAGGCGCCTTGAGACGCTGGCCAAGTAACAAAGGCTTATAGCCGCAGTGCAAGCCACCCGTTTTACGGGTGGTTATGACTCTTTGTTTAAAAAGTGTGGAGGTATAGAGATGAAAATTAGGATTAAAAGGTATAAGCTATATGAAAGATATAGCCAAAGTTTTTATATTAAAGTTTCATGATAAAATATTAATTTTGTAATATTTCAATATAATACATTTGATTACAATTAGGGTATTATGATAAAATAAACACATATTTGATTCTGTTAGGTTGTTATGAAAAAATAGCTTAACTTTTCGTAGAATTGCTCGCTCTTTGAAAATTATATAAGTTTGATTATTTTATTACATGGCAAATAAACCTGCAAATAATAGGAT
>NZ_JAHLQH010000030.1 GCF_018918325.1 Clostridium sp. MSJ-8 | reverse complement strand
CCTTATATTATACCACGCCACGCAATATCACGCAATATTAAATTTTGAAAATTGACAAAAAAATAAGCCTATATCAAGGCTTGCGGGCATTTTTGTTTTAAGAAAGTGTCAAACTTCCGATATTTATGTATATTAAAATAAACTTTATCAAGGATAAGTTGATATGGAATAATTATAAATTATTTACCGAAATAATGAAAAAGAAAAGATATGCAAAAGTTTTTTTGCGTGTTATAATAGGTGATGTATATAAAAAATGGGGCAACTACAATTAAGGGGGAAGTCGAATGAAAAAAGTAAAAATAGCGTTACTTGGATTTGGTAATGTAGGACGTGGAGTGTGGAAGATACTTCAAGCTAATGGAGAAGAAGTAGCTAAACGTTCAGGATATAAGGTTGAAATTGCTAAGATATTAGTAAGAAATGCAAATAAAGATAGAGGAGTTCAAGTTCCTGATGAGATAGTAACTACTGATTTTAATGATATCTTAAATGATGATTCTATCAAAATAGTAGTAGAAGTAATGGGAGGCGTTGAGCCTGCAAGAGAATACATGTTACAATGTATGGATAAGAAGAAACATATAGTAACAGCTAATAAGATGTTACTTGCTAAAAACGGTGATGAACTATTCCAAAAAGCTGATGATATGGGAGTAATGTTTAATTACGAAGCAAGTGTTGCAGGTGGAATTCCTATAATAAGTGGAATAAATGAAAGCTTAACAGCTAACAAAATAAAAACTTTATATGGTATAGTTAATGGAACAACAAACTACATCCTTAGCAAGATGGCATTAGAAGGAAGCAAATTTGAAGATGTACTAAAGGAAGCACAAGAAAAAGGATATGCCGAAGCAGATCCTACATCAGATGTAGAAGGTTATGATGCACAATATAAATTAGCTATATTATCTTCATTAGCATTTGGTACTAAGATAGATGTTGATAAAGTATATAGAGAAGGAATAACTAAGATAACTGATACGGATATAGAATATGCTAGAGAATTTGGATTAGTTATTAAATTATTAGCTATAGTTAAAGACGTAGATGATAAATTAGAGCTTAGAGTTCATCCAACAATGATACCAGAAACTCATCCATTATCAAATGTTTCTGATTCATTTAATGCGGTATTCTTAAATGGTAATGCAGTTGGAGATTTAATGTTCTATGGAAGAGGAGCAGGAGAATTACCAACAGGTAGTGCAGTTGTAGGAGATATTATAACTATACTGAGAAGTAATATTGATATAGAAAATCCAATTCCAGTTGTTAAGAATAACTTATGGGATAGAGAAATAATATCTATGAATGATGTAGAAAGCAAATACTATATAAGAGCTACTGTTATGGATATACCTGGTGTCCTTGGAGAAATGACTGCAATCTTAGGTAAGAATAATGTAAGTATAAGAACTGTTATTCAAAAAGGAGATAAAGCTAATGAGGAAGTAACATTAGTTTTAACTACTCATAAGTGTAAAGAAGAAGAAATTCAAAATGCAATAGCTGGATTAGAAAAGATAAAAGCAGTAAAAGGTATAGACAATTTAATTAGAATAGAAGATTTTAAATAAAAACATAAAAAAGAGGCTGTTATACTTAAAATGATGAGTGTAATGGCCTTATTTAAAAATAAATAATGGTAAAAATACATAAAAATTGGTATAATATAAACGGTAAGAATTTGTAATGACAAATTATTGAGAAAGATACATATTTATAGAAAGAATGTTATAATATAAAATATAGTGAAGGGTAAAAATTAATTTTGTATAAATAAATGATTAATTAAGTTTAAATATATCTAAAAAAATTGTAATATAAAATAAATATTGTATAATTAAAGATATTAACAAAAGTTTATTTAGATTAAATTGGAAGGTGAAAAATTAATGAAGATATCTAAAAGAATATCAGTGGTATTTCTATTTAGTGAAATTATAACTACATTAATGTATATAGCCGTTTATGTATGGAAGATTCAAGGGATTTCATTTAGAGAATTATATACTAATAAAGGATATTTAAGTGATATAATAGCTATTTTTATTATTAACATGTTAGCACATATTATTATAGCTTTATTTGTAAATAAAATAATAACTAAAAAAGTAAGATCCATAGAAATTCAGATTAGTTCTATTAATAAAAATAGCGATGTAAAAGGTAGAATAGAAGATGTTTCGGGAAATGATGTTTTTTCAGAATTAGCAAAAGATATAAATAGCATGTTCCAATCTATAGAAGATCAAAATAATACTATTATTTCAAATGAAAAGAAATATAGTAGGTTAGTAGATGGATTAGATAATGGATATGCTTATCTTAAGATGTTAAGAGATGAAGAAGGAAATGCTAAGGATGCATTTATAGTTGAAACTAACACATCTCTTGGGAAGATGCTTAATATGTCTAAATCTGATCTTATAGCAGGTAGTTTTATAAAGATATTTACACCTTTTATAAAAGATTCAGAAATAGTGCCTAAGATATTAAAAACTATGGGCGCTAAAAATCAATCGGTATTCAGAAATTCTGTAAGACTTGGTGTTGATAAGTGGGCGTATCTTACAGTATATCCTATAGAAAATGAATTTTTTGCGCTTATATTTACAGATATTAGTGAAAATAAAAGATTTGCTGAAGAAATGAAGCATATAGCAAACTATGATGTTCTAACAGGAATTCAAAATAGATTTAGTTTGTATAATTATATGGAAGAATTAAAAAATAATGATAAAGATTTCTGTATTTATTACATTGATTTGGACAGATTTAAACAGATAAATGATACTTTAGGTCATAATGTTGGAGATGAAGTTTTATGTAGAACAGCAGAAACTGTCCAAAATATGGGCGGAGATTCGTTTAATCTAGGTAGATTAGGTGGAGATGAATTTTTAGGAATACGAGAAGGTGTGTATACTATAGAGGAAATAGAAGCTTTTGGAAATGAAATTATTCGCAATTTAAATGCAGTTGAAAGTTATAATGGTTATCCATATAAAATTGAAGCGAGTCTTGGAGCAAGTAGATTTAAAGTGGATAGTAGCGATATAGAAGGTTTATTAAAGTGTGGAGATATAGCTTTATATAAGAGTAAAAAATCTGGAAGAAATAAAATAAAGGTTTTTGATGCTGAAATGAGAAAAGAAGCTAAATTCCAAAGTGAGATAAAAAATGCTATACAAAATGGTGATTTAGAAGTATATTTTCAACCTGTATTAAATGTAAAAGAGGACAAGATATGCAGTGCAGAAGCGTTGATGAGATGGAATAAATTTGGAGAAATAGTTGAGCCAAAAGATTTTGTTGAAAGTGCAAAAGAAAGTGATGATATAATAGATATAGACAAGTTAGCTTTTGAAGAATCGTGTAAGTTGTGTGGAGAAAAAAGACAACAAGGAATTGATGATTATAAAGTTGCATTTAATGCATCAATTAAATTTTTAAAACAAAAGAATTTAATTGAATATATAAAAGAAAACTTGAAAAAATATAATGTAACACCAAGTTCCATAAAAATAGAGATAACAGAAAAAGAAATGGGAAATGATTATAATAAAATACTTCCTATTTTAAAGGAATGTAAGAATTTTGGAATGGAAATTGCTTTAGATGATTTTGGTGTTGGTCAATCTACTTTTTCATTTTTAAAGACATTCCCTATTGATACAATTAAACTAGATAGAGAATTACTTAAAAAGATGGAAGTAGATAAAAAAACATTAGCAGTTATATCAGCTCTTATAAATTTAGCTCATAATCTTTCTTTGGAGGTTGTAGTTGAAGGTGTTGAAAATCAAGAGCAATTTAGGCTGTTAAAAGATTTGCAATGTGATTATATGCAAGGATATGCAATATGCAAGGCATTACCAAAGAACGAATTTTTGAAAAAGTATTAATTATATATTTTGATGATTAATATCAAAATTATATGCTTAAGTAAATAATATAATGTCATTAAGCATTTACTAATATAATAAAAAAGAGTAAAGATCTCTAAATACTATAAACTCGTTAAAGCTCAGATGGTATAGTATTTTTAACGGGATCTTTACTTTTTTATTATAAAAATACTAAATTCTATTATATATAATTTACTTGAATTAATAATATTGCTACTAATAAAGAAAAACATAATATTAACATTATCAAATAACATTGAATTTTTTAATTGAGCATTTTCAAAGATGAATATCTCCCGGAATACAAAACAATGTCGAAAAAAAGCATTGTTGATATGAAATTATTAATATAATTATAAAAAGAATGAAAAATAATAACAAATTGACAATCAAATGTATAATTAATGAAAAAATATTAAAAAAATTATAATTGAGTTGATAAAAAAATAAAAACTGATATAATGCTGTAATATAATAATAATTTACAAAAGATGAAGAAGGAGATAAGCAATGAATAGGGAGAAAAAAGACAAAAAGATGAGTTTCATCGAGAATATAGGTAAGAAGATACCTGATCCTGCTATAATATTTGCAGTGTTTTTTGTAGTAGTTATGATTTTGTCTGTTTTAATGAGTGGAGTGTCATTTGAAACACTACAAGCAGACGGCTCTACTATTACATATAACATTAAGAATATGTTTAAGGCAGAGAATTTTAGATGGATTTTAGATAATGCGCTAGTTACTAACTGGTTAGCATATGGTGGGGGAGTACTTGGTACAATACTTATTGTAATGTTTGGAGTAGGAATTGCAGAAGAGTCGGGGCTATTAACAACTCTTATTAAGAAGATTGGGCTGAAGGTTTCTGATAAGTTTTTACCATTAGTATTAGTGTTTTTAGGTATTATGAGTAGTATAGCAACAGATGCGGGGTATTTAATATTAGTTCCTCTTGCTGGATTGTTATATGCTGGACTTAAGAAGAATCCTCTTATTGGTATGGCAGCAGCCTTTGCAGGAGTGTCAGCTGGATTTAGTGCCAATCTTATACCGGGTACACCTGTAGATGTAATTGTAGGAAAGAATGCACAAGTATTTGCAGAAGGGCAAGGAGTACCGTTTGTAACAGCGGAAGGTGTAGCTATTAATCCAGCTACTATGCATTATTTCTTTATTGTAGTATCTACTGTGTTATTATCAATTGTTGGTTATATTGTAACAGCTAAGATAATAAAGCCTAGATTAGAAAAAGAAACATATGTAGTTCCTGAAGAACTAGATATCGATGATTTTACAGTGAAGAAAGAAGAAAATGCAGCATTAAAGTGGGCAGGAATAGGATTTTTAATTGCTATTATAATAATAATTGTATTAATTTTTGGACCGTTAAAAAAATATATAGATGATTCAGGAAATACAGTTAAACCATATATGGATAATATAATATTACTTATTACATTTGCATTTTTTGTTCCAGGAGTAATGTATGGAATTAAAATGAAAGAATTTAATAAACCTATAGATGTGGTAAATGCACTTGCAAAACAAATGAGTAATATGGGATATGTTTTAGTGCTTACATTTATATCTTATAACTTTTTAGCGCTACTTAGCTATTCTAATTTAGGAACATATATAACATTTTTAGGAGCAAAGGCTCTTCAAGGATTAGGGCTTGCAGAACATCCTATATTATTATTAATAGGATTTGTTATAATAACAGCTATTATCAACTTATTTGTTGGAGGCTTAACAGCAAAATGGATGTTATTAGGACCTATATTTATACCTATGTTATATCAAGTAAACTCAGCACTTACGCCAGATATGGTGTCTGCAGCTTATAGAATAGCTGACTCTTCAACTAATGTAATTTCGCCACTTATGACTTATGCTGGAATAATACTTGTATTTATGAAAAAATATAAGCCAGAATATACTTTAGGTGATATGATTAAGCTAATGTTACCATATTCAATGTCATTTTTAGTATCATGGTTGATACTTCTTATAGGGTTCTTTGTATTTGGAATTCCACTTGGTTTTTAGATTAATATATGTAGAAGCAATAAACAGAAATAGTTTATTGCTTCTTTTGCTTATATGGAAAATGATAGTTTGATTTTAAAATGAAATTACATTTTATTCTTATATAATAAAATTGTACAAAAACATTACCTATGATAAAATAAAAAAAGAATAAGATGCAAGGAGAAGATTGTATGGAAGAAAAGACTAATGTTATGAGATTATTAGAACAAAAGAAGATAAAATATACTAGTCATTGTTACAAGGATACAGATGCAATATCTGGCACAGAAGTAGCAAGTGTGCTTAATCAAGATGAAAATAGAGTTTTTAAAACATTAGTTACAGTAGGAAAATCTAAAAATTATTATGTTTTTGTCATTCCAGTTAATAGAGAATTAGATTTAAAGAAAGCAGCAAAGTCTGTAGGAGAAAAATCAATAGAAATGTTAAAATCTAAAGAGTTGTTACCACTTACAGGATATGTACATGGAGGGTGCTCTCCAATTGGTCAAAAAAAATTCTTTAAAACTACTTTTCATAAGACTTGCGAGGACTATGAAACAATATGCTTTAGTGCTGGAAAAATAGGGTATCAAGTTGAAGTTAATGTTAAAGATTTAACAAAAATTATTAGATATCAAATTAGTGATATTGTTATTGATAAATAAAATAATTAATTACATTTGTTATATAGTACATAAATTGAGAGGATAAAGCGATTAACAAGCTAGATTTAAATATATTTTTTTAAGAGTTTACAAAAAAATATAAAATAAATTAACATATTTTAGAAAAAAATTAAGACAAATAATATTTTAATATGATAAAATAATAATTATGATATATTGATTATTTTACGAAAGAGGTTGAATAAATATATGTATAATAGTAATAAATTCAATAACTTATATAGTTATGAGGGTGAATTAGGGGCATTATATTCAAAAGATAAAACAAACTTTATCTTATGGGCACCAACGGCTACTAATGTTAGTCTTATGCTTATAAATAAAGAAAAAGATAATACAGTAATAAAAATGGAAAAGGGTAATAAAGGGATTTGGTCAATAGAAGTAAAGGGCGATTTACATGAGCAATACTATAATTATTTGGTAGAAGTAGATGGCAATGTAAATGAAGTTGTTGATCCATATGCAAAAGCTGTAGGGGTTAATGGCTTAACATCTATGGTAGTAGATTTAGAAAGAACTAACCCAGAAGGTTTTGAAAATGACAAACGACCACATTTAGAAAGAATAATAGATAGCGTCTTGTATGAGATGCATATAAGAGATTTTTCTATTGATGAAAATTCAGGAGTTACTAAAGAATATAAAGGAAAATATAAAGGCGTATGGCAACCAGATACTACAATTCCTGAAAGTAAAACTAAAACATGTTTAGCACATTTAAAAGAATTAGGTGTAACAACAGTACACTTAATGCCTACTTTTGATTATTGTACAGTTGATGAAAGCAACCCAGATGGACAATATAATTGGGGATATGATCCTCAAAATTATAATGTCCCTGAAGGTTCGTATTCCTTAGATCCTTTTAATGGATCAGTAAGAATAAAGGAATTTAAAGAGATGGTTATGAATCTTCATAAGGCTGGAATAAGAGTTGTAATGGATGTTGTTTATAATCACACTTATGCATCAAAAGATTCAAATCTTAACAAAGCAGTTCCTAACTATTATTATAGACAAGCTCCTAATGGTGAATTTTCAAATGGTTCTGGCTGTGGAAATGAATTAGCGTCTGAAAGAACTATGGTTAGGAAGTTTATATGTGATTCAATAGTATATTGGGCTAAAGAGTATCATATAGATGGATTTAGATTTGACCTTATGGGACTTGAAGATATTCAAACAATGAAAGAGTTAAGATTTAGATTGAATAAATTTGACAAAACTATAATTCTATATGGAGAAGGTTGGACAGGAGGATTATCACCACTTCCAGAAAGAGATGCAGCATTAAAATATAACACAATAAAATACGCAAGTTCTCAAATTGCATGTTTTAATGATAATATAAGAGATGGGATAAAAGGACATGTTTTTGATACTCATGAAAGAGGATTTATAAATGGACAAGAGGGTTTTGAAGAAACTATAAAGTTTGGAGTAGTAGCTGCTACTTATCATTCTCAAATTAATTATAAGATGGTTGCAAATTCAAAAGATCCATGGGCAAATGAACCTTATCAAACAATAACTTATTGTTCAGCACATGATAATTATACTTTATGGGATAAACTTAAAGTGAGTACAAATGCTAATGATGACTATTTAGTAAAGATGAATAAATTAGCAGCAGCAATAGTGTTCACATGCCAAGGAATTCCTTTTATTCAAGCAGGAGAAGAATTTGCTAGAACAAAAGTTAATCCAGATGGTTCATTAAACGAAAATAGTTACAATGCACCAGATAGTGTAAATAAATTAGACTGGAAGAGAAAAGAACAGTATAAAGATTTATTTGATTATTATAAAGGATTAATAGCAATGAGAAAAAGTCATAAAGCTTTTAGAATGGATAGAAATAGTCAAATACAAGATAATATAACATTTTTAGATACTAATTATGCTAATGTTATAATGTATAATTTAAATGGTGATGAAGTAAAAGATAAATGGAAACAAATAGTTGTTATTTATAATGGAAGAGATGAAGAAGTGTATGTTGATCTTCCTGGAAATCAATATGTAGTTGTTGTTAATGAAAATGCAGCGGGAAATGAAAAACTTGCTGAAATAAATGATTATAAAGCAAGAATACCTGCAAAGTGTGCATATATATTAGTAGATAAGAAAAGTTTTGAACAAAATGAATAAAAATTAGAAAAAGTCACATCATATAAATATGGTGTGGCTTTTTTGGCTTTATAGAAAAAATATAAAAGTGTTAATATTATTAAATAGTAGGTTATGAAGCTATTTTTCTGCTTAATAGAAATAAGATTTATAAAAAGGTTGAAGAAAAATGAAAGAAAATGATAGAAAATAAATGAAAGTGATTTACTTTGAATGAAAATGGATGTATTATAATATTGAAGGAGGGGTGAAAATGTTAACACAAGAGAGATATGATAGAATACTTACATTGTTGACAGAAAAAAAGTCAATAACGGTCAATGAACTGGTTGAAGCGCTTGATACCTCTGAATCTACTATTAGAAGGGATTTGAATAATCTAGACAAGAAGAATTATTTAAAAAAGGTACATGGTGGAGCTGTCCTTGTAGAAAATGATTTTAGTAATATAGAATATAACGTGATAGAAAAAGCTAGGGTAAATACTTTCGAGAAGAAAAAGATAGCATCTTATGCTGCTAGTTTAATAAAAAAAGATGATTTTGTATTTATAGATGCAGGAACAACCACAGATTATATGGTTGATTATATTACAGAAAAGGGTGCTCATTATGTAACTAATGGAATTATTCATGGCAAGAAACTTGCCGCTAGAGGATTTGATTGTATTATAATAGGAGGTAAAATAAAATCAGTTACAGAGGCTATTGTAGGTATAGAGGCAGTTAGTAATATTAAAAGATTTAATTTTACAAAAGGTTTTTTTGGAACTAATGCTCTTAATAATGTATCAGGATACTCAACTCCAGATATTGAAGAAGCACTTGTGAAGGAAGAAGCAATAAAGCATTCTAAGAAAGCTTATGTTTTAGTAGATGATAGTAAATATAATAAAACTTCATCCATAACTTTTGGTGAGTTACAAGATGCAACTATCATAACTAACAAGGACGTAGGTCAATATAACAGATATACAAAAGTAATAGAGGTGATAAGAGATGATATATAGTGTAACTTTTAATCCGTCTTTAGATTATATCATGAATGTAGATAAATTTTCAGCAGGTAAAGTTAACAGATCTAAAAAAGAAGAAATATATGCAGGAGGAAAAGGAATAAACGTTTCTATAGTATTAAAAAATTTAGGAATTGATAGCGTAGCTCTAGGATTCGTTGCAGGTTTTACGGGAGATAATATCTTAAATATAATAAATGATTATGGATGCAATACAGATTTTATACACTTAAAAGAAGGTTTATCTAGAATTAATGTTAAGCTTAAGGGTCCAATAGAGAGTGAGATAAATGGTAATGGTCCTGATATAGATAAAGATTCATTAGAAGAATTATTCATGAAACTTGAGAAACTTCAAGATAATGATATATTAGTTCTAGCAGGTAGTATACCTAGTTCACTTCCAGAAGATATATATGAAAAAATAATGCAGAGATTACAAGATAAAAATATCAAGATAGTGGTTGATGCTACGAAAGATTTATTAGTGAATGTGTTAAAATATAAACCATTCTTTGTAAAACCTAATAATCATGAGTTAGGGGAAATATTTAATAGAGAATTAAAAACAGATGAAGAGATAATTGAATGTGCCAAGAAACTACAAGATATGGGTGCAGAAAATGTTCTTATTTCTATGGCAGGAGATGGGGCAATACTTGTAGGAAGTGATGGCAAGGTATATAAAAGTAACGTGCCTAAGGGAAAATTAATTAATTCAGTAGGTGCAGGAGATTCTATGGTAGCAGGATTTATAACAGGGTACTTAAAAAATAATAATTTAGAAGAAGCATTAAAGATGGGAGTTGCAACAGGAAGTGCAAGTGCATTTTCAGAATATTTAGCAACTAGAGACACTGTAGAGGAATTATTAAAACAATTATAAAAGAGCAAATGAAAATTTATGTAAAGGAGATGTTATTATGCGTATAACAGATTTGTTGAAAAAAGAAGGTATAGAACTAGATGTAAAGGTTAACAACAAAGCAGAAGCCATAGATAAATTAGTTGATTTAATGGATGCAACTAATAATCTTAATGATAAAGAAGAATATAAGAAGACTGTATTAGCTAGAGAAGAACTTAGTACAACAGGTATTGGTGATGGAATAGCTATTCCACATGGAAAAACAAAGGCTGTATCAGAAGCAGGACTTAGTTCTATGGTAGTAAAAGATGGCGTAGATTATGATTCTTTAGATGGAATGCCAGCTAAATTATTCTTTATGATTGCAGCTCCAGAAGCAGCTGATAATTTACATCTAGAAGTTTTATCGAGATTATCAACAATATTAATGGATGAATCCTTTAGAGAAAAATTAATAAATGCAAAAGACAAAGATGAATTTTTAAGGTTAATAGATGAAAAAGAAATAGAAAAATTTGAAACAAAGGAAGAAGAAACAGGATCTGGTTATAGAGTTTTAGCAGTAACTGCTTGTCCTACAGGAATAGCACATACTTATATGGCAGCTGAGAGCTTAGAGAACAAAGCAAAAGAAATGGGTATATCTATAAAAGTAGAAACAAATGGTTCTGGAGGAGCTAAAAATGTTCTAACAAAAGAAGATATAGATAATTGTGAATGTATAATAGTTGCAGCAGATAAAAAAGTAGAAATGGCTAGATTTGATGGAAAGAAAGTTATTATTACTAAGGTTGCTGATGGAATTAATAAAGCTGAACAGTTATTAACAGATGCAACTAGTGGAAATGCACATATATATCATTCAAAAGATTCTGATTCTTCAGAAAGTGATGGAGCAGAAGAGGAAGAAAGTATTGGAAGAAAGATATATAAGGATTTAATGAATGGTGTATCACATATGTTACCATTTGTAATTGGTGGTGGAATATTAATAGCACTTTCATTTTTATTAGATAACTATGAAATTAATCCTAAAAACTTTGGAAGTAATACACCGGTTGCAGCATTTTTTAACACAGTAGGTAATGCAGCATTTGGATTTATGTTACCAATATTAGCAGGATATATTGCAATGTCTATAGCAGATAGACCAGCACTTGCAGTAGGTGTTGTAGGTGGTTATTTGGCAAACAAAGGTGGAGCAGGATTCATAGGAGCATTACTTGCAGGGTTTATAGCAGGATATTTAGTTCTTGGATTAAAGAAATTATGTAGTTATTTACCTGATTCCTTAGAAGGAATAAAACCAACCTTATTGTATCCGGTATTAGGTATATTAGGAATTGGATTTATTATGATAATTATTATTAATCCTCCAGTATCAGCAGCAAATGCTTGGTTAAATAATGCATTAGAATCAATGGGTGAAAGTAGTAAGGTGTTACTTGGAGTATTATTAGGTGGAATGATGGCTATAGACATGGGTGGTCCATTTAACAAGGCAGCATATGTATTTGGTACAGCATCATTAACAAGTGGTAATTATGTAATTATGGCATCTGTTATGGCAGGTGGTATGGTTCCACCATTAGCAATAGCATTAGCAACAACATTTTTCAAGAATAAATTTACTAAAAAAGACAGACAGTCAGGCTTGACTAACTATATTATGGGATTATCATTTATTACAGAAGGTGCTATTCCTTTTGCAGCAGCAGATCCTTTAAGAGTTATACCTTCTTGTGTAGTAGGTGCAGCAACAGCAGGAGCATTAGCAGCATTCTTTGATTGTACATTAAGAGCACCTCATGGTGGTATATTTGTAGTACCAGTTATAGGTCACCCATTCGGATTTATAGCAGCAGTTGCTATAGGTTCTATAATAGGAGCAATAATACTTGGAATAGTAAAGAAACCAGTTAATGAATAAAATTATATACACATTGAAATAATAAAAGGGAGATTATAATTTGTAATCTCCCTTTTATTATTTTTATATTAGAGAGGAGTAGTAAGTATTGGAATATTTATTATTAGTTATAGGATTTATTTTACTTATAAAAGGTGCAGATGTGTTTGTAGATGGTGCATCTAAGATAGCTAGAAAGATAGGAATTCCATCTATTATAGTAGGACTTACTATTGTTTCAATAGGAACTAGTGCACCTGAACTTGCAATTAGTATAATTTCTGCTTTAGATGGGAATGGTGGTATAGCTATAGGGAATGTAATAGGTTCTAATATGTTTAATGCATTAGTTGTATTAGGAGCTACTTCTGTTATATCACCTATTATATTTAAGAAGACAACAGTTAAGAGAGATTATGTGGTTGATTTATTTGCTACTATATTAGTGTATATATTAACTTTTGGATTTAGTATGAGGGATGGAGATTTGTCTAGAATGGATGGAGTAATATTATTATTTATATGTATTATATATATGATATTACTAATTCGTATTGTGAGAGGGAGAGATTTACGCAATGAGAATAGAGATGAGAATATAAATATATTTAAAAATATTATTGTAAGTATAATTGGAATTATAGGGATAGTAATTGGAGGAGATATGGTGGTAGATAATGCTACTGTTATAGCTACAACACTAGGTATGAGTGAGAAGTTAGTTGGACTTACAATAGTTGCGATGGGAACATCTCTTCCAGAATTAGTTACATCTATAGTTGCAGCTATAAAAGGGGAAAAAGAAATAGCATTAGGCAATGTATTAGGGTCTAATATATTCAATTTGTTGTTAATAATAGGAACCTCCTCTGCTATATCACCATTTATAGTTTCTAAATCTCTTATAGTAGATTTTATTATACTAATTATTTCAACAATATTAATAGGTGGCATGATTTTTTTAAACAAAAAAGACATAAAGAAAATTACAAGGATAGAAGGCGTGATGTTGCTTGCTATATATGTGTGTTATCTTATATATATAATAACTAGAAATTAAATATATAATTAGTTTGCGACATAATAAATTAAATTTGTATTTACAAATATGGTAAAATACAATAGAATTAATATTTATAGGGGATAAAATGGTAAAAAAGATTTTGAAATCTGATTTGGACAGAGCATTAACTCTTTGTAGAAGAGTTTTTGATAGATTTCAGAGAGAAGATTATGGAAATTTAGGTACATTAGAATTCTATAGGTATACAGAATGGAATAGCATAAAGAATAAGATTTTATATGATGATTTTGTTATTTTTGGATTTTATCTAATTGATGAATTGATTGGAATAATAGCTATAAGAAATCGTAAACATATTTCATTATTATTTGTAGATGAGCCTTATCAACATATAGGAGTTGGAAGAATTTTAGTTGATTATTCAAAGGCATATTGTAAAAAAAATAATATAGTTAGGAGTTTATCTGTTAATTCGTCTATGTATGCTATGGAATTTTACAAAAGATTAGGGTTTAGTATAAAAAATAACATTATAAGGGACAAAAATGGCATAAGGTACATTGTTATGACTTGTATAATATAATTTTAGGGAGTGGTATATTTTATGAAAGAAACATTTACAAACGGAATTGAAGAAGCTTTTGATAATTTGTATACAAAAGGAGCTTTTTTTACAGTTGGAGACGAAAAGAAAGCCAATACAATGACAATTAGTTGGGGATCTATAGGATATATGTGGAGAAGACCTATGTTTATGGCTATGATAAGAGAATCTAGATATTCTAATGAATTCTTGGGATTAGGAGAAACTTATACAGTAAGTATTCCATATGGTGATAATAAGAAATCTGCACTTGGAATATGTGGTTCAAAGTCTGGAAGAGATATAGATAAAGAAAAAGAAGCTAAAATTAAATTTATACCAGGAAGAATGGTTTCAACACCTGTTATAGAAGGTTGTGAAAAATATTATGAATGTAAAATAGTATTAAAACAAGAAATAGATTTTACTGGTATGAAAGATGAAATACAAAAAGACTTCTATCCTGAAAATGAAACTAAACATGTTTTATATTTTGGTGAAATAGTTGCTGAATATTAAAAGATAATTATTATAAAAGTAGTATATATGTAATACATTAAGTGAAAAATATTTGCATAAAATATTTTTGATAAAGAAATAGGTTACATAAGATATACTACTTTTATTTATTAATACATAAATGCTTAAAATATACATAAAATGTAATGAATATTGACAATTATAAATTGATATAGTATATTTTGATTATCAAAATATTTGGAGGAATTTTGTATATGGAGAAAAGCAAGCAAGTATTGAATGAACTGTTTGTTGAACTTTTTAATGATATTTCAGCTATAGAGGAAAATACATTGAAAAATGGTGTCTTATCAGATTTATCGTTAACTGAATTGCATACAATTGATGCAATAGGCATGTATGGAGAGAAAACTATGGGAAGCATTGCTGAGAATTTAGATATAACTCAAGGAACTCTTACTATTGCAATTAATAAACTAATCAAAAAAGGATATGTAGCAAGGAGAAAATTAGAAAAAGATAAGAGAGTTGTAGTGGTGTGGGCCACTAAAAAAGGTAAGATAGCATATAGACTTCATAGGAAGTTTCATTCGGATATGATTTCAATGATATTAGAAGAAATTAATGAAAAAGAAGAGGCTGTACTTATAAATGCCTTAGATAAATTAAATATGTTTTTTAAGGAAAAGTATTTACAAAATAATAAGAGGGATGTGTAGTATGAAAGGAATTAACATTAAGGGGATAGGGGCATATTCTCCTGAAATGATAGTGACAAATGATAAACTAAGTGAAATTGTTGATACAAGCGATGAATGGATAACAAGTAGAACAGGAATAAAGGAGAGAAGAATTTCACAAGGAGAAGATACATCAGAAGTTGCAATAAAGGCAGTTAATATGGCTTTAGATAGAGCTCAAGTAAAACCTGAAGATGTGGATTTAATAATAGTGGCAACTGTTACACCTGATAATTTTACACCTTCAGTTTCTTGCATAGTACAAAAAGAAGTACAAGCTAAAAATGCAGTAGCATTTGATATAAATGCTGCATGTTCAGGATTTATATTTGCATTAGATATAGGAATATCTATGATGAACTCAAACAAAAATATTAAAAATGCAGTAATAGTGGGATCAGAAGTGTTATCTAAAATAATAGATTGGAACGATAGAAGTACATGCGTGTTATTTGGCGATGGATCAGGGGCAGTGGTATTATCAAGAGATGATAGTAATGAAGAGAAATTGTACTCATCTGTATTAAAATCAGAAGGTGAAAAGGGAGAATGCCTAGAAATTGGTGCAAATGATGTTGAAAATCCTTTCGTTTTAGGAGATAATAATAAAAAGAATAAAAAATTAGCAATGATGGGAAGCGCAGTATTTAAATTTGCGTCTGTTGCCATAGTCGATTCTATACATCACTTATTAGAAGAAAACAACTTAACATTAGATGATGTAGAATATATAGTTCCTCATCAAGCAAACTATAGAATTATAGATTTTGCTGCTAAGAAATTAAAAATTTCAACAGATAAATTTTACCTTAACTTAGATAGATATGGTAATACATCTTCAGCATCAATTCCATTGGCATTAAATGAAATGTATGAAAATGGGTTATTAAAAAGAGGAATGAAGATTATTATGGTAGGTTTTGGTGGAGGACTTACTTGTGGGGCAGTTCTTATTGAATTGTAAAAAATAAAAATATATTATATATTTTAAATATTAGGGCAATAATTTAATGTGTTAATGGAGGTTTTAATATGATATTTGAAGAAATTAGAGAAGTTATATGTGAACAATTAGAAGTTGAACCTGAAAAGATAAGTTTAGAAACAACATTTGAAGATTTAGGTGCAGATTCATTAGACTTATTTCAAATAATAGTAGAATTAGAAGATAAGTATGGTATTCAATTAGAAGATGCAGAAAGTATAAAAACTGTTGAAGAAGCAGTAAGTTATGTAAAAAATGCATTAGCAGAAAAAGATAAGCAATAGAAAAGAAATAGATAAAGAATCGGGTTAATCATGATAGCATGAATAGCCCGATTCTAAATGAATTATTATTAGTTTTGGAGGATTATATGAAAAATAATAGAGTTTGTGAAATTTTAAACATTGAAAAACCAATAGTTCAAGGAGGTATGGCATGGATTGCTGATGCTTCTTTAGCTGCTGCTGTAAGTGAAGCAGGCGGACTTGGAATTATTACAGGAACAGCACCTATTGAATGGATAAGAGAACAAATCCATAAGGTTAGAGAATTAACAGATAAGCCATTTGGAGTTAATGTAATGCTTATGACACCACATGCAGAGGAAGTTGCAAAATTAGTTTGTGAAGAAAAAGTTCCTGTTGTTACTACTGGAGCAGGAAGCCCAGGAAAGTATATGGAAATGTGGAAAGAAAACGGAGTGAAGGTAGTGCCAGTTGTTGCATCTGTAGCTTTAGCTAAGAGAATGGAGAAATTAGGTGCTGATGCAATAGTCGCAGAAGGAACAGAATCAGGTGGACATATAGGACAATTAACTACAATGGCATTAGTTCCTCAAGTAGTTGATGCTGTAAATATACCAGTACTTGCAGCAGGTGGAATAGGTGATGGAAGAGGAATGGCAGCAAGCTTTATGTTAGGCGCTGAAGGAGTACAAATAGGAACAAGATTTTTAGTTGCAAAGGAATGTACAGTTCATCAAAATTATAAAGATAAAGTACTTAAGGCAAAAGATATAGATACAGAAGTTACAGGATTATCAACAGGACATCCAGTAAGATGCTTAAAGAACAAGATGGCGAGACAATTTAAAAAGCTAGAAAGCGAAGGGGCTTCAGCAGAACAACTAGAAGAATTAGGTGCAGGTGCTCTTAGAAAAGCAGTTGTTGATGGTGATATTGATAATGGATCAGTTATGGCTGGACAAATTGCAGGTATAGTTAATAAGGAACAAACTTGTAAAGAAATAATAGATGAAATAATGGAACAATTTAATAGCAAAATAAAATAGTTGTGGAGGAAATTATGGAAAGTAATAAAATTGCATTTTTATTCCCAGGTCAAGGAACTCAATATATTGGTATGGGAAAAGAATTGTATGAAAATATACCAGAATGTAAAGAATTAATAGATAGAGGAGAAGAAATATTAGATATGCCTATTAAAGACATATTATTTAATGGACCTGATGAAGTTCTTACTGCAACAGAGAATTCACAACCTGCTATAGTTCTTATGTCTTTAGCATGCTTAAAAGCATTAGAGATTAATGGTATAGAAGCAGATTATACAGCTGGTTTATCATTAGGAGAATATGGATCTCTTGTATATGGAGGTGCTTTAACATTTGAAGATGGTTTAAAGCTTATTAAGGAACGTGGAAGAATTATGGGAAGTGCTCTTCCAAAGGGATTAGGTAAAATGGCTGCAATAATGAAACTTGATGATGAAAAATTTCAAGAATTACTAAAAAGGGCAGGAGAATATGGAGTATGTGAAGGTGCAAACTACAATTGCCCAGGCCAAGTAGTAATAGCTGGAGAAAATGAAGCTATAGAAAAGGCAGTAGAAATAGCACAAGAATTAGGTGGAAGAGGAATCTTATTAAATGTTTCAGGACCTTTCCATAGTTCATTACTAAAAGGTGCAAGTGATACTTTTTATGAAACAATAAAAAAAGTAGATATTAAGCCATTTAACAAGGTTGTATATTCTAATTTAAAAGGAGCTCCATATGAAGATTCTGATGATGTAAGACTTATACTTAAGAAACACATTATGTCATCTGTATATCTTGAAAAGGCGCTTAGAGATATGATTGCAAAAGGTGTAGATACTTTTGTTGAAGTAGGACCAGGTAAAACAATGAGAGGGTTCTTAAGAAAAATTGATAGAAACTTAAAAGTATATAATGTAGAAGATATTGAATCATTAAACAAGACAATTGAAGCGTTAAAATAATTGGAGGTAAGTGAATGTTAAAAGGAAAAACAGCCATAGTGACTGGAGCATCAAGAGGTATAGGTAAAGCAACAGCTTTAAAATTAGCTTCATTAGGTGCTAATATTGTTCTTAATTATAGAAGCAACGAGGAAGAAGCTTCTAAAGTAAAAGAAGAGATAAAAGCTTTAGGCGTTGAAACAATAATGGTTAAAGCAGATATATCTAAGATGGATGAAGTAGAAAACATGATAAGTACTGCAAAAGAAAAATTTGGAACTATTGACATAATGGTAAACAATGCAGGAATAACTAAGGATACTCTTATTATGAGAATGAAAGAAGAAGATTTTGATTCTGTAATTAATGTTAATTTAAAAGGAGTATTTAATTGTTTAAAATGCATAACACCAATTATGATGAAACAAAAGTCAGGAAAAATAATTAATCTTTCTTCAGTGGTGGGTATTACTGGAAATGCAGGTCAAGTTAACTATGCTGCATCAAAAGCAGGAGTAATAGGAATGACTAAATCTTTGGCAAAGGAAATAGGTTCTAGAGGTATAAATGTAAATGCAGTAGCACCAGGATTTATAGAAACTGATATGACTGATGTGTTAGGTGAAAAAGCAAAGGATGAATACAAGAAAGGAATTCCATTAAGAAAACTAGGTAAGCCAGAAGATGTTGCAAATGTGATAGCATTTTTAGCTAGTGATGCAGCAGATTATGTTACTGGCCAAGTAATTCACGTTGATGGTGGAATGGTTATGTAGGAGGTAAAAGATGAGTGAAAGAAGAGTAGTTGTTACAGGTATGGGAGTTGTTTCTCCGATAGGTAATGATGTAAATTCATTATGGGAATCAATTAAGAATGGTAAGAATGGAATAGATTTTATAAAGCAAATAGATACAGAATTTTTAGATGTTAAAATAGCTGGAGAAGTAAAAGACTTCGATCCTACACTTTATATGGATAAAAAAGAAGCTAAAAGATCAGATAGATTTCAAATATTTGCTATAGCAGCAGCAACTCAAGCGATAGAAAATTCAGGTATTGATTTAGAAAAGGTTGATAAAAAGAGATTTGGTGTATTTGTAGGTTCAGGTGTAGGTGGATTGCATACTATGACTGATGAGACAACTAAAATAGCTAATGCACCATCAAAGAAAGTATCTCCTTTTTTTGTACCTATGACAATAATTAATTTATCAGCAGGACAAATTGCTATAAAATATGGATTAAAAGGACCATGTACTTCAATGGTAACAGCATGTGCTACTGGAAACAATTGTATTGGAGAAGCATTTAGAGCAATAAAACATGGTTATGCTGATTATATGATAGCTGGTAGTTCAGAAGCACCGATAACTAGAATGGGTGTAGGTGGATTCTCTAGTATGAAGGCTTTAAATAAGAGTAATGATCCAGAAAGAGCATCTATTCCTTTTGATAAGGAAAGAAGTGGTTTTGTTATGGGCGAAGGTGCTGGAGCTTTAATATTAGAATCACTAGATAGTGCTCTTGCTAGAGGTGCTAATATATTAGCTGAAGTTGTAGGATATGGTAGTACATGTGATGCATATCATATAACATCACCATTACCAGATGGTGAAGGGGCAGCAGATTCTATGATACTTGCTATGGAAGAAGCAGGTATTGAACCTTCAGAAGTTTCATACATCAATGCTCATGGAACATCAACACCATTAAATGATAAATGTGAAACATTAGCAATAAAGAAGGCATTTAAGGAAGTTGCATATAACATTCCGATATCATCTACAAAATCTAGCACAGGACATTTATTAGGTGCTGCAGGTTCTTTAGAAGCTGTAATTTGTGTGGAAGCAATATTAAATAGTTTTGTTCCACCAACAATTGGATTAAAAGTTAAGGATGAAGAATTAGATTTAGATTATGTACCATTAGTTGGTAGAGAAAAAGAATTAAATTATGTTATGTCAAATTCTTTAGGTTTTGGTGGACATAATGCAACTTTATTATTAAAAAAATACGAATAGGTATTTAGGAGGCAAGGGAAAATGGACTTTAATGGCATAAAGGAAATACTAGAAATGGTTAATAATTCTGACATAGCATTATTTGATTATACAACAAATGATGGACATTTAGTGTTAGATAAGTCATTAACAAGAAGTAATTCTAAGGATACTGTAGTAGCACAAGATGTGAATACAGATATCAAACAAGAAGAGGTTAAAAATACTGTATCTACTGTAGTAGAAAATAATACTGTAGAACCTGCTACTACAGAAGAAGAGGGACTAACTGTAATAACTTCTCCAATGGTAGGAACATTCTATAGTTCACCATCACCTGATAGTGAAAATTATGTTAAGGTAGGAGATACAGTAAGCAAAGATCAAGTATTATGTATAATAGAAGCTATGAAGTTAATGAATGAAATTCAAAGCGAGTATACTGGTGAAATAAAACAAATACTAGTTAAGAATGGTGACATGGTAGAATATGGTCAGCCGTTATTTAAGATAAAGGAGGCTTAAGATTATGTTAGATATAAATCAAATAAAAGAAATTCTACCTCATAGATACCCATTTTTATTAATCGATAGAGTAGTAGAGATAGAAGAAGGAAAAAAAGTTAAGGCATATAAAAATGTTTCTGCAAATGAAGAATTCTTCCAAGGACATTTTCCTAAAATGCCTATTATGCCAGGCGTGTTAGTGCTTGAAGCGTTAGCTCAAACTGGAGCGGTTGCTGTTCTTGGAATGGATAAATTTAAAGGCAAGACTGCTGTGTTTACTGGAGCAGACAAAGTAAGATGGAGAGGTCAAGTAGTTCCAGGAGATAGGCTTGATTTAGAATGTGAAATAATAAAGTTTAAAGGACCTATGGGAGTAGGAAAGGCTGTAGCAACTGTTGATGGAAAAAAGGTATGTGAAGCTGAAATAATGTTTGCAATAATAGGATAGGTGATTAATAATGGTTAATAAAGTTCTGATAGCAAATAGAGGGGAAATTGCAGTTAGAATAATAAGAGCATGTAGAGAGATGGGAATTGCAACTGTAGCTGTATATTCGGATATAGATAAAGATGCTCTTCATACTCAACTTGCAGATGAAGCAGTGTGTATAGGACCAGCTGCAGCAAAAGATAGTTATTTAAATATAGCTAATATTTTAAGTGCATGTGTTTTAAAAGGTGTAGATGCAATACATCCAGGATTTGGGTTCTTATCTGAAAATGCAAAGTTCGCAAAGATGTGTAAAGAATGCAACATTAAATTTATAGGACCAGATTATACAGCAATTGAATTAATGGGAAATAAAGCAAAGGCTAGAGAAATAATGAAAGAAGCAGGAGTGCCAGTTGTTCCTGGATATGAAGGTACAATAGAAGATGAAAATCATGGATTATCAATAGCTAAAGAAATAGGATTTCCCGTTATGATAAAAGCATCAGCTGGAGGTGGAGGTAAGGGTATAAGAATTGCTTTTACTGAAGATGAATTTAAATCTTGCTATAATACTGCAAAGGCAGAGGCAAAGGCATGTTTTGGAGATGATACTTTATATATAGAGAAATTTGTGCAAAATCCAAGACATATTGAGTTCCAAATACTTGCAGATTCACATGGAAATGTAGTACACTTAGGTGAAAGAGAATGTTCTCTTCAGAGAAAAAATCAAAAGGTTCTAGAAGAAGCACCTTCAACTTTCTTGACTCCAGAAATGAGAAGCAAAATGGGAGAAATTGCTAGAAAGGCAGCGAAAGCAGTTAATTATGAAAGTGCAGGAACTATAGAATTTTTGGTAGATAAAGATTGTAATTTCTATTTCATGGAGATGAATACAAGAATTCAAGTAGAGCATCCTATAACAGAGATGGTAACAGGCATTGATTTAGTAAAAGAACAATTAAAGATTGCATCAGGTGAAGAGTTAGATTTTACTCAAGATGATATCAAATTATCAGGACATGCAATTGAATGTAGAATTAATGCAGAAGATCCGTCTAAAGATTTTATGCCTTGTCCTGGAAAAATAACAGAATTATATCTTCCAGGAGGACCAGGAATAAGATTAGATTCGGCAATATATTGTGGATATAAGATACCACATTGCTATGATTCTATGATTGCAAAACTTATTGCTTATGGAAAAGACAGAAATGAGGCTATTGCAAAGATGAAACGTGCTTTAGCTGAGTTTGCAGTAGGCGGATTAAAAACTAATATTGAATTTCAGTATTCACTACTAGAAATGGAAGAATTTATAAAAGGGGAATATGATACATCTTTCCTAAGTAAAAAAATGGTGATGAATAATGATTAATGATTTTTTAAGAAAAACAATTATGGAATTGTGAAGAATGATAATATTGAAGAAAAAGCTAATATTCCTTCTGGTATGTGGGTAAAATGTGATGGATGTGGAGGAACAATATATAGAGAAGATATTGTAAATAATTATTATGTATGTCCTCAATGTAAACATCACTTTAGACTTAAAGCAGATACAAGAATTAACCTTTTCTTTGATAAAGGTAGTTTTAACAAAATGTATGAGGATTTAAAGGAAACAAATCCATTAGATTTTAAAGGCTATGAAGATAAAATAAAGTCATGTAGAAACAAAACTAATAGTAGTGAAGCAGTAGTGGTTGGTACAGCTAAGGTTAATGGCATAGAAGTTGCAGCAGCAGTTATGGATAGCTATTTTATGATGGGTAGCATGGGAACTGTTGTAGGTGAAAGAATAACAAGAATAGTAGAGTATGCAACAGAAAAAGGATTACCACTTATTATATTTACAACATCAGGCGGTGCTAGAATGCAAGAAGGAATTTTTTCTTTGATGCAAATGGCAAAGGTTAGTGCAGCTATAGGAAAACATGATGATGCAGGATTGTTATACATAACAGTTCTTACTAACCCAACAACAGGTGGTGTTACTGCATCGTTTGCTATGGAAGGTGATATAATAATTGCAGAACCAAATGCTTTAGTTGGTTTTGCAGGAAGAAGAGTTATAGAAGATACAATAAAAGAAACTTTACCAGATGACTTTCAGAAATCAGAGTTTTTATTAAAGAAGGGTTTTGTTGACATGATTGTTGAAAGAAAAAATTTACGTAGAGAAGTATACAAAATATTAACTATCCATGGGGTGAGATTCAATGAGTAGAGAATTAATTAAAACAATGAGTAGCTGGGATAAGGTTAATACAGCAAGGCATAAGGATAGACCAACTGGTAGTTATTATATATCAGAAATATTTGATGACTTTTTTGAACTACATGGTGATAGATATTTTGGAGATGATAGTGCAATAATTGGAGGAATAGGATATATTGATAAGATTCCAGTTACTGTAATATCTATAACTAAAGGTGCAAATACAAAAGAAAATATATATAGAAATTTTGGAATGCCTAAGCCAGAAGGATACAGAAAAGCATTAAGGCTTATGAAACAAGCTGAGAAATTTAATAGACCAGTAATATGTTTTATTGATACACCAGGAGCATTCTGTGGTGTAGATGCAGAAGAGAGAGGACAAGGAGAAGCAATAGCAAAGAATTTACTTGAAATGAGTAGACTTAAAACTCCTATTATTTCAGTGCTTATGGGAGAAGGGGGAAGTGGAGGTGCTCTAGCACTTGCGGTTGCAGACAGAGTTCTTATGTTAGAACATGCAATTTATTCAATTCTTTCTCCAGAAGGATTTGCATCTATTCTATGGAAAGATGGTGGAAGAGCTAAAGAAGCAGCTAATGTAATGAAAATTACTGCTCAAGATTTATATGAATATAAAGTAATAGATAAGATTATAAAAGAACCATATGGTGGAGCTCATAGAAATCCTAGAAGAATGGCATTAAAATTAAAAAGAGAATTGTTAGAAGAGTTAGATACATTAAGAGATGTTTCAATGGATAAGCTTCTAGACAATAGATATAATAGATTTAGAACAATAGGTACTTGTTAGATTTAAATTATGTTTTCTAATAATTAGTATTAATAATATGTATTTTTATAAATAGCATAATTTTATTAAAAACTTCTAAATATATAAAATTAAGTTAGCTAAATGTTGTAAAGTTATAAAAGCTTAAACAGTACAACATTTTGGATGCTGACTTAATTTTTTTGCTTTATTTAGGAAATTATATGATTTAAAAAGTGCGTTTTATCATTCAGCGTAAAGTTTAGAGGGAATATGACGAAAAATAATTATTAATGTTGACAAAAAAAGAATTGGAGGGACAAAAATGAATAATTTAAAAGTAAAGGTCAAAATGTGTATTGTAATGTTAGCAACAATTGTTGCCATTGTAGCATGTATAGCTTTTTCTACTAATAATATGAATAAGCTTCAAAGTAAAGCACTATCTACAGTAGAAAAGTCAGAAAGAGAGAATTATGATAAGTTAATTAAGGAACAAGTTGAAGACGTTACTACTCTTTGCCAAGCTATTTATGATAAATATCAAGCTGGAGAATATAACGAAGAGGAAGCAAAAAAGATGGCAGCAGATCAAATACGTGAACTTCGATATGGAGAAAGCGGATATTTTTGGGTTGATCAATATGATGGTACTAATGTTGTATTATTAGGAAATGAGACAGAAGGAACTAATAGAATGAATCTAGAAGATTCTAATGGATATAAAATGGTTAGTGAAATGATAAATATTGCAAAGGAAAATAAAGATGGAGGATATGTAGATTATGAGTATCCTAGAGAAGGTGAAAATGAACCGTTACCAAAGCGTTCATACACTAAAGCGTTTGAACCTTTTGGATGGGTTGTTGGAACTGGAAATTATACAGATGATATAGATAAAGAAATAGCAAGTCTTCGTACAGAATTTTCAGATTATACAACTAGTTGTAGAAATATGTTTATTGGAGTAGCTGTTGTAATAGCAATAATTGTTGCAGCATTACTTTTAGTTATTTCAACAGATATAGTTAAATCGTTAGCTAAGAGCCTTGACTGTATAGACAGAATGGGAAAAGGTGATTTTTCTTGTGCTATAGAAAGTAAGCTTGTAAAAAGAAAAGATGACTTTGGCAAGCTTGCTAATTCCTTAGAGCATATGAGAAAAGATATAGGAGGCTTAGTTGGAAAAGTAAAAAATGAATCTATGGAAATTACTAATGTAATACAGGACATAGATGAAAGTATCCAAAGCTTAGAACATGAAATTGATAATGTATCATCAACAACAGAAGAATTAGCAGCAGGAATGGAAGAGACGGCAGCATCATCTCAACAAATTAGCTCTATATCACATGAAATTGAAGGCGCTGCAAAAAGTATTGCATTACGTTCTCAAGATGGTGCAGAAGAAGCAAATGATATAAGAGATAGAGCAATTAGTGTAAGGAAAAGTACAGAAGAAAATGACAAGAGAACTAAATCAATTCATAAAGAAATTAGCTCTAGTTTAGCAGTAGCATTAAAAGACATTGAAGTAGTAAAACAAATTTCTGTCCTTGCAGAATCAATTATGGATATTACAGATCAAACAAATTTACTTGCATTAAATGCATCTATTGAAGCGGCAAGAGCTGGGGAATCTGGAAAAGGTTTTGCTGTTGTAGCAGATGAAATTAGGGTGCTTGCTGAACAATCTAAGGATGCTGTAGAACATATTAATGAGGTCACTGAAAGTGTTACAAGTGCGGTAGAAAATCTTGCAAGAGATTCTAAGAAATTGCTAGAATTTGTTGGCAATGATGTATCTAAGAGTTTAGAAGGTTTTTATGATATGGCTATTTCTTATAATGAAGATGCAGAAAAAATTGATAATCTTGTGACAGATTTTTCAGCATCTTCTGAGGAATTATTAGCATCTATAAATGGTGTTATGGATGCAATTGGAGAAGTTAGCAGAGCTGCTACAGATGGAGCAGAAGGCACTACAGATATTGCACAAAGATCAAGTGATGTTTTTGAAAAAGCTTCTATAATAAAGGAAAAAGCAAGTAGTGCACATAAATCAGCAGAAAAACTTCAAGCTAATGTAGAAAGATTTATCTTATAGAATTTACATCAATTAAAGAAACATATATGCTAAAAATTATCATTAAAAGTATAAAATCTTTTCCATGAAAATGTTGAAGCTATGATAAGGAATGCTAACTAGCAAATAACTTCAACACAGTTGTGGAAAAGATTTTATATGTTGTTGCCTCATTAGAAAATCATATATAAGCCTAATATGTGTATAAAGTATTAATAATATTAATAAATGTATAATTATAAGTACACATAATTGAAAATTATGGATTATGGATATAATATTATATTTGTAGAAAGGTTTACATAATGAGAATTAAGAGGTGGTTAGTATGAAGAAAAGGAAGAGTACCTTTGTAACAATACTTCTGATAATTTTGATTGCTACAAGTATGTTATTTGAAGGCATAACTGTTAAGGCGGCAACTGTTGAAAGTAAAATTGAAACAAGAGTTGAAAAGAATATAATGACGGAAGATAATACAGATGATGTGAAAACATTACAGATTGGTGGAGTATTAATTATTTCACTGGTAATTGTAGCAGGAGCATTATCAGAATATTATAAAAAACATAGAGAATATTAAGTTAACAATATGAAAAATCAAATACATATATGAATAAATAAAATAGGAATGGGCATAATAATGTAATGTGTTCATTCTATTTTTTTATTTTTATAAGCGATTCATATTAGAATATTTAATTGCTTTTATAAAAAATTTATAGAATAGATTTATATATGTGGAGGAAATAAAATTGAATATTTTGGTTATTAATTGTGGTAGTTCATCTATAAAGTATCAACTTATAGATATAGAGAAAGAAAAGGTATTAGCAAAAGGGTTAGTAGAGAGAATAGGAATTGATGGATCAAAACTTACTCATAAAGTAAATAAAGAGAAGTATGTAATTGAGAGAAATATATGTAACCATAATGAAGCTATACAATTAGTTTTAGATACTTTAATATCTAATGAATATGGTAGGGTTATAAAAAGTATAAATGAGGTAAGTGCTGTAGGACATAGAGTTGTCCATGGTGGTGAGAAATATAGAGATTCAGTTATTATTGATGAAGAAGTTATTAAATCTATACGAGAATTAGCAGAGTTAGCACCGCTTCATAATATGGCTAATCTTATAGGAATAGAAGCTTGCAGAAAAGTAATGCAAGACAAAAAGATGGTAGCAGTTTTTGATACAGCATTTCATCAAACTATGCCAGAGAAGTCTTATATGTATGCTATACCAACCAGGTTTTATGATCAATATAAAATTAGAAAATATGGATTTCATGGAACATCACATATGTTTGTTTCTAGAGAAGCAGCTAATATGTTAGGGAAGCCTATTGAAGAACTTAAAATTATTACTTGCCATTTAGGAAATGGATCATCTATATGTGCAATAGAAGGAGGAGTATCTATAGATACTACTATGGGATTTACACCTTTAGATGGGGTTATTATGGGAACTAGAAGTGGAAGCCTTGATCCATCTGTAGTAACCTATTTAGTAAAATCTAAAGGATACACAATTGAAGAAATAGATGAAATATTAAACAAAGAATCAGGTGTATATGGGGTATCTAATATAAGCTCTGATTTTAGAGATATTAATAGAGCTAGTGAAGAAGGCAATAAGAAGGCTACATTAGCATTGGAAATGTTCTATTATTCAGTTAAGAAATATATAGGAGCATATATAGCAGCTATGAATGGTGTAGATGCAATTGTATTTACAGCTGGAGTAGGTGAAAATGGTCCGGAAACTAGAACAGCATGTTTAAGTAATTTAGATTGTTTTGGAATAGAGATAGACGAAAAATTAAATGCTGTTAGAGGTGAGAAGAAAATAATATCTACAAAAAACTCAAAGATAAATGTTTTAGTCATTCCAACAAATGAAGAATTAGTAATAGCTAGAGAAACATATGACAAAATATATAATATTTAATTTTCGTTGACAGAAATATGTTTTATTATATAATGTAGGGTATGTAAGGGGGGAGATATATGAAATTTATAATTACATTAATAGGTATTTTTGCTGTAATTATTAGTTTTTTAATTTGCAGAAGTAAAAGTATATCCCTACATAATGCTGAAGAAATGTGCTACAGTAGTAGGATACAGACATCTGAGGCTAGGGATAAACTACTTAAAATAGATATAATAATATTATTTGTAATAATTATGGTATATTCAATGGTTGCATTATATGATTTGGGTAGTAGAAGTATGCCTCAGACTTCTTTGGATATTGATAAGGTAAATGAAGATATCATTTTAGATTTAGGTGATAATGTTAATTTATCTGAGATAAATTATTTTTTGGGAAATATTGCTAATAGAAACTTTAGGTTATATTCATGGAATTCTACAAATTCTAAATGGGATGTTATAAGTGATTTTAACATGAAGTATGTATTTAGATGGGGAAAGCAACAGGTTAATTGTAACACTAGATATATAGCACTACGTTCATTATCAGATTCTTGTTCTATAAGAGAACTAGTATTGAAGGATCAATCTGGAAATATTATATTGCCAAGTAATGCAAATAAATATTCTAAGCTTTTTGATGAACAAGACTTATATAAAGAAGTTCCTACTTATAGAGATGAAACTTATTTTGATGAAATATATCATGCAAGAACTGCATATGAATTTATTCATGGGTTAAAAGCATATGAAAATACTCATCCTCCATTAGGCAAGATATTAATAAGTATAGGTATGCTTATATTTGGTGAGAATCCTTTTGGATGGAGAATTATTGGAACTTTATTTGGAATAGCTATGGTACCTGTAATATATTTATTTAGTAAAAAAATGTTTAAGAAGACATGGGCTTCAGCTATAGTAACTGTTATTTTTTCATTTGATTTTATGCATTTTGTGCAAACAAGAATTGCAACAATAGATGTATTTGTTACATTTTTTATAATAGTGTCTTATTATTTTATGTATCAATATTGTACTATGACTTTTAATGATACTCCTCTTATAAAAACACTTAGGCCTCTTGCAGAATCTGGTATAGCTATAGCACTTGCAATAGCTAGTAAGTGGACCGGATTGTATGCAGGAGTAGGATTAGCTATTATTTTTTTGTGTACAATGATAAGAAGGTATATAGAATATAGGTATGCAAAGAGGGATAAGTCTTCTTCAACTAATGGAATTTTACATAGTACTATTGTAAATAATTTTAATAAAAACATAATAATAACCCTTTTGTTTTGCATAATTGTATTTGTATGTATACCTATTTTAGTATATATATTATCGTATATACCATTTAAAGATGGAACAGATAATGGCTTAGTAACTAGAGCTATTAATAATATAAAGACTATGTTTTCATATCATTCGAAGCTTAATGCAACCCATCCTTTTGGATCAAAGTGGTATACATGGCCGTTAGATTATAGACCAATTTGGTATTCTTCAGCAGTTTTTTCTGGAGGAAAAGCTCAAGGAATAAGTGCATTTGGTAATCCTCTTGTATGGTGGATAGGAATACCTGCTTTTATATATATGGTGGCACTTACAATACTAAAAAGAGATAAAAAGGCATTTTTCTTATGTGTTGGATATTTGAGTCAATATTTACCGTGGAGTTTAGTTACTAGAGTTGTATTTATATATCATTATTTTCCTAGTACACCATTTATAGTGCTTATGATAGGATATTCTATGATATCATTAAGTGAGATAAATAAGATAGGTAATAAAAATATAAAAGAGTCTACGTGGATTAATATATTTATAGTATATACAGTATTAGTGTTAGTGTTGTTTATGCTATTTTATCCAGTATTAGCAGGTCAAACTGTAAGTATTCAATTTGTGTATAAGTATTTAAGATGGTTTTCTAGTTGGAGACTTATAGTATAAAAAAATAAGTGAGTTGAATAAGATGTTAGAAGTAAAGAGATGTTTGGTTGATAATATAGCTTTTTGCACTATTGAGACAACTGGTAATCATGAGGAGAAGAATAAAATATCTTATATATGTATTGTAAAATTCTGTAATGGGAATATACACAAGTATGAGAGATATATAGAAGATAATATTAAAGAAATTCAAGAAGAGGTAATTGATTTTTTGAAGGATCTTGACATAGTTTCGGATAAAGCAGAGTTTTTAAATAGGTTTTTAAAGATTCATATGAACAAGGTAAAAAATAAAATCTTAGATCTTATGGAGTTAGCGGCTATACTAGAACCATGGCATAAGGAATTTTCTTCAAGAAGTTTATTAGAAAGTATTACTTCTATAGATTTAAAAGATATAATAAAAAATAATAACATAGATAATGAAATTCAAATTATTATTTTTAATGCGTTGATATATAGGTTATGGATATATGAAGAGGGAAATAAAAAATCTTCATTGTATGATATATTGATTAAGGATTATAATTTGGGAAATAGGTGGATGTGGACCAAATATTTAGAAAGACCTATATTATGGAGTGTAGAACCAATTGAATATATAAAGGATATTAATGCAGTATCTAATTATAATGAAGGATTAGAACATATAGAGATAGATTATAATAGATTTTCTGATTTGTTGAGAGATAAGGAAATATGGGAAAATGGTGAAGATTTTAATTACGAATATAGAGATACGCAGAGAAGATTTTCAGAAAGTATTCATCAAAATGTTTTAGCAGGAGACAGAATATTTATTGAAGCACCAACAGGAAGTGGAAAGACATTTGCATATTTATTAATAGTAATTCTAGAATCATATAAGAATATTAAAAAAAATAGAAGAGCAGATGCGTCATTTATTATTTCAACAGATACAAAGGAGTTACAGAATCAGCTTATTAAAAAAGATATTCCTAGTATGTTATCTAAGCTTTTTTTAACAGAAGATATAAAATATGGTGCAATTAAAGGGAAAAATAATTATATATGCATTGATAAATTACATATATACAAACCTATAAATGAAGGACTTAATAAAACTTTAGGTGAGATATATCTAAAAAGATTGTGTAAAGATGGTGAATATGGAGATATAGAAGATATAAGTTATTATGCGTATAATCATTTTAATTTGCAAGAGGCGTTAAAGGAAGTTGTATGTAATAATGATGAATGCAATTTAGATAGATGTAGAAGAAAGTGTTATCTTAGAAAAAGATATTTAGAGCTTTCAGATGAAAATATAACAGTAGTAAATCATTCTTTATTAGCAAGTTGGCCTTATAGCGAGAAAAAAAGTATAACTCATTTAATAATAGATGAAGCACATAATCTTATGGATAAAAGTTATGATTTCTTTTCTGAAGAATTTAGCACTTTTGAATTTACTGGATTATTAAAAAAAGCTATAGAGTTGGAACCTAGTATTTATAGACAATTGAGTAGTTTAAATGCTCAAAATGGATATAGAGAGGTTATAGATAAAGATAAAATTGTATATTGGTTATCAGAAATTGATAAGACGATAAAATTATTTCTAGCATCTGCAATGAAATTAAAATTAGTGCAAGGGGAATATAATTTTAGGTGCGAGTATAATTTGGCTGAGGAAGATATTAAGGAAAAAGTACATAAATTAGAAAATATAATGATAAAACTTAAGGATGATGTATATGGATTATATTCGCTTATTAATAAATATTTCTTAAATATTACTCTTGATGGAGATGATATGAAGGATAATAGAGAATATGCAGCAATAAGTGGATATATTATAAAACTAAAAAGTGCTTTTGATACTATAGATAATTTTATTAATAATGATGAGAACAACACAAGGTATGCAAAGATATTGGAGATAACTAAGGATTATAGCAATTTTACTTTTACAAATGTTCCTCTTAATGTAAATGAATTATTTAATGAGTTATTAAAAGATGTGAAATCAACAACATTTTTATCTGCAACTTTAAGAATAAATAATTCATTTAATAGGATTAAGGGGATGCTAGGACAGGAAAATGCAAATGAATTGGTTGTTCCACCTACATTTAACTTGAGGAAAAGAACTAAAATATTTACCTTAAGTGATATAGGACCATATTATTCTCAAGAATTTATAGAAAAATCAGCTGAATTTATAAAGGAAATTGCAGAAAAGTTAAATGGACATGTTTTGGCATTATTTACAAATAATCTAAGACTTGAAGGAGTTTATAGAGCATTATTGAAAATGACAGAAGGAAGTAATATTGAAGTTTTTAATTCTAAGAAAGCTATAACATATTTAAAAGACAAAGATAGAAAAATAATTATTCTTGGAAGTAAAGGTTTCTTTGAAGGAATAGATGTGCCAGGAGATGGACTTCTAGCAGTTATATTAGATAAGCTTCCTAACAAGAGTTTAGAAGATCCATTACTTAAATCAATAATCGAATATAAAAATAAAAATTATAAATATGTTAATTATCCTCAGTTATGTATAAAAGTTAAACAAGTATATGGTAGATTAATAAGAAGCGTTATGGATTGTGGGTATTTTTGTATATTAGATGGTGGAAATAATAAAAATACACTATGGCAATTAGAAAAAGATCTAGGAGGACCTAATATAATAAATATACCATCTGATAAGCTTATAAGGAATTTATATGATGATTATTATGGATGGGAAAAAGATAATCTAGTAGAAATAATAAAAAATATAAAAGGAAAACTTTTGTTTGAAGAGGAATTTAAAAAAGAAGCAAATAAAAGAAAATCCTTTTGGGAAATAACAGAGAATGAGTATAAAAATTTAAATATACGTATACCTAAAGGGTAAAATAAAATACAAGGTAGTTGAAAAATATTTGTCTATATGGTAAGATTTTCATATTACTTTACTAAATATAATTAGTAAAGTAAGTTGATACAACATAATAAAGTGGTGATTGAGAGTGATAGAGGTTAAAAATCTTACTAAAGAATTTAAGATTAACAAGAAGTATCCAGGATTTAAAGGGGCAATTAAATCTTTTTTCTCTAGTGAGTATACTATAAAAAAAGCAGTAGATGACATAAGTTTTACTATTAATGATGGTGAAATTGTTGGATATATAGGTGCAAATGGTGCAGGAAAATCAACAACTATAAAGATGATGACAGGAATACTTACACCAACGTCTGGAGAAGTATTAGTTAATGGTATAATACCATACAAAGATAGAAAGAAAAATGCGTATAATATAGGTGTTGTTTTTGGACAAAGAACTCAATTGTGGTGGGATTTACCACTATCAGAAAGTTTTACTTTGTTAAAAGAGATATATGAAGTAGATGATCAAAGTTATAATGAGAGAATGGAGTTTTTAAGTTCTGTATTAGATTTAAATGATTTTATGCTTAGTCCGGTTAGAACATTATCGTTAGGTCAGAGAATGAGAGCAGATATTGCAGCAGCACTTATTAACAATCCTAAAATAATATATCTTGATGAACCTACTATAGGATTAGACGTTGTTGTAAAGGAAAAGGTTAGGCAAGCTATAAAAGAAATAAAAAAACAATATGGTACCACAGTAATATTAACTACTCATGATTTAAGTGATATAGAAGAATTATGTGATAGAATAATCATAATTGATAAAGGGAAAAAAATATACGATGGTGGCATAAAAGATATAAAAGATAAATATGGATATATGACAACAGCAGAGATTTCGGTTAAGGATAATAAAAAAATAAATATAAATGATAACTTTGATCTAGGAGAAGACGATTTAAGTTATAAGTTTGAAGAAGGAAAAATTATAATAACTTTTAATAAAAATAAAGTTTCTTCAACTGAGATAATTCAATATGTAATGTCAAATATGAATGTTTTGGATTTTAAAATTATCGAAACAAGTATCGAGGACATTATAAAGAAGATATATAGAAGTGGGGTGTGAGATATGAAAAATAAAATTAAACCATATCTAACATTTACCAAGAACAGTTTAGAGAGAAGCTTAGCATATAGAGCAAATTCTATTATATTTATACTAGGAGATGTAATAATATTATTAGTTACTTTTTATTTATGGTTAGCTATATACGGCAGTTCTAATGATTCAGTTATTAAGGGGTTTTCAGTAAATGAAATGATGGTATACGTAGTACTATCATTTGTAACTTCTGCAATAACTCAAGCAGATTTAGTAAGTGCTATATATAGAGAGGTTAAGGATGGTTCTATTGCAACTTATTTAATAAAACCCATTGATTATGGAAAGAGAATGTTTTTTGAAAATTTAGGAACACTTATATACAATTATATATGTGTATTTTTACTTGGATTTTCTATTGTTTTATTTTTGACATTTAAATATGATATTAAATTAACTGTAGCTAGTGTAGTATTATATTTTGTTAGTTCATCTTTGGGATTTTTGGTTAACTTTTTCTTTGGGTATTCATTTGGATTGTTAGCTTTTAAGATAACCAATATGTGGGGTATGAGTCAAATAGTTCAAGCAATTTTTCAATTGTTGTCAGGAGCTCTTATACCGCTTACGTTCTTTCCTGGAATAATACAAAAGTTACTTAATTTCCTTCCTTTTAAATCTATAATTTATGCACCATGTATGATATATCTAGGAAAATTCTCAAATAGCGAGATTATATTTGTATTAGCAGTACAAATTATATGGGTAATAATATTATATTTTATATCAAAAGCTATATGGAATGCTTTAATAAAGCAACTAACAATTCTAGGAGGCTGATTAATTATGAAAAGATATTTAAGGTTATATAAAAAATTCTTGGCTCAATATATAAAGTCTCTTATGGAATATAGAGTTGATTTTATATTTGGATTGTTTGGATTCATATTATTTCAATTGACAGGAGTTATATTTGTAAAATTAGTATTTAATTGCATTCCTTTTTTGCAAGGATGGAATTTTTATGAGATATTGTTTATATACGGGTTAGCACAGATCCCAAGAGGAATAGATCATATTTTTACAGATTATTTGTGGATATTTAGTTGGAAGACAATAGCACAAGGAGAATTTGATAGATATCTTTTAAGACCTATAAATCCATTGTTTCAAGTAATATCGGAGAGCTTTCAACCAGATGGATTTGGAGAACTTATAGTAGGAACAACGTTATTTGTAATGTCAGCAATTAAGTTACAATTACATTTTGGAATTACGAAGATATTTAGCTTAATTGTGATTATTATATTTGGTAGTTTGATTTACACTGCTGTAAAGTTAGCATTTACATCTATAGCATTTTGGACTAAATTTGCACAATCATATATTTATATGGCTTATCAGCTTAGCACATTTGCTAAATATCCTATGGGTATATATCCAAAGGCAGTAAGAGGAATATTAACATTTATTATTCCATTTGCTTTTACAGGATATTATCCAGGTGCTTATTTATTAGGAAAAGAATCATTTATTATGGGAGTTTTAGTAACTGCAATTGTAGGAATTTTATCTATATTAGTAGCTTATTTTATATGGCTTAAAGGAATCAGTGTATACGAAAGTGCAGGAAGCTAAAGAGGTTTAGAATAGCAAAAAAATACAATAAGGATTAGTTTAAGTAATATAATTCTTAACTAATAATTATTGTATTTTAATGCTTATAAATAGTATAAAATTAAAAAGTTTTGAATAAAAATAAATAAAACTTTTTATGATTTAAAACGATAATTTTTTATGCTAATTTTAGTTTTTCATCTAACATAGCATCAGCTTCAGATTTTGTTATATTTTTAACTAAGCACATCTCATCAATTAAAAGACGTTTTGCCTTAAGGAATAATTGATTTTCACTTGAGTTAAGTGGATGTTCTTTTTTTAAATCTGATAATGAAACTATAACTTCTACTAATTCTTCAAGAGAACCTGATTTGATTTTTTGAGTATTAGCTTCAAGTCTTTCTTTTGAATTAGATTTATTAATGTTATTCTTAGGAATAGAATAATCATTTAGGTGTAATAAAATGTTATCTAAAGTTGAAGAATTTGAAATAAGACGCATATTTGAATTTTCAGCTTTATTAGAAGGAAGCATTAATTTCATGCTATTGTTAATTAGAGAAATATTATAATAAGTACGCATTTCTCCTTTAAATTCCTTTTCTTCTATTACATCGATGATTCCGGCTCCTTGGATAGGATAAACTATCTTGTCCCCGATATTAAACAAATCAAACACCTCCAAAATTTTTCACTAATATTAGTATAACACATTTTGAGAAAAAAAGACAAATAATTTTATCATGTTACATAATTGTAGTCAATTAATAAAATGTTAAAACAGCGGTAAAGATTAAATTTATTTATATTGAATAAATTTCTCATAATCTCGCCTTTAAATTGTCTGAAAATTTTGAAAATTTATCTTTGCTTGTTTTTTAAAAAACGATAAACTAGAG
>NZ_JAHLQH010000051.1 GCF_018918325.1 Clostridium sp. MSJ-8 | reverse complement strand
ATACTTTTTGGGGAAAGGGGCAATTATCTCATTTTTTATTATCTTTGTGAAAATTATTTATAAAATATAATTGAAAAGGGGTTGTGAAAAAATGATTTCTCATTTTTTCACAGCCCCTTCTTTTTTGCTATTTTAATTATTATTTTTCGATTAATGATTCTCCAGTCATTTCTGAAGGAACTTCTAATCCTAGTACTCCTAACATAGTTGGTGCTATATCAGCTAACTTACCGTCTTTCTTTAATGCACCATTCTTAGATTCATTTGATACCCATACAAATGGTACTTTGTTAGTTGTATGTGCAGTGTATGGATTTCCTGTTGAGAAATCTATCATCTTTTCTGCATTACCATGGTCAGCAGTTATAAATACTGTTCCATCTTTTTCTAATATCTTATCTACGATTTTTCCTAAACATTCATCTACTGCTTGAATAGCTTTTACTGCTGCTTCAACAACTCCTGTATGTCCAACCATATCTGGATTAGCGAAGTTTAGTATAACCATATCATATACATCTTGATCTAATCTCTTTAATAATTCATCTGTTACTTCATAAGCAGACATCTCAGGTTTTAAATCATATGTTGCAACCTTAGGTGATGGAATTAATGCTCTATCTTCACCTTCATTTTCCTTCTCAACTCCACCATTAAAGAAGAATGTTACGTGAGCATATTTTTCAGTTTCTGCAATTCTTAATTGTCTTAATCCTTTTGATGAAACATATTCTCCTAATGTGTTAACTAATGTTTGAGGCTTAAATGCAACTTCAACACCTTCTAATGTCTTATCATATTGAGTCATTGTAACAAATACTAGATTTAAAGTTTCTCTCTTAAATCCAGCAAATTCTTTATCATTTATAGCTCTAGTTATTTCTCTAGCTCTATCTGGTCTGAAGTTATAGAATACAACTGAATCTCCGTTCTTAATTGTAGCAGTTGGAGCTCCATCTTTAGTTATAACACATGGTAATACGAATTCATCAGTCTTATTATCCTTATATGAATTTTCAATAGCTTCTACAGCACTTGTAGCAGTTTCTCCTTTACCTAAAACTATTGCATTATATGCTAATTCAACTCTTTCCCATCTGTTATCTCTATCCATAGCATAATATCTACCACTTATAGATGCTATTTCTCCTACGCCTACTTCTTTCATCATCTTTTCAGCTTCAGCTATATATTCTTTTCCTGATGAAGGTGGTACATCTCTACCATCCATAAATGCATGAACATAAACTTTTTGTAGTCCTTGTTTCTTTGCGAATTCTAATAATCCTCTTAAATGACCTATATGAGAGTGAACTCCACCATCTGATAGTAATCCCATTAAGTGTAATGAAGTATTATTTTCTTTTGCATTCTTCATAGCTTTCATAATTGCTTCATTTTCAAAGAATTCTCCATCAGCTATAGACTTTGTTATTCTAGTTAATTCTTGGTACACTATTCTACCAGCACCAATATTTAAATGTCCTACTTCTGAGTTACCCATTTGACCGTCTGGAAGTCCAACAGCCATTCCACTAGCGTTAATATCTGTATGAGGATATTCCTTTATTAATCTGTCGAAGTTAGGTTTACAAGCTAATTCAACAGCATTTCCTTCTGACTTTGGTGCTTCACCAAATCCATCTAATATCATTAACATTACAGGTTTCTTTGCCATAATTACCCTCCACTTTATTGATTTATTTACTAAAAAATATTAGCATTCGTAATTTTCGATTATATTATACTACAAAGTTTTCATATTCCACAACTTTGTAAACATTTAATTTTATATTTTTATTTCTCTTTTATATTAAAAAATTATCAACTAATTGCTTTAAGCACCTCTACAAGATAATTCCATGTCCTCTCAGTTGATGATATAGATAAATGTTCTTCTGGAGTATGAGCACCTATTATATCTGGTCCAAAACTTATCATATCCACATCACTTCCTAATATCTCCTTAAATAGTCCACACTCTAATCCTGCATGAATAGCATATATTACTGGTTCTTTATTAAACATATCAGTATATACCTTCCTACATATATCTCTTATCTTAGATTCTTTATCATATTCCCATCCTGGATATCCTTCATTAGCAGTAAATGTTCCACCTAATGCTTCTGTTAAAACTTTCATTCTATTAACAATATCATCTCTAAGAGATAATACTGAACTTCTAACTGCACTATCTAATTCTACTGAATCATCATTGGTAATAAGTACTCCTAAGTTAGTTGAACTCTCTGTTAGATTCTCTATAGCAGCACTCATTGTGTTCACTCCATTATCATATAAGTATAACAAATTAATGACTCTATCAGTTGAATCTTGTGTAAATTGTTTATCATGCGAAACATCCTCTACACATTCTATTGTTATAGAAACCTTGTCATCTGAAACTATTAATTCATTTTTAATTATAGTATTCCACTTCTCTTCAATTTTACTCATATCTTTTTCAGTGGTTGTAAATATTGCATCTGCTTCTCTAGGAATAGCATTATTCTTAGAGCCACCATTTAACTCAATTAATCTTATACCATAAATATTATTTATATCTTGAAGCACTCTTCCTAATATCTTATTAGAATTACCTCTTCCCAAGTGTATATCTGTTCCAGAATGACCACCTTTTAGTCCTCTAACCTTCAAATGATATACATTGTTTTTAATTTGTTCCTTGTCTACATTAATAATACTTTTAGTTCTTATTCCACCTGCACAGCTAACTAAAAGATATCCTTCATCTTCATTATCTATATTAATTAATATCTTTCCAGATAAATTATCCTTTGATACTTGCATAGCACCTGTCATTCCAGATTCCTCATCAGTTGTAATAAGTACTTCTATTGGTGGATGTTCTAATGAATCATCTGATAATACTGCCATAGCATATGCAACAGCTATTCCATCATCAGCACCTAAAGTAGTTCCATCTGCATATAGATAATCTCCTTTTACAACTAACTTTAATGGATCTTTTGTAAAATCATGCTTTGTTTCTTGATTCTTTTCACACACCATATCCATATGTCCTTGAATTATTACAGTAGGTGCATTTTCATATCCTACTGATGCTGGCTTCTTTATTATTACATTAAGGGCTTCATCTTGAATAACTTCTAATCCAAGATCCTTTGCAAAATTCACCAAATAATCACTTATTGCCTTTTCATTTTTTGATCCTCTTGGTATTTGAGAAATGTTATAAAAATGTCTAAATACTTCAATGGGTTTAATATTTTGTAAACTATTCATTATTTTTGCTTCCTTTCGTTTTTTCTATGCTACTATTATACTAATAGATAATTTATAATTCTATAATAAATATTATTAAATTATATTGCAAAAACTATATACATACACAAAAGGGAGGTTATTTTTTATGCAAAAGACTAAAATGATTTTTACAATAGGCCCTGCTAGTGATAACGAAGAAACTCTTAGCAAATTTATGGATATTGGTATGAGTGCAGCTAGATTAAATTTTTCTCATGGTGATCATGCATCTCATAAAGAAAAAATAGATTTAATCAAGAAATTACGTAAAGAAAAAAATACTTCAACTGCTATTATCTTAGATATAAAAGGCCCAAAGATAAGAACTCATAACTTCATTAATGATGGTGTTGAACTAGTCAAAGGTCAATCTTTTTCTTTTATATGTGGTACTCAAATATTAGGTGATGAAAGTCATTGTTCTATATCTTATGATGAATTATATAAAGATGTAGAAATAGGTGGAACAATATTAGTTGACGATGGACTACTAAAATTTAAAATTGTTAATATAATAGGTAAAGAAATCAAATGTACAGTAACTGTAGGTGGAATGATTAAAAATCACAAAGGTGTAAACGTTCCTAATGTTAAAATAAAATTGCCTTCAATCACTGAAAAAGATATAGAAGATATTAAATTTGGTTGTAAAATGGGAGTTGATTTTATAGCAGCTTCTTTCATAAGAAAAGCTGAAGATATATTAGATGTACGTAAGGTTTTAAAAGAAAACGGTGGAGAAAATATTAAAATAATAGCTAAAATAGAGAGTCAAGAAGGTGTTGATAACGTTGATTCAATACTAGAAGTAACTGATGCAATAATGGTGGCAAGAGGTGATATGGGCGTTGAAATTCCTATAGAAAAAGTTCCTATAATCCAAAAATCTATCATAAAAAAATGTAACAAAGCTGGAAAAGTTGTTATTACTGCTACACAGATGTTAGATTCTATGATAAGAAACTCTATGCCTACTAGAGCTGAAGCTTCTGATATATGTAATGCTATATTTGATGGTACTGATGCTATTATGTTATCTGGTGAAAGTGCTTCAGGTAACTTCCCTATAGAAGCTGCTAAAACAATGTCTAGAATAGCTATAGAAGCTGAGAGTAACCTAGATTACACTCATCTCCTTACAGAATCCTCAAATAGTCTTACAGATTGTGCTGATGCAATAAGCTATTCTACATGTAAAACATCTATGATACTAGATGCAAAAGCAATAGTTGCTGCTACAAAAAGTGGTGCTACAGCTAAATTAGTATCTAAATATAGACCAAAGAGTCCTATTATAGCTATTACTCCTTATGAAGAAGTAGAAAGAAGCTTAGCACTTAACTATGGTGTTTTCCCTGTTCAATGTGCTACTTTCAACACAACAGAAGAGATAATCCAAGAAGCTAGAAAAACTGCTCTAAATTTAGGTCTTGCAGAAAAAGGAGATTCTATCATTGTTGCTGCTGGTATGCCAACAACTTATACAGGCGGAACTAATATGTTAAAAATCGAAAAATTATAAAAAATATTAAATTAAAATTTAATTACCTAGGCGTTATGGTGATTTTTAGTATATCTATTTATTTCACTTAACGCCTTTAATTCATTTTATTCAGTATTATAATTTTCTATAAAGTACTTTTTTTAAATAAAAAAATCCAATGTTATTTGATGATTTTATTATTATGATTGTATCTATTAGTATCAATATAATATTAATCAAATCAAAAACATTGAATTTTTCTTTTCAATTACATTATCTTATGAAATGTGTTGATGTCCAAGATTCTTTTTGGGGAAGACCGTATTTTTCTTTTCCAAGATTAATACTTTCATTTTTAATCCTCCAAATATTTTATTATAACTTTAATCCTTTAAATAAATCTGCTAGCGAAGTACCAGCTTCATCTTCATTATCGTTATATTGCATATATTCGTTATTAGGCTCTATTGCCTCTTTTATACTCAAGCTTAATTTTCTATTTTCTTTATCAACAGATAATATCTTAACTTTAACTATATCTGAAACATTAACAACATCTGTTACTTTTGCTATATTATCATCACTTATCTCTGTTATATGAACAAGTCCTTCTATTCCATTATATATTTCTACAAAAGCTCCAAAGTTAGTTGTTCTTACAACTTTACCTTCTACAATTTCTCCTTCTTTTAGAGAATCTGCATATACTATCCATGGATCTTTTTCGTTATCTTTAAGAATTAATGATATTCTATTATTCTTCTCATCTACCTCACCTATAAATACTTCAACAGTATCACCAACCTGCACAACATCTTCAGGTTTAAATACTCTCTCCCATGCCATATCATTTAAATGTATTAAACCTTCTACTCCACCAATATCAACAAAGGCGCCAAATTTTGCAAGTCTAGTAACTATACCTTTTCTCTTTTCACCAGGATTTAAACTTTTATATATATCCCTTCTATTATTTTCATATTCTTCTTCTTCAATTACCCTTCTTGATCCTACTATTTTTCTATCTTTGAAGTTCAATTCGATTATCTTTACATCCATATATGTATTCATTTTTAATGTTTCTAATTCTACTCTATCTTTAGATATCTGAGAAGCAGGAATAAATATTCTAACATTACCGTAGTATGCAACAACTCCACCTTTTACTATCTCCTTCAATAATACCTTTATAGTTGTTTTATTATCAAATGCTTCTTGAACATCATCTTTTTCTGTTATAGCTAATGCTTTTATTCTAGATAATAACACATATCCTTCGCCATCATTAGGTGATATTACATAAACCTCTATACTATCTCCTGCCTTAACTACATCATGTGGATTTTGATCATCGTATGTTAATTCATCTCTAGTTATCACACCATCAAATGCATAATCTATATTTACAGTTACTTCTTTATCTGTAACATCTATTACTTTTCCAGTTATAATCTCTCCTGTACTTATTCTTTTTACATCATAATCTTTTAATAATTCTTCCATTGAATTCTTTTCATTTTCCACAAATATCACTCTCCATACTATATTCTCATTTAATCTTAACCTATGGAAATTATTTTATTTTTTTATTCTTGCTTATATTTTTTCATTTCTTTAAAATAATAATTTATTATATCACTTCTTTTTATTATACCTATAAATGTTTTATTATCATCAACTACAGGAACAAAGTTCTGACTAGCAGCTAAATTAATCAAACTTTCTATATCAGAGCTTATCTCTACACATTTATGTTTTACTCTTCTAGGAATATCTGCTACTTTAACACTTTCAGTATTCTTAAAATTAAGCTCTGGTGTATTTTTTAATTTCCACAATAAATCTCCTTCTGTTAATGTTCCTACATACTTTCCATTCTTATCTATAAGTGGAATAGCTGTATATCCATGATACTCCATCTTTTCCATAACTTGTCTCATGCTAGCTTCTTGATTTTCATATACAACTTCATTTTTAGGTGTTAGAAAAAATGCTATATTCATTATAATACTCTTCCTTTCTTATTTACAACTACTCTATATCTATTCCTGCTAATCTCATTAGATATACAGCATTTTGAGTAGTACTCTTTCCTTTTCGTAATTTATAATCAAATTTTATTTTATTATCTTCATAGTATTCTCTAAAATTATAATTCTCCATCTCTGGCATATCATTCTCAAGATCACACAACTCTAAATCATGTGTAGATAATATTCCTACTGCTCCTACTTCTACTAATTGTTTTATTAAAACAGTAGCACCCGTATGTCTATCTTGTGAATTAGTTCCTTTAAATATCTCATCTAATAAGAAGAATATCTTCTCTCCTTTTTTGCAAGCTTCCATTATTAATTTTATTCTTAAAATTTCTGCATAAAATGATGATATACTTTCTTCTAAATTATCTTTAGTTCTCATACATGTATACACATTCATTATTCCACATGAAAAACTAGTTGCACAAGAAGGTGCCCCTATATATGAAAGTATAAGATTTATACCTATAGATCTCAAGAAAGTACTTTTTCCTGACATATTAGAACCAGTAATAAGTGTTATTTTTTTCTTTCCTACTAATTCATAATCATTTGCTACAGCCCTATCACCTATTAGTGGATGTGCTATATGTTTTCCACTTATCTCTTTTCCTTCTAATATTGTACTATAACACCATTCTTCATGATCAAAACTAAGATTAGCAATAGAAGATAATGCATCAAATTCTCCCATGACATCTAACCATTTTTCTACTTTATCACCATTAGCTTCTTGCCATTTACTTAAGTTATATAATATGAAAACATCAGCAAATGCTATTACATTAAATAAGAAGAAATAAGCATTACCACTAGAGTCACCAATCCAATCTAATAATGATGATAGTTTCTTCATTTCTGCCTTACATGATGAATTATCATTATTCTTAAGTCCATTCTTTAATTCGTTTAAATACTTAGATTTAAATTCTTCATCTTCTATAAGAGATAAAATATTAGTATACGCTTTTACGTTATACTTTATTGAATGAAATAACTCTATTGCATTACCTTTTTCCTTAGTTAAAAGTTTTACAACAACAAAGTTTAACATTAAATCTAATATTAAAAGCGAAAATTTAATCTTACCTATTAAAACTAAAAATATACCTACTAATGTGATAGCCATAAATATACAAGCCACTACAACCTTGCCTATATTGTTAACTTTTTCACCTTTACACCACTCTAATAAACCTTCTAATTCTTGATTCTTATTTTTCTTAAAAGTGCTGTCTACATATAATTCTTCTCTCCAAGTTGCTTTATTTCCTAATTCCTTAACAGCTTCTTGAGTCTTCTCTATAGTTTCTTTAGTAGGTAATTCTTCTATTAATAATCTCTTACCAAGCTTCTTTCTTCCAATATTAGTTCTTGTAGTATTAATCATCTGAAATAATGAATTTCCACCAAATATATCTAAGTCATTACAAAAAGGATGATTCTCACTAACTAGATCTTCTCCCTTATCCTCGAATTCTTTATATTCATTATTAATTCTCTTTAAACCTTTTTTGTTATATTCTATCTTTATGTCTTCTCGATCTCTCTTCTCTATCTTCTTTCCATGATAATTAACCACTACTAAAAAAATAGCAAGCGTTATACATATTGCCACAACACATGCATAAACTCCATTAGACCTATATAATTGCCATGAAACAAATGCACCAATTAATAATATTACTAATCTAATCCATCCTATTAACGATATATTCTTATCTAATTCTTTTATATTTTCTTCTGCCTTTTTAACATTATCTTGATAAAACTTTTGTGCTTTACTCATTTTCCACCTCTCAGTTAAATATTCTCCTTTAAACCACATATGTCATTTTAGGGTTTACATTATTTATTATACTATTTATTTGTGACAATTACATTATAACTAGTATTTTTTGCAAAATTTTCTCTTATATATAATTTCCTATAAGAATAAAAAAACTCTAACCTATAGATAATTAAAATACATGTTCTAAAGGTTAGAGTTATGTTTATATATTTTATTTTAATGATGAATATATCTTATCTAGATTGAACCTCATAGCTTCAATGTAGTTCTTACCTTTTACCGAACTCTCTAAACTATATATCTCTTCCACTTTTCCATCTATTTCATTTGCAAGAGTTTTTGCCTCTTCTGAAGACTCTGAACTCTCTGAAAAAATAGTTTTTATGTTATTCTTCTTGCAATAATCTGCAAGTTCCTTATATGTCTTTGCAGTTGCTTCGCCTTCCCCAAACAAGTCTGTTAAAGACTTCTGTTCTAATCCAAAATCTCTACATAAATATCCAAAGGCTTCATGACCTGTTATAAAGTCTTTTGTTGTGACATTTTTGAATTTATCAGAATACTCACTATATAATTCTTGTAATTCTTCTGCATATTTATTGTAGTTGTCCTTATAATAACTTGAGTTATCTTTATCTATATCACATAATGCTTCCATTATTGTTTTACATTGATTCTGTGCTTCTATCAAACTAAGCCATAAATGTGGATCTTGTTTATTATTTACCTGTATTATGTCCGAATTCTCGCTGCTATCAATAAATTTAACTTCTGATCCTGAAGCAGTTTCTTCTAACTGTTCTAACCAATCTTCCATACCTGCTCCATTATATATAAATAAATCTTCATTCATCACATTCTCTACATCTCTTGTCTTAAGCTCAAAATCATGTGCTTCCATGTTATCTGGCACAAGTGATTCTACATCAACTTTATCTCCACCTACCTTCTCAGCAAATTCCTTAAGTGGGCTTATTGAAACCATAACTTGAATTTTCCCTGACTTCTTCTTATCTGAACCTTTATCTGAAGATGAACCACAACCTAATAATATAGTAGGTATAACCATAAGCATAGCAAGCTTAATAAATATTTTCTTCATCCTTACACCTCATTTGCATTTGATTTGCATTTTCGCTTTTTCCATTGTATCTCTTTCTTTTTTTATTGTCAATATTTTTATTTTACAAATATTTTCTATTGAAATCAATTCCATCTAAACTCAAAAATTTCTCTTCTCTCTTGTGACAAGTAAATATAATTATCTGACCATTTATTAAACTAACAATTGCTTCTAAGGCTCTCTTACATCTATTATCATCATATTGTACAAATGCATCATCTAATATGATCATTTCATCTTCACCTTCAAATATAAGTTGAATAAGTGCTATTCTTAATGAAAGATATAGTTGATCTAAAGCTCCATTACTTAGATACTTACCCTTAAACAAATCACTATTATTTCTTACTAACATCTCATAATTATCTCCAAGAATAACTTCTTTATACCTATCCTCTGTTATATTTCTGAAATTCTCAGTTATCTTCTCATTAAGTGTAGGAATAACTTGAGACCGAACCTCCTCTACAGATTCATTCATATACTTTATTGCAATCTCTATCGCTTTTAACTTATTTTCTTTTTGCTTAATTTCATCTCTAACTTCTTCTAATTCTTCTGATATTTCTGGTATTTCCCTCTTCCCTATTAATCTATTTGCAATATTATTCTCTAAATCTTTTATATTCTTCTCACATTCTAATAATTCATTATTTTTATTTTTCTGTTCTTTTTCTACTTCTTCTTCATTTTTATAATTAAAATCTATATTATCATTTATAATTTTCTTTATTTGTTTCTCTATATCTTTTATATCTCTATCTTTTAACAATACATTATAAGTTTCCTTCATAGATGTAAGTCTATTTTGAATTTCCTTATATCTATTTATCTTATTTATATAATCATCTAAATATTTTTTTATTTCAGATACCTCTACTCCTTTAAGATTTATCTTACTAAGTTTATTATCTAAATTACATTTAATAATATCTATTTCTTTTTCTTTTGAATCAAGTATATGTTTCTTATTATCATATGAACTTATTAATATAACTAATTCATTTTTTATCTTTTCATAAGCATATGTTTTATTTATTACATCTTCTATATCTCTAGAATTACTACTTCTTATTATCTTATCTACAATTGTTCTATTAGCTTCATATCTATTCTTTATTATATCGGGCTTAATGTTCTGTAATTGTTCCTGCTTATCTTTAAGTATTATTTTATTTTTTATATTCTCTTCTTTTTTCTTATCTTGAATATTTATATATCTTAATAGATCCGCATAATTTTTCATATTAAATTCTTTTAAATACCCATTTAATTCTTCTTCTATTCTATTTATACTTTTCTTTAATCTAATTGTTTTACGACTTATATTTTTATTATTATAAACAATAATAAAAACTATAATACTTATAATTATACATATTATTCCTAATATTTTAAAAGGCACAGATAAAAATATACTAGCACCTATTCCAATTAATAAAATTATTAAATCTATTACTATATAAAAATTATTATTTCTATTATCTCCTTCCATAAGTGCTTTTATAGATAATAGTTCTTCCTCATATAATTTAAAGACACTCATTATATGATCTTTTTGACTATCACTTATTTGCTGATAAGATTCATTAATATTAGATTGTAATCTAGCTATATCTTTTTCTATTTCATTTATTTCATATAGCTTATTATTTAACTCCTTCTGTTCGTACTTAAGTTCTAATATCTTCTCTTTAATTTCAACACCAAACTCATCTATAAACTTATAATTTAAAAGTTCCTCCTCTAACATACTCCTCTTTTGAACTATATTATTAAATTCATCTCTTAAGTTAAGAATATCTTTTGACACCTCTAAATATCTTCTTCTTTCTTCTTCTACAGATGCAATATATTCTTCATCTATAATATTATCTCCATTAAATAACAAGCTCTTGATTTCTTCCTGTTGATTCTTTAAATCTTCTGTCTTAACTAAATATTCTTTAAGTTCCTCGTATTCTTCCTTTAATCCTAGTTGTCTAAGATAATTTTTATATATTTCAAGTTTATCTAATGTATCAAGTATACGTTTCTTAAGTTCTTTTTGGGCATATAATTCTTCTTCCCAATTAATATTCTTCTCAGCTATCTTATGTGCTTCATAAAGCTCTTCAACAAGTTCTTGCTCTCTTTTTTTTAGAATATCTAATTCTCCTACACCTCTTACAGTTTTGATATTTTTTTTTAAGTTTTCTAAAGTATCTAATGCTTTATTAACTTGCACTTCATCTGTTCCACAACCTAATGTACTAGTAATTCTATCTATTATTTCTTCTTCTCTATCTTCTGAAAAAATAACACCTAATTGTCCTACAAACAAAGTTTTTTCAAAGGTTGATCTATTTATTCCCAAAAAGTATCTTCCAGGTTCATCTTTGTCTATATAATCAACTTCCTTACCAGTAAGAGTGTCTAGTATAATAGATTTATCTTGTTTTTTTGTAGTAGCAAATTTCCTATTCAATAGATATAACTTATTATTATGTTCAATAACCAATTCCCCACCTATTGTTCCACCATCAAAAGGAATAAATAAACTACGTTCTTTTTCTCCATTTATTTTTTTATTTGTAAACCCATATAGCATTATCTTTATAAAATTCTCTATAGTAGTTTTACCTTTTTCATTATCACCATAAACAATATTAATTCCATCATCTAAATCTATCTCAAAATCACTAATTCCTGCAAATAGATCTATTTTTATTTTTCTGATAATCATCTATATTCACCTTTCCATCTGAAAGACTTGATATTCCTAGTTTTAATGCTTGTGATAATAACTCTCTTTCATAATCATCCTTACACTCATCAAGTTTCTGCAATAATTTTTTAGTGTAAATACTCTTAATAGAATATCCCTTCTGTATCTCTTCAATATCATATTGTACTGTTGTTTTATCAATTATATTGCAAAAATAAAATTTATCTTTTATCTTTTCTTTTATTACATCAACATCTATATCAAAGTCGCTAATAACTTCTCCTACTAATATAATCTTATAAAAATCTCTAGTTCTACTTTCTTCTAGCACTATATTATATATAGTATCTTCTATATCTTGATAGGTTTTAACTCCTGATATATCTACTTTTAACTCTATATAATTCCTTATAGATGTTTTGATAAATTCTAAATCTGTTCCTCCATTAAATACATATCCATAAATTATCCCTTTATCTCCTTGTTCGTCAAATCCTCTACCTTGGGGACAGCCACTATAAGCGTAACAAGTTTTTCCTCTTCTATTGATTCCAGAGAATTCATGTCTATGTCCAAGTGCAATATAATCCATATTACTATACTCTATGTCTTGAAGTTTAATAGGGTTATATTCATTATCAGCAACTCCTTGAGTTATTTCTCCATGCATAACTAATAAGTTTATTTTATTAGTATCTACCTCTATAGGTTTAAGTAATGATTCTCTCTCATAAGTACTTGTAAATGCCGCTCCATATACACATGTATTCAATTCTTCTAACTCTATCTTCTCTAATTCTCCTGTAAATATGTGAACATTATCTGGCCAATTCACTAGTTTATAAAACGAGCTATTAGCATATGGATCATGATTACCCGGACTAACAAATACCTTGGTATAAGTTAAGGTTTCTAATGTATTCTCAATAAAATATATAGTCTCTCTATTAACTGTATAATTGTCAAAAACATCTCCTGAAATAAGCAATATATCTACAGTATTTTTTATACAAAACTCTACTATATCCTTAAATACTTGTTTTATCTCTTCTTTATTGATCTTGCTCTGTTTCTCTCCCACCTCTCTAAATGGAGTATCAAAGTGAAAATCTGAGCAATGAACTATCTTTACCTTATCCATAATAATCTCCAATCTTAATAGAACTTTTGTTCTTATTTTATCATAAATCATTACAAAAAAGCTTAAATTATCTCGCTAATTTTTTTATTCATTCCCATTTAATATCATATTTTTATCATTATCTTAACATCTACATTCTAGCATATTATCCATAGCACAAAAAAACTTGGAATCTCTAACAAAGATTCCAAGTTTATTAATCTGGCAGGGGCACTAGGACTCGAACCCAGAACCAATGGTTTTGGAGACCACTACTCTACCAATTGAGCCATACCCCTAAGACGAGTTTTATTTTAACACGTAAAAATAAAACTGTCAAACATTTTTTATTCTGGTACAATCATTACTATAGATTCTGCTCTTTTTACTACATTAGATGTTACAGAGCCTATCATTCTAGTTAAGCCCTTCTTAGTTGACTTAGTCATAACTATAATATCTATTTGTTCTTCACGAGATTTATTTAATATTTCTTCAACAGGATATCCAAATGTAAAGTATGTTTTTACATCATATCCATCCATTATTTTTTTAGCTTTTTCTAGTAAACTTTCACCTTGCTCTTGAGATGATTGTATTTCTTCAGAAACTACCATTCCATTAATAAAAACTAATTCCTTAACATACATTATAGTTAATTCTATTGCATCTTTAGAATATAAACTCTTCACCAATTCTAATGAATGCATACTTCTCTCTGTTCCATCTATAGGTACTAAAATTTTCTTCTTGCTCATATTTATCACCCCTTATTTATATATTCGACTTCTAGGGGTAAAAACCTTTACATTTAAATGTTCACTTTTTGTTAACTTTTCTTAAATTAATTTTTTACTACATTAAACATGATACATTTATAAACTTCTCTACAATAAGTATTGCAACAAATGAAAATCCTACAATAGATGCTAACATTGCATCTGGAGAAAGAGGAATCTCAGTATCTCTAGTTAATATGTATAAAAATATTGTTATTGATGCAAGTACATCTATAACTGGATATGCTAATGTAACTAATGCTGCAGTAACTGTAAGCACTGATGCTATCGCTATCAATCTAATATCTATGTACATTCTTTGAATCAAAAACCCAATTTCTGTTCCTACAGCTAGAGCTAACGCTAGCTTTATTCCAAGTTTAACTATCTCCATTTATATCTATATCCTCCTAGTGCTTTAAAACAATTATCCTATGTACTATCTCATATTATGATAACATACATATATGCTACTTAATCTTATTCATCCATTAGACATATTAAATTCTAATAGATGAATAAGTTTTATCTATTAGAATTAGTTTATTGACCAATCTCTATTGTATATTTACATCTGAATTCTTCTTTAGGATTTAACTTAAGAGTATCTTCTTTGTCAGAAAAATCTCCAGTAAAATCTTCAAAATCCGCATGACCATACCAAGGCTCTATACATACAAAAGGTCGTGTATTTTCTGTTGCCCATAAAGCCAAGTAGGGAAATCCTGAAAAGTTTACTTTTACATATTTAGACGAATTATTAGACTTTAATGTTATATTCTCTGACTCTAAATTATTAAATAAAATTGTTCCATTTTTAAATGTATCTTCAGTTAACTTAATAATATTATTATTTTTAAGATATACATTTTCATTACCTGTTAAATAATCTTTTTCATTAATTTCAAATACCTTAGCTTCTTTCTCTACTTTTTCAAACTCAAGATAATAATCACTTAATTCCTCTTCATATTTAATTGGACATTTAAATGATGGGTGTGAACCTATAGAAAATATCATTTCTTCAGTATCACTTAAGTTTTCAACATAAAAACTTATTATAATTTTATTATCTTTAAGCTTGTAGTTAGTTTTTAATGAGAATTTAAATGGATATAATTCCTTATATTCTTCTTTATATTTTAATTCAAATGTTATATTATCATTTTCCTTATGAATAACTTCATATTCTGCAAAGTTTGCAAAACCATGACAATACATAAAATACTCTTTTCCATTATAAGTATATTTATTATCTTTTACTTTACATACAATAGGAAATAATGTTGGTGCTGATAAAGGCCACCCATAATTTCTTCCATTCCATAAGTATTCAGTGTTATCTTTTTTGCCCATTATAGAGAACATCTCTCCGCCCTCATCACATAATTCAATCTTTAATTCATCATTCTCTAAATAATATCTCACCCTTAACACCTCGCTTAATTATTCATAGATAAATAACTATTTATAAATAAATCAATATCGCCATCCATTACTGCATTTACATTAGAAGTTTCTACATTTGTTCTATGATCTTTTACTAAACTATATGGATGGAATACATAAGACCTTATCTGACTTCCCCATCCCATATCTTTTAATTCACCTGTTAGATCCTCTATTTTTTCCTTATGAGCTCTTTCCTTTAATTCTATTAATTTAGATTTTAACATCTCCATTGCTGTATCTTTATTAGAGAACTGACTTCTCTCATTTTGACATTGAACAACTATTCCTGTAGGAATATGAGTTATTCTAACTGCTGATTCTGTTTTATTAATATGCTGACCTCCAGCTCCACTTGCTCTATAAGTATCTATTCTCAAATCTTCTGGTCTTATATCTATATCTTGATCTTTAGTAAGTTGGGGTAAAACTTCTACAGAAGCAAAAGATGTTTGACGCTTTCCATTAGCATTATAAGGAGATATTCTTACTAATCTATGAATTCCTTTTTCTGCTTTTAAATATCCATATGCATTATTGCCATTAATTTTCATTGTTACACTCTTTATTCCCGCTTCTTCACCTTCTAGAAGATCAATGATTTCTGTCTTATACCCCTTCTTCTCACACCATCTAGTGTACATTCTTAGAAGCATTTCAGTCCAATCATTAGCATCTGTTCCACCAACACCCACATGAAGTGTCATTATTGCATCATTTTGATCATACTCTCCTGATAATAATATTTCTATTTTATATTCGTAGATTTTCTTTTCGATATCTTTTATCTCCGATATTATTTCCTCAGCTACTTCATTATCATCTTCTTCCATAAGTTCATGTAACACTTCAACGTCATCTACTGCAGAAACTAGAAATTCATATTTTTCTAATTTATCTTTTATTCTCTTACTCTGCTTAGTTACTTCTTCTGCCTTCTTAACATCATCCCAAAATCCGTTTTCTTGCATTTTAAATTCTAATTCTCTAAGTTCTCTTTCAAGCGCTTCCTTGTCAAAGAGAAGCCCCCATTTCCTTTAAATTTTCCTTTATAGTAGGTAACTTAGACATTTCTTTTTCTAGTTCTATATTCAAAGTCATCACCTCAGTTAATATTAATAATTATTGATTAAGCAAATTATTTACAACAAACAAAATATAATTTCCTAAAGAGTAAAAAAAGGATGTGCAAAAGAAGAATTCTATTGCCATCCCCTCTTAATTATATATTAAACTAAATTACACTTCTCTTCCACAACAATTTTTATATTTTTTACCACTACCACATGGGCATAATTCATTTCTACCTATTTCTCTTTCTTTTCTAATAGGTTCTCTCTTTGCTGGTTCTTCAGAACCACCAGCTGAAGCGTGAACTGCTGCAGTTTCTTTAGCTACTCTTTCTCTCGCTGGAGCCTTTTCTATTTGAACGTGGAATAGATATTTTACAGTATCAATCTTTATACTTTCAATCATCTCTGCAAACATATCACTACCTTCCATTTGATATGCTTGAACTGGTTCTTGTTGTTTAAATGCTCTAAGTCCAATACCTTGTTTTAAATGATCCATATTATCTATATGATCCATCCATTTACTATCAACTGTCTTTAGAAGAATTACTCTTTCTAATTCTCTCATTTTTTCTGATGTAAATTCTTGTTCTTTTTCATCATATAATTTTAAGGCTATCGATGTTAATTTTTCTTTTATTTCATCATTAGACATATTCTTCAATTCTTCAATGTCAACTCTACTTGCAGGTACACAAATTCCATCTAAATATGTTATTAATTTCTTCAATTCAGCTTCAAAATTTTCTTCTGCATTTAGTAAATGTCCATCTACAGCATTAGATATAACTTCCTTAACCATAGATATTATTTGATCTTTTAGATCTTCACCTTCAAGTACTTCAGTTCTTTGTTTGTAAATAACTTCTCTTTGCATATTCATAACATCATCATATCCTAATAATGTTTTTCTTATACTAAAGTTATTTCCTTCAACTTTCTTTTGTGCATTTTCTATTTGTTTTGTTATAAACTTGTTTTCAATTGCATCATCATCTTCTAATCCTAATCTATCTACAACTGCTTGAATTCTCTCTGAGCCAAATATTCTCATAAGATCATCATCAAGTGATATATAAAATCTAGATGAACCTGGATCTCCTTGTCTACCAGCACGACCTCTTAATTGGTTATCAATTCTTCTTGATTCGTGTCTAGCAGTACCTATAATCTTTAATCCGCCTACTTCTACAACACCTTCACCTAACTTAATATCTGTACCTCTACCAGCCATATTTGTAGCAATTGTAACCATTCCTAATTCACCAGCATGGCTTATAATTTCAGCTTCTTTTTCATGATATTTTGCATTTAATACTTGATGAGGTATTCCATTTTTCTTAAGTAACTTAGATAACTCTTCTGATTTTTCAACACTTACTGTACCAACAAGCACTGGTTGACCTTTTTCATGAGTTTCTTTTATTTCTTTAACTATTGCATCTAACTTACCTTTTTCATTTTTATATATTAAATCTGGTTTATCTTCTCTTATTACTGGTTTGTGAGTAGGAATTACTATAACATCTAATCCATATATTTCTCTAAATTCATTTTCTTCTGTTAATGCTGTACCAGTCATACCTGATAACTTATTGTACATTCTGAAGTAATTTTGGAATGTTATTGTAGCTAATGTCTTTGATTCTCTTGCTATTTTTACACCTTCTTTTGCTTCAATTGCTTGGTGTAACCCATCTGAGTATCTTCTACCTTCCATAAGTCTTCCAGTAAATTCATCAACTATTATTACTTGGCCATCCTTAACCATATAATCTTTATCAATTCTCATTGAATAATTAGCTTTTAATGCTTGAGTTATATAATGTTGTAATGACATATTTTCAGCATCTGCATAGTTTTCAACATTAAAATGTTTTTCTGCTTTCTCTATACCTGCATCTGTTAACATAACTGCATTTGCTTCTTCATCTATAAAGTAATCATCTTCTGCTTTTAAACCTTTAACAAAATAATCTGCTACTTTATAAAAATCTGTAGATTTATCTCCAGCTCCAGATATAATAAGGGGAGTTCTAGCTTCATCAATAAGAATTGAGTCAACTTCATCTACTACACAGAAATTAAGTTGTCTCTGAACTCTTTCTTCTTTATAGATAACCATATTATCTCTTAGATAATCAAATCCAAATTCATTATTTGTTCCATATGTTATATCTGCTCCATATGCTTCTCTTCTCTGATCATTAGTTAAGCCATGTATAATTACACCTGTTGTTAATCCTAAGAAGTTATATAATCTTCCCATGTCTTCCATTTGAGTTCTAGCCAAGAAATCGTTAACGGTAATTACATGAACACCTTCACCAGTTAATGCATTTAAATAACTAGGGAATGTAGCAACTAAAGTTTTACCTTCTCCTGTTTTCATTTCTGCAATTCTTCCTTGGTGAAGAACTACACCACCTATAATTTGTTCCTTATGTGGATTTAATCCTAATGTTCTAATAGATGCTTCACACACAACTGCATATGCTTCTACTAAAATATCATCTAATGTTTCTCCATCTTTTAATCTCTTTTTAAATTCATCTGTTTTAGCTCTAAGTTCCTCATCTGATAATGCATGCATCTTATCTGATAATGCCATTACCTTATCTACTGTAGGGATAATTCTATTTACTTCCCTTTCACTATATGACTTGAATATGTTTTTAAATAGTCCCATAATTCCTTCCTTTCATTGCTTTCATAAAAATAATTATCACGTGTCCGTTATTAAATTATACCATTGTATTACAATTGTTATCAACAAATATACACATTAAATAACAAGATTTTAACATAAAATATTAAAAAATAGAACAAAATCGTCAAGGTGATTATGAAGCCATCGATTTTGTTTATCCATTATTACAGGTTTCAAAACTTGTTTTTCGAACCTATAATGGCACTATTTTTCTTTTTTACTCTTTAAATAATATAACTCTAACATCACTTAATCATTATATCTAAAATACTTATCCTAAACTACAAACAAAATATAATTTTCTAAAGAAAAAAACTCCCCAGCAATTCTTCTGAGGAGTTCTTATTATCTTATCTTAATTCTGGTTCTATTAAGCCATAATTTCCATCTTTTCTCTTATATATTACATTTACATTATTACTCTTAGCATCTTGATAAACAAAGAAATTATGACCAACTAATTCCATTTGAAGTATTGCTTCTTCTTGAGACATTGGTTTTACATCAAATGTTTTAGTTCTAACTACTTTATATGCTGGTTCGTCTTCATCAGATTCAGCAACTTCTGTTGGAATGAAATCTGGGAATCTTAAAGAACCACCTGAATTCTTTCTAGACAACTTTGTTTTTTGTTTTCTTATTTGTCTTTGTAATTTTTCTTCTGCTAAATCAATAGACTTGTACATATCATCTGTACTCTCTTCGACTCTTAAAACAACTCCATTAAATGGAATAGTTACTTCTACAATTTGGCTATTTTTCTGAACACTTAGAGTAGCCTTAGCTTCTATATTAGGATCGAAATATTTATCCAATTTAGAAATCTTTTTTTCTACCATCTCTTTTAAGGCAGGTGTAACCTCTATATTTTTTGCCACAACTTTAACTTTCATAAGCCCAGCCCCTCTCATATGTTGAATTTATATTTGTTTTGTTCCTTGTTGTTGATATAATTTTACTCTTTTGTAATAAAAAACTCAACCATTATTTTTTTAATTTACAGAATATTTTCACAATGTTTATTTATATAGTCTTTTTTTTATTTTCTATGCTTATTTTTTCTTCATTTTTCTCATTTTTTATACAATTTTATCAATTACGCAAATTAAAATAAACTATTGTTAATATTATAAATATACTTTCCTATACGTTAAAAAAAGAATGCATATCACAAATCATGTGATATGCATTCTTTTTTATAGAGTCAGCTGACCTGGTTTTTGCCCCCACACTCGCCTGCTGGAGCTTTTGCTACCCGGAATTACCCTCTCACTACTAACCCTCTCAGCTAAATAACTGGCAGGACTTACTTCTATACCGCACCATGCTCATTAAAACTTTGTTTAAGTTACGTGGATCGTTTTGCCTGCGACTAGCATCGACTTTCAACCACAGACCTAACTCTACATTATTATTATATATAAGTATTATTAACTGTCAAGATTATATATCTATATATTAAAATATAATGATATTTATAAAATTGATTTTTTTTTTCATATATGATTTAATTAAAATATCTTAGCGGGGAAGGAAATGATTAATTTATGAAAAATTTCACAAATAGCATTTTAGGAGGTGCATCTATATCTTTAGGTTGTTTTTGTTATTTAATAACCTTAAGTAAAACAAATAATGCCTTTTTAGCTGCTATTACTTTTTATCTAGGGCTTTTATTAATTATGCTATTTAACACAAACTTATTTACTGGAAAGGTCTATAGCAATTCTAGTATGGCTCTAAAGGATTACGCATCTAGCTTAGCTATAACTTGGGTAGGAAACCTTGTAGGTGGAATTGTAACTTCAGTATGTTTATATCAAATTATTAAACCTGATGTTGCTAATCTTGTTTCACAAAAACTATCATTAAATCCACTTCAAATGATTATAAGTGGTATAGCATGTAATATATTAGTATGTGCATCCGTTGCAGCATTCAAAAAAGAAAGAAATTATTTAATAAGTGGTTTCTTAATTCTATGCTTTGTATTAATGTCTACAGAACATATTGTTGCCAACTTTACATATTACACTATAGGTATATGTAGTGGTGTGCATGTTAAGATTGGCAAGTTGCTTCTAAGTTTATTATTTGTAACAATTGGTAATATTATTGGTGGTAGATGTATTGTATTTGCCGATAAAGAAAGAAAATAAACATTTAAAAATATAAAAAAATCAACAAGACGACTTTTTTAAGGCGTCGATTTTTTTTAGCCATTATAACAGATTCTTTTATTTATTTTTCTAATAAAGTTAAACATATCACCACATTACATCTAGAGGTATTTTTTATAGCTTTGCTCTTGCAAGTGCCAGAACTATAACTTCTTTAGCTTTAGCTTCTAATAAAACTCTTCTTGCTTCATTTAATGTAGCTCCAGTTGTCATAACATCATCTATTACAATTATCTTTTTTCCTATGATATCTTTGCTATTCTTTACTATAAAAGCACCTCTTAAATTATCTATTCTTTCTTGTTTAGATAAATGTTTTTGAATCTTTATTGAATTATTCTTATATAAACTATCAATAACTGAGAAACCTAGCATACTTCCTAGTTTTCTTGCTATATACTCACATTGATTAAATCCTCTAGTTCTAATAGTATGTTTATTACAAGGTATATAAGTTAATAAATATTCTCTATCGTAATCTTCTAATTTCATTGCAATAAGCTCTACCAAAATATTTCCTGCAGCAAAGTTCTTATGTCCTTTAAATTCAATAATTAACTTCTTTAATGTTTTATTATAATATCCTATTCCTAATATTTCTTCATCAAGATAAGCTATGTTTTCTCTACATTCATCGCATATTCCTTCTATATCATCTTTTCCACAAGAAATACATTTTGCCTGAACAGGATATATAATATCTAATATAGCATTTACACTCTCTTTTATTACTTTAAAACATTTTCTTCCCATTTCAATCTATTATATTCTCTAGTAATGTCTCTTACAGCTTCAATGTTATCAGTTTCACTTTTTGCAACTAACAATACTTCTGGTAATTCTTTGTTTATCCTTCTCATCTCTGCACATAAAAATAATAATTTCTTATATGTAAATCTTTTATCATCAGCAAATAAAACTATTGCATTACCAATATGAGAATTCTCCAAACTCACCTCTATACAATTTGTTATTATTATTGTTGACTCATTTGTAGATTGTAATACACTTTGTTTTATTATTTTTTCTTCTGAAGCTAATAATGGAATTATTTTTATTCTTTTCATTTTTAGCTTTTTAGTATAGTATTCGTAAACAGATATTATTTTTTCTTCATCTGGTACATATACTATTATCTTTCTTTTATTTTCTGCAAACCATTTTAAATATTCATATAATATATACGGAATATCTAAATTCAAATTAATTCTCGTCTTTAAAACTCTAGGTTCAACAAATGGTGCTGGATTATCAGAAGGTAAAAAGTCCATATGCTGACATTTCTTTATTGTATGATCTGTATCATAAAATATAACTTTCTTAGCTAATCTTAAAATACTTTTGCTTATTGATTTAAGATACTTTGTATCTGCTTCAGAAAAAACTGCTACATCATCATATATAACCAAATCATATGATCCACTTATTTTATCTATATTGTTATAATTGCAAAAATTAATATCACATACTCCTTCATTATCTTCCATATAATAGCTAGTTATAGCTTTATTTCTTTCTTTTAAAGCTCCTACCAAACTCTTATTCTCACAGTTTTTAGCCCATAAATATAATATCTTGCCCTTTTTATCTATAACATCAAGTATAGTTTTTCTAAATATTATCGATGTATTAAATGGTATAGTTCTTATAGATAACATATTAACACTACTATCTCTATACCATATATATACTTCCATTTCCCAATTATTAATTTCAGATTCTAATATATATTCCATCTTTTCACCTACTATTTTTCTCACTAAAATTCTAATTATTATCCCCAATTACATTTATTAAATTTTTAATTCTATATTCTAATGATGAATATCTTTCTAATGAATTATTATTATCTATCATATACTTCATGGCTCTAGGAGATCCCACCACTGTTACCAGTTCCTTTGCTCTTGTTATTCCAGTATATAAGAGATTCCTGTTAAGTAGCATAGGTGCCCCCATAAAGGCAGGAATAATAACCACCTTGAATTCACTTCCTTGACTCTTATGTATAGTTATAGCATAAGCTAAATCTAAATCATCAATATTTTCTTGATTATATACTACCTTCTTGTCATCAAAAATAACAGTTATTGTTCCATCTTCCTTATCTATTGAATATATATATCCCATATCTCCATTGAAAACGCCTTCTCCAGATACTTCTTCATTGTTTTCCACTCCAAGCCACTTTATAGAATAATTATTCTTAGTTTGCATAACTTTATCACCTTCTCTAAAAATTATGCCTTTCGCTTTTCTTTCTTTTTTATTATTAGCTGGTGGATTTAATATCTGTTGTAATTTTTCGTTCAAATTAATTACTCCTAATATTCCCTTTTTCATTGGACTTAATACTTGAATATCTCTTACCTTACTCCACTTTTTATTAAAATTAGGTAGCCTTCTATTTGCTAAATCTAATACTGTATTTAATATAATATCCAAATTCTCTTCTCGTATAAAATAGAAATCCTTGCCTTTTTGATTCAATAATGGCATTTCTCCATTATTAATTCTATGAGCATTAACTGTTATTAAACTCTCTGCTCCTTGTCTAAATATCTCTTTTAATCTGATAACCTTTATAAGGTTACTATTTATCAAATCTGTAAGAACATTTCCAGGCCCTACTGATGGTAATTGGTCTATGTCTCCTACTAGAATTAGCTTTGTACCTGGTTTAATTGCTTTTAATAAATTGTGCATTAAAAATATATCTATCATAGAAGCTTCATCTATAATAATAACATCTGCATCTAATGGTTCGTCATTAGATGCAAACTCTTCATTATCATCATTAACATTTATTTCTAATAATCTATGAATAGTTTTAGCTTCTTTGCCTGTTGATTCAGTCATTCTTTTAGCAGCTCTTCCAGTAGGAGCTGCTAATATTACTTTCATATTTTCTTTTTCATATATATCTATAATTGCTTTTATAATTGTTGTTTTACCTGTACCAGGACCACCTGTGATGATTTCTATTCCATCTAAGAATGCATTAACTATAGCTTCTTTTTGAGAATCTGCAAATGTTATATTGTTGATCTCTTCAAATAGTTTTATTTCAAAATCTATGTCTACTTTTATTATATTATTATTTTCTAAAGAAAGTTTTGCTATTCTCTCTGTTATACCTAATTCACTATAATAATATAAAGGAAGAAATACCGACTCTACTTCTCCTATTTTTTCAACTATTATTTTTTGAGATACTCCATCTTCAATAATACACTCTTGTATTAATTCTTCAGAAACTACTAATAGTTCCTTTGATTCTTGTATTAATTTTTCTTTGGGCATGTATGTATTGCCATATCCACAAAATCGCCCCAAAATATAATTAATACCACTACTTATTCTTGATTTATTATCCTTTTCTATTCCAATAAGAGAAGCTATCTTATCTGCTGTAGTAAAACCTATTCCTTTTATTTCTTTACAAAGTATATATGGATCTTCCTTAATAATTTCCTTTGCATTAGGTCCAAATCTCTTATATATTTTCAAACATTGTCCTTGTGATATTCCAAAACTTTGAAAGTAAATTATTACATTCTTTAAATCATGTTGTTCTATATACGACTCATATATTATATTGAACTTCTTTTCGCCTATTCCATCTACTTCTCTTAATAATTCAATATTGTTATCAAAAATCTCTAATGTTTTATCTCCAAAATGATTTATTATTTTCTTAGCAGTTACAGGTCCGACTCCTCTAATTATTCCAGAAGATAAGTATCTCTCTATAGCATCAACTGTAGTAGGAAGTATCTCTTCACAAGAACTCATAGAGAATTGTCTACCAAACTGCTTATGTTCTATCCAATTACCTGTAATCTTCAAATGTTGTCCTTCAGATATATACGGAATATTCCCAACAACTGTTATAATATTATTATTTGAATTTATTCTTGCTACAACATATCCAGTTTCATCGCTCTTAAATACTATATTCTCTACAAATCCCTCAAGCACTTCCATACCTTTTATCCAACTCCATATACTTTAATTTCATATATTTATATTAAATATAAAATTAAAGGGTGTCAACTAAACAGTTAACACCCCAAAAACAAATTATAATAATTTCTTAATATCGTCTACTTTATTTAATTCTTCCCATGGAAGTTTCACATCAGTTCTTCCAAAGTGTCCATAGGCAGCTGTTTGTCTATATATAGGTCTTCTTAAATCTAAGTCTCTTATAATAGCTCCTGGTCTTAAGTCAAACACTTTTTCTACTATGTCAACTATCTTTTCTTCATCTATTTTACCAGTTTTAAATGTTTCAACTTGAATAGACACTGGCTTAGCAACTCCTATAGCATATGCTAATTGTATTTCTAGCTTTTCTGCAACTCCTGCAGCAACTAAGTTCTTAGCTACCCATCTTGCTGCATATGCAGCTGATCTATCAACCTTTGTTGGATCCTTTCCTGAGAAAGCACCACCACCGTGTCTACCATATCCACCATATGTATCAACTATTATCTTTCTTCCTGTTAAGCCTGAGTCTCCTTGAGGTCCACCAACAACAAATCTTCCTGTTGGATTAATATAATATTTTGTATCCTCATCTAAGAATTCTTGAGGTATTACAGCATTTATAACATATTCTTTTATGTCTTTTTCTATTTGTTCTAATGATACATCTTCACTATGTTGAGTTGATACAACTATAGCATCTACTCTAGTTGGCTTGTTATCATCATATTCAACTGTAACTTGAGTCTTTCCATCTGGTCTTAAATAATCTAAAGTACCGTTCTTTCTTACTTCTGTTAATCTTCTAGATAATCTATGAGCCATAGCTATAGGAAATGGCATATATTCTGGTGTTTCATTAGTAGCAAATCCAAACATCATACCTTGATCTCCAGCTCCTACTGCTTCAACATCATCTTTTTCTCCCTTTTTAGATTCTAATGCTTCATCAACACCCATTGCTATATCAGAAGATTGTTCGTCTATAGAAGTTAATACAGCACAAGTATCTCCATCAAAGCCATACTTTGCTCTATCATATCCAATATCTTTTATTGTTTTTCTTACTACTTTAGGAATATCAACATAACAGTCTGTAGATATTTCTCCCATTACCATTACCATACCTGTTGTAACACATGTTTCACAAGCAACTCTAGCATCTGGATCTTGTGCTATAATTGCATCTAGAATAGAATCTGAAATCTGATCACATATTTTGTCTGGATGTCCTTCAGTAACAGATTCTGAAGTAAATAATTTCTTCATATAATCTCTCCTCTCGATTTTTATCTCAAACAATATAAAAAAAACTCTTCATATATAATGAAGAGACCTCTTTTCCTATCTCCTCTCATCTCGTAGAAAACATTTTTCTACAGGAATTGGCACCTTGAATATACAGGTTGCCGGGTTTCATCGGGCCCTATCCCTCCACCTCTCTTGATAAGAGTTTTCTTATTTTGTTTTCATGTTAAATACTATCATAGTTACAACTATAAATCAATATTATTTTAAACTATTATTATCAATAAATATATATATAATTTCCCAAATAGCAAAAAAGACCTCTATACAAGAAGTCTTTTATTGGTGGATGAGGATGGATTCGAACCATCGAAGCAAGATGCAACAGATTTACAGTCTGCCCCCTTTGGCCACTCGGGAACTCATCCTTAATTAACTTGACCATTTAAACTTTGTAACCAATCAAGTGAACACGTCACTCAATCAACAATAGTTAGTATATATATATTGACTAAATATTTCAACTCTATAATTCCTTATTTAGCAAAAATAAAGCTGATTTTCTTGTCATTTCTCTCTTTTTCTCAATGTTACTATTAAACTTGATATAAATAATATTAATACAACTTATTCCAAAATCTCAAAATAATTACCCTAAATATTAGATTATTAGTATATGTAATCCTTTAGCTATTAACCTGATAAATAATATTTTATTTATTAATTTCATATATTAATTTAGGAGGTGATACCTTGATTAGAAGAAAAGTTAATTATAATTCTCCATTTGCATATTATGAAATAGCAAATTCCTTATTAAATTATATAAAAGATGATACTGTTATAATTTGTATAGGCACAGACAAGTGTATAGGTGATTGTTTAGGTCCTCTAGTAGGGACTCTTCTTGAATCTAAATTTTTCCCACTGCCTATATATGGAACCATTAATCATCCAATTCATGCCTTAAATATAAATAACAGACTTGATGAAATAAATAAGTTACATCCTAAATCTTGCATAATAGGAATAGATGCATGTTTAGGAGATGTAAATTCTATTGGAGAAATACATACTCGAGATTATGCTATTCATCCTGGGAAAGGTGTCGGTAAAAATTTACCTAAAGTCGGTGTCGCATCTATAATAGGTATAGTTGATTCAACTAATAATTCAGACTATTTCTCATCTCACTCTATAAGATTAGCTCTAATATTAGACATGGCAAATGTAATTGCAAATGCAATTATGCTTGCTTATTCTACTAACAAAAATATTAACTATATTTAATAAAGATTTAGAATAAAATCTAACTTGCAAACACTCAAATATATATTTTTATAGATATAAAAAAAGATGATATCTAAAAATAGAATCATCTTTTTTTATGTTTAATTATTAATCAATTAATTCAACTTCTCCAGTTTCGTCATCAAAATCTAATTTATCAAAATATGATAATACTTTTCCTGTTCCTTTTGCAACGCATTCAACTGAATCTTCAGCTACAATAACCTTTATTCCTGTTTCGCATTCTATTAGCTTGTCTAGTCCATGTAATAATGAACCACCACCAGTCATAACTATACCTTTTTCAATTATATCTGCAGCAAGTTCAGGTGGTGTTTTTTCAAGTACATTCTTTACACTTTGAACTATTCCATTAACTATATCTACTAGCGCCATTCTTATTTCCTCAGTTGTAATTTCAATTTCAACTGGAAGTCCTGTCACTAAATCTCTACCTTTCATAATTGAAGTAAGTTTTCTTGAATCTTTAAACACAGATCCAATCTCTATCTTTAATTCTTCTGCTGTCTTTTCTCCAATCATTACTTTATATTCATTTCTAACATATCTAATTATGGCTTCATCAAACTTGTCGCCTGCAACCTTTATAGAATCTCTAACAACTATTCCACCTAGTGAAATAACTGCTATATCACTTGTTCCACCACCAATGTCTACTATCATTATACCGTCTGGTTTAGTTATATCTAACCCAACACCTATTGCTGCAGCTAAAGGTTCTTCTATCAAATGAACTTTTTTAGCACCAGAGCTTATAGTAGCATCCATTACTGCTCTTTTTTCAACTTTTGTTGCCTGACATGGAATACACACCATAACCTTAGGTGCTACCAAATTTCTCTTTCCTGCAACTTTTTTTATAAATTCTTTAAGCATCATCTCTGTTGTATTATAATCTGATATAACACCATCTTTTAATGGTCTTATTGCCACTATATTTCCAGGTGTTCTTCCTATCATCTTTCTAGCTTCTTCACCAACTGCTAATATTTTGTTATTATTCTTATTAATAGCAACAACTGAAGGCTCTTTTAAAACAACTCCTTTGCCTTTTTCGTAAACTAATACGGTGGCTGTTCCTAGATCTATTCCTAGTTCAGCGCCTGTTCTCCAAAACCACAATGTAATTCACTCCCATGTATATATAATATAATTTTCATAAGTTTTCCTTCATTATATTATATATTGAATGTAATTTTCATTCAATAGCTTTGTATTTTAATTTTGTGGCTTTACCGCCTCTTATATGTCTCTCAGCTTTATTTAATTCTAAAATACTATGAGTTTTTTCTGCTATTGCAGGACTTATCTTAGGTAATCTTTCTGTCATATCTTTGTGTATAGTACTTTTACTCACTCCAAATACCTTTGCAGTTTTTCTAATAGTGGCTTTTGAATCTATAATGTATTGTGCTACTTCTATAACACGTTCCTCAATGTAGTCTTTCAACTTTTTCGCCGTCATGCTAAAAACTTATAACAAATATAAGTTTTATGTGCCATTCAGTATGGTGCGTTACTCCATACCAGTTCTCTTATGAACTTCTTATACTTTCATATAAGTGTAGACTATATCATTACCTAACTAATAGGTTAGGTATCCACCACTTCCACTCACTTGAGTGTACTTCCATTACAGAATAGTCGTTGAAGTTTCTCCTATTAAGAGCTTACCTGCTGATTGTCGATTTTTACAAACACTTAGGATTTAACCTTATGCCATACACATTAGTTTTTTCTACTTTCGTAACTTTCACGTCTAGCCATCTTTCATACTTACGTTTTAGTCAATGTGCCTTTACGAGTTTCCAGCAATTCAATGGATTTTTGGATGTATACATTTACATCGCTCCATACTCTTTATGAATATGGGAGGCTGTCAACATTATTACATCACTAAAATTATTAATATTTTACATAATAAATAATTGTTAGTTACCTCCATATTTTATATAGTCTATAACTATGCTATATAATTCTAATAAATAACTCAATTAATCAGCCATACAATTAATATTTATGACTGATTAATAGTATTACATTTTAATATTTAAAATACTCAGATGGATTAATTTGTTCTCCATTTTCATCAAATAATTGTAAATTTAAATGTTCATCATATCCTTCTTTAAATAAGGATGCAGTAGCACCAACCTTGCCAATTACTGTTTCACTATTAACTGCATCTCCTTCATTAACTAAAACATCATAATCTAAATTAGAATATTTTGTTCTCATACCATTCTGATGTAATATAACAACATTAACACCATCTTCCACGGTAATTTCTCCCTTGTTTTTCTCTATTTTTTCTACAATTCCATCAGCAGCTGCTCTTACTTCAGTTCCAATATTAGCTTTAATATCTATACCATTCATTGTCTTATATATCACACTATTATCTGTTTCATGATATTTGATAGGTGTTTCAGAATACTCTCTACTAATAGTTCCTTCTACAGGATTATTAAAGCTTACTTCAGTAACAGCATTAACTTCTGCTGTTCCTTCTTCTGATGTAGTTTCTAATTCTTCTGAGTCATTCTCAACTCTAGCTGCATTTTGCATCTCGTTAACACTACTATTATCTTCTATTGAAAAATCATTACTTACAGTATCTTCTTTAGCTTGTTCTAGTTTTCTATCTTTTGATATCTTATATGAAATTGCTGTAACAGTTATAACTACAGATAAGCAAAGAAATAACGCTATATAGAACCCCTCCCTTCTGAAAAAGTTTTTTGCTTTAAACTTAAAGTTTTTATCCATATTTGCACCTCCTTTTTTTATTATTTCCTCCATTACTAAAAAACATACATCACTATTAATTTTTTCTTTCTACATTAATCTACAAATATTTCTTTTTAAGTCATTATAATAAGGTCAAAAAACTGTTTTCAGAATTCTTGCATATCACTATTTTTTTACTCTTTTAGGTAATATACTCTAACACTACTTAAATACTATATCTAAAATACTTATCCATAACTACAAACAAAATATACTTTCTTAAAGAGTAAAAAAATCGTCAAGGCTCTATAATAACCTTGACGATTTTGTTCCAATATTTTTTAACTCACTTCACATATATCTATATCTTTATAATAATGTTTTAATATCTCTTCATAATTCCTTCCTTCTCTTGCCATAACTTCTGCACCCCATTGACTCATTCCAATTCCATGACCATATCCTATACAAGATATTGTAACTTCATTACCTTGTATTGAGATTTGAAAATTAGTACTATTAGTATTAAATAAGCTTCTAAACTCAATTCCTGATATAACTTTATCACCAATTTTTATATTCTCTACAGCTCCTCCTTCTGTATAGGATTGTATATTAATCTTAGATGCTATATTATCACTATTTATATCTTCTATGTTATATTTAGATTTCAGTTTGTTTATAAAATCATCAACACTGTATTTTACTTCTGACTTGTACTTTGGTGCTATCTCTTCCCCCTTACTCTCCGTTGATACCAAATACGGAACTCCTTCTAATGATTCTGTTTTTCCCCAACTTGTAGCAAAATATTGAGGGTATTTTATTAGCTCTCCATTATATACTATAACCTTTCCTTTAGTATCTAATACTGCATTATTTATTTTATTCCAATACTCATCTTTCTTACTATCAGGCCATTTTTCTAATATTTTATCCTTTACTGCAAAAGCTTGACAGTGCGTTCCATTGCATATGTCAGCTCCTTCTCCATTATTACACTTACTTTCTTTTTTTGCATAATAATATGTTCTAGCTGCAATAGCCTGTGCCTTCAACGCTTCAGGGTTAAAATTTGCTGGCATTTCACTTGCTACTACACAAGCAACATATTCTTCCACATTAATTTCTAATATTTTTCCGGTTTCTGATATATATATCCTAGCTATGTTATCTCCAGCAATATTCAAAACATTTTTTGCTTCAAGCCTTTCTTCAGGAACCTCTTTCTTAGACTGTCTTCCTAATAAATTATATGATAATACTACCATAAAAATATTTATAACTAATGTTATCATTACTGCCTTTGTAATTTCTTTTTTCATATAATTATCTCCTAAATTTGGTTCTTTTAATTATATGATTAAATTTTATATATTTTCATATAGAGTAAAAAAAATAAGTTAGCATTAAAATTATTGTACCACTTAAACTTTAGCAAGTTTACAATATTTAGCTAACTTAATTTTTTTATTTATAAATATTTAATGCCAATTATTCATTATTTCATCCCACATCATCTTACCACATTTAGCCAAAGTTACTGTACCATATACACTATTAGGAATATCCATAGATAAAACAGTAAAAATAAACTTTCCCTTAGGTAAACTAATTAATTCTGTATCATTTTCTACACCACTTTTATCGCCTGTTTTACTTGAAATTTCATATTTCAAATCATCTGGTATATATAATGCCAATTTATTTTTTATTTGCTGTCTTGTTAATATGTCAATTAACATTGTACTATCTTCTTTATTTAAGTATGATGCCTCATGAAGAATCTTCCATGCTTTAGATAAATCATAAGCTGTAGTTATATTTTCTATATCTGTTCTAGGAATTCTCTCATCTGATGTTTTTCTATTTAAAATTGTATCTTTTAACCCCATTTCCTTTATATGATTATTGATATTTTCTATAGTTATAATATCTATTATCTTATTTGCTGCTGTGTTATCACTTTGAATAAGCATAGCTACTAATAATTCAAATAATGTATATTCCCTTTCATTAAATTCATGAATTATTCCTGTACCATATACCTTATCTTTACTATTGATAGGTATTTTTGCCATAAAATCTACTTTTCCTTCTTCTACTTCTTTTATTAAAGAGATTGCTATATATAGCTTCATACATCCTGCTGCTGTCATAGGTTCATGTTCATTACTTCCATATACATATCCACTTGTTAAATCTTCAAAATATAAACCATATTTTCCTATTCTACTGTCTAAATATCTCTTTATAGATTTCATATTATCTTCACCTACTCTTAACTGATTTATTTATGATAACTAAATTATATCATTATATTTTACAATATAAATATATTTTACTTATTATATTTTAATTGCCTAATGATATTCCTATCTTTCTTGCCACTTGAACTAGCTCTCCATCTACATCTACTAACTTTGTCTTTTGCCCTATAACATTTTCTAAACTATCTGAAGATATTTTATCTCCTTTTAAACAAACCATTTCACCAAACTTACCTTCATTTATCATCTCAGCAGCTGCTACTCCATATCTTGTAGATAATATCCTATCATATGTGCAAGTAGTGCCACCTCTTTGAATATGTCCTAATACAGTACATCTTACTTCATTCTCTAATCTAGCTTCTAAATCTTGTGCTAATTTATTTCCTATTCCACCTAATCTTATAGGATCAGGACTATCTTCTACTATTCTTGCTACTACAACCTCTCCGTCTTTAGGTCTAGCACCTTCTGACACAACTATAATAGTAAATAATCTACCTTGCCTCTTTCTTTCTTCTACTTTTTCTATTATCTTTTCAATATCATATGGAATCTCAGGAAGTAATATTACATCTGCTGAACCAGCTATTCCAGATTCTAAAGCAATCCATCCTGCATTTCTGCCCATAACTTCGCATATCATAACCCTATGATGTGATTCTGCTGTTGTGTGTAATCTATCTAACGCTTCTGTTACTACATCTATTGCAGTATTAAACCCAAAAGTAACATCTGTTGATGCTAAATCATTATCTATAGTTTTAGGAACTCCTATTACATTTACTCCTTTTCTAGCAAAGTCTCTTGCAGAAGTTAAGGTTCCATCCCCTCCTATTACTACAAGGGCATATACCCCTTCTTTTTGTAAATTTTGTATTGCTACATCTGATACATCTTTTTTTATCAATACACCATTTTCCTCAACTTGATAATCAAACAAATTATCTTTATTAGAGCTATATAATATAGTTCCACCTTTGTGTAATATACCTGATACAGTGTCTAAATTTAAAGGAATAAAATCATTATTATATAACCCTCTATATCCAAATTTGTATCCTATTACTTCATATCCATAGTTTATTATAGCTGTTCTTGTAACTGCTCTTATAACTGCATTTAACCCAGGACAATCTCCTCCACCTGTTAATAGTGCTATTTTTTTAACCTGCTCTCCCATATTTTATATAGCCTCCTATATCAAAAAAATATTTACTTAATAGTCAAATTGATATTGTTTACACTAATAGTATATTTAAATAATAACATAGAATTTATTTACTTTAAAGTAATTTTTATACAATTAATAATAAAAAAGAAAGAGATTATATAAAAATCTCTTTCTCAAATATTATATTTTTTATTTAGCTCAAAGTTAATACCTTAGTAAATACTAATATTGCAAGCAAAATTCCAGCTGCAACTCTGTATACAGCAAAAACTCTCATAGGTTTCTTCTTTAAATATGCAATAAATTTTTGCATTACTATTATTGATACTACAAATGCTACTATAAATCCTATAATTAATGCTACCCAATATGTAGTATTCATAATTGAGAAATCAAACTCCATTAAATCTTTACCTGAAGCTCCTATCATAGCTGGTATAGCTAAAAAGAATGAAAATTCTGTTGCAATTGATGTATTTAACCCAGCAGTCCAACCACCCATTATAGTAGAAGCACTTCTTGACATACCAGGCCATACTGCTAATACCTGAAAACATCCTACAACAAATGATTGAATTGGAGATATAGAATCTATATCATCTACAGATTTTTTACGCATCTTTGCTAATTCTTCAACAATAATTAATAATAAACCTCCAACTATGAATCCAATTATAACTGAACTTGGCTTAAACAAACTTTTTATTTTGCTATAACAAGTTAATCCAATTATCATCATTGGAATCGAACCTACTATTACATTTATCCCAAACTTAAACCCTACTTTTCCTTCTTTTCCGCCTGTAAAAATATACTTAAAAAATTCTATCACGCTGTCTTTAATCTTTGTCCAATATAATACTACTACTGCCAAAATTGCACCTAGTTGTATTACAACTTCAAACATATCGGCGAAATCCCCTTTAAAGTTAATTGCATTTCCCACTAATATCATATGCCCTGTAGATGATACTGGAATAAATTCTGTAAGACCTTCAACTATGGCTATAATAATAGCTTTAATAATAAATATTAATTCCACTTAATTTAACACTCCTTAAATTTCTTTATTTATAATTATTGTACTAATTGTATTTTTTCCATCTAATGATAATTCAATTTTATTTTCCCCATCTATCAATTTATATTCATAGTATACACCATCTATTAATTTCCAATCAGCATTATTAATTTTTATATAATAATTATTTATTACTGTAGAATCTCTAAAAGCTCCTATTACATATAAATTTTTAGAATCTTTTGCTTCTTGTTTTTTTAATAAAATTAGTTTAGTACTCTTATCTTTTCCAGATGGTTCATAACTTGGTTCATCACTAAATATATCTTTGTTTTTAGTAAATATGGTAGGTGCAAGATACTTGTCTCCTTCCATAATATCAATGTCTTTTTCTGATGTTATGTACGTAATATTACTATTACTATTCTCAGCACTTATTGTATTATCTATAGATATAGTATATGATGATAGATATTTCTTAAATTCTTTTTTATATTCACTATATTTATCTTTTCCTGTAAATTTAAGTTTTTCAGTATCACTTTTAAGTACTTCTATAGCACTTTGCTTAATGTCACCTTTTGAAAAATATGCTCTGTGCCTAAAATCTATCATAACCCATTTATTACTTTCTATGCTGTAGTATTCTACCACATAATATCCTGGGGTATCTTGAAATTGAGGTTCACTTTTTCTAAATTCTCCAACTCTAGCTTGAAATCCAGCTGTATACAATAGATCACGTTCTATAACAGCCATTTCTCTTCCTGTAGCTTTTTTCTTATTATCTTTTTCTTTTAAAATTTCATATCCATCTAATAAGTTGCTATCTGCAACATCATCATATTCTACTATACTATTTAATATATCTACTGTCTTTAGTACTTTATCTATCTCTGTTTCTCCCTTTGATAATATTTCATCTACTTTATAAGTCTTTCTTAAAGCTTGCAAATTATTATTTTGAGAAACAGTATTAGCATCTTCATAATATAACTTTATATTGTTCTCATTATATAGATTATCCCACTTAGTTACTCGTATTCCTTGTTGTGGCTGAAAATTCTTATAAAATAAAAATCCAGCCACTATGACAATAATTATTAACCCTATTAATTTTCCTATGCTCTTTGTACCTCTCACTTTTATCTCTCCTTAATCTAAATAAATAACAATAAAATGTATTATTATTCTCTTCTCTACATATTAACTTTTAATAAAACAAAATAAAATCTGGAATATTTACACTTTGATCATTAGAATTTTTATATCTATCATATGTTTGTTTTGCTTTATTATAGTTTTCTGTTATTATTTCTTTTATCTTTTCATCTGTATCATCTTTTAACCCTTTATATGCTGCTTCAATATTTATAAACCCTCTTTGAATAGCATTTTTGCGACTCATATAATAACATCCAGCATTATTCAATGTTAATATATCTTTATCATCTATTTTATAAGCTTTTCTTATTTCTTCTATTGCTTTATCATCTTTTCCTTCAAGCAAATAAACTGTTCCTAAAGTTCTATGATATTTTATTGACTTATTATTTAATTCTATACACTTTTGAAGCAATTTAGTAGCTTCATCTAATTTATTTCCCATAACATTTACCATAGCCATATCGTAATAAGTATTTGTATCATTAGATTTTATTTTTGAAGCTAATTCATAATACTTGTAAGATTTCTGTAGATTATCAGAAAGTTCTTCATCTGAATTATCTTTTGTCTTTTCATCACTTGCAGTTGAAGGATATAAATTTTTATCTTGCTCAAGATCATAATAATAATCACCCATCTGTAAAAGGATGTCATAATTGTATAATTCCTTACATAATGCCTTTCTAAAATAAACAATTGGATCAATTGTTTCATTACTTTCTTTAATAATTTCTGGCATTAAATAAGCATAGTTATTAATATAATTTTTATTTAAAATTATACTGTTTTTACAATATTCTAACGCATCTGTATAATTTCCTTTTTCTAGATAGTACCATGATGCAGCATTATAACCTATATAAGAATTATCAGAATCAGCCATCATATCATCTAATAATTTTTCAGCTTTATCATCTTGCCCTTTATTTTTATATATACTCACAAGAACTTTTTTGAAGGTCATACTGTTAGTAACATCTTTATCTAATGTATCAACAATCTTTATTGCTTCATCAACACTGTCTTTATTCATTGAGTAGATTTTTGCAAGCCATACCTTATAACATGTTTCTTCTGGTTTATCTTCAGATAACTTCTTTATTTTATTTAATATAGTTGCTTTATCACGTGTTGCCATTTCCTCTATAATATCATAAACCTCTTCTGCTTCATTATCTATATACCAAGCTTTCTTCAGATTCTCTAATCCACCATCAACATTTCCTACTAAAAGTTCAAGTCTAGCATATGCAACTAAATCTTCTGCTGATGATACATTTAAATTATATTTATCCACAATTGATTTTGCTTTTTCCACATTATTATTGGCCATATACACAATGAACATTGTTTGTTGTAATTCTTTACTATTTGATTCTTGTAAGAATACTTCTCCATATTCTAATGCTGTTTCATACTCTCCATTCATAAGGAAATTAAATATAACTTCGGTACAAAATTCTTTGTCTTTATCTTCATACTTTTCCTTACCATTTTCATCAAAAAGATTATATCTTTTTATAACGCTATCTTCTAATACTCTATTAGATTCATTATAATCTCCTGTTATAGAATATATCTCAGCTATCTTAAGATTATAGCTAGGCCATTCTTGTTCTGCTTGTAATTTCTTATATTCTTCAATAGCTAAACTATAATTATTTTCATATAAATACTCTTCAGCTTTATTCTCAGATATATCCTCCATTGAAATATTTGTTTCTTTTGTATCTGTTTTCATCACTATATGTATTACATAAACTACAGCGAAAGCAAATATCAATACTAAAATCATCGTAATCACACTGCTTAATTCGCTATGTCTTTTGTTCTTAAACTTATTTTCTTTTTCATTCATTGTTTTAACTCCTAATTTTTTATTTTTTGACTTTCCCCCTTTATTTTATCCTCTTACAACATTATATATTTTATCATTTTTTGCCCTATAAATCTATACAGCAATAAAGAGTAAATAATTTTCGAGTTAATAATCTCCATAAATGTAATAAATTGTGGTATAATTATATTAGGAAAAACCTTATTTTTACTATGTTTATGGAGATTTTATTATGATAAAAATTACAAGAAAACAAAAGAGAGAAAAAGCATCAAAAATAAATTTTTTCGCGGAATTCACTAAAATTAGAAAACACTTTTTTCGAGATTTTAACAAGAAGTTGAGATTAGTTAAAGATGTTAGACATACGAGTTATATTACATATAAACCGGATATATTACTGTTTACAGTAATTATGAAAAATGTTTCGGGAATATTTAGCATGAATAAAATGACAAGGGATTTCAACACTGAAGAATCTATAAATAATATTGCTAAAAGCTTAGAAATAGGTTCTTTAGAGGAGATTCCTCATTATGATACAATTAATAATTTCTTAGAAAAATTAGATATAAAGCAAATTGAATCAATACGTGATTATATGATAAGAGAGCTTTTAAAGAAAAGATCTCTT
>NZ_JAHLQH010000031.1 GCF_018918325.1 Clostridium sp. MSJ-8 | reverse complement strand
ATCATAATAAAATCTCCATAAACATAGTAAAATTAAGGTTTTTCCTAATATAATTATACCATAATTTATTACATTTATGGAGATTATTAACTCGAAAATTATTTACTCTTTATTACTGATGTTAAAAGTTTGTATAATTTTATTAATAAATGTTTATAATAAAAAAGTAGTGTAATTATTATTAGGATGCCTGATAATATTACTATAAGAGAAAGGGTAATGGTATAGATAAGAATGAATAAAATTGTAAATACTTGTGTTATAGATAGTATCTATGGTAATAAAACTATTAATTTAATAAAAGAAGATATTGTAGATAGTCATGAAGATATGATTATTTTTTCAATACATCAGAAAAATAAAAATGAGATAGAAGGTAGTGTGTTTAACTCTCTTAAGAAGAAGTTTAAGTTAAAAGCAAACAGCAAGAATAGTTGTGAAACTAATATAAATGGAATGAATGTTAAGTACTTCCAAGAGGAAATAAAAGATGAAAAATATAATTTCTTAATGGCAACTATGGAGTCTTATGAAGGAATAGATGATGTGCTTTCTTATCATGATAAGAATGTTCGAGCAATATTTGCTTTTATAAAGGCGCTTGAATTCAATGAAAAGAAATTTAGAACAATAGCTCTTCCTATGTTAGGTGGTAATAGGAATATAGATTATATGGAGAATATAAAAATATTACTTAATTATACTATAAAACTACTTAAACAAAGTAAAGAAGTTGAGATTGTTAATTTTTATATTTTAGATGATGAAGAAGAAGTGAAATGGAATCATGCATTTGAGAAAACATTAGGCAGAACTTATTATAAGCAAGGTAGTTTAGCACTTATAGAAACTCTTAAGAATAATTTAAAAGACACAATTGAAACAATATATAACAGTGGCAAGTATAGAGAAATAGAGTATGTTTTAAACCTTATATATAGAGAGCTAGAAGAAGTAGACTCTTTATCAATCAATAATATAGCTATAAACTCAAGAAAGATATCTGAGATAATTGCAAAGGAAATAGCATCAAGAAAACAAATAAATATTCACAAAATAAAATATGATTTAAGTGCAATAATAAATGTTATAGCTAGTAAGGATATAATAGCTCCATGGGCTATTCAATATCTTCATACAGCTAGAGTTTTTGGAAATAAATCAGCACATGTAGAAACAGTTATAAAATATCAACCTAATAGATTGTATACAGATGATTTTATATCAATTTTATCTACACTTTATAATATGTTATGGTTTTGGTATTATAATAAAGAAAAGATATGATAAAATGGTGATTTGATGAAGTATAGCGTTAAATATTCTAAAAGAAAAACTATCTCCATATCAATAGATGAAAAAGGTAATATTTTAGTTAAAGCACCTTATAACGTTACAATTGGAGAAATTGAGGAGGTAGTTTCAAAACATTCTAGATGGATAGATAATAAGATAAATCAAGTAAAGAATTATAAACAACTACCAAAAGATAAAATCTTATTTTTAGGAGAAGAGAAAAAAATTAATATAAATATACAACAAGATTTAAAGAAAGAATATGTTGTATTTACTAATGATGAGTTTAGTGTATACGTGACTAACAAAGAACATGTTAAGATAGTTTTAAAAAGATATTTAATTGAAGTAGCTAGAAATATAATAAAAAATAAAATAAATAAATATAGTTTGATGCTAGGGGTTTCACCTAATATGATAAGAATGAAAGATACAAAAACAAGATGGGGAAGCTGTAGCTATGTGAATAATTTGAATTTTAACTATAGGTTAGTAATGGCTAGAGAAGATGTTTTAGAGTATGTGGTTCTTCATGAAATGTGTCATATAATACATAAGAATCATTCGAAAGAATTTTATAATCTAGTAGGAAGTATAATGAAAGATTACAAAGAAAAAGAATTATATTTACGAGAAAATGGATACAAGATGAAGATATAAATACGTTAAGAGGAAATAAGGTGGTAGAGGTATGTATAAGCCATTGGCAGATAAAATAAGACCTGAAGAATTAAATGATGTATATGGGCAGAAACATATATTAGGAGAAAATAAGATATTAAATAGAATAGTTAAAAGTGGTGCTATAAGTAATATGATATTTTATGGACCACCTGGGGTAGGTAAAACTACAGTTGCAAATATTATTGCTAGAAAGGCTAATAAGAAGTTTTATAAGCTTAATGCAACTAATGCATCTCTTAAGGATATACAAAATATATGTGATGATTTAGATACGTTTATGGGAAGAGAAGGTATATTGTTATATTTAGATGAAATTCAGAATTTTAATAAAAAACAACAACAATCCTTATTAGAATATATAGAAGATGGAAGAATAACTCTTATAGCATCTACAACAGAAAATCCCTATCATTATGTATTTAAAGCATTACTAAGTCGAAGTACTATATTTGAATTTAAACCATTAGATAAAGAAGAAGTAAAAGAAGCACTATTAAGGGCTATACGTATTCAAAGCAGTGAATGTATAAATATTACATATAATGTAACAGAAAAAGCAATTGAGTATTTTGCGGCAGCAAGTAATGGTGATGTAAGAAAAGCAATTAATGGATTAGAGGTAGCTATGAATTCAACTAATCCTGATTCTAATTGTGTTATAAACATAGATGAAAATGTAGCTAAAGATAGTACTCAAGTAAAGGCTTTTAATTATGATAGAGATGGAGATGAGCACTATGATGTATTAAGTGCTTTTCAAAAGTCTATACGAGGTAGTGACCCTGATGCTGCAATTCATTATTTAGCAAGACTTATAAAGGGGGGAGATTTAATATCCATATGCAGAAGATTACAAGTTATATCAGCAGAAGATATAGGACTAGCTTACCCTCAAGCTGCGTCTATTGTTAAATCTCTTGTTGATTCTGCTAGAGAGTTAGGATTCCCAGAAGCTAGGATACCACTTGCAGAAGCAACAATATTATTAGCAACATCTCCTAAATCTAATTCAGCTATTGTTGCTATAGATTCAGCAATGCATGATATAGATACTATGGAAGTGGATGGTATACCAAGAGATATAAGAGATGCTCATTATAGTGGAGCAAAAAGTCTTAATAGAGGGGTTAATTATAAGTATCCTCATAATTATAAGAATCACTATGTCAAACAGCAGTATTTACCTGATAACATAAAAGATAAAGTTTATTATGAATTTGGAGATAATAAAATGGAAAGAACAAGCAAAGAGTATTGGGATAAGGTGAAAAAATGTTAATAAATAAGAGAAAAAATAGTGAAGAAAAGCAAAAAGCAATAAATAAAAAATTAATAGGAATAATAATATGTACAATTGCTATACATTTGATTTTTTTATGGGCTATTGCTAATAATGTGATTGTAGAAGAAGTGACATTAGCAAGTGTAAAAAGTAATCAAACAATTCAAATATGTAATGTATTAATGTCTATAGTAGCTGTTGCATTTTGTATACTCTACTATAATGAAAATAGGGAAGAAGATATGTTTTATATATTTCTTATATATTTAAACGTATCTTTAGAGATGATATTAAATATATATACTGTTTATAAGAGAGAATTCTTAAATGAAGAAATCCAATTTTATTTTCTATGTACATATACTTACAGAGTAGTATTGATGCTATGTTTAACAAGTTATAATAAAATTGCACAAAGTATTATAAATAATAAAAGAAAAAGTATAATATTTAATGTTGGACTTACAGTAATAGGATATATATTATCTGTACAATGTAATATTGTTTTTAGCAATAAGATAAAAGATATGATAGTAATAGTATCGATAATAATTGGGATAATGAGTTGTTTTGCTATTACTAGATTATTTATAAAGAGCTATAAAACTAAAAATATAATTTATGCGGTGATATCTTTAAGTATATCATTGCTTAATCTTAGATGTTTAGTAAAATGTATTTACTTCTTTAAATATAGCAAGTCAGTATTTGTATTTACGGCTATGCTTACATTTATTTGCTGTTTATTGCTTATTATTGGTTTTTTTGTGCTGTTTATGGATAAGATAGAAAGCATGAAAGAAACTAAAAAAGATTTATATATGTTTAAAGAAATAATTGAAAACAATGCTTACAATCAAACTCTAATATATGATAAAGATCATTATATAATATATGCAAATAAAACTATGAGAGAAAATGTATGCGGTAAAGGAAAAAATATAGAAGAAGAATATGAAATATTATCTAAATCACCTGTTTTTGAAAGATTAAAAGAAGATGAAACAGAGTATATTAGAAATATGGTTAATTCAGAAGGAAGATTTGTAGGCCAAGTAAAATCAGATAAGGGAGAAATATTTGAATTAAACCTTATAAAAGAAAATATATGTAATGATGAGTGTTACATAATGTTTGCTACAGAGATTACAGAAGAATTTTCAGCAAATGAAAAGCTTAGAATAAATAAAAAGAAGTTATCAGGAATTACGGATAATATAACAGAGCTTATTGCTACATTTGATTTAGATGGAAAAATTGAATATATAAATAGTGCAGGGCTTAAAATATTAAATACCACCCTTGATGATGTTAAGGGAGTTAGATATGAAGAGTTCATAGATAATAAGATAACTTTCCTTCGTGAATTCATAAAAGCAAAAAGTGAAGAAAGTGCCCTTATAGTACATAATGTTCATTATAAAGATAGCAAGCCTGTAGAAGTTGAATCAATAGTTAGAAAACTATTAGATGAAGATAAAAAAGTAAAAGGTTATATTATAGTATCAAGAAGTACTAAAATGAAGAAGGAATTTGAAAGAATAAGACTTAAGTATGAAGAGATAAAAGAATATGACAAGATAAGAACTGAATTTTTTGCTAATTTATCACATGAAGTAAGAACTCCTATTAATATAATATATTCTACAATACAGTTATTAAATAAAGAAAAAAATAATGGTATTGAGGCTGTAGCTAACTATTACATTAAATATGAGAAGACTATTTCTCAAAATTGTTTGAGAATTTTAAGATTAGTTAATAATATAATTGATTTATCAAGGTATGATGCAGGATTTTTTAAACCAAACTTTAAAAATTATGATATTGTAAGTGTAGTAGAAGATACTACTATGTCTACAATACCGTTTTGTAAAAATAAAGATATAAATTTAATGTTTGATACAGATGTTGAAGAATTATTTGTTAAATTAGATGCAACTCAGATGGAAAGAGTAGTACTTAACTTAGTTGCTAATGCTGTGAAGTTTACACCAAGAGGTGGAGATATTTTGGTGTTGCTATCTGTAAACAAGTATTTCGTAGATATTAGAATTAAAGATAGTGGTCCTGGAATAGAAAAAGATATGCAAGAATTTATATTTGAGAGATTTGTTCAAACAGATAAATCACTTAAAAGAAAACAAGAAGGTAGTGGAATAGGACTAGCAATTGTAAAATCTATTGTAAATCTTCATGAGGGTATAGTTAAAGTTGAAGAAAGTGATGAAAGAGGAACAACTATACTTGTAAGAATACCTAATATTACTATGGAAGGGGAATGTGAAGAAAATAATATGATAGAAGGAAGTAGTCTAAATGAAAAAGCAGAAATAGAATTCTCAGATATATATTAAAAAATAAGAGGCGTAGTGTTAATTTATGTTCGTTGACAAATTCATAGTATTTTGGTATGATATCTCCTAAAATAGTGAGTTATATAGAACGAAGGTGAAATATATGAAATTATCTACAAGAGGTAGATATGGCGTGAAAGCCATGGTTGAACTTGCTTTAGGATATGGGTCTAAACCATTGTCTATAAAAACAATAGCAGCAAGACAAAATTTATCAGAATATTATTTAGAACAATTATTTTCACCTCTTAGGAATGCTGGACTTATAAAAAGTATCAGAGGTGCACAAGGAGGATATGTACTTAATAAAGAGCCTAAAGATATTACAGTTGCTGATGTAATAAAGGTTTTAGAAGGACCTATAGAAATTGCAGACTGTATAGAAGGAGAAAATTGTGATAATGAGAGATATTGCGCAACTAGACTTCTATGGGAAAAGATTAGAGATAGTATTGAAAATGTTATGAATGGAATAACTCTTCAGGATATAGTAGACGATTATAATAAGATGAACAGTGTTAGATTAAAGTAATAAAAATTATTGAAGGTTTATTATAAATGACATATACTAGATTTGATAAAAGAGAATTAAGTTTGTTAATATATGGAGAATGATGAATTATGAAGAAAAAAGTTGTAGTTGGAATGAGTGGTGGAGTAGATAGTTCTGTAGCAGCATATTTACTAAAAGAACAAGGATATGATGTTATAGGTATAACAATGAGAATGGCTCCAAATGATCCAGATGAAATAGAGAATGAAGGCGGTTGCTGTGGGTTATCAGCAGTTGAAGATGCTAGAAGGGTTTGTGCTAGATTAGATATTCCTTTCTATGTTTTAAATTTTAAACAAAGCTTTAAGGAAAAGGTCATAGATAATTTTATAGATGAATACATGCAAGGTAGAACTCCTAATCCATGTGTTCAGTGTAATAAATATCTTAAATTTGATGAATTGCTTAATAAGGCAAGAGGAATAGGGGCTGAATATATAGCTACAGGGCATTATGCTAAAATTGAGCAAAATGCTAATGGTAGATACGAGTTAATAAGATCTGATGATGATAAGAAGGATCAAACATATATGTTATATAATTTTACTCAAGATCAATTGAGTCATACATTAATGCCATGTGGAAGTTATACTAAGGATAAGATAAGAGAAATAGCAAAAGAAATAGGGCTTGCAGTTCATAATAAAAAAGACAGTGAAGAAATATGTTTTGTACCAGATAATAATCATGGTGGTTTTATAGAAAAAAATTCAACAAGAAAAGTAAAACCAGGAAATTTTGTAGATGCAAATGGTAATGTATTAGGAAGACATAAAGGAATTGTTTATTATACAATAGGACAAAGAAAGGGCTTAGGTTTAGCATTAGGAAGACCTGTATTTGTTACTAAAATTGATGCAAAGAAAAATGAAGTTGTAATAGGTAGTGAAGAAGAAATATTCCAAGATGAACTAATAGCAAAAGATGTTAATTTTATTCCGTTTGATAAGCTAGAAGATAAGATTGAATGTACTGCAAAGGTTAGATATTCTGGAAAACCTGCAGAAGCAACTATTTATCCAATGGAATATGGAAAAGTTAGAGTGAAATTTAAAGAAAAACAAAGAGCCATTACAAAAGGCCAATCTGTTGTATTCTATGATGGAAATAGAGTGCTTGGTGGCGGTATTATACAAGCAATTTTATAAAAAAGTATTGAAAATTTATTGTTAGATAACTTATATTTTACAATAATTAATATCAAAATTATATGTTTAAGTAAATAATATAATATGTAAAAAATCCAATGTTATTTAGTTTAATTAATATTATGTTTGCTATTAGTATCAATATTATATGTTTTCATAAATAGCATAATTTCATTAAGTATTTCTAACTATAAAAAAATTAAGGTAGCTAAATGTTGTAAACTCACTAAAGTTCAAACAGTACAACATTTTAAACGCTATCTTAATTTTTTTATAATAAGAAATCCTAAATTCATTATGAAGATTTATTCAAAGCAATAATATTGATACTAATAAAGAAAATCATAATATTAACATTGTCAAATAACATTGGATTTTTCATTTACAGAAATCAATAATTTGACATTAAGTAAATGAAAAATAAGTAATCCTCCAAATATAGTTAATAATTTTTTAAAGTAAGAATTACTGAATACTTAAGATACTTGAAATAATACAGATATATTAAAAATCACCATAACGCTTAAATAATTAAAATATAATAAGCTTAGTGGAAGTAACCATTATTGTTAAGGTTAGAATTATAGGCAGATATAGAATGATATAACCATGAAGAATTACAGATTAGTATGAATAATATGGAACAATCGGTTACTGAAACTAATGCTATTATATTTTAATTATAATCATTCATTATGAAGATTTATTCAAAGCAATAATATTGATACTAATAAAGAAAATCATAATATTAACATTATCAAATAACATTGGATTTTTCATTATAATAATATTATTTTAATTAAATCAATAATTTGATATTAATTAACTTAAAAGATAAGTAATCAAAAAAATATATTCAATAATTTTTTAAAGTAAGAATTACTGAAGACTTAAGATACTTGCAATAATCCAGATACACTAAAAATCACCATAACGCTTAAATAATTAAAATATAATAAGCTTAGTGGAAGTAACCATTATTGTTAAGGTTAGAATTATTAGGTAGATATAGAATAATATAACCATGAAGAATTAGGGATTAGTATAAATAATATGGAACAATAGGTTACTGAAACTAATGCTATTATATTTTAATTATTAATTACGCTTGTCCTTCACAAAATATTACTTATATGTTTACATAATGTTTTGAACTAAAAAAATAAAAAATATTATAATTAAATTAAAGGAAAAGTGGGGTGAAAATTTATGAGAAAAAAAATTAATATAATTTCTTTAGTGATGTGTTTTTGTATTATTTTAAGTGTTTTTCCAAGTGGAGTAAGGTTTGCTGGTGAAAAGGTTGTATATGCAGCAGATGAGAGACCTAAGGTGTCAGATTTACAAACACCAGATATAGCAGATAGGGCGTATTATTCAAATGGAAAATCTAGTTATGAAGAAATTGCATCTTATGCTGTGAACAATATGAAAAATGGTAATGGAGTAATTGATTTATCAAGTTATGATATAAAGGTAGGTGAATTAGAAGATTTAGTAGAAGCTATATATAATAAAGATTTATGTCTTTATAATAGTATAAGTATACAAGGATATAGATATAGCTATTCAGAAAATAAAGTATATAGAATATTTTTCTATTTTAATGAGACAAAAAGTCAAATACAAGATAAGTATAATAAAATTCAAGCTGAAGTAAAGAATGTAAAAAAAGAATTAAATATTAATGCAGGATCTATGTCACAAATGGAAATTGCTTTAAAAATACATGACTATTTAGTATTAAATGCAGAATATGATTATGATACATTAAATACATATGGAAAAGTTTCTGATGAATCTCATAAAGCATATGGAATATTAGTAAATAAAATAGGCGTATGTGATGGATATGCTAATGCTTACAAATTACTTTTGCATGAGTATGGAATTGATTCTGTTGTTGTAATCAGTACAAGTATGAGTCATGCGTGGAATATGGTTAATATTGATGGAAAATATTATCAAGTAGATGTTACATGGGATGATCCAATTATTAATGGTAAAGATTTAAATGGATATGTAAGTCATACATATTTTATGAAAAATGATTCTGAATTTACAGCTTTAGAGCATTATGGTTGGGACTCTCTTGGACTATCAGCAACATCTACAAAATATTCTAATTGGTATGTATCAAAATTAGATAATGCACTATATTATAAGGATGGTTATTGGTATTATCCAAATGATAATAAAATAATGAAAGCTGATATTAATGGAAACAAAAGTAGTGTAGTTAAAAGTTTAAATGGCAATATTAGATTGGGTTATTATAATAACCGATTATATTATTCATTAAATAATTATTTATATTCTTGTGACACTAATGGTAGTAGTGAAAAATGTGAATATATTATAAGTAAAAAGTATAGTGGAATTACTGGAAATAAGATTTATTCTTTTTATATAGCTTCAAAAGCCAATTTTAAATTCGCATTAATATGGCAATCAACTATAAAAAATGATTCTACTTATTTAAGTTCTAATACAGGAATAACTACTCCGGATACTAGTGAAGAAGAAGATAATACAAATACAGATGGAGTAGACATAAAGTATAGAAGTTATATACAAAGTATTGGTTGGTTAAATTACGTAAAAAACGGAAATACAAGTGGAACAGTAGGACAAGGCAAGAGATTAGAAGCTATACAAATAAATGTTGATGGAGATGAAAATTTACAAGTGAGTTATAGTACTCATGTACAAGGCAAAGGTTGGACAAATTACGTTAATCAAGGAGAAGTAAGTGGATTTGCTGGTGAAAATAAAAGGTTAGAAGCAATCAAGATAAAATTAACAGGTAGTGACAAAGATAAATATGACGTATATTATAGAGTACATGCAGAAAGTTATGGATGGTTAGGTTGGGCAAAGAATGACGAACCAGCAGGAACATCTGGGTATGGTAAGAGATTAGAAGCTATAGAAATAGTTTTAATAGAAAAATCAAAGGAATTTAATGGCTCTACAGACAAGGCATATGTGGAAAAAGGTACAGGGGTTCAGTATAGGACTCATGTGCAGAATATAGGTTGGATGAATTATGTAAGTGACGGAGCTTTAAGTGGAACAACTGGAGAAGGAAAAAGATTAGAAGCAATAAACATTAACATTACTAATAATAACAATCTTGGAATAAGTTATAGGACTCATGTACAGGATATAGGTTGGATGAATTATGTAAATGATGGAGCTTTAAGTGGCACAAGTGGACAAGGCAAGAGACTAGAAGCTATCAAAATAAAGCTAACAGGTAGTGATAAAGATAAATATGATGTATATTATAGAGTACATGCAGAAAGTTATGGATGGTTAGGTTGGGCAAAAAATGATGAACCAGCAGGAACAGCCGGATATGGCAAGAGATTAGAAGCTATAGAGATTGTTATTGTAGATAAAAACAGTAATTTTACAGGAAGTACTTCAAGACATTTTATAGAAAAATAAATTTATAATTTCAAGATAAAAAATTAATGTGAAAACTCGGTTAATATTTGTACAAAACTCCAAAGGTTAGATTTTCTAATTTGACTTTTGAAGATGGTACATTGCATTAGCCGAGTTTTTATTTTAAATCATGTATAAAAGTTTTATTTGAGGGAAATAATAAATATAAATTTATAAAGGTGGTGGAAGAATGCTTACGACTAAAGAATTATGCGATGAAAGTTATTGGATTAAGGATGATAAGTTAGGTAAAATTGAAGACTTTATAGTAGACTTTTGCAAGGGTAGAATAAAAGGTGTTGTTATAAGAGATTGCTATGATAATTATATATACATAAATACTTTGGATATTTTAGATAACAATAGAGAGAATATTGGTGGTGGTATTGTAAAATATGTGGATGGAATGCATTTTTCAGATATATTGAATATGCAAGTGGTAGATAGGAAGGGGGATTTATTAGGAGTTGTAGAAGAAGCAATATTAGATGAATTTTATAATATAAAAGCAATAGTTATTAGTAATAAAGATAAAGAAAAAGAAATTATTTTATTTAAGGATTTAGTTTTAGGTGATAGCTTTATTATGCTATATTCTGATCATAACAAGTTAAAGGTTATAGAAGAGAGAAGAGAATTAACTAATGAAAACATTACTACATCATATTAACAAGAAAATAATATGTTTTACTATAATAACTATTATAATTATTATAACCTATATTTTTGCAGATAATGTTAGAGATATTATTAATGTGTTAGTGATTTCATTTATTATAGCTAATATACTTAATCCTATAAAAAATTTTTTTAATAAGAGATATAAGAATAAGAAAGTTATTTCTGCTAGTATAATAATTATTTTGATAATAATAATGATTTTGTGTGCATATCTTGTTATACCTGCAATGTATAGAGAACTTAGTAATATAAATGATATAGTGGAAATTCTAAAAAAATATCAGGATAAAATAGAAAATAGCAAGATATTAAAAGATAGTCCGATAGGAATATATATATATAACAAATTAAAAGAGAAGTTAAAAGCTTTTGCTTTGATTATAGGAGAAAAAACAATAAAATATTTAATGGTTTTTGGTGACAAAATTTTATCTTATGCTATAGTTCCTATTTTAGTGTATTATTTCTTAAGTGATAGGGATAATATAGCTAATTGGATACGAAAAATAATACCTAAAGATAATGAAGAAGTTTTTGTTAATATATATTGTGAGTGTAATAGAATGTTAGGAAGATACTTATTAGGTCAAATTATTTTGTCAGGAATTATTTTTTTATTAACGTTATTTCCATTATTTATTTTTAAAGTTAAATTACCTATTTTGCTGGCAGTGATAAATGGAATATTAAATATAATTCCTTATTTTGGACCAATAGTTGGAATTATAATTATTGTATTAGTTTCACTTATTAGTACAGGAAGCAATACATTGTTAGTTGGGGTAATACTTTTTCTAATTCAACAACTAGAAGGAAACTTGTTGTCACCTAAGGTTATTGGTGACAGTACAGAGATGCATCCTCTTTTAATAATTATTTTATTACTAATAGGCGAAAAGGTAGGAGGATTTGTAGGAATGATAGTAGTGGTTCCTATAGGAGTCATTATAAAGGTAATAATAAGGAATACTAGTGATTATAGAATGACTAAGAATGTAAGCTAAAAGTAAGATGATGTTGACTTTTATTTAAAACTAAAATATAATTTTATTTGATATGAATACTGAAGGTAATGATGAGGATGAGTAGAGTTAATAGTCTATTTCAGAGAAAAAGTGGTAGGTGTGAACTTTTATAGATCTAACTTGAAGCTACCTTTGAACCTTATTTTTAACTAAGAGATGCTAATAAGCATAATTAGGGTGGTACCGCGGAAACTATAACTTTCGTCCCTATTTTTTATAGGGGGGAAAGTTTTTTAACGTTTAAGAGGATATATAATTTCATGAGTATTAAGTATTAATTTTTTGAAAATTTAAGTTATATTAGCTTAGTAATGACGTTAAAAAATAATTATACTTTATTCCGTTTAGGGAGAGCAGATAATTTTTAGGAGGAATATTTATGAAAAGTATAGGAACTAATGAACTTAGAGAGATGTATCTAAGCTTTTTTGAAAAGAAGGGACATTTAAGACTTAACAGTTTTTCACTTGTACCTAAAAATGATAAGAGTTTATTATTAATAAATGCTGGTATGGCTCCATTAAAGCCATATTTTACAGGTGTTGAAGAACCACCTAGACATAGAATAACTACATGTCAAAAATGTATAAGAACAGGGGACATTGAGAATGTAGGAAAAACATCTAGACATGGTACTTTTTTTGAAATGTTAGGAAACTTTTCGTTTGGTGATTATTTTAAGAAAGAAGTAATTCCATGGGCTTGGGAATTCGTAACTGAAGTGTTAGAAATACCTAAAGACAGATTATATGTAACTATTTATTTAGATGATGATGAAGCTTATGATATATGGACTAGTAAGACTGATATAGATCCAAAAAGAATATTTAGATTAGGTAAAGAAGATAATTTCTGGGAACATGGTGCAGGACCTTGTGGACCATGTACAGAGATACATTATGATAGAGGAGAAGGTTTAGAACCAGTTAAAACAGCAGAGGAATTTGTAGAAGCAGGAGATGCAGATAGAGTAATAGAATTCTGGAATCTAGTGTTTACTCAATTTGATGGTGATGGAAAAGGTAATTATGAAAAACTAGAAAAAACTAATATAGATACTGGAATGGGCTTAGAGAGAATAGCAACTATCATGCAAGGTGTAGATAATATATTCGAAATAGATACAGTTAGAAATATTCTTAAGAAAGCTACCTCTTTATGTGGAGTGCATTATGGTGAAGATAAGGTTAAAGATATTTCACTTAGAATAATAACTGACCATGTTAAGAGTGTTACTATGATGCTTGCAGATGGAATAGCTCCAAGTAATGAAGGAAGAGGATATGTATTAAGAAGATTATTAAGAAGAGCTGCTAGACATGGTAGAAATCTTGGAATAAAGGGATTATTCTTAACAGAAATTGTTGATTCAGTAGTTGAAAACTATGGAAAAGCTTATCCTGAAATAGTTGAAAAACAAGATTACATTAAGAAAATGATAACAATTGAAGAGGAAAGCTTTAATAAAACTATAGATGCAGGTATGAGCATATTAAAAGAATATACAGATGAATTAGTTTCGAATAAACAAGATACATTAAGTGGAGAAAAAGCATTTAAATTATATGATACTTATGGTTTCCCATATGAATTAACAGAAGAAATATGTGAAGAACAAAACTTAAAAGTAGATAGAGCTGGATTCGATGAGAAGATGGAAGAACAGAGAGTTAAAGCAAGAACTTCTAGAAAGACAACATCTTATATGGGTAGTGAAGATACTCCAATAAATAAAATCGAAGGAACAATAGAAACAGAGTTCGTTGGATATGACACATTAGAAACAGCTTCTAAGGTTTTAGTATTAGCAACAGATACTGAATTTAAAGATGAACTATCAGCTGGAGAAAAAGGATATATAGTAACTGATAAGACACCTTTCTATGCAGAAATGGGTGGTCAAGTTGGAGATAAAGGTATAATAGAATCAAATGGACTTAAAATTTCTGTATTCGATACTAAGAAAAATGTAGGTGGAAAAGTTATTCATTATGTAAAAGTTCTAGAAGGAACAGTAAAGGTTAATGATGATATAACAATGAAGGTTGATGAATTAAGAAGAAAGGCTATATGTAAAAACCATACAGCAACACATATGCTACAAGAAGCATTGATTGAAGTTCTAGGAGAACATGTTCATCAAGCAGGTTCTTATGTTGACAATGAAAGATTGAGATTTGACTTTACTCATTTCCAAGGCTTAGAAGCTAGTGAAATAGAAAAAATAGAAAAGATAGTTAATGAAAAAATAATGGAAGTATACAATGTACAAACTAATCTTATGACTTTAGATGAAGCAAAAGAATCAGGTGCAAAAGCATTATTTGATGATAAGTATGGAGATAAGGTAAGAGTTGTATGCATAGGAGATTATTCAAAAGAATTATGTGGTGGTACACATGTTAAAAATTCTGGTGAAGTTGGGTTATTTAAGATAGTATCAGAACAAGGTGTAGCAGCTGGAGTTAGAAGAATGGAAGCAGTGACAGGTTTTGCAGCTATCGAGTATGTAGAAGAAAAACAAAAATTATTAAAAGATGCATGTAGTGCATTAAAATGTTCAGAAAAGGACATAATAAATAAGATAGAAGTTCAAGCTAATGATATTAAAGAAAAAGAAAAAGAAATAGCTGATTTAAAGGGTAAATTAGCAGGAAGTTCAATAGATGATATTATGAATTCAGCAAAAGTAATAGAAGGAGTAAATGTTATCTCTTACTCAGTTTCTGATGTTGATGCTAGTTCATTAAGAGATTTATGTGATAAGGTTAGAGATAAGATTGGAAGCGGTATTGTTGTCCTTGTTAGTGATTGCGCAGGCAAGGTTAATTTAGTTTCTATGGCAACAAAAGATGTTGTATCAAAGGGTATTCATTGTGGTAAAATTATAAAAGAAGTAGCTAGTATTCTAGGCGGTGGCGGTGGTGGAAGACCGGACATGGCTCAAGCTGGTGGAAAAGATGCCACAAAGATAAACGAAGCTGTAGAAAAAGTATATGAAATAGCTAAATCTTTAGTAATTTAGTGTACTTTTTTATCAAAGTAGGTTATAATTAAGGTATGATAGAATATAACCAATAGATAATATAGATTATCTAATCCTTATAAAAACAGTAAGGGGGTGAGCTGCTTATAGGTAGCAGCAGATTTATGAGTAACAATAATAACAACAATTTAGAACAAACAATGCAATTTGATTTGCTAAAGAATAAAGAGGTTTTAACCAAAGCTATTTTAACAGAGGTTTATGATTCTTTAGAGAAGAAAGGATATAATCCAATTAATCAATTAGTAGGGTATTTAATATCAGGAGATCCTACATACATTACTAATTACAACGGAGCTAGGGCTTTAGTTAGAAAACTAGAAAGAGATGAGATTCTAGAAGAAGTATTAAAATCTTATTTAGATATTAAGTAAGAGGTGCCCGTTTATAAGCGGGCACCTTTAATATATTTTATATATAGGTGAAGTTATGAGAATATTAGGATTAGACCTAGGACAGAAGACAATAGGAGTAGCTATATCAGATCCATTAGGATATACAGCACAGGGAATAACAACAATTCGTAGAAAAAACATAGATACAGATGTTGAAGAATTAAAAAAGATATGTAAAGAATATAATGTGGAAAAGATAGTTATTGGATTACCTAAAAATATGGATAATTCAATAGGTTTTGCTGGGGAAAAAGCATTAGCATTTGCAGAAATAGTTAAGCAAGAAGTATGTGAAGAGGTAGACATGTGGGATGAAAGATTAACAACAGTAGCAGCTCACAGAGCCATGTTAGAAGCAGATATGTCTAGAAGTAAAAGAAAAAAAATCGTAGATAAAATAGCAGCTACATATATATTGCAAGGTTATTTAGATAGATTGGCTAATTTGAGATAAATTATATAATACAAAAAAGGAGCGGTAGAATTTGAAGGATATAGAATTCATATATTTATTAAATGAAGAAGGAAAAGAAGAAAAAATGAAAGTTATTACTTTCTTTAAAATAGAAGATTTAAATCAAGAGTATTTGGTAGTAACACCTGCTGGTGTGGAAACAGATGAAGCATATGTGTTAAAATATATAAAAGATGAAGATGGTAATGAAACATACGCTACAATAGAAGATGAAAAAGAATTTGATCTTGTAGCAGAAACATATGAATTATTAATGCAAGAATATGATGAATAATTAAATTAAGTATATAATAAAAGTTTTATATAAATATATAGCGAAAGGAGGTATATTTTAAATGGCAAAGGCAATAGATATAGATTATGATGTATTAAAAGAAGAGCTAAAAAAGAGAGGGTGTAAATTGACACCTCAAAGAAGATCTATTGTAGATACAATAGTTGATAGCGAAGGTAAACATTTAACGGCAGAAGAAATATACGATGAAGTAAAGAAAAGATGTCCGGAGATAGGTTTGGCAACGGTATATAGAACTATTACGTTATTAGAAGAGATTGGGATAGTTAGTAGATTACAACTAAATGATGGATGTAGTAGATATGAAATTGTTCATAGAGATGAAAAACATCGACATCATCATTTGATATGCAATAACTGTAATGAAGTTTTTGAAGTTGAAGACGATTTGTTAGATGATTTAGAAGAGGATATTAAGACTAAATATGGATTCTTAATACTAGATCATTCTGTAAAATTCTATGGATATTGTAAGGCATGTCAAGAAAAAATGAAAGATATAAAAAAATAAAAGGTTTAATATAAAAATATAACCTTTGTTAATAAAGAAGGAGGCTTTTAATGAAGACGGAAAGAGCAAAGGTTAAGATAGTACCTCTTGGAGGCTTAAATGAGATCGGTAAAAATATTACTGCGATAGAATACAAAGACGATATAGTAGTAATAGATTGTGGACTTAAGTTTCCAGATGAGGATATGTTCGGTATAGATGTTGTTATACCAGATATTACTTATCTACTTAAAAATAAAGAAAAGATAAGAGGTATATTTTTAACTCATGGACATGAAGATCATATAGGTGCATTACCATATGTGTTAAAGCAACTTAATGTCCCTATATATGGTACAAAATTAACACTAGGAATAGTAGAAACAAAACTAAGAGAACATAATTTATTATCTAGTACACAATTGATTAGAGTGAAACCTAGAGATATCATAAAACTTAATACAGTATCTGTAGAATTTATAAAGACAAATCACTCTATAGCAGATTCGGTTGCAATAGCAATTCATACTCCACTAGGAGTTGTACTTCATACTGGAGATTTTAAGTTTGATTACACTCCAATTGATGGTGAACTAACTGATTTTGCAAGATTTGCTGAATTGGGTAAAAAAGGTGTTCTTGTAATGATGGCAGATTCAACTAATGTTGAACGTCCTGGATACACAATGTCAGAAAGAGTTGTTGGAGAAAGCTTTAGAAAAGTATTTAGTAAAGCAGAGGGAAGAATAATAGTTGCAACATTTGCATCAAATGTTCATAGAATCCAACAAATAGTTGAAGCAGCAGAATTAAATGGAAGAAAAGTATCTGTATCTGGAAGAAGTATGGAGAATGTAGTTCAAGTTGCTTTGGAACTTGGATATTTAGATGTTAAGGAAGATACGTTAATATCTATAGATCAGATTAATAAGTATCCTAATAATCAAGTGGTTTTAATAACTACAGGAAGTCAAGGAGAACCTATGTCAGCACTAGCAAGAATGGCGGCGTCGGAACATAGAAAGATTAACATAATGGAAGGAGATACAGTTATAATATCTGCTACTCCTATTCCAGGAAATGAAAAATTTGTTTCAAGAGTAATCAATCAATTGTTCCAAAAGGGAGCAGAGGTAGTTTATAGTGCGTTAGCACCAGTGCATGTTTCAGGACACGCATGTCAAGAAGAATTAAAACTTATGCAAACATTAGTAAGACCAAGATTCTTTATACCAGTACATGGAGAATATAGACATCTTAAACATCATGCAGAACTTGCATGTCAAGTAGGATTGCCAGCTAGAAACTTTATTATTCCTGAAAATGGAGATTGTATAGAAGTTACTAGAAATTACATTAAGAAGACTGGCTCAGTTACATCAGGTCAAATATTCGTTGATGGTTTAGGTGTCGGTGATGTTGGACATATTGTATTAAGAGATAGAAAACATTTATCACAAGATGGTATTCTTACAGTAGTTGTTACTATAGATAAGAGTATAGGTAGAGTAGTTGCAGGACCAGATATAATATCTAGAGGATTTGTCTATGTTAGAGAATCTGAAGGATTAATGGAAGGTGCAAAACAAATAGTTAGAGAAGTTTTAAGTGAATGTGAAGAAAATAATATTACAGAATGGTCATCACTTAAGACTAATATAAGAGATGAATTAAGAGAATTTTTATATGAAAAGACTAAGAGAAAGCCTATGATATTACCAATAATAATGGAAATATAATATTGTTATAAGTATAATAATATATTGACTTTTTTATTTAGTCATTATAAAATAAAAAGGACGTAAAATTGGGTACTGATGTATCCAATTTTATTTTGGAAAAAAATATTTATAGGTTTACATTTAATTTTTTTGTTATTAATACTTAAAAGTTATATTTAATAAAACTTTTTAAGATGAACAAAATATAGATAATAAGAGATAGGAAGTTGGAGGATAAAATGGAATTAACTAAAAGAGAAGATATAAGAAATATTGCCATTATAGCACACGTTGACCACGGTAAGACAACTTTAGTTGATGCACTACTTAGACAAAGTAATGTATTTAGATCAAATGAAAAAGTAGAAGAAAGAGTAATGGACTCTAATGATCTAGAAAAAGAAAGAGGAATAACTATTCTTTCTAAAAACACAGCAGTTATGTACAATGGTATAAAAATAAATATTGTTGATACTCCAGGACATGCTGATTTCGGTGGAGAAGTTGAACGTGTACTTAAGATGGTTGACTCGGTATTATTAGTAGTTGACTCTTATGAAGGTCCAATGCCACAAACAAAATTCGTTTTAAAGAAAGCATTAGAATTAGGATTAAAGCCAATAGTTGTAATTAATAAAATAGATAAGCCAGATGCAAGACCTGAAGAAGTAATTGATGAAGTATTTGAATTATTCATTGAATTAGGTGCAAATGATGAACAGTTAGATTTTCCTATTATATATGCATCAGCAAGATCTGGATATGCAAGATATAATGTAGAAGATACTAACGAAGATATGGAACCATTATTTAAGACAATAATAGAACATGTTGCTCCACCAGAAGGATATCTTGATGCACCATTCCAAATGCTTGTAACAACACTAGATTCAAATGCATTCGTAGGAAAAATTGCTATAGGTAAGATTCATAGAGGTAAGGTTAAGAAGAATCAAAATGTTGCATTAGTTAGTATGGATGGAAGTACTAAGAATTATAAAGTAACTAACTTATTTGTATATAATGGGCTTAAGAGAGAAGAAACAAATGAAGCAAGCTTTGGAGATATAGTTGCAATTAGTGGTGTTACAGATGCTAACATAGGAGAAACAATTGCTGATTCAGAAGCACCAGAAGCATTACCATTTGTTCATATAGACGAACCAACATTAAGCATGAATTTTATGGTTAATAATTCACCATTTGCAGGTCAAGAAGGAGAATTTATAACATCTAGACATTTAAGAGATAGATTATTCCAAGAACTAGAAACTAATGTTAGTTTAAGAGTTAGAGAAATTACTCCAGAATGTTTTGAAGTATCAGGAAGAGGAGAACTTCATTTATCAATCTTAATTGAAACAATGAGAAGAGAAGGATATGAATTCCAGGTATCTAAAGCAAATGTTATATTTAAAGAAGAAAATGGTAAGAAATTAGAACCAATGGAATATTTAACTATAGATGTTCCTGAAGAATTTATGGGACCTGTTATGGAGAAACTTGGACCTAGAAAAGGTGAAATGGTTAATATGACATCAGCTGTTAACGGATATTCAAGATTGGAATTTAGAATACCAGCTAGAGGTCTTATAGGATTTAGAAATGAATTCATGACTGACACAAAAGGTAATGGTATAATGAACCATGTATTTGATAGTTATGGACCATATAAGGGAGATATTCCAACAAGAAGTAGAGGATCTATTGTATCGTTTGAAACAGGCGAAGCAATTGCTTATGGTTTATTTAATGCCCAAGAAAGAGGATCACTATTTATTGGACCTGGTACTCCAGTATATCAAGGAATGATAGTTGGTGTATGTGGTAGAGCAGAAGATATAGATATAAATGTATGTAAAGGTAAGAAATTAACTAATACAAGAGCATCTGGTTCTGATGATGCTGTTAAGTTAGTTCCACCAGTTATTATGTCACTAGAAAATGCTCTAGAATTCATTGCTAATGATGAATTAGTGGAAGTTACTCCACAAAACATTAGAATGAGAAAGACTATTTTAGATAGTGGAGAAAGAAAGAAGATAATAAGTAGAAATAAGAAATAATTATTTATACTATTAAGAGTTTTGAGTAAATAGCCTTATATTTAGGCTATTTACTTTGCTATTATGGAGGATTTATGAAGAATAAAAAAATAAAGATAATATGTGCAAGTGTTATATTATGTATTGCTATTGTATGTATAATTTTTTTATGTTATTTCAAAAGTGTTGTAAATAAGCCCCTAAAGGATGATAAAAATGTAACTATAACTGTTAATGAGGGTGATGGTTTTAGTAACATAATAGAACAATTAGATAAAAAAAATAAACTTAGAAATAAGTATATAGTAAAACTAAAGATAAGAATGGATTACAAAAAGATAAGTCTTGTTCCGGGAAGTTATGAAATAAAAAGTAATGTGTCGTTAAGACAACTTATTAAAATATTAGAAACAGAGGATATAAACAAGAATTTGATAAAGGTAACTATTCCAGAAGGATATAATATTGAAGATATGGCTACAGTATTTGAAGATGCAAAGCTTTTTTCAAAAGATGAATTTTTAAAAGCAGTTAAGGAATATAAAGCACCTAGTTATGTGAAAAAAGATTCTAGAAAAAAATATATTCTAGAAGGGTATTTATATCCTAATACATATTATATCAATGAAAAAGAAACACCAGAAGAAGTAATAAAAACAATGATTGATGAGTTTGAGAAGGTAATACACGAAATAGAAAAAGAAGAAGATATAAATATAGATAATGAAAAAATAGAAGATGTAATAATAAAAGCTTCACTTATAGAAAAAGAAGTAAAAGAGACTTCTGAGAAAAGTATAGTATCTTCTGTTATAGATAATAGACTTAAGAAAAACATGAAACTTCAATTTTGCTCAACTGTGAATTATGTAATAGGATATAAAGGTCATGAAGTTTTGACTTATAAAGATATACAAGTAGATTCACCTTATAACACTTATAAATATTCAGGTTTACCTATAGGACCTATTGCAAGTCCTGGAAAGGATTCTATTATTGCAGCATTAAAACCTAAAGATACAGAATATTTGTATTTTGTATTAAGTGAAGATAATAAAACTCATTATTTTTCAAAAACTGAAGAAGAACATAATGCAGCAAAAGAAAAAGCTGAGAAAGCAAGACAATAATGTATATAGCATAGGAGGGTGAAAATAAATGAGTAATATTACTTATGATTATATGGAAGACTATATAAGGGGCCTTATTAATGAGAGGACTGGGACACTTAAGGAAATGGAGACTTTTGCAAGAGCAAATGGAGTTCCTATAGTACAACCGGAGACAGCAAAATTTTTGGAATTTATGGTTACAATGAAAAAACCTAAGAGAATATTAGAACTTGGAACAGCTATTGGATTTTCTGCTATACTTATGTATGAAGCAGCTGGAAATAATCCTGATATAGTTACTGTTGAACGAGATGAGAATATGATTAAACTTGCAAAAGAAAATTTAAAAAGATTTAATCTAACAGATAAAATTATTATAAAAGAAGGCGAATGTTTAGATGTTTTAGAAACATTAGATGAACCTTTTGATTTGATTTTTATGGATGCTGGAAAAGGTCATTATAATCATTTCCTACCTCATTGCTTGAGATTACTAAAAGAAGATGGTGTAATTGTTGCAGATAATGTTTTGTTTAGAGGAATGGTAGCTTCAAAAGAACTAGTTCAGAGAAGAAAAATAACTATAGTAAAGAGAATGAAAAAATATCTAGATATGGTATCTAATGATGATGATTTAGTGACTTCAGTAATTCCAATGGGAGATGGAATAGCTGTTACTACAAGGAGGAATAAATAGTGAATAAAAAAGTAGAAATATTAGCACCAGCTGGTAATTTAGAAAAATTAAAAACTGCAATAGATTTTGGAGCAGATGCTGTATATCTAGGTGGTAGCAAGTTAAATTTAAGAGCTTTTGCAGATAACTTTACTAATGATGAGATAAGACAAGGGGTAGAATATGCACATGCAAGAGGTAGAAAGGTATATGTTACCTTAAATGTTTTCCCACACAATTCTGATTTAGTTGGACTTGAGGATTATCTAAGAGAATTATATGAACTTAATGTAGATGCAATTTTAGCTTCAGATCCATCAGTTATAATAACTTCACTAGAGACAGTTCCTGAACTTGAAGTACATTTAAGTACTCAAGCAAACAATGTAAATTATAAAACAGCACAATACTGGTATAAACAAGGAGTTAAGAGAATAGTTTTAGCTAGAGAGTTATCTCTTAATGAAATAAAAGAAATTCATGATAGGGTACCAGAAGGTTGCGAATTAGAAGCATTTGTACATGGATCTATGTGTATGAGTTATTCTGGAAGATGTCTAATGTCTAACTATATGACAGGAAGAGATGCTAATAGAGGAGCTTGTTCTCAAGCATGTAGATATAAATATTATCTTATGGAAGAAAAAAGACCAGGTGAGTTTTTTGAAGTGATAGAAGATGATAGAGGCTCATATGTTATGAATTCTAAGGATTTATGTCTAATAGAATATATAGATAAAATGATTGAAGCAGGAGTATATTCACTTAAGATAGAAGGAAGAATGAAAAGTGCATATTATGTTGCTGCAGTAGTAAAAGCCTATAGACAGGCAGTAGATGCTTATTTGGAAGATCCAGAAAATTATAAGTTTAATCCAGAATGGATGGATAGCTTAATGAAAGTTAGTCATAGGGATTATCATACAGGATTTTTCTTTGGTAAGACTGGAGAACAAATATATGAGACAGCATCATATATAAGAACTGCAGATATAGTTGGTAGGGTAAAAGAATATGACAAAGATACACAAATTGCAGTTATAGAACAGAGAAATAAATTCTACGACAATGATATTGTAGAAATTCTTAGACCAGAAGGACCTGCATTTAATGTTCAAGTTACTGATATGAGAGAAATGAATGGAACAAAGATTGATGCAGCACCAAGAGCACAAATGTTGTTTACAGTTAAAGTAGACAAAGAATTAAAACCAAATGATTTCATTGTAAAAGCAAAAGAACAATAAGAATAGAATTCGCCTTTTATGTCTAAAATATATAGATATAGGAGGCGATTTTTATTTTAAAAGATAAAAGAAGAATTAAGATAATTTTATATATTTTTTATGGTGTATTGTTTATATTGGCTATTAGATTGTTTAAATTACAAGCATATCCTACAACTGTTGTAACAAGTGAATTTAATGACAATCAATTAGAATCAACAAGTGAATTTAGATATCTTATTTATGATACTAATTGTAATGAATTGTTACAATCAAGTACAGAATATGTAGTGGTATTTAATGTAAGACCCTTTAGTTTAAATAGTTATAAGAAGTCAATAGAGTCTCTAATTGCACTTAATTATATAATGAAAGAAGAAATAAAGGATTTTAATTTTCAATGTGTTATTGAAGGAAGCGGCAAGAGTTATTATAAGATATCAGAAGAAGCATATAATAAGATTAACAAATTAAAAAGTATAAAGGGCATATATACTTATAAGAAAACTACAAAAAAGAATTCTTATTATTGGAATATTGTCAATTACTTAGGAACAATAGAACTTGATAAAGAATATAAAAAAGGATCACTTCAAGAAGTTATAAAACAAACAATATTATATAATAAAATTCCTAAGAGAGAATTTGAGTTAAATAAAGATTCAATATATGAAGATAGAGACATTATAAATACAGATAATAATAAAAATATTAAATTAACATTAGATTATAGATTGCAAGATAGTATAGATAATGTAATTAATTCAGGTAAATTTAATTCGTTAGATAATATTGGAGTAATTCTTATGGAGAGTAAAACTGGCAAAATAAGAGCACTTACAGAAAAAAAAGAAAGCGAAGCTAATATATGTATTGGAGCTGGAGGAATAGGATATGAGCCGGGATCAATATTTAAACTAATAACACTTATTCCAGCATTAGAAGATGGGCTTATAACTATGAATGATGTTTATTATTGTAATGGAAGTGTGTGCAATGATAAAAATGTACATGGGTATATTAATGTTACAGAAGCACTTATTAAATCATGTAATGATACTTTTAGTAAAATAGGTCAGAAAGTAGGATATGATGAATTAATGAGATATTGTGGTGAATTGAATTTGTTTGATAAGGTGCTGAATCTAGAAGATGAAGTAGAAGGTGTTAAACCAAAGGAAGAAGTTGGTTTAAGTAATATTTCTATAGGACAATGCTTAACAGTTACTCCGGTTCAGATGTTAGGTGCAGTTAATTCTATTGTTAACAATGGTGAATATGTAAAACCTTATATAATAGATGGAATTTTAGATAATGAAGGTAATATAATTGAAGAATTTAATACTTATAAAAAACAAGTTTTTTCAAAAATTACTTCTCTTCAGATAAAAAGAGCTATGGAAGATGTTGTTGAAAAAGGAACAGGACAATATGCACAGGTAGAGGGAGTTACTATAGGGGGAAAAACAGGATCAGCAACAAGTGGTAAAGGAAATAGTACTCATGGTTGGTTTATAGGATACTTTGAATTAAATAATATAGAATATACTATGATAGTTTTTGTGCCAGATATGATAGATACTGATGAAGGAATAGAACTAGGTGGAGGTAATACTGCAGCACCTATATTTTCTCAAATAGTAAAAAGTCTAATAAACTAATAAAATTAAAGGAAATGTCATTAAAATGGATATAAAAATCAAGTAAGGTGAATAATATATATTAAGCACTCAAGGGAGGCAAAAAGTGTTATTATTGACTAATTTTCTTGAGATAATATCCAATACTGTCTTTTTAACAGGGTATATAAATGGAAACAATACATTTCCATTACCACTAGAAGAAGAAGAAGAAGAGATGTATCTAAAAAGATTAAAAGAAGGAGACAAGGATGCAAAAGGAATATTAATCGAAAGAAATCTAAGATTAGTTGCACATATAGTAAAAAAATATTCATTTTCATGCAAAGATGTGGATGAATTAATATCTATTGGAACAGTAGGACTTATTAAAGCAATAGATTCTTTTGATTATTCAAAAGGAACTAGACTTGCAACATATGCCTCAAGATGCATAGAAAATGAAATACTTATGCTATTTAGAAATAATAAGAAACAAAAAAGTGAGGTATACCTTCAAGATCCTATAGGAATCGATAGGGAGGGCAATGAAATATGTCTTATTGATATTCTAAGTAGTGATAAGGATTCTGTTATGGAAAAAGTAGAAAACAATATAGAGATAAAATCATTATATAACAAAATGAAAGAAATACTTTCTAGGAGAGAATATAATATTATAATAATGAGATATGGATTAGATAATGGTAGGTGTATGACTCAAAGGGAAATAGCAGGAATATTAAACATTTCTCGTTCTTATGTTTCTAGAATAGAGAAAAAGGCATTAAAAAAATTACAAAAAGCAATGCATTATTATGAATAATATAGTAAAATAAAAACAAGGCTAAGTTTTTCTGTAAAATTAGAGGGATTTAGCTTTGTTTATAGAATTAAACTATTAGGTAAACATATACATTGTGAATAGATGGGGGAAATATAGATGTACTTATTAAATGATTTATTACTTAAAACAATTGAACTTAAAGCATCTGATATTCATTTATCAGTAGGAATACCACCTAAAGTAAGGGTAAATGGTGTATTAACAGCAATAGGAAAAGAAAATTTAACACCACAGCAAACAAAAGATTTTGCTATGGAGATTTTAGGTAGAAGATTTGAGGAATTTAACAAAATAGGAGAATATGATTTATCATATGAAGTTCAAGGAGCAGGTAGATTCAGAGTTAATGTATTTAAACAAAAAGGAACTATAGCGATAGTTATGAGATATTTAACTATTCATATTCCTACTCTTGATGAATTGAAACATCCTAGAATATTTAAAGATTTCTGTAGAAAAAGAAGAGGACTTGTTTTAGTTACAGGACCTACAGGAAGTGGTAAGTCTACAACTCTTGCAGCTATGATTAACGAAATTAATATGTCTAAACCATGTCATATAGTAACATTAGAAGATCCTATAGAATATGTTCATACTCATAATAAAGCTATTGTAAACCAAAGAGAAATTGGAGAAGATACAGATAGTTATGCAAATGCATTAAGAGCAGTATTAAGAGAAGACCCTGATGTTATACTAGTAGGAGAAATGAGAGACTTCGAAACAATTTCTATAGCAATAACAGCAGCAGAAACAGGACACTTAGTTTTTTCTACGTTACACACAATTGGTGCAGATAAAACAATAGATAGAATTATTGACGTGTTCCCACCACATCAACAAGGACAGATTAGAACACAATTAGCAGCGGTTCTTCAAGGAGTTATATCTCAACAATTAGTTGAAACAATAGATGGGAAAGGAAGAGTTGCTGCACTTGAAATAATGGCAATTACACCTGCAATACAAAATCTTATAAGAGAAGGTAAAACATATCAAATAGAATCTTCTGTACAAACTGGTGTTAAGTATGGAATGAGAACTATGGATATGGCACTTGCTGAATTATATAAGAATATGGTTATTTCTCAAGAAAGTGCTATGAATTTTGCAGTTGATAAAGAAATGTTATTAAAACTAATGAATAGATAAAATGATTAATATAAGTTATTTTATGTTCTAAATAATATACTATTATTAAGCATTTTTTATAGAACAAAAAATAGTAAAGATGAATAAATGCTATAAAATCACTAAAGCTTATATAAAATAGCATGTTTTATGTCATCTTTACTATTTTTATTTTTGTACATCTTTAGGAAATTATATTTTGTTTGTAGTTGTGGATAGGTATCTTAGATATAGTATTTAAGTAATGTTAGAGCATACTATATAAAGAGTGAAAAAAGAAAATGGTGCTGTGACAGAACCAAAAAAACAAGTTTTAGAACTTGGCATAAGGTTTTAATAAAATTGATGTCTTCATAAAGTTGCTTTAGCGATTTTTTTATGTTTATAAAAAGTTTACAAGAACAAGTATAAAAATATAAAAAACTTTAATTATTATTATGATTTTTTAATAAAAAGTATGCTATAATATAATATAAAATTAACAAAGTTAATTATAAGGTATGTTGGTATATTGTCTTACTTTTAAGATGATTATGAGGAGGGACTAGAAGGGAAATGCAAGAAATCTTATTATCAACTGTGGATTTTGGTAGTAATAAAATTTCTGCTTCTTTAGGAAAAGGAAAAGAGGATGAATTTGATATCATTGGGACTACTTGTGTAAGTTCTCGTGGTATAAAAAAGGGCCTTATAGAAGACGAGGAATCGTGTCAAGAAGCATTTAAAGAAGTAGTTGAAAAGTTAGCAAAAAAGACGGCTGAAGACATTAAAAATATATATGTTGGAATATCATGTAATAATCTTCGTATAACAGAAGGTACTGGCAAGATTAAGCTAAGTTATGGGAAAATCCGAGGAAAAGACATAAAAAAAGCAATTGGAAGAGCTAAGTCTCAGGTAAATCTATTAGATGGTGAAGAAATAGTTGATGTTACAATAAATTATTACATAGTAGATGAAAAAATAGTTTATGATGATAATGTTGTAGGGTGGATAGGAGAAACTTTTGGCATTAATGTTTCGATTATAATAGGAAAAACTGAAGAACTTCAGAAGTTTAAAGATATTGTTGTGAATTCTGGATATGAATTTAAAGGATTTATTGTAAATGCTTTAGCTTGCAGAAATATCTTTTTACAAGGTAGAAGTTCTATGGGAGTAAAAGTTTTAGTAGATATAGGGGCAGAAACTTCTGACATTGCAATATTTAGAAATGGTGTATTAAAGTACATAGATTATGTTCCGTTAGGTGGAGATAATATTACAAGAGATTTATCAATATGTGCAAAACTTGGAATTAGTGAGGCTGAAAATATAAAGAAAATAATAAGTACTAATTATTATTCGTTGTCTGTAAATAAAGAAGACGAAGATATTATGAATGTTGGTACAAGCAGTATTTCGAAATCACTATTTTATGAAGTTGTAAAAGCTAGATTAGAAGAAATTTTGAGTTATGTTAATAAAACTATAAAAAATACTTCCTTTTGTGAGGGAATGTGTAGTATAATTATTTATGGTAGTGGTATAACTTATTATGAAAATATTTCCGAACTAGTAAAAGATAATATAGATTTTAAGGTGACTATTGCTGATAATAGTTATTTGCAGATGAAAGATTTATCTAATTTATCTTCATTAGCTATGCTTAAGGAAGTGTTTGATAGATTATCTTTAATAAATACAGAAGTGAGTGAAGTACACGCAAAAGATATAATAGATCAAGAAAAAGAGTGTATTGATGAAATAGATTTTGAGGAAGAGAGCAGTGGAGTAATTTCTAAGATTAAAAATTTTTTCCATAAGCTGTTCTAAAGGAGGAGTATAATTTGTTGGATTTTGAAGTTGATGTACAAGAATTAACGAATATAAAAGTAGTAGGTTGCGGTGGCGGAGGTAGTAACGCCGTTAATAGAATGATAGTTGAAGGGTTAAAGAATGTTGAATTTATCGCTATTAATACAGATAAACAAGCTTTAATGTTATCTCATGCTAATCAAAAAATCCAAATAGGAGAGAAGCTTACAAAGGGACTTGGAGCTGGGGCTAATCCTGAAATAGGACAGAAGGCAGCAGAAGAAAGTAGAGAAGAGATAACAGCTGCAATAAAAGGTGCTAATATGGTATTTATTACTGCTGGTATGGGTGGTGGAACTGGTACAGGAGCTGCACCAGTAGTAGCGGAAATAGCTAAATCATTAGATATTTTAACAGTAGGAGTTGTAACTAAGCCATTCCCATTCGAAGGAAAAAGAAGAATGAGACATGCTGAAATGGGTATTGCTAAATTAAAAGAAAAAGTTGATACACTTGTTATAATACCAAATGAAAAATTATTAAGTATGGCTGATAAAAAAACAACTTTATTAGATTCGTTTAAATTAGCAGATGATGTTTTAAGAAGAGGTGTTCAAGCAATATCAGACCTTATCACAATTCCTGGAGTTGTCAATGCGGATTTTGCTGATATAAAAGCAGTAATGTTAGATAAAGGTTTAGCACATATGGGAGTTGGATATGGTAAAGGAGAAAATAGAGCTTCTGATGCAGTAAAAGAAGCAATATCATCACCTTTATTAGAAACATCTATAGATGGAGCTACAGGTGTTATATTAAACTTTACAGGTGGAGCAGATTTAGGTGCTTTAGAGGTTTATGAAGCAGCAGATGTTGTTAGAGAATCAGCTGATCCAGATGCTAATATTATATTTGGTGCTGTTATTGATGAAACATTAAATGATGAAATAAGAATAACAGTTATTGCTACAGGTTTTGAAGCAGAAGGAGAACAAGGTGCTGAAAAAGTTGAAGAAGTTAAGAATACAATATCTACACAAATAAAAGAAGAAATAGCTTCAACTACTGCAAAGGCAGAAGAACCAGTAAAAGCAGAAGTACCAGTTGAAGAAACTAAATCATTTGATGACGAGGATGATGATTTAGATATTCCGGTATTTTTAAGAAGAAGAAAAAAATAATTAAGATATTTTAGTAGTTAGAGATAGAGCTAGGTGATTATCACCTAGCTCTATTTGCGTTTATATGAAATAAAGAGTCACTCTTCTTTTAAAGAATTATTATAAATTCTAAGATAAAAGATTTATTTAGCCAAATAAAATGTAAAAAATTAACAAAAAATAACTAATAAAAAATAGATATTCTTCTTATTAAATGACAAAAATTACCATTAAAATAAGGTATAATATTTCTGTGCTAAGGTACAAGGAGGATGTATGAAGATATATCTAGATGTAATTTTTTTGGAGAATTTCATTATTGATATTGTTTTGATAAATTTAACAAATAAAATAATGAAATTAAATGCAAATAACAAGAGGATTATTTGTTCAGCTGTTATAGGAGGGCTATATTCTATTATCTTTTATATTCCTAGATTAAAACTATTGGTAAAATTACCTTTTGTAATTTTAATGGCATGTTTTATTATAGCTATTTCTATTAATTTTATATCAATAAAAATAGTTATAAAGGCAACTAGTATATTTATTGGATTGTCTATTATGTTAACTGGAATATGTTTGTTTATTATCATTATTAGTAATAGAAGTGAAAATGTTTTATTGCTTGGCAGTAATACTGCTAAGAATATAGCAACATCTCTTTTGGGGTTATTTTGTATAAGTGTAAGAGTGTGTGACTATATAAAAGAAAGAGCATTAGTGAGTAATTTTATATTTCAAATTAAACTATATATTGATAATAAACAGTATTTAATCAAGGCGTTTTTAGATACAGGTAATGAATTGAGAGAGCCAATAACTAATCTTCCTTGTATCTTGGTAGAGAAGGAATTAATAGGTGATATAGAAGTAGGAAAAGATGAAGTTTATTTTATTCCTTATAGTGCAGTTGGTATTAAGGGTAAATTAGAAGGTATTAAAGTTCAGAAGGTTATGATCAGACAAGGAAATGATAAATGGAGAGAAATAAAAGCAATTATCTGTTTATGTGATGAGAAGTTTAGTGAAAATGGAGACTTTAATGCATTATTATCTAGGGGAATAATTTAGGAGGCAGAAATATGAATGTAGATATGTATCTAAATAGAATATTAGCAAGGATAAGGGTGACTCCTGCTAAAAGAATTCATTATGTTGGAGGGAGTGAAGCACTTCCTGCACCATTAAGTAAGGAAGAAGAAGAAGAGCTTGTATTAAAGTTAATGAACGGCGATGAAAGTATAAGAAATACACTAATAGAAAGAAATTTAAGGTTAGTAGTTTATATAGCAAGAAAGTTTGAAAATACAGGTGTTAATATAGAAGATCTAATATCAGTAGGTACTATTGGATTAATCAAAGCAGTGAATACATTTAATCCTGAGAAAAAAATAAAATTAGCTACTTATGCATCAAGATGCATAGAAAATGAAATATTAATGTATTTAAGGAGAAATAGTAAAGTAAAAGCTGAAATTTCTTTTTATGAGCCACTAAATATTGATTGGGATGGTAATGAATTATTGTTATCAGATATATTGGGAACTGAAAATGATATAGTTTATAATCTTATTGAAGATGAAGTGGACAAGGAGTTGTTATTTACTGCTTTAAAAAATTTAAATGATAGGGAAAAAGAAATAGTACAATTAAGATTTGGATTAAATGGCAAGAATGAAAAAACTCAAAAAGAAGTTGCTGATATGTTAGGAATATCTCAATCATATATTTCTAGGTTAGAAAAAAAGATAATATGTAGATTGAAAAAAGAAATAAGCCGTATGATATAAGGGAAATGCAATAAAAAACAGGTAAAGATCCCTAAATGCTATAAATTTGTTAAGGTTCACAACTATAGCGTTTATAAAGGGAGCTTTACCGTTTTTTACAATGCTATTTTTTTTAATCTATTTTTGCGTATAAATTTTAATACTATCGGGAATAATTATAAATACATGATGTGTAATAGCTTTTGAAAGGATTGATGTTCTTGATAGTTAATAAAGTAGAAATATGCGGAGTTAATACAGCTAAATTATCAGTTTTAAAGGAGAAGGAAAAGAAAGAATTATTACTAAAGATAAGAAGTGGTGATAATGAGGCTAGAGAAACATTTATAAAAGGCAACTTAAAGTTAGTACTTAGCGTGATTCAGAGATTTAATAATAGAGGCGAGAATGTTGATGATTTATTTCAAGTAGGATGTATAGGCCTTATGAAAGCTATAGACAATTTTGATTTGTCTCAGAATGTTAAGTTTTCTACATATGCAGTACCTATGATTATAGGAGAAATTAGACGATATCTAAGAGATAATAATTCTATTAGAGTTAGTAGATCGTTAAGGGATATAGCTTATAAGGCACTTTTAGTGAGGGATAAATATTTAAAAGATTCTAATAAAGAACCTACTATATCTCAGATATCTAGAGAATTAAATATTCCAAGAGAAGATGTAGTATTTGCTTTAGATGCTATTCAAGATCCAGTTTCGTTATATGAACCTATATATCATGATGGTGGAGATGCTATATTTGTTATGGATCAAGTAAGTGATAATAAGAATACGGATGAGAATTGGCTTCAAAACATATCAGTTAAAGAAGCTATTAAGAAACTTTCTGATAGAGAAAAAGTAATATTGAATCTTAGATTCTTTAATGGAAGAACTCAGATGGAAGTGGCTCAAGAAATAGGTATATCACAAGCTCAAGTTTCTAGATTAGAGAAAACAGCATTAAAGCATATGAAAAAGTATGTTTGACTATGCATATATTGCATAGTCTTTTTTTAACGTCTAGGAAAGTATATATTTTTTTTAATATCATATAGTATATTAAAATATAAAAAAGGAGAATTGATATGGAAGAATTATTATATTCAATAAATTCTATGAGGACAATGGATGTAATAGATATTAATAATGGAGCAAGACTTGGAAATATAAAAGATATAAGAATAGATTATGAAAATAGTAAAATAATATCATTGTTAGTTGAGGAATTAGGGGAAGGGTGGTTTTCAAAAAAAGAAGAAATTGAAATAAAATGGAGAGACATAGTTAAGATAGGTGTAGATGTTATTTTAGTTAATTTAATTAATGAAGTTAAAGAGAATGGAGAAATAACCTAGTAAAAAAATAATAATATATGTATAATAATAATAGAAAAGTATGAAGATGAAAGGTAGGGTATATATTATGAAATGTCCCTTTTGCTCATATGCAGAAAGTAAAGTGGTTGATTCAAGATCAACAGATGAAAATACTACTATAAGAAGGCGAAGAGAATGTGGTAAGTGTGGTAAAAGATATACTACATATGAGAAGATAGAAGATATTCCTATTCTAGTAGTTAAAAAAGATAATACTAGAGAAAACTTTAATAAGGAAAAGATAATAAATGGTTTAATTATTGCATGTCAAAAAAGACCTGTATCAAGAAAACAAATTGAAGATCTGGCTTTAGAAGTTGAAAAACATATATCTAATAAAATGCTAACAGAAGTACAATCGGAATATATAGGAGAGATTGTTATGGAAAAACTTAAGGATTTAGATGAAATTTCTTATGTTAGATTTGCATCTGTATATAGACAATTTAAAGATATAAATACATTTCTAGAAGAAATAAAATCATTAATGACTAATAAACATGGAGAAGAAAAATGATAAGAATAAATGCTGAAAATATAAAATTAAGTGATGGTTATGTAAACTTAAAAAACAATGATTATAATATTATTTTTTCTACAGCTGAAAATAATAAAAATTTTAATAGACATACTGAAGAGGGAACTAAAACATTAAATAGTCTTACTGATGAGTTTGATTTAGAAAATGTTATTTATGTAAGACAAGTTCATGGAGATAGGATAGTTAAATATAGTAATCAAAACAAAGATGATTTTATAGAAGAAGAAGCAGACGCAATTATAACAAATGTAAAAGATATTGCTATAGGGGTATTTACTGCAGATTGTGTGCCAATAATAATTATAGATAAAAAAAGAAAAGCTATGGCTGCAATTCATAGTGGTTGGAAAGGAACTTTTCTATCAATAACTAAAAAAACAATAAAAAAATTAGAAAGTGAATATGGCAGTAAACCTGAAGATTTAGTGGCTTATATAGGACCACATATAAGACAATGTTGTTATGAAGTTTCTAATGAATTAAAAGAAAAATTTATAAATGAAAAGAAAATTGACATGGAAAAATTATTTAGAGGACGAAATTTATCTATGGAAGAGTGCATATTAAAAGATTTAAGAGAATGTGGAGTAGGTGAAGATAATATATATTCTGTTAATTTGTGTACTTATTGCTGTGAGGATATAAAACTACATTCATATAGAAAAAGCAATGGAGATTACAGCAGAATGTTTTCGTTTGTAATATTAAAGTAGGGGTGTAATGTAATGCAAAAGCAAAAGATATTAATTGTAGATGATGAAGAACATATAAGAGAATTACTGAAATTTAATTTGAATAATTCGGGGTATGATACAATACTTGCAAGTAATGGAGTTGAAGCATTAAAATATGCAAAAGATGAAAAACCCGATCTAGTATTATTAGATATAATGATACCAGAAATGGATGGTATTGAGGTGTGTAAAAATATAAGAGCAGAGAAGACATTAGTTAATACATCAATAATAATGCTAACTGCAAAAAGTGAAGAGTTAGATAAGATATTAGGTTTAGAATTAGGTGCAGATGATTACATTACCAAACCATTTTCTATAAGAGAATTACTTGCTCGAGTAAAAGCAGTTCTTCGTAGGAATAATATTTCTGTTTCAAATAGAGATGAAAGTAATGTAGAGGAATTTGGAGAACTTAAGATAGACTTTGAAAGACATGAAGTAATGGTGGATGATAAACTTGTTAATATGACACTTAAGGAGTTTGAATTACTAGAAATACTAGTAAGGAATAAAGGTAAAATACTTAAAAGAGAAACTTTATTAGATAAGGTTTGGGGATATGAATATATAGGTGAAACTAGAACTGTTGATGTACATATTAGATATATTAGAAAGAAAATAGAGAAAGATGATAAAAATCCAAGATATATAGAAACTGTAAGAGGAGTAGGATATAGGTTTAATCCTAATGTATAAGCAATGAAGAAAAAAATAGTATTAATTGTTTTAGTTATAGTATCTTTTGCAGTTGTAGTTATATCATCTTTCTTTGCAATATTCTCTAGTTTAAGGGAATATGAAAGTCAACAGAACAATTTAAAAAATTATTTAAATATAATAGAAACAGAAGGAATAAATAATAACATTAATAATCTCAATATAAAGATAGAAGAAGAAAAAATAATATGCACTTATATGAATTATGATGGAGATATTATATACGAAAACACAAATTTTAGTAAAACTAACCAAGGCAATAAGGAAGAAATAAAAGATGCAAAATCTAAGAAGGAAGCTTTTGCAGTAAGATATAGTAAAAGAAATCATAAAAAATATATATATTATGCTAAGATTATGGATGATAATAATATTTTAAGGGTTGCAGTTCCTTATAAAGAAACATCAATAATTAATTCGCAAAATATATACATATATATATTACTAATATTATTAGTAATTGCTGGATCAACAGGTATATCTATGAGAATAATTCATTCAGTGGTAGAACCTCTTAATCAATTAGAAGCAGCAGCGAAGAGAATATCTAATGGAGATTTAAATATAAGAGTTAATATAAAATCTAAAGATGAGATAGGTATTTTAAGTGAAAATTATAATAACATGGCAGATCAACTTGAAAGTAAAATAAATGAAGTTATAGATAAACAAAATAGGTTAGAATCTATAATAAGTAGTATGCAAAGTGGTGTTATAGCAGTAACAGAAGACAATAAAATAATAACCATAAATCCATATGCAAAAGTAATATTTGGAATCAAGCAAGTTCAAGTAGGAGATGAACTTAGTTCTTATATAAATGATAAGGATATATATAACTTTTTAAATGATGAAGAAGAACTTCAAAGAGAAATGAAGATAAGTATGCCTATGGAAAGAGAGCTTAAGATAAAGAAAACATTTTTACATGGAGCTAATGGTATTGGAAAAGTAATTGCTATAACAGACATATCAGATATAAGGAGACTTGAAAATATAAGAAGTCAGTTTGTTGCAAATGTTACTCATGAGTTAAAAACTCCATTAACTTCTATAAAAGGATTTACAGAAACACTAAAATATGTAGATGATTCTGAAACTAGAGAAAAGTTTTTAGATATAATAGATAAAGAAACTGAGAGATTAACTAGATTAATAAATGACATATTAGTGTTATCTAAGTTAGAAAGTAGTGCAATGGGAGATATGGAGGAATTCCAACCAGGACCTGTTATAGAAGAAGTGAAGCATATGGTTGAAAGTGAAGCAAATAAAAAAGACATATCAGTAAATATACATAATGATTATATAGAAGATATAACATTAAATAGAGATAAATTCTTGCAACTAGTTCTTAATTTGGTAGAAAATGCAGTGAAATATTCTGAGGAGAATGCTTCTATTACTATTAATAGTTACAAAAACAATAATAAATATGTATTGGAAGTTGAAGATACAGGAATAGGTATTCCAGAAGAAGATATTCCTAGAATATTTGAAAGGTTTTATAGAGTTGATAAATCTAGAAAAGGAAGTAGTACAGGACTAGGACTTGCAATAGTGAAACATATAGTCAAGTCATACAATGGAAATATATTTGTGGAAAGTAAATTGGGAAAGGGAACCAAATTTACTGTAGAGTTTAACATTTAATATATTTTTAACAAGTTAACATTGAAAATATACTTAATTCAAGTTATTATTAAAAGAGAATGTTTACAAATTGAAATGATAAAGGTGGGATTGCTATAATGAAAAAATATTCAATAGGTGTAGATATCGGTGGAACAACAGTAAAATTAGGAGTATTTACAGTAGAAGGTACTTTACTAGATAAATGGGAAATAGAAACTAGAAAACAAGAAGACGGAAGATATATATTAGGAGATATAACTGAAGCTATAAATAATAAGCTTAAGGATATGAATATATCAAAAGAAGAAGTTACTGGAGTAGGGGTAGGAGTGCCTGGCCCAGTAAAAGATGATGGAACAGTAGTAAAATGTGTTAATTTAGGTTGGGGAATTTTTAATGTTGAAAATGAACTAGGAAAACTTTTAGGATTAAAAGTACAAGCAGCTAATGATGCTAATATTGCTGCATTAGGAGAAATGTGGCAAGGTGGTGGTAAAGGTCACCAAGATATAGTTATGGTTACACTAGGAACAGGTGTAGGCGGTGGAGTTATAGTTAATGGAAAGATATTAAGTGGTAACTTCGGCGCAGGTGGAGAAATAGGCCATATAAAAGTTAAAGATGATGAAGTTAATACTTGTGGATGTGGTAAAAAAGGATGCCTTGAACAATATTGTTCTGCTACAGGAATTGTTTCAGAAGCAAAGAGACATCTTGAAGCTTCTAATAAAACATCTTCATTAAGAGTTATAGGAGTTATAACTGCAAAAGATGTATTTGATGCAGCTAGAAATGGAGATGAACTAGCTTTAGAAATAGTTGAAGAATTCGGACAAAGATTAGGTAATGCTCTTGCAATTATTTCTTGTGTATGTGATCCAGAAGCATATGTAATAGGTGGAGGAGTTTCTAGAGCAGGGGATATTTTATTAGATGTAGTTAAGAAATATTATGTTCAAAATGCTTTCCATGCATCAAGAGGAACTGAGTTTACACTTGCTAAGTTAGGTAATGATGCAGGTATATATGGAGGAGCAAAATTAGCTCAAGAAATATAATTTTGCATATTACTCTAATTTGTAAACAAAATTGATGACTTCGCATAAGGAATTTAACGATTTTGTTTTAATAATAAAAAGATGGCAGATAGATATGCCATCTTTTTAACGTTCATAAAAATATAGGTAAAAGTATTATAATATTTAGATAAACATTATTAAGTTGATTTTGTAAAAAAATTTATGTATAAAAGAAGGGGTTTTATGTTAAGACTAATAAGTAAAGATGATGTAGTGCAATTTCAATGTGATGATTGTTATTCATGTAATAGTAAGTTTGGGAGAAGCTTGTGTAAAGTTAAAAATAGAGGGTGCTGTCATTATTATCCAAAGTATAATTTGTTTGATATTCAGAGACTTCTTAGAACTAAAGAAGGAGAAGAAGTATTAGATAGAATAATTAATCTTCCTAATGTAAAAATATATAACTACTATATACATGCTATAGGATATTTTGAAGAAGAGTCATATAAGGATTATATATTGTCAGAAGAAGGTAGATTAGATACAGAAGAAGATAAAACTATATATTTTAGAGCATGTCCCTTTGTTATATCAGGTAAAGGATGTTCTATAAAACCTCAATTTAGAAGTTATGTATGCAATTTCTTTATATGTAATGAAATAAAGGAAAGATTTAAAAATAAAAATGAATATAACGAGCTATTAAAAAAACGAGATGAATATATAAGATGGCTAGATTATGAAAATACATCTCTAGAATATTTTTTGATTGAAAAAAAATTGGATTTAGTTAATAATTATAAAGAGGTAATTAATGAATTGAAAAAAATACCTGTAGATGATTATGTTATTGAAGATAATGATTTGGTAATAGAATAATAATTTGAGTTGACTAAGAATTATTAATAATGTAAGATAGCATAAGATGGATAATATATAAATGCACATAACAAGGAGGGAAAGATAAATGGCAAAACCAATAGTTGCTATGGTTGGAAGACCTAACGTAGGTAAGTCAACATTGTTTAATAAAATAGCTGGAAAAAGGATATCTATAGTTGAAGACACACCAGGTGTTACTAGAGATAGAGTATATGCTGAAGCAGAATGGCTTAACTATAATTTTACTATGATAGATACAGGTGGTATAGAACCTGAGAGAGAGGATATTATAGTAAAACAAATGAGAAGACAGGCTAATATTGCAATTGAAACAGCAGATGTTATTGTATTTATAGTTGATGGAAAAGAAGGAATTACTTCAGCGGATGAAGAAGTAGCAAATATGTTAAGAAAATCTAAAAAGCCAATAGTATTAGCTGTTAATAAAATAGATAATTTAAAAGATGAAGATAATATATATGAATTCTATAATCTTGGAATAGGTGACCCTGTTTCTATATCTGCTAGTCAAGGAAAAGGACTTGGAGATATGCTAGATATGGTTGTAGCGCATTTTGATCCAGTAGATCCAGATGCTGAAGATGATGAATTCATTAGAATAGCAGTTTTAGGTAAACCTAATGTAGGTAAGTCATCTTTGATTAATAGACTTTTAGGTGAAGAGAGAGTAATTGTTTCAGATGTTGCAGGAACAACTAGAGATGCTATAGATAGTACTCTAGAAACAGAACAAGGTAAATTTATACTTATAGATACAGCTGGACTTAGAAGAAAGAGTAAAGTAAAAGAAGAAATCGAGAGATATAGTGTTGTTAGAACTCTTGCAGCAATTGAAAGAGCAGATGTATGCATCCTTATGATTGATGCAACAGAAGGTATAACAGAGCAAGATGAGAAAATAGTTGGTTATGCTCATGAGAAGAAAAAGGCAATAATAGTCATTGTGAATAAGTGGGATTTAATAGAGAAAGAAACTAAAACAATGGATAACTTTAAGAAAGATCTACAAGCACAACTTAAATTCTTATCTTATGCAGAGTATTTGTTTATATCTGCAAAAACAGGACAGAGAACTCATAAAGTGCTAGAACTTGCAAAGAAATGCTATGACAATTACAATAAGAGAATTGCAACTGGTGTGCTTAATGAAGTAATAGATAAAGCGATTCTTATGAAGGAACCACCAATAGTAGGAATAAAGAGATTAAAGATTTATTATGCTACTCAAGTTGCTACTAAGCCACCTAAGTTTATTTTCTTTGTTAATGATATGACCGCAAGACATTTTTCTTATGAAAGATATTTAGAGAATCAAATAAGAGAAAGCTTTGATTTTAAGGGAACTGGTATTGAAATTGAATATAGAGAGAGGAAGGATGATTAATGAGCAAGATTGCTTTTGTTGGAGGAGGTAGTTTTGGAACTTCTTTGGCTGTACTTTTATCAAAAAAAGGTGAAGAGGTAGCTATTTTTGATAAAGATAAAAACGTTGTTAATGATATAAAGAATAATCATAAAAACAGTAAGTATTTGCCGGATTTAGATATTCCAAGTGATATAAGTGCTACAGATAAAATATCTGATGCAATAATAGGTGCTGATTATATAGTAATTGCAGTTCCTTCTCATGTTGTTAGAACTGTTGCTAAGCAGATAAAGGAAGTTATAGAAGATGATAGCGTAACTGTTATTTGTATTGCAAAAGGAATTGAAGAAGGTTCAGATGAGAGATTATCTGTAGTTTTAGGAGAAGAGTTAAAGAATCCTATAGTTATGTTATCAGGACCAAGCCATGCAGAAGAAATTGCACAAAACATACCTACAACAATAGTATCAACTTCATTAAACATGGATAAAGCAAGAGAAGTTCAAGATTTATTTATGACAGAAACTTTTAGAGTATACACTAATGATGACATTATTGGTGTAGAAATAGGAGGAGCTGTTAAGAATATTATTGCATTGGCAGCTGGAATCGTAGATGGTGTAGGCTATGGAGATAATACTAAAGCAGCATTAATGACTAGAGGAATGAAAGAAATAGCTACAATAGGAACTGCTTTAGGAGGCAAGAAAGAAACTTTTTATGGTTTAACTGGTATGGGAGATTTAATAGTTACATGTACATCTATGCATTCTAGAAATAGAAGAGCTGGTATTCTTATAGGAAAAGGTGAGAGTGCCGATGAAGCTATGAAAGAAGTAGGAATGGTTGTTGAAGGGATAAAAGCATGTAAAGCCTTTTATGAATTAAGTAAAAAAATGAATATAGAAATGCCTATAACTGAAGCTATATATAGAGCTGTTTTTGAAGGAAAAGATGCAATAAAATCCATAGGAGAGTTAATGTCAAGAGATAAAAAAGCTGAAGATTAAAATATATCTTATTAGAAAGGGGCTGTGAAAAAATGAGAAATCATTTTTTCACAACCCCTTTTCAATTATATTTTATAAATAATTTTCACAAAGATAATAAAAAATGAGATAATTGCCCCTTTCCCCAAAAAGTAT
>NZ_JAHLQH010000007.1 GCF_018918325.1 Clostridium sp. MSJ-8 | reverse complement strand
ACCTTGTTTTTCTGGAACCGGGATGTTTCAAGAACTTATAGGATTTTTTATATCCTATTTATTGTTCCCTTCCTTTGTTCTAACTACGTTATACCACTACTTGTTAGCACTGTCAAGTGGTGAGTGCTAATTATTTTGTTACAAATTTATTAAGTAATATTTTGGTTGTTATTCTTATAATAAAAAAGTAAAGATCCCATTAAAAATGCTATACTGTCTGAGCTTTAGCAAGTTTATAGCATTTAGGGACCTTTACTCTTTTTTTATATTAGTAAATACTTGATGATATTATTTACTTAAACATATAATACATTGATACTAATCATTAGAAATCAGATTGTCCTGTAGTTCTAGGGAATGGTAATACGTCTCTGATATTGCTCATTCCAGTTAAGTACATAATTAATCTTTCGAAACCTAAACCAAAACCTGAATGTTTTGTTTGTCCGTACTTTCTTAATTCTAAGTACCACCAGTAATCTTCTTCTTTAAGACCTAATTCAGCCATTCTAGCTTTTAATACATCAAGTCTTTCTTCTCTTTGACTACCACCTATAATTTCTCCAATTCCAGGTACTAAGCAGTCAGCAGCAGCAACTGTTTTATTATCGTCATTTATTCTCATATAGAATGCTTTAATATCTTTTGGATAATCAGTTACAAATACTGGTCTCTTAAAGTGTTCTTCAGTAAGATATCTTTCATGTTCAGTTTGAAGATCTATACCCCATTCAACAGGATATTCAAATTTTCTTCCACAGTTTTTAAGAATTTCAACAGCTTCAGTATAAGTTATTCTTCCGAAGTCAGAAGTAATAACATGATTTAATCTATCTAATAGTCCTTTGTCAACGAATTGATTAAAGAAAGCCATTTCTTCAGGACATTCATCTATAACATATTGCATAACATATTTTAGCATATCTTCTGCTAATTCCATGTCATCTTCTAAATCTGCAAAAGCTATTTCTGGTTCTACCATCCAGAATTCAGCTGCATGTCTAGCTGTATTAGAATTTTCTGCTCTAAATGTAGGTCCAAAAGTATAGATATTTCTAAATGCTAATGCAAAACACTCACCATTTAATTGTCCTGATACAGTAAGATTTGTTTCTTTACCAAAGAAATCTTGTTTATAATCTACTTTTCCTTCGTCATTTTTAGGAATATTTTCTAGAGGTAAAGTAGTTACTCTAAACATTTCTCCAGCACCTTCACAGTCACTACCAGTTAATATTGGAGTGTTTGTATAAACAAATCCTCTATCTTGGAAGAACTTATGTATTGCATAAGCTGCAACTGAACGAACTCTAAATACTGCTGAAAAAGCATTACTTCTAGGTCTTAAGTGAGCAATAGTTCTTAAATATTCAAAAGAGTGTCTTTTCTTTTGTAGAGGGTAATCAGAATCAGACATACCTTCTAGAATTACTTCTTTTGCTTGAATTTCAAATGGTTGTTTTGCATCTGGTGTTGCAACAAGTGTACCATTTACTGTTATAGATGAGCTTATTGGTAATTTGGAAATTTCTTTAAAGTTAGATAATTCATTACTAAAAACTACTTGAACATTTTTAAAGAAAGAACCATCATTTACTTCGATAAATCCAAAGGCATTAGAAGCTCTAAGAGTTCTAATCCAACCAGAAATCGAAATATCTTGTGATAAATATTTATCAGTTTCTCTATATAGAGATTTTACTAAAGTGTTCATAAATAATCCTCCTAAAAAATAATAAGTAAAAAAAAATTCGTTCCTAAAAAAATAGGACGAATGAATAATTTCGCGGTACCACCTAAATTGCTATAAAAATAGCCTCTCTACATAACATATAATAAATATGCTCTAGTTGTAACGTACTAGCAACGTCTAAGTCTACTGATATTCTATAAAAAAGAATACGTTCGGTTAGAGACTCCAAGATGTTCTTCAGATATAAATATCGTACAAGGCTTACACCATCCCTCACTCGCTAAGACTACCTTTATAACTTACTCTTCTCTTCATAGTCTGTATAACATATATTTTGATTTTACAATACTTTACTTACAAAAGCAAATATTTATAATAACATTTTAGAAAATAAAGCATAGACTATATATAGATTTATTTAATAGGAGTAGTTAAATGAAAGGAACAAAAATATTAGAAAGAAAATTAGATAAGTTAAATACATTAAAAGGTAGGTTGATAGATAATTCATTTAGGAATAATAATGAAAAGGTTATTGAAGATATCAAGGAAACAGTAGAGGATTTAGAGGCTATATTGTTAGATATGGAATATATTAAAGAAGATAATGAAGATACAAGTGCAGATAGTTATAGAACTTATAGGAGTTTTAGGGATTATGATACATTTACTGCAGAAGAAGTGCAGAAGTATAATGGAGTAGATGGCACACCTCTATATATAGATATAGAAGGCAAGGTATATGATGTATCTAATAAACTTCCAGATAGTGTAGAGGATACAATTGATAATATTAAAAGTTATTATGAAGATAATAGAGAATTACTAGAAGATTGTACTCAAGTTGGAGTGTTAGAAGAATAAAGGGATACAATAAAGCTATGATAATTTAGTAGAAATAATCATAGCTTTTTTGTATAATAATATTGGAAAACGTTTATATAATATATTTGTGTGTGAATATATAGGGGGAATAATATGAAGATAAGTTATGACAATACTAAAGAAACATATGCTGATATGGCTTTAATGAAGATATATTATAGTAGAAAACATATACTTAAGTGCATATTTATGTGTCTTCTTGTAGCTGCTTTTTTTGGAATGTTATGTTTATTAACATATAATAATGAAGTAGATGTATATGGTTCTATGAGAGATTCTATGAGTGCAGTATTACTTGTATATATAGTATGCGGAATATTGTGGATTATAGTAGTTCCTATGTTATATTGGAAGCTTAAGTCAGCAGTGATTTATAAAGAGATAGAGAAGCTTTCTTTTAGTCTTGAAGGACAGAAGACAATTGAATTAGATGATTGTGAGATAGTTGTAAGAGATAATAATTTTACTAAGCATATAAAAATGCAAGGAGTAAAGGATGTTATTGTAAGAAAGAAATTTATTGATATCAAGATAAAAGGACAAGAAGATTTGACTTTTCCTACTACAGCATTTTCAGATGATAATCAAAAACAAGAGTTTATAAGAATAATTACTGAAAAAACATCTAAGAATGTCAATGAATAATATGTGGAGGAAAAGAATATGAAGTTAAAATATAAAAATAATATTGATAAGTTATTTGAATTCTACAAATACTATCTAAATAATCAAAAATCAATAAAAAAATATAGATTAATAAGAAATATAATATGGATTCCTATAGGATTATTAATATCTATAATAATAGGTATATCTAAAAGTGGATTAATGATAGCACATAATAAGATAGAGAGAGAAGATATAATTATTATACTGTTACCACTTTTTATTGGAATATTAATAGTTTTATTAATAAAGTTATTAACAGGAGTTGTTAGAAGAGAAAACTTCGAAGATATGCTTAAAGAATATGAAATTGATGATAAAACTTTAATATCTGTTGAAGTTTTAGAGGATGGATTAAAGGTTAAAGGTAAATTCACTGAAACTGACTATTCATGGAATTATGTAGATAAGGTAGTTAAAAATAAAGATTCTATATATATTGTATTTAAAGACAACAAAGGATTAGTAATTCCTATAGATGCATTTAAAGAAGAATCATTAAAAGATGATTTCTGTGATGAAATAGAAAAATATATAAGCAAATAAAATTACTGAATAGATTTTGTGGGAGAATTTTAATGTTCTCCTACAAAATCTATTCTATTTTAATCTTTGTTTTATTCAAGACCAGTCTCATAACTTCTTATAAGTGATGATGGGAATTTTAACATTTCCATGTCTTTCATTATACCTTTTACATCGTATTCCACTTCTCTAAAATTATAAGTAACAGTTCCATCGTTATGTATATCTAAAACACAATATGTAGAAGTTGGACGTCCATGTTTTGGTTTTCCAACACTACCATCATTAATAAGTAATTTATCACCATAATATTTGGCATAAGGAATGTGAGTATGAGCACATACAAGAATATCTTCTTGTAAGTTTTTCATTATTTCTTCGTTATTTTCATTATCTTCATGCATATATTCATTTATTGCGTTAGGGCTACCATGAACAAATTTAATTTTTTTGTTATTGAATTCTAGAGAAAGGGATGTTGGAAGGTTATCTAGATAGTATCTGTTTATTGCACGTAATTCTTCTACAGTCCAAGGAAGAGAAAAAGAATTAATGGATGTTTCTCTAATATATGAAAAGGCATTATTTACAACGGAAGCATCATAATTACCTTTTATACATAATATATTTTTTCTTTTTATAAGAGATATGGTTTCGTTTGGATGAGGACCATATCCTACGAGATCTCCAAGACAAATTGTACAGTCAACCTTTTGGTCATCTATATCTTCTAAAACTCTCATAAGAGAGTATATGTTTCCGTGTATATCTGATATAATAGCTAATTTCATTAAAAAACCTCCTTATAAAGTGTATATATTTATTGTAGCACTTGTTTAAATATTTTTAAGTATAGTATTCATTAATTTTATGAAGTTAGTTTTTACTCTGTTAGATGTTTCTATAACTTCTGAATGAGCTAGAGGTTTATCTAGTATTCCAGCAGCCATATTAGTAAGACAAGATATTCCCAAAACATTAATGTTGCAGTGATTAGCAATTATTACTTCAGGAATAGTAGACATTCCTATGGCATCAGCTCCTAATATTCGAGCCATTCTTATTTCAGCTGGAGTTTCGTATGTTGGGCCGCTCATCATCATATAGACGCCTTGTTTAATATCAATACCTAATGAGGAAGCTGAAGTAAGAGCAATATTTTTCAAGGCAGGATCATAAGCTGTTGTCATATCTGGAAATCTAGGGCCAAAATCATCAAGGTTTTTACCTATTAGTGGATTAGCACCAGAAAGATTGATATGGTCAGTAATTATCATTAAATCTCCAGGAACAAAAGAAGTATTAACAGCACCAGCTGCATTAGTAACTATTAATGTTTTTATTCCTAATAGTTTCATAACTCTTATTGGAATTGTGACTTCAGCCATATTATATCCTTCATAATAATGAAATCTTCCATCCATAGCAATAACAGTTTTATCTTGTAAAGTTCCTATAACAAGTCTACCTTTATGTCCTTCTACAGTTGATACTGGGAATCCAGGGATATCACTATAAGAAAAGAATTCGGGATTTTCAATAGAATCAGCAAGAGAACCTAGACCAGAACCTAATATTAGACCTATAGATGGAGTGTATTTGCTTTGATTTAAAATATATTCTTTTGCTTTTAATATTCTTGTAAGTAAATCCATAAAAAATCACCTCTAAAAAGTTATTTATAATTAAAGTATATAAAAGTACCGATAACTAGTAAATAAGTTATCGGTAAAAATTTCAATAAAAGTTTAATTATTTTAAAAGCTTATCTGCAACAAGAACTACATCACCAGCACCTACTGTTAATACAATATCGTCTTTGTTAGCATGTTCTTTTATATAATTTGCTGCTTCATCATGTGAATGAACGTTGATACATTTTACACCAGTTTTTCTTATAGCATCTCCTAGTTCATCTGATGAAACTAATCCAGTATCTTTTTCACGAGCTGCGTATATATCCATAAGAATTAATTCATCAGCTTCATTAAATGCAGTTGTGAATTCATCGAATAATGTTTTAGTTCTAGTATAAGTATGAGGCTGGAATATACAATATATCTTATTATGCTTTAGTTTATTAGCTGTATTAAGTGTTGCTTTTATTTCAGCAGGATGGTGAGCATAATCGTCAATAACTGTTGCTCCATTAAATGTTCCTTTAAATTCAAAACGTTTATGAGCACCTTTGCAGTCTAATAAACTTCTTGAAATTATCTCAGTAGGAATCTTGAATATTAATCCTACAGCAATTGCAGCTAATGCATTTAAAATGTTATGCTTACCAGGGTTAGATAATTCTACTGAAAATAATTCAGAATTGTCTTTTACAACTGTAAATGAAGCACAACCTCTAGAATTATAAGATATATTTTTAGCTACTAAATCTTCATTATCAAAACCATAAGATATTGTGTTGCAAGATACTGAGTCTAAGATTTTCTTTACTCGTTTATCTCCACCAAAACCTATAAGATATCCATCTTGTGGAATGAGTTTAGAGAATTTAGTGAAAGTTTCTGTAATATGATCTATATCTCTATAATAATCTAGATGATCAGCATCAATATTTAAAATTATTCCTATGTATGGGAAGAACTTAAGGAATGATTCTTTGTATTCACATGCTTCAGTAATGAAGTAATCACTTTTTCCTATTCTATAATTTCCGTTTATAAGGTCTACTTCACCACCTACTAATATAGTAGGGTCTAATTCAGCTTCCATAGTCATATAAGATATCATAGAAGTAGTTGTTGTTTTACCATGAGTTCCAGATACAGCAACATTATATTTATGACCCTTCATTATCAAACCTAGGAACTCAGCTCTATCCATAAGTTGAATATTTTGTTCTTTTGCAGCTACTAGTTCAGGATTATCTGCAGGAATTGCAGCAGTATATACTACTAAATCTACATTCTTTAGATTACTAGCATCATGTCCAATGTATATTTCAGCTCCCATATTCTTAAGTGCCTTTATAATTTCAGAATCTTTAAAATCAGAACCTGAAACAGTATATCCATTATTTAATAGCACAGCAGCAAGACCGCTCATGCTGATACCACCGATACCAATAAAGTGGATTTTCATATGTTTATCTTTTATAAAATCAAACGACAAGATAACATCCCCTTTTCAATGAGTTTTAATTCTACATTTTAATTATATACATTTTTTTAGATTTGAACACATTAACATAAGAAAAAGTTAAAAATATATAATTGAAAAACCACAAGGAATAGAATAAAATATGAATATTAGAAAAAAAATAATAAAAAAAGTTCGTGTTTAAATAGGTGGTTTATTTATGGAGAAGTTAAATAGAAACAGTAGGGTAGTAGCTATAACAAAGATATTAACAGAGAACCCTAACAAGATAATAGGGCTTAGTCAATTTGCATCTTTATTAAATGCTGCAAAATCCACTATTAGTGAAGATATTGTTATAGTTCGTGAGATTTTAGAGAAATTAGAGCTAGGAAGTGTTGAAACAATAGCTGGTGCTACAGGTGGAATAAGATATGTTCATAAGATAAGTAATAATAATGGTAAAAAATTTGCTGAGGAATTATGCACATTAATAAAAGATAGTAAAAGAGTTATAGCAGGAAATTTTATATATATGACTGATGTTATGTATAATCCAGATATTATAAGTAAAGCTGGAGTAATTTTATCTTCATGTTTTGAGAAGGAAGATATTGATTATATAATTACAGTAGAAACAAAAGGAATACCTCTTGCTTATGAAGTAGCTAGAAATTTAGGCGTGCAGTTAGTTATAGCAAGAAGAGATGCACAAGTTACAGAAGGGGCAACAATGACAATTAATTATGTATCTGGAACAAGTGGTAAGCTTCAACAGATGTCTTTATCTAAGCGTTCTATGAAAGCAAATAGCCGTTGTATATTTATAGATGATTTTATGAAAGGTGGAGGAACTGCACTTGGAATAAAAGAATTATTAAAAGAATTCAATAGTGAATTAATAGGAATAGGTGTATTAATTGATAATAAAGAAGTAAAAAAGAAACTTATAGATGAATATGTATCAATTGTTGAATTAAGATCTGTTGATTCTGACATGAAAATTGATATTGAGCCGTCAAAATTATTCAAATAATCCTATATTTTTGGATAATTAAAGAAAAACAGAAAAAATTATAAAAAAATACTTAAAAAAAGAAGGAATTTGACAATACGTGGAGAACTTTTAATACATAAAGCAACTGGAGGTGGAGTGAAATGCAAATCACAGACGTTAGAATCAGAAAAATAGCTACTGATGGAAAGATGAAGGCTATCGTTTCTGTTACTTTTGACAATGAATTTGTTGTACATGATATTAAAGTAATTGAAGGTCAAAATGGATTGTTTATAGCAATGCCTAGTAGAAAGACACCAGATGGTGAATTTAAGGATATTGCACATCCAATTAATACTGAGACTAGAGAAAAGATACAAGCATCTATTCTATCAGCTTATGAAGAAGCAAAGATTGAAGAATCAAGTGCTGAAACAAGTTCAGAAGAATAATAAAAGGAAGATTACCTTCCTTTTATTTTTTTGCCTTAAATTAAGTTATGGTTGAAATAAATACCCCTTTCCAATATAATATTATAAGGAATTATTCTTTTTAAAATACATTTTTAGAAAAATATAATACCATTAAATTTCACGAGGTGATTTGATGTATAAATGTGCTTTGATATTAGCAGCAGGGCAAGGTAAGAGAATAAAATCTGACATGCCTAAAGTTTTACACAAAGTATGTGGCAAAGAGATGGTTAAACATGTTATAGATAACATTAGAACAGCTGGAATTCAAGATATAAACTTGATTATAGGAAAAGGTGCTGAGCTAGTTAAAGCAAGCACAGAAGATAGAAATGTTTCATATTCATTACAGAAAGAACAACTTGGAACTGGAGATGCAGTTAAAGCTGCTAAGGAATTCTTAAAGGGAAAAACTGGAGTTGTGGCAGTTTTTTCAGGAGATTCTCCATTAACTAAGGTAGAGACTATAGAGAGACTATTTGATGAACATATAGAGAACAATAATTCAGCAACTTTACTTACAGCATTTGTAGATGATCCAACAGGATACGGTAGAATTATTAGAGACGATGTTGGAGTAAAAGAAATTGTTGAACATAAGGATTGTACAGAAGAGCAGCTTAAGATAAATGAAATGAATGCAGGAATGTATTGTTTCAATATTCAAGATTTATTAAGTGCATTAGATAAATTATCTAATAATAATAATCAAGGAGAATATTATCTTACAGATGTAATAGGAATATTAAAATCTCAAGATAAAAAAATAGGAGCTGTTGTAACAGATTATGAAGATACAATAGGTGTAAATTCTAGAATTCAATTAGCTGAAGCAGAAGAAATTCTTAGAAAAAGAATCAATAAAAAACATTTAGAGAATGGAGTAACACTTATTGACCCTAAAACAACTTATATAGGCATAGATGTTACTATAGGAAAAGATACAATTATTTATCCTAATAATATTATTGAAGGAAAAACTACAATTGAAGATAATTGTTTGATATTGCAAAATTGCAGAATTAAGGATAGTATAATAAAGGAAGGTGCTGAGATACAAGCATCAGTAATATTAGATAGTACGATAGGTAATAATACTACAGTAGGACCATTTGCATATATAAGACCTGAATCTACTATTGGTAACAGTGTTAGAATAGGAGATTTTGTAGAAATTAAGAAAAGTAGTATAGCAGATGGAACTAAAGTTTCACATTTAACATATATAGGTGATGCTGAAGTCGGTAGTAATTGCAACTTTGGTTGTGGAACAGTAGTTGTTAACTACGATGGAAAAGAAAAACATAAAACAATAATCGGTAATAATAGCTTTATAGGATGTAATACTAATTTGGTTTCTCCAGTAGTTGTTGAAGATAATACCTATATTGCAGCCGGCTCAACTATAACATCAGAGGTGAAGAAAGGTGATTTAGCTATAGCTAGAGCTAGACAGACAAACATTGAAGGTTGGGTAGAGAAAAAGGGTTTAATGAAATAATAATATAGATTTATACCACAAAAATATACTTTTAAAAGATTTAAGGAGGTCTTCATATTTATGTTATCCCATGGTAAAAAGATAAAAATATTTACAGGGAATTCACACCCAGAATTAGCTAAAGAAATAGCAAGTTTATTAGGTCTTCCAGTTGGAGATGCTAAAGTAGGAACTTTCAGTGATGGGGAAATTAGTGTAGATATTAATGAAAGTGTTAGAGGAACTGACGTATTCTTAGTTCAGTCAACTGGAGCACCAGTTAATAACAATTTAATGGAACTATTAATAATGATAGATGCATTTAAGAGAGCATCAGCAGGTAGAATAACTGCCGTAATCCCTTATTACGGATATGCAAGACAAGACAGAAAGGCTAAGTCAAGAGATCCAATTACAGCTAAATTAGTTGCTGACTTATTAACTGCAGCAGGTGCAGACAGAGTATTAACAATGGATTTACATGCTGCTCAAATTCAAGGATACTTCAATATTCCAGTTGATCACTTATTAGGATCACCAATATTAGCTAAACACTTTGTAGAAAAAGGATATGCAGATCAAGATGATGTAGTTGTTGTATCACCAGACTTAGGAAGTGTAACAAGAGCTAGAAAGTTTGCTGATAGTTTACATGCACCAATAGCTATAATAGATAAGAGAAGACCTAGAGCAAATGTTTCAGAAATAATGAATATAATTGGAGAAGTAGAAGGCAAGAGATGTATTCTTGTAGATGATATGATTGATACAGCAGGAACTATATGTAATGCAGCTAATGCATTAAAAGATTTAGGAGCTAAATCAGTTAGTGCTTGTTGTACACACGGAGTTCTTTCAGGACCAGCATTTGAGAGAATAGAAAATTCAGCAATTGAAGAATTAGTAATGTTAAATACATTAACATTACCAGAAGATGTTGATAAAGATAAAGTTACTTCTATTTCAGTAGCACCAATATTTGCAGAAGCAATTAAGAGAATATATTACGACGAAGCAATTAGTAAATTATTCGAAGGCTAATATATTTACATAAAAGATGGTTACATTTTTAGTAACCATCTTTTTTTGCATAGAAAAATATTAAGGATGTATGGTATAGTATAATTAATTACTACAAATGTGAACGATATGTGGTACATGATGAATAAATTGTAACAATTTATTTAAAACTGTATAAAAACTATGAAAAAAGTGATAAATTTATATTATATAATTGTAGAAAGAAGAAAATAAAGGAAATGGAGTGTTAGGGAATTATGGAAGGAAATTTAGGAGTAGTACTAATTGTTGACGATGATACAAATATTTGTGAAGTAATAGATATGTATCTAAAAAGTTCGGGATATGATACTAGAATAGCTAATGATGGTAAGGCAGCACAAGATTTATTTGCAGAATGTAAGCCGGATTTAGTTCTTTTAGATATGATGCTTCCAAACATAGATGGTATAGATGTCTTAAAGTGGATAAGAAAGGACTCAGCAACACCAGTAATAATGTTAACTGCAAAGGGTGATACATTTGATAAAGTTTTAGCATTAGAATTAGGAGCTGATGATTATGTGGTAAAACCTTTTGAACCAAAGGAATTATTAGCAAGAGTTAAGGCTGTAATGAGAAGGTATTCAGTTGAAAGTTCAAATGAAGATATATTACATTTTAATGATTTAGTTATTGATGCTAGTTCATACAATGTTGTTTATAAAGGTCAAGAAATAAAAATGCCACCAAAAGAATTTGATTTATTATATTATTTAGCATGTAATAAGAACAAAGTTTTTACAAGAGAACAATTATTATGTGAAGTATGGGGATATGATTACCCTGGAGATTCAAGAACAGTAGATGTTCATATAAAGAGATTAAGAGAAAAAATAAATGGTGGAGACAACTGGCAGTTAGAAACTGTATGGGGTGTTGGATATAAATTTGAGGTGAAGTAGATGAACAAGAATAGTTTGCTATATAAGATAATAACTAATTTTACAGCTATATTAGCAATTATTTTAGTAGCATCATCAATTATTTTAACATTTGCCTTTAGAAGCATATATTCATCATATTTCTATGATAAATTAGAAAAGCAAGGAGAAATAATTACTGATTTGGTAAATACATCTCTTGTTGAAGGTGAAAGCTCATATAAAAGTCTTCAATTGATTCTTGATAATGTAAAGGATGTTATGGATACAGATGTATTAGTTTGTGACAATATTGAATTTGTTTATGCAGGTTCAAAAGAGATAAAAAAAGAAATGTCTAAAACTAAAATATCTATAGATGAGCAGTATGCCTCAAAACTACAAAACAATGAAATTGTAAAAGATGGAGAAGTTAAAACAGGTGATTCATCAAAAGAAGCTTATTTAAAGCCTATTTTTAAAAGTGATAAGTATTGGGGAGCAATTATATATATGCCTTCTGATTCTGTTATGAATGGCTATTTATTTAAGGTGTATAAAATAATTTGGATATCTACTTTGGTAACTCTTGTTTTAGCTGTAGCAGGTGCTAATTATTTAACTAAAAAGCAATTAGTTAATCCGTTAAAAGAGATTTATTTAGTTGCAAATAAATTAGCAAGAGGCGAAGTGACTAATAGAATTCAAGTAAAATCTAATGATGAAATAGGAGAACTTGGAAGATCGTTCAATTTAATGGCTGAGTCTCTAGAAGCAGTTGATACAAATAGAAGAGATTTTATATCAAATGTATCTCATGAACTTAGATCACCTATTACTTCTATGAAGGGATTTATAGCAGGAATGTTAGATGGAGTTATCCCAAAAGATAAAGAAAATTATTACTTGAAATTAGTTTATGATGAAATTAATAGATTATCTAGATTAGTAAATGACTTATTAGATATATCATCAATGGAAGTTGGTAAGTTTAAGTTAACTATAATGGAAGTTGATATAAATGCTTTGGTTAAAAGGTGTTTGCTAAATATTGAAAGCAAAGTAAAAGACAAAGGTATTCATATTAATGCATCACTTGAAAATGAACATTTATATGTGTATGCAGATAGTGATAGAATAATGCAAGTATTAACTAATCTATTAGATAATGCAATAAAATATGGTGGAGAAGAAGGAATAATAAGTGTAAGTACTAGAATAAAAGGACCTAAGGTTCATGTAGCAGTTTATAATAAAGGATCTAAGATGACTGAAGAAGAAATGGCACATATATGGGATAGATTCTATAAGTCAGATAAATCTAGAACTAACAAGGAAAGCACTGGATTAGGACTTCCAATAGTTAGATTGATTATGACTCAACACAAAGAAGATGTGTGGGTAAGAAATGAAAGAGAAGGAGTAGTATTTACTTTTACTCTTGCAAAAGTTTAGTTGTATAGAAGTGGAGGATACATGAAAGATAATAGCCAAAATGATAATGATAGGCTAAATATAGAAAGTAAGCCCTTAAGAAAAAATTTCTATAAAGTGATAACTATTGTAATTATAATAGGAATTATAGCTTTGGTGGGGATAGTTACTAAATTTATTATAAACAATAATAAAGATGATTTAGATAAAAATAAAGAAAAGAATAATATAGAACAAGCTAATGAAGAACAAAATATAGGTAATATGTATACTGATATTAGTGAAAAAGTATCTAAACATTTAGTAACAGTTTCATCTAGTGATGATTTAAATGATGAATCGAAAAATATTACTGGAATAATTATAAGTGAGGATGGATATATAATTACTAATTATTCTCCTTTAAAGGATTCTAATAATATATATGTATCAATATATAATAAAAAAGTTAAAACATTACAAGCAACTATAATGGTTTATGATGAAGATTTAGATATTGCACTTCTAAAAGTTCAAGATGATACATTAGAACCAATAGATTATCAAGAACGTGACATAATTAATGGAGAGAATGTGCTTATAGTAGGAAAAAATAAAATTCAAAATGATACTAGTATGATATCAAATGGAATAGTTACTTCTCAAATAAAGATTAATGATTCAATTTCTCTTATAAGAACAAATGCTATCATTAATAACGATAACACAGGTGGTATATTGTGTGATATTGAAGGGAAATTAATAGGGATTGCAAGTAAGAGCCTAAGTAATAAATATAATGATAATGGGTTGTATTGTTGTGTTGGAATAAAGCAAATACTAGAGATGATTAATAAAGATAGTGATATAGGAATACAAGGTCGTGCTGTTTCTGAATCTGGAGAAAACTCTTTTAAAGGCGTATATGTAGAAAGTATAGAAAAAAATAGTATAGCTGAAAAGTCAGGATTGCATGCAACTGATATTATTGTATCAATAGAAAATAAACCAGTTTCTAATATGTATGATGTCTATACTGCATTTAAGGAAAATGAATCAAAAGATGTTATAGAATGTGTTATATATAGACAATTGCAAGAAAAAACAATACAATTAAATATGAATGAAAGTTGAGAATGTTTAATTAAACATTCTCAATTTTAAATTACAACAAAATAGAAGGAGATAATAAAATGTTCTTAATAGTAGGATTGGGAAATCCAGGTGATGAATACAACAATACAAGACATAATATTGGCTTTGCATCAATTGATAGAATAGCTAATAAGTATAATATAGAGATAAATAGGGAAAAATTTAAAGGTATGTACGGTGAAGGATTCATAGAAAATGAAAAAGTCATATTATTTAAACCTATGACGTATATGAATCTCAGTGGAGAAGCAATTAAACCATTAATGGACTTTTATAAGTTAACTACAGATGAAATGGTTGTTATATATGATGATATAAGCTTAGATGTTGGAAAATTACGTATTCGTGATAAAGGTAGTGCAGGTGGGCATAATGGAATTAAGAATATAATTGCACAATTAGGCACAGAGGTTTTTCCTAGAATCAAGGTCGGAGTAGGTAAGCCTAAAGGGGATTTGATTAAACATGTTTTAGGAAAGTTCTCTTCAGAAGAAAATGAAATATTAGATAAGGTTTTAGATGTAGTTTTATCTTCAACTGAAACTATAATAAGTTCTAGCTCAAAAGAAGCAATGAATAAATTTAATGGATTTAATGCAGCTTTATAATTTGTAAAGGAGGTTACATGAATGAGATTAGGAGGGTTAATGCAGCCCTTAGTGAATAATGAAAAGTTTTTAAAGATTTTATCGTATATAGATAAGCAGAAACTTTTTGAAGTTCAAGGATTATCAGATTCGTCTAAGAGTTATTTGTTAAGCAGTATATATGAAGAAACTAAAGGGTCGTTAGTTGTAATTGCCGATAATGATATAGAGGCAAAGAATATATATGAGGACCTTAATTTGTTCTGCACTAATGTATTTTATCTTCCATCTAAAGAAATGGTGTTCTATAACATAGATGCTATTTCAGGTGATTTGCGATGGGAAAGATTAAAAGTAATAAAGGAGATTTTAAATAAAAAGAAAAAAATAATAGTAACAACAGTTGAAGCTTTTGTTCCGTATTATACTCCTATAAAGTTATACAAAAGTCATAAGATTAAGATAAAGTTAGAACAACAGATAGAATTAAAGGAATTAGCCAAAGTATTATTAGAAGCAGGATATGAACGAGTGGATATGGTTGAAGGAAAAGGAGAATTTGCATTAAGAGGGGGAATATTAGATGTATACCCAGCGGATTCTATTTATCCATATAGAATAGAATTATTTGGTGATGAGATAGATTCTATAAGAACATTCAATGTAACTTCTCAGAGAAGTATAGATAAGGTAAAATCTATAGATATATTCCCAGCAAAAGAGATAATAACAGATGATTCTATAATAGAAAAGGCTATAGATAGAATATCAAAAGAGTTAGATGAAGTATCTAAAAATATAAAAGATATAGAGAGAAAATCCAAATTAAGGCAAACTGTAAATAAAAATTTAGAAACTCTTAGAGAAACAAGAACTTTTGAAACAATAGATAGCTATCTTCCTTTAATATATGAGGAAAAAGAAACTCTTTTTGATTATTTAAAGGATTACACTTATGTTATAGATAGTAAGGTTAGATGTAAAGGCAAAATAGATAGTACGTATCTAGAATTTTCAGAGAATAGTTCGATATTCTTAGAAAGAGGGGATATTCTTCCATCCCAAGTTAAGTTAGCTATAGATAAAGAAGAATTAATTGATTGTATAACAGCTAATGCCAATTTAGTTCTTGAAGAGATAGAAAGTAATAATACTTTTTTGAAAACTAATAATATAGTTGAATTAAGGGGCATTAGCTTAAGTAATTATCAAGGTCAATTAGATTTATTGATAGAAGATATAAGAAGCAAAAAAGAAAAAAATTATAAAATCTTAATTTTATCAGGAACTAGAGTCAGAGGTGAAAGATTAGTTTCTACATTAAGAGATAGAGGAATAGAGAGTTTTTATAGTGATAAAATAGACAATATAGAAGATGGGCAAGTAGTTATAACTTTTGGGAATTTATTAAAGGGCTTTGAATGTGATGAATTAAAGGTCTGTATAATATCAGATAAAGAAGTATTTGGAGAAGCTAAAAGAAAATTAACTAAGAAAAAAGGCACTAAAAAAGGTGTGTCTAAGATAAAAAGTTTTACAGAATTAAAACCTGGAGATTATGTAGTACATGTTAATCATGGAATAGGTATATATAAAGGGATAAAGCAGATAGAAGTTGGTGGAACCAAAAGGGATTATCTAGATATAGTTTATGACAAAGATGATAAACTATATGTTCCAGTTGAACAATTAGATATGATACAAAAATATATAGGTAGTGAAGGAAAGTCACCAAAGATTAACAAATTAGGTGGAAATGAATGGCAGAAAGCTAAGTCGAAAGTAAAAAATTCAGTTAACCAAATTGCTCAGGAATTAGTAAAACTATATGCAGAAAGAAGTGCTATAAAAGGTCATAAATTCAAAAAGGATACTGAATGGCAGAGACAGTTTGAAGATGAATTTCCTTATGAAGAAACACCAGACCAAATATCATCTATAGAAGATATAAAGAAAGATATGGAATCTGATAAGGTTATGGATAGATTATTATGTGGAGATGTTGGATATGGTAAGACAGAAGTTGCTGTAAGAGCAGCATTTAAGGCAGTAATGGATGGAAAGCAAGTTGCCTTTTTAGTACCAACTACAATTCTAGCAGAGCAACATTATAAAACTATGAAAAAGAGATTTTCAGATTTCGCTGTTAACATAGATATGATTAGTAGGTTTAGAACAGCAAAGGAACAAAAACAAACACTTCAAAAATTAAAAGAAGGAAATATTGATATACTGATAGGAACTCATAAGCTAGTATCAAAAGATATTGTGTTTAAAGATTTAGGATTATTAGTTATAGATGAAGAGCAGAGATTTGGAGTAGCACAAAAGGAAAAGATAAAAAGTTTAAGTAAAAATATAGATGTATTGACACTAAGTGCAACACCTATTCCGAGAACTTTGCATATGTCTCTAACAGGTGTTAGAGATATATCAGTAATAGAAACTCCACCTGAAGAAAGATATCCAATTCAAACTTATGTTGTTGAACAGAATGATCAACTTATTAGAGATGCTATTCTGAGAGAAATATCTAGAGATGGGCAAGTTTATTTTGTATATAATAGAGTTGAAAATATAGCTAAAATAGCTGCATATATTCAGAATTTAGTTCCTGAAAGCAAAGTATCTATAGCACATGGACAGATGACAGAGAGGGAATTAGAAAAAGAAATGATATCTTTTATGGCAAAAGAATCAAATGTTTTAGTTTGTACTACAATAATTGAAACAGGTATAGATATACAAAATGTAAACACAATAATTATTTTAGATGCAGACAAGATGGGACTATCACAATTGTATCAATTAAGAGGAAGAGTAGGGCGTTCAAATAGAATAGCATATGCGTATCTTTTATATACTAAAGATAAAGTACTTACAGAAGTTGCTGAAAAGAGATTAAAAGCATTAAAAGATTTTACTGAATTAGGTTCTGGATTTAAGATTGCTATGAGAGATCTAGAAATAAGAGGCGCAGGTAATATAATGGGTTCTGCACAACATGGACATATGGCTACAGTTGGATATGATTTATATTGCAGAATGCTAGAAGATGCAGTTAAGCTTATAAAAGGTGATATAGAGAATGAACCTATTGAAACTACTATTGAACTTAAACTTGATGCATACATTCCATCTAGTTATATAGAAGACGAATTACAGAAGATAGAAGTATATAAGAAGATTGCGGCAATAGAAAATATTGAAGATTATGAAGAAGTAAAGGGAGAATTAGAAGATAGATATTCTGATATTCCTACAACGGTTATTAATCTTATGGATATTGCTTATATAAAAGGTAAAGCAAATTCTATTTTGGTTGAAGATATAAAAGAAGATAATGAAACTGTAAGCTTTAGATTCAAAGAAGGGGATAAAGGCTATAAAGCTGTCTATGCAAAGTTATTACAAAAATACAAAAATGATATTGTATTACAATTTGGACAAAAACCAATATTTATAGTAAAGGTTCAAGATAAAAAGAAAGAAGATGAACTTAAGTTTTTAAAAGAAATAATTGACTATATAACAAATAAAGAATAAAATTATGTATAACAAACTTATTTATTTGAAATAATAAAAAAATATTGTTATACTGTTTGTGTGTGAAAAACTAGCAACAAAATAGAAATGAGGGAAAAATTTTGAGAAAAATAAAAAGATTAGTATCTATTGCATTAACAAGCGTAATGTTATTTACATTAGCAGGTTGTGATTTTGTAAAAAGAACAGAAGAATCAAAAGGTAAGACAGTTCTTGCAAAAGTTGATGGTGAGAAAATAACAAGAGATGACGTAGATAAGTTATTAACATATACTTTGAATTCATACAAGTCTTATTATGGCGATGATTATGAGAACAATGATGATATAAAAGATCAATTAAAACAATTAAGAGAGCAAGCTATAGACAGTTTAGTTGCAGAAAAAGTTTTAATGGCTAAGAAGGATGATCTTAAAGTTAAATACACTAAAGAAGAAATAGAAGAAGAAGCTGATGAATCAGTTAGTTATTATAAACAATATTATACAGATAATGATAAATTCTTAGAATTTATCAAATCATACGGATACAAAAATGAAAAAGAATTTAAGAAGTATTGGGAAAAACAAGCTAAGCTTTCTCGTATAGCAGAAGCTATGGTTAAAGATGTTAAAGTAACTGATGACGATATTCAAAAATATTATGATAAAAACAAAGATTCATATACTTTAAATCCTGGTGCTTATGTAACTCATATAGTATTTACAGATTCATCAACAGGAGAAGCTGATGCTAAAGCTGCTAGAGAATTAGTATTACAAGGAAAAACATTTGAAGAGATTGCTGCTATGGATGAATACAAGGATAAATGTAAATACGAAGATCTAGGACATCAAGATTTTGAAAATAATACATCATTAGTAAGTGAATTTGTTGATGGGTTCAAGAATTTGCCAGAAGGTCAAGTTTCAGAACCAGTTCAAACTTCATACGGATGGCATTTAATATTAACAAGTAATATTAATTCAGAATCTGTTACTCAATCATTAGATGAAGTAAAAGATGAAGTAAAGTCAACTGTTTTAAATGAAAAGAAGAGTGAAGAATACACTAAAAAATTAAAGAAATACAAAAAAGAAATTGGAGTTAAAACTTACAAGGATAGACTATAATTTTTAAGATAGAAAGGTTACTTAAGTATAGGTAGCCTTTCTTTTTTATATCTAAGAAACTATATAATAAATAGATAAACTAAAAATTGTCATAATGCATGAGTAATTAAAATAGAGATGATTTTATAGATAAAAGAATTTTTACTCAGTTATGAGCATGAAAAAGGTTAGTAAATTAAATATAAATTGAAAAAAGAGGTTATTATTGATATACTATACCTATGTTATTTTTTAGAATAAAGAATGAAAAGCGAGGGAGAAAAGTGAAGAGGATAAGAAAAAGTATAGCAGCTATAATAAGTTCTATAATGTTATTTTCATTAGCAGGATGTAATATGATAGAAAAAACACCAGAAGCTATTGCAAAGACAGTGTTAGCTAAAGTAGGTGATGTTAAGATAACAAGAGGGGATGTAGATAAGCAATTAGCTAGTACTCTTGATTACATGAAAGAGCAATATGGAGATGATTATGAAAATAATGAAGATGTTATAGAAACTCTTAAGTCTTACAGACAAAGTACTCTAGAATCATTAGTTGAACAAGAAGTATTAAGACAAAAAATGAAAGACTTTGATATTGATTATTCAGATGAAGATTTAGAAAAAGATGCAAATGAAAAAATAGAAGAAGCTAAGTCTAATTATGATGATGAAAAGGAATTTTTAAAAGAATTAAAGAAAGCTGGATATAAATCAGAAGAAGCGTATAAGAAATATGTTAAAGAGCAACTTAAGTTAAATAAAGTATCTGAAGCTATGGTTAAGGATGTAAAAGTTACAGATGATGAAGTTAAAAAATATTATGAAAAAAATCAATCATCTTATGTTACTAAACCAGGAGCTAATATAACTCATATAGTATTTACAGATGAAACAACAGGAGAATCAGATGCAAAGGCTGCTAGAGAGTTAGTTTTACAAGGAAAAACATTCGACGAAATTGCAGCTATGGATGAATACAAGGATAAGTGTAAATCAGAAGATTTAGGTTATGTTGAATATGACAGTACATCTTATGATTCTGATTTTATGGCAGGAATACAAGACTTAGAAGAAGGTAAAGTATCAGAACCAGTTAAATCAAGCTTTGGATGGCATTTAATAATTGCAACAGGAATACAAAAAGAAGAAGTAACTAAGACTTATGATGAAGTGAAAGATGATATAAAGAGTTCTTTATTAAATACAAAACAACAAAATAAATATAAAAGTAAAATGAAGAAATACAAAAAAGAATTAAAAGTTAAAACTTACGAAGATAGATTATAATTATTTTAAAAAGAAGCAAATGCGTATAGACATTTGCTTCTTTTTATTTGTATTTATGAAATATCATTTGTTAGGCGGATAGTTCAAAGGTAATATAGGAATGTATAAAAAATATGGTATACTAGGTATATAAGAAAACGTTTTTATAGGTTTGGGGGAATAAGTATGAAAAGAAGTAAAGTGTTAAAGACTTTATTAGTGGCTATATTAATTGGTTCATCATTAGTTGGATGTAGTTTCGTGAAGAAATCAAATGATTCAAAGGATAAAAAAGTAGTAGCAGAGGTAGAAGATAAAAAGATAACTAATGCAGATGTAAATCAAGCTATGTATCATGATATACAAACATATATACAACAATATGGTAAGAATTATGAAGAGAAAATGGGAGACGAACTTCAGAAACAAAAAGAAAGTGTATTAAATAGTTTGGTATTAGATGAAGTTGTGTTAGAGCTACAAGATAAGTTTAAAGTAAAATTTGATAAAGAAGATATGAATAAATATGTAGAACAAACAATTGAGGATTTTACTGAAAAGCTAGGTAGTGAGTATTCGTTTGATGAATATATAAAATCTTATGGATATACAGATAAGAGTTTCAAGAAGTATTTAAAGAAACAATATAAGATAGAAAAAATAAAAGATGCTATGGTAGGCGATATTGAAGTATCTGATGCAGAGATAAAAGATTATTATAATGCGTATAAATCTCAATATGAAGTAAAACCAGGAGCTTACGTTAAACAGATAGTATTTAAATCAGATGTTACTGGTGAAGAAGATGCAAAGGAAGCTAGGGAATTGATATTAAATGGGAAAAGCTTTGAAGAAGTTGCAGCTATGGATAAGTTTAAAGATGATACAGTAGTTGAAGATTTAGGATATCAAGAATTTGAAGATAATGATAGTTTAGTTTCTAATTTAATAAATGGATTCAAGAATTTACCTGAGAATCAATTATCAGAACCTATACAAACTAATTTCGGTTGGCATTTACTTATTAATACAAAAGTATATTCTGAAGCAACTACATTACCTTTAAATGATGTAAAAGATGATATTATAAAAGAATTAAAATCTCAAAAAAGAGATAGTGTTTATAAAGAAAAAGTTAATAAATATCAAAAAGAATTAGATATAAAAATATATAATGATAGACTATAATATAACTTACATTATAGGGTTTCATAAATAGCATAGTTTTATTAAGTATTTATAAATATAAAAAATTAAGTTGGCTAAATGTTGTAAATTTACTAAAGTTTATACAGTACAACATTTTAAATGCTAACTTATTTTTTTATAGGCAAATATATTAAATTTTATTTTGATTTTTGTTCCTCTATAAGTGTATAAAATTTCTAATATATCAAATAATATTACTGACAAATAAATATTTAACTTAAGGAGGAAAATATAAGAATGAAAGCTACAGGAATTGTTAGAAGAATAGATGATTTAGGAAGAGTTGTTATTCCTAAAGAGATAAGGAGAACTTTGAGGATTAGAGAGGGGGATCCTTTAGAAATTTTTACAGATAGGGATGGAGGAGTTATATTGAAGAAATACTCGCCTATTAGTGAACTTGCTGAATTCTCTAAGGAATATGCAGAGAGTATTAATCATGTTACAGGTAATATTGTTATAGTATGTGATAGAGATGAAGTTATATGTATAAGTGGTGGTAGCAAGAAAGAGTATTATGAGAGAAAGGTAAGTAATTCATTAGAAGAAGCTATGGATGGTAGAAGTACATTGGTACTAACAGATAATGTTATTCCTTTGATTCATGACGAGGAAGGTGATGATGTTAAAACATTGTATTCATCACAAGTAGTAGCTCCTATTATAGCTAGTGGAGATGCTATAGGTGCTATAGTGATTTTTTCCAAGGATGAAACAAGTAAGTGTGGAGAAACAGAGAAAAAATTATTAGATATAGCATCTAATTTCTTAGGAAAACAAATGGAGTCTTAGAATAATACCTCCAAATTATAAATAAAGATAACATATATACTTTGATTTGGAGGAGTTATATGAATAAGCAATCTTTGATTAAAGGAAGTTTGATATTAGGTATAGCAGGAATAATAACTAGATTTTTAGGACTTTTCTTTAGGTGGCCATTAATTATGTTGATAGGCGATGAAGGGGTAGGGTATTATCAAATGTCTTACCCGCTTTATATGTTTTTTGTAGCAGTAGCATCAGGAATACCAGTTGCTATATCTAAACTTATATCAGAGAATAATGTACTTTCAGATTATGAAGGTAATTTTACAGTAATAAAAGAAGCAAGCAAGTTAATGGCTATTTTGGGTATAGGGACTTCAATGGTTTTATTCTTGTTTTCGAAACAGATAATAAGTTTTTTAAGATGGGATGAAAAATCATATTATTCATTGATAGGGATATCCATTGCTCCGGCTATAATATCTTTTTTGACAGTGTTTAGGGGCTTTTTTCAGGGATATCAGAATATGACTCCTTCTGCAATATCACAGATATTAGAACAAATAGGACGAGTTGTAGTTGGTGTTGGATTAGCAATTCTTTTTTTACCAAGAGGAATTGAGTATTCAGCGGGTGGAGCTGCACTTGGAGCAGCAGCAGGTGGACTATGTGCACTTATATATTTACTTCTAAAATTTCTTAAAACTAAAAGGTCTTTAGGTATAGAGAAAGTTAAAAGCGATAGTAAAATTTTAGACAAGATAATTAGAATAGCAATACCTATATCTGTAGGGGCTTCAGTAGGTACAATAATGAATTTGATTGATTCTATAATAGTACCTAAGAAACTATTAGAAGCAGGTTTCTCTAGTAGAGAAGCAACTATATTATATTCTCAATTAACAGGTAAAGCTTCAGTTATTGTTAATATTCCACTTACACTATCTATGGCTATTTGTACCTCTTTAATTCCGATAGTTGCAGAGGTTTATATGTTGAAGAGGAAGCAAGAATTACAAGAAAAGATTGACATGGTAATAAAGTTATCAGTTTTAATATCTATTCCTTCTTTTTTAGGCTTATTTTATTTGGCTACGCCAATACTTAATATGATTTTCCCAGGAAGAGCTGGAGGAGGCAGTATACTTAGGTATCTTGCAATATCTATACCATTTATAGTATTAACTCAAACAACAACATCAATAATGCAAGGAATAGGGGAATATATGAAACCTATTTTTAGTTTGATTATTGGATGTATTATAAAAGTCATAATAACTAATATCTTAGTTCCATTAGAGAGTGTTAATGTATATGGAGCTGTTATAGGAACTATAGTTGCTTATATATGTGTAAGTATAATTAATATATTGTTAATTAAAGCAAAACTAAATATAAAATTAAATTTATACAACAATTTAATGAAGATAATGTATTCAGGAACTGTGATGATATTTTTTGTGGTATTTTCTTTTAATTATCTATATAGATGCACAGCAAACAATAATTTATCTTGCTTACTATCAATAGGAACAGGTGCTATAATATATTTATTGGCTATAATACTGTTTAAAGTATTTACGGTAGACGATATAAGAAAGAAAATAAAAAAATAAAAGATTGGAGAAATGTGATGATATATATAGTTGGGTTGGGACCAGGAGATTATAGAGCTTTAACAATAGGAGCATTAGAAGTGTTAGAAAATAATAATAATATTTATTTGAGAACAGATCATCATCCTATGGCTGAATATCTACAGGAAAAGAATATATCATATAAAACTTACGATTATTTATATGATGATATAGAAGATTTTGAAGAGCTATATATGACTATTGCAGATAAAGTTTTAGAAGAAGCTTCTAACAAAGATATAGTATATGCAGTTCCTGGACATCCTTTAATAGGTGAAAAGTCAGTAACAAATTTAATTCAAAAATGTGATGAAGTTAATATAGAATATCAAATAATTGCAGCAAGTAGTTTTGTTGATGCTATTACTGAAAGATTGCAACTTGATATGCAAGAAGGCTTAAAGGTAATAGATGTCTTTGAAATAGATAAGCAAATATTTGATAAAAGAATAGGAACAATAATAATGGAGGTACAGAATCAGTTAATTGCTTCAGAAGTTAAGATTAAATTATTAGAATATTATGAAGATGAAGCAGATATTTACTTTTGTAAATCTATAGGAATAGCTGATAGAGAAGTTATTAAGTCTATAAAATTATATGAACTAGATATGCAAGAAGAATTTGATGAAATGACATCTATATATATCCCTAAAAATTTGCAAGGTGGCAAAAAGGATATATATGATTTAGTTGATATAATAGATATTTTGCGAGGTGAGAATGGCTGCCCATGGGATATGGAACAGACACATGAATCTATTAGAAAAGCAATTGTAGAAGAGAGTTATGAAGTCTTAGATGCTATAGAAAAAGGTGATATGGAAGGAATGATCGAAGAACTTGGAGATGTATTACTTCAAGTGGTATTTCATGCAGCTATAGAGAAAGAAGAGGGATATTATAATCTATACGATATAATAGAAGGAATATGTAATAAGATGATATACAGACACCCCCATGTTTTCACAGATAAAAAAGCAGAGAATGTAGATGATGTTTTAAATAACTGGGATGAACTTAAGAGAAAAGAAAAGCATATACAGAGCTTTTCTCAAGAATTAGATTCAGTAGCAAAAGCCTTACCTGCATTAATAAGGGCTAACAAAATTCAAAAAAAAGCACATAAGATTGGCTTTGATATGGAAGATTTTAATGAAATGATTGAAAAAGTAAAAGAAGAATTAAATGAAGTTATTGAGGTATATAATTCTGAGAACAAGGGCAGAATACAAGAAGAGGTAGGTGATCTATTCTTCAGTTGTGTCAATTTGTCTCGTTACTTGGATATCGATGCAGAGGAAGCACTCAATGAATCTATAGAGAAATTCATAAACAGAATTAAGCGTATGGAGGAACTTGCTGCTAAGAATAACAGTGACTTTGTGAGTCTGGATTTACAAGAGAAGAATTTCTTATGGAAACAAGTAAAAAATAAAGAAAAATAAGTTAAAATAAAAGGAATTTTAGAATTTGTGGAGAATACTATTAACTAAAGCTATCAGAACATTGTTTTTTAGCATAATTACTGGGTTTATAAAGAGGTATTGTTAATTTTATGTGAATTATAATTAAAACATATAAATAAGTGTAAAAATTTATAGACTATATTAATAAGTAATTATATAATAAAGTAATGTAGTATAGTACATAAAAAGCTATTAAACAGTTATTATTAACTGTACTTTTAAGGAGGATGTTTATAGTGAATAAATCAGAATTAATCGCTAGTATGGCTGAAAAAGCAAATATTACAAAAAAGGATGCTGAAGTAGCATTAAAGGCATTTATAGAAAGCGTTTCTACAGCATTAGAAAATGGTGAAAAAGTTCAATTAGTAGGGTTTGGTACTTTTGAAACTAGAGAAAGAGCTGCTAGAGAAGGAAGAAATCCAAGAACTAAAGAACCTATTCCAATACCAGCTGCAACAGTTCCTGTATTCAAAGCTGGAAAAGAATTAAAAGAAAAAGTTAACAAGTAATAATTATTGAGAACCCGAGAATACTCGGGTTTTTATTTAACATTTATGAAGTATAATATATTTGTTATGAATGTTTACATATAGAATTTAGAATAGTAATTTAAAAAGTTACATACAATAATGTTTGCAAGGAGAGTTATCTTTGAGATTAGATAAATATTTAAAAGTATCAAGAATAATAAAAAGAAGAACAGTAGCCAAAGAGGCTTGTGAAAATGGTAGAGTTACAATAAATGGGAAAGTAGCTAAAGCATCTACAGAGGTTAAAGAAAATGATATAATCGAAATAGCTTTTGCAAGTAAGACAATAAAAGCTAAGATAATAAATATAGCTGAACATGTTAGAAAAGAAGATGCAAAAGAAATGTATACAATAATAGAATAACCATAAGTATTCTTTCATAATATCTTAAAGAGATATTATGAAAGAGGTTTGACTTATGGAACAGATAAAAAAATGTAATTTAACATTAGAAAATAGAAAAAAGATAGTTCTGACAGGCGTTCAAGAAGTACTGACATATAATGATGAAAAGATATCACTTATTACAATAGAAGGAAATTTAGATATTAAAGGTAGCAAACTTAAGATTAATAAATTAGACGTTCAAAATGGTGATGTTATAATAGATGGCAATATAAATAGTATGATATATAATGACAAAGAAGTTATAAAAAATAAAGAAAATTTCTTCAATAAATTATTTAGATAGGTGAACTGAGTATGCCATTAGAATTAAAAGTTCAGCTAGATATTATTTTATATGCTGTTTTAGCAGGGATATTGTTGGGGGCTATGTTTGATTTATATAGAATTATCAGAGGAAATAAAGTACCGAAGTTAATAAGTGCAATAGAAGATATATTGTTTTCTATTTTGGCAGCTATAAGTATCTTTCTCTTTTTGTTATATACTAATTATGCATTTTTAGGATTTTATATTTATATTTTAATTGGTATTAGCGTTAGTATATATTTATTTTTTATAAGTCCTAAGTTAATTAAGGTTGAAATGAAATTTTTTAATGGATTAGGATTTAGCTTAAGAGTATTGTCTAAATGGTTAATGTATCCTATGAGGATAATTATGAATAAGTTGAAAATAAAAAAATAACTAATTAAAAAACTACTTGAATAAAATACCTATTGTGTTTAAAATGTATTTATGAGAATATGAATATAGAATATGAGGTGCTATGGATGAAGAGAAGGGTTAAACTTAAGAATTTAATAATCTTAGTACTGTCTATGATTTTTATTATTGGCTTTATTCGTCAAGAGCGAGCTATAAATAGAATTGAAAAAGAACAAAAGCAAAGAAAAGAACAACTTGAAGAGATAAAACAAGAAAATCAACGATATAAAGAGCAGAAAAATATGATTGCAACTGGTGAATATATAGAAAAATTAGCAAGAGAGAAACTTAATATGATAAAACCAGGTGAATGGTCTGTTCTTAATAAAAAAAATGATTCAAATTCATAAGAATTAAGGTTATAATTTTAATAACAAATAATATATATATATTTAAGGAGGAGTCGTTTAAACATGACCTTGGCGGCAGGAAACATATTAGAAGGAACAGTAGTTAACATCACAAATTTTGGAGCATTTGTGGAAGTAGAAGGAAAGACAGGATTAGTACACATATCAGAAGTGGCAGATTCATTTGTAAAAGATATAAGAGAGCACTTAAGTGAAAATGACAAAGTTAAAGTAAAGGTTATATCTATAGATGATAATGGTAAAATTAGCTTATCTATTAAGCAAGCTAATGTTCAAAAGAAATCAGCAAAACCAGCAGAATTTGATTGGGGTTCTGAAAAGAAATCTGCTTCATCTGTTAATTTTGAAGATAAAATATCAAAGTTTTTAAAAGATAGTGAAGAAAAGATGCAAGATGTAAAGAAACATCAAGAATTCAAAGCTAGAAATAGTAAGAATAGAGCATAGAATTAATAGTAGTCTTATATGAGGCTACTATTTTTTTCTACAGGAAATTATAGGGCTTTAAAGCAGTATATAACTACTAGAATATAGGCATTATAGAAAATGAAAAGGCAATAATAAAAAAAATTAAAAAAAGTTGTTGACAGTAAATTAATCATGCTATATAATTAATTTTGTCGCTGAGAGGTGACGAGTTTTATAGGGTGTGCCGAAGTGGCGGAACTGGCAGACGCACAGGACTTAAAATCCTGCGGTGGTTAAACACCGTACCGGTTCGATTCCGGTCTTCGGCACCATATTTTTTTTAATAAGATAATAACGCGGGGTGGAGCAGTTGGTAGCTCGTCGGGCTCATAACCCGAAGGTCGTAGGTTCAAGTCCTGCCCCCGCAACCATAATAAGGCGGAATAGCTCAGCTGGCTAGAGCATTCGGTTCATACCCGAAGTGTCGTAGGTTCAAGTCCTATTTCCGCTACCATGTGTGCCGAAGTGGCGGAACTGGCAGACGCACAGGACTTAAAATCCTGCGGTGGTTAAACACCGTACCGGTTCGATTCCGGTCTTCGGCACCATATTTTATAATAAGATAATAACGCGGGGTGGAGCAGTTGGTAGCTCGTCGGGCTCATAACCCGAAGGTCGTAGGTTCAAGTCCTGCCCCCGCAACCATAAATAAGGCGGAATAGCTCAGCTGGCTAGAGCATTCGGTTCATACCCGAAGTGTCGTAGGTTCAAGTCCTATTTCCGCTACCATACGTGCCGAAGTGGCGGAACTGGCAGACGCACAGGACTTAAAATCCTGCGGTGGTTAAACACCGTACCGGTTCGATTCCGGTCTTCGGCACCAAAAGAGTTGTAATTGTATTACAACTCTTTTTTTTGATTCTTGTCATACAATAAAATAAAAGAGGGGTATTTGTCTTACGATTTAAATTAAAAAGAACTTTAAATGACAATAATTGCATATTTACAATGCTATAATTTAGTTGATATTAGTGATATAGGAGGATTATATGCAATATCATTTAAATGCAGTTGTTGATCAAAAAAATAAACAAGGGATAGAAGAATTAAATCTAAAGAAGAAAATCGCAATGATATGTTTAGTGCTAATTAGTAGCTTTTTAATTAGCAGAGTTGTTATCTATCTAGATATTACAGAAAGTCGTGGGATTGCTCCTTTAGGAATAGCTATGTTTATGGCTATTTTGCTGAAGTGGAATAAAGAATTGGCTTTTTTAAGTTATTTAGGAGTACAGATAGGATATATATCAATATGGAGTCATATAGAAGAACAGTATTTAGCACTACTAATTACAACATTATTGCTTTTATACAATCTTATTTTTTGTAGAAGTAAAAAACTTAATAAGGAATACATTTATTTTGCAATTGTTATTGTTGGATATTTTCTATATGAGATGATATATCAACATTATACAATAAGAATAAGTGGGGTATTGGCAATAGTAAATGGGCTTATAATCATACCAACGTATTATATTGCTAGATACGTGTATGATGCTATAAAAGAATTCAATGATGGATATTTATTGTCAACGGAAGAATTGATGAGTGTTGGAATAATAATGTGCATGATGGTATGTGGAATAGGTGAAATTGCAATATATGGAATATCGATAAGACTTATATTGGCAAATGCAATGGTTATTATATTTGCTTATACTGGAGGAACCCTATATGGAACATTAATTGGTAGCATAATAGGATTGATATTAGGTGGGTGTAATAATGATATATTTACTAGTATAGGTATCTTTTCTATATTGGGATTAGTATCTGGAATATTCAAAGAATTAGGCAAGACATGTATATGCATAAGTTATCTTATAGTGTATTTATCATCACACATATATATTGATGATTTTAATAAAGTAGCAATTATAGAAGCAGTAATATCTATAATTATTTTTTGGCTTATACCTAAAAGAGTGTTTGAAGCCATAGAAGTTGAAGTTAGTATGGATAAGAAACGTGTGAAATTAAGTCAATTTGAGATAAACGAGTTAAAAGAAGAATTTTCAGATAAAGTTAAGGGATTGGGAGTTTCACTTATTACTATAGCGAATGTATTGCATAGTATGAGTAATAGTAACAATATAAATGACTTATCAAAAAACGAATTGCTAATAGAGAATTTAGGCGATAGAGTATGTAGTAGGTGTGATAGATCTGATTATTGTTGGAAAAAAAATTTTGATGATACCTATAAAGCATTTGAGGTAGTAATAGAAAATAGTAAGAGCGGAAAAAGTGGATTTCCTAGACATCTTGAGAAGAATTGTTTGCAGAAGATAGAACTTATTAGAAATGCAGACAATCTTATTAATAATGATATAAGAGACGATATAAAGAAGAAAGCATTAGATACAGGGAGACTTTTGTTATCAGAACATATAGAGAAAATATCATTATCTATAGATAAAATGTTAGATGACTTTAAACGAGAATTAATGATATGTGGTGATTTTGAAAGAATAATTAGAAAAGCATTTGACAGAAAGTCAATAAAGTATAAGAGTATTTTTTGTTATAGAGATTCTAATGGTAGAGTAGTTGTAAAGATTACATTTAAACATAATGTAAAAGATTCTGTTCCTGATAAAGATATAATAGAATTAATAAATAATGTGATAGCTATTCCTATGTGTATATCATCAGAATCATGTAGATATGATGTAGAAAATAATATAAATATATTAGTGCTTAAAGAAATGCCTAAATATAAGGTAATATCCTATGGTGCTGTTTCTGCAAAGGATGGAGAAGAGTATATGGGAGATACTTATAGTTTTGGGAAAACGAAAGATGGCAACTATATGGTTGTAATAAGTGATGGAATGGGAACAGGACGAATTGCTAGTTTAGAAAGTGGAATGACAGTTGAGATAATAGAGAGATTTTTTGAATCAGGATTTGACTGTGAAACTTCTGTAAATATGGTTAATTCAATAATGAACATGCATTTAGAGGAAACTGAAAGATATTCTACATTAGATTTAAGTTTGTTAAATTTATATACTGGTGGATGTGAATTTATAAAAGTTGGCGCAGCACCTACTTTTATTAAGAGAGGAAAACAAGTTAAGGTAATATCATCAAGTATGCCACCATTTGGTGTGGTTGATGAATTTGAAGCAGATCCTGTGAAGGTGAAATTGAAAAGTGATGATTTGATAATTAATATTAGTGATGGAATATTAGACGTTAGTAAAAAAATTTTTGGAAGCAGTTCTTGGATTGAAAATTATTTGTTAAATTCAACTAAGGACCCTAAAAAATTAGCTGAAGATATACTAAAAACTGCAAAAGAATTAAGTGGAAATATATCACGAGATGATATGACAGTTGTTGTTTCTAAAGTATCTATGTTATATTAAAAAATAGGGCGTTAAAACTAAATAGTTTTAAAAGCCCTTTAATTTTATAATTAAGAAATGTACAATATAATTTATGATACTAAAAATAGAAGGAAGAAATAATGATATGTTAAAGAAAAGATTTTTAGATTTTATATATAAAAATAATCTTATAAGTTCTGGAGATGGAATTGTAATAGCTTTATCTGGAGGGCCAGATTCAATGTGTTTGCTTCATTTATTAAATAGTGTAAAAGATGAATTGAAAATTAAATTGGTAGCAGCACATATTAATCATATGATACGAGGAGTAGAAGCTGATGAAGATGAGAGATTCTGTGGTGAAGAATGTAAGAGGTTAGGGATAGAGTTTTATAGTAAAAGAATAGATGTTAACAAGTATTGTGCTGATAATGGATTATCCTCCGAAACGGGAGGTAGAGAAATTAGATATAATTTCTTTAAGGAAATCATGAATAAAAAACAATTTAATAAGGTAGCAACAGCACATAATGCTAATGATCAAGCGGAAACTATATTAATGAGAATAATGAGAGGAACAGGCTTGGAAGGTTTAGGTGGAATACCTGTAAAAAGAGAAGGTATATATATAAGACCGATATTATTTATGAAGAGAGAGGAAATAGAAGAATATTGTACAATTAATAATCTTAAGCCTAGAATAGATAAAACTAATTATGAAAGAATATATAATAGAAATAAAATAAGATTAGACATATTACCTTATATAAGAGAGAACTTTAATGCAGAAATAGTAGAGGCTATAAATAGAATGAGTATCTTATTGCAAGAAGATAGTGAGTATATTCAAGAACAAGTGGATAAATGTTTTAAGGAGTTCTGTAGAAAGGAAAATGATTATTATATTATAACTGAAGAAGTATTTAAACTTCATAAGTCATTATATAAGAGAGTTATAAGAAAAGTGATAAAGGAACTTACTGGAGATAAATATGATATAGAATCTATACATGTTAATCAAGTAGTTGAATTAGCAGAAGGGTCAACTGGTAAGAAGATAGATTTGCCAAAAAACATTGTTGTTACTAATATATATGGAGATTTAAAGGTCGCTAAAAGAGTTGACGAAAACAATATTGAGAAGGACAGTATATTAATAAAAAAAGAAGAAATTGATAAAAAGACTTTATATTTTGCTGAGGGTATAATAAGTTTTGATGTATTGAATAATAATAATAATGAACAATATAATTTTCAAAATAACTTAATAAAGTATTTAGATTATGATAAAATAGTTAATGCTATAGTTGTTAGATATAGAAAACAAGGAGATAGAATTAATCCTATAGGTTTAAAAGGAACTAAAAAGTTAAAAGATATTTTTATAGACATGAAGATACCTAAGGATATTAGAGATACTATTCCTATAGTTCAGATTGATGATGATATAGCTTGGGTTGTAGGAGTGAAAGTTTCAGATAAGTTTAAGATAACGCAGAAGACAAAAAGAATCTTAAAAATAGAATACAGAAAGGAATTATAAAATGAAAAACGATATTGAAAGAGTATTATATTCAGAAGAAGCAATAGGAGAAAAAGTAAAAGAAATTGGAGAAAAAATAAGTAAAGATTATGCTGGAAAAGATTTGCTTGTTGTAGTTATATTAAAAGGTTCAGCAATATTTGCTGCTGACTTGGTTAGAAACATATCAATACATTGTAATATTGATTTTATGTCTGTTTCAAGTTATGGTAATGGCACTGAATCATCAGGAGAAGTACAAATATTAAAAGATATTACTAACATAGAAGGTAGAAATGTTCTTATAGTTGAAGATATAGTTGATAGTGGAATAACATTAAGCCATTTAGTACAAATTCTAAATAAGAGAAATCCTAATAGCATAGAAATAGCAACATTATTGAATAAACCATCTAGAAGAGTTGAACAAGTAGATGTTAAGTATTATGGATATGAAGTGCCAAATGAATTCTTAGTAGGATATGGTTTGGATTATGATGAGAAATACAGAAATTTACCTTATATAGGTATATTAAAAAGAGAAGTATATGAGAAATAGTAAATTACAACAATCATTGTATAAAAAAAAGACGTATGGTAAAATTTAAAGTATGCAAGAGAGAGGGGGCCGTATAATGAAAAAAGGAACTAATACTGCTATATATATAGTTTTAATATTAGTTATGGTATTGAGTGGAGTTGCTATGTGGCTTTCAGATGGAAAGTCAGAAGTTATTCCTTATAGTAAATTCCAACAAATGTGGAATGATGATGAAATAAAAAAAGTTGTAGTTAAAGAGGATAAGATGATAATTGAGGGTGTTACTAATGATGATAAATCATTTACATCTTATGTACCAGCAGATGTCGTTAGTGACATGATGTTTGATAATGCAAAGGATGATGTAACAATCCAATATTCAGCACCTTCTAATGCTAGTGCTTGGTTAAGTATTATACCTATAGTAATACTAATTATTTTATTTTTGGTATTTTTATTTATTTTTACTCAACAATCGCAAGGTGGTGGCAGTGGTAGGAGTGTCATGAACTTTGGTAAGAGCAAAGCAAAATTAACTACACCTGATTCTCAAAAGGTAACATTTAAGGATGTTGCTGGAGCTGATGAGGAAAAAGCAGAATTAGAGGAGATTGTTGATTTCTTGAAGACGCCATCTAAATATATAGAGATGGGGGCTAGAATCCCTAAAGGAGTTTTATTAGTAGGGCCTCCTGGAACAGGTAAAACTTTACTTGCTAAAGCTATATCTGGAGAAGCTGGAGTACCATTCTTTAGTATATCTGGTTCTGATTTTGTTGAAATGTTTGTTGGTGTAGGTGCATCGAGAGTTAGAGATTTGTTCCAAGAAGCTAAGAAAAGCGGACAATGTATAGTATTTATTGATGAAATAGATGCAGTAGGTAGACAAAGAGGAGCTGGACTTGGTGGTGGTCATGATGAAAGAGAACAGACATTGAATCAATTACTTGTTGAAATGGATGGATTTGGAGTTAATGAAGGAATTATTATGATTGCTGCAACTAACAGGCCAGATATATTAGATCCTGCGTTATTAAGACCAGGTAGATTTGATAGACAGATAGTGGTAGGTGCACCTGATGTTAAGGGTAGAGAAGAGATATTAAAAGTTCATACTAGAAAGAAACCTTTAACAGAAGATGTAGATTTAAAAGTATTAGCAAAGAGAACACCTGGATTTAGTGGAGCAGATTTAGAAAATTTAGCTAATGAAGCTGCATTACTTGCAGTAAGAAGAAACAAAAAAGAAATATCAATGCAAGAGATGGAAGAAGCTATTACAAGAGTTATAGCAGGACCTGAAAAGAAGAGTAAGGTAATAAGCGAAAAAGAAAGAAAATTAACAGCTTATCATGAAGCAGGGCATGCAGTTGTAATGAATTTACTACCAAATGCAGATCCAGTTCATGAGATCTCTATAATCCCAAGAGGTAGAGCTGGTGGATATACTATGAATCTTCCAGAAGAAGATAGATCTTATGCATCTAAATCTAAGTTAAAAGATGAAATGGTAGGATTGCTTGGTGGAAGAGTTGCTGAACAAATTATATTAGGAGATATAAGTACAGGTGCCAAGAATGATATAGATAGAGCTAGTGCTATAGCTAGAAGTATGGTAATGGAATATGGTATGAGTGATACATTAGGTACTATATCTTATGGAACTGATCAAAATGAAGTATTCCTTGGAAGAGATCTTGGAAGAGGACGTAACTTTAGTGAAGAGATTGGCGCTGAGATAGATAAGGAAGTTAAAAGATTCATAGATGAAGCTTACTCTAAGGCAGAACAATTATTAAAAGATAATATTAATAAATTACATGCAGTAGCACAAGCTTTATTAGAAAAAGAGAAAATAGATAGAGAAGAATTTATACAAATATTCGATGCTGCATAGAATTAAATGTCTCATTTTATTAAATGAGACTTTTTTTACGCTTCTAGGAAATTATATTTGGTTTGAAGGCGTGGACAAGTATCTTGGATATATTTTACTATAAACATATTGTTGTAAAATATGGCTTTTTGCAAAATAATAGGTATTTGAAAAAATTGATAATAATGATATAATTTTAATTGCAAATTACAGATTGCAAAAATACATTTATCGAGGAAAAGGGAGTTGTACAACATGAAAAGTGATATTCAAATAGCTCAAGAAGCAAAAATGGAACCTATAGTAAACATTGCAGAAAAATTAGACTTACATGATGATGACATAGAATTATATGGTAAGTATAAATGCAAAATATCCTTAGATGTAATGGATAAATATAAGGATAAAAAAGATGGTAAGTTAGTGCTTGTAACAGCTATTAATCCTACACCAGCTGGTGAAGGAAAATCTACAGTAACTGTAGGTCTTGGTCAAGCGTTATGCAGAAAAGGTAAGAAAGCAGTTATTGCATTAAGAGAACCTTCTCTAGGACCAGTATTTGGAGTAAAAGGTGGTGCTGCTGGAGGTGGATATTCACAAGTTGTACCTATGGAAGATATAAATTTACATTTTACTGGTGATATGCATGCAATTACTTCAGCAAACAATTTATTATGTGCAGCAATAGATAATCATATACACCAAGGAAATACTTTAAGGATAGATTCTAGAAGAATTATATTCAAGAGAGTTATGGATATGAATGATAGATCATTAAGACATATAGTTGTTGGAATGGGTGGAAAGGCAAATGGATTCGTTAGAGAAGATGGATTCATGATAACAGTTGCATCAGAAATAATGGCTATATTATGTTTAGCAACAAGTCTTACTGATTTAAAAGAAAGAATGGGTAATATATTAATTGCATATGATTTAGATGGAAACCCAGTATATGCAAAACAATTAGAAGTACAAGGTGCTATGGCATTATTAATGAAGGATGCAATAAAACCAAACTTAGTTCAAACATTAGAAAATACACCAGCAATAATTCATGGAGGACCATTTGCTAATATAGCACATGGATGTAATTCAATATTAGCTACTAAGTTAGCATTAAAATTAGGAGATATAGCTATAACCGAAGGTGGATTTGGTGCAGATCTTGGTGCTGAAAAATTCTTAGATATAAAATGTAGATATGGAAACTTAAATCCTGATTGTGTTGTTATAGTTGCAACAATAAGAGCATTAAAACATCATGGTGGTGTTGCTAAAGCAGATTTAAATACACCAAATGTAGATGCATTAGCAAAAGGAATAACTAATCTAGAAAAGCAAATAGAAAATATTAAAAAATATAATGTGCCAGTAGTTGTTGCAATAAACAAATTCTTATCAGATAGCGATGAAGAAATTGCATACATAAAAGATTTCTGTGCAAAACTTGGAGTTAAAGTTGCATTATCTGAAGTATGGGAAAAAGGCGGCGAAGGTGGATTAGAATTAGCTGATATGGTAGAAGATATATTAAGTAATGAAAAATCTAACTTCAAAGTATTATATAGCGAACAAGATTCAATAAAAGATAAAATTGCTACAATTGCAAAAGAAATCTATGGTGCAGATGGAGTACAATATAGTGTAGCTGCAAATAAACAAATAGCAGAATTAGAAAAATTTAATTTAGATAAATTACCAATATGTATGGCTAAAACTCAATATTCATTATCAGATAATCCTCAATTATTGGCAAGACCAACTGGATTTGATATAACTGTTCAAGAAGTTAGAGTATCAAATGGTGCTGGATTTATAGTTGTATTAACAGGAAATGTAATGACAATGCCTGGATTACCAAAGGTTCCAGCTGCTAATAGAATGGATATATTAGAAAATGGTGAAATAGTAGGTCTTTTCTAATTAAAAAATACCACTATATAACTTGACAAAATAGACCTAGTTGGTAAAATTATAATGTAAAAATTAACGTATACGTAAAGGCAGCTGTGTATGGCTGCTTTTAATTTTATTAAGGTGGTGCTTTTATGATTTTACTTGTGGATGTTGGGAATACTAATATAGTATTAGGAGTCCATAAAGGGGATAAATACATTGCAAGCTGGAGAATATCTACAGATGCACAAAAGACATCTGATGAATATGGAATTCAGATTATGCAGTTATTTGCAAATTCAAAATTAGATGCTAGGGAAGTAAAGGGAATAATTATATCATCTGTTGTGCCTAACATTATGCATTCTTTAGAGAATATGATTAGAAAGTGTTTTAGGATGGAACCAATAATAGTGGGGCCAGGAATAAAGACAGGAATAAATATAAAATATGATAATCCTAAAGAAGTAGGGGCAGACAGGATAGTTAATGCAGTAGCAGCATATGAGATATACAAAAAATCATTAATAGTTATAGATTTTGGAACAGCAACAACTTTTTGTTCTATAACTGCAAAGGGAGATTATTTAGGCGGTTGTATAGTCCCAGGAATAAAAATTTCTTCAGAAGCATTATTCGAGAGAGCAGCAAAGTTACCTAGAATTGAACTAGAATATCCAAGTAACATAATTTGTAAAAGTACTATATCAAGTATGCAAGCTGGAATTTTATATGGATATATAGGTCAGGTTGAATACATTGTTAAAAAGTTTAAACAAGAGATGATGGCTAAAGGTTCTGAAGAACCATTTGTTCTTGCTACAGGAGGATTAGCTAAGTTAATTGCAAAAGAAACTGATGCAATAGATGCTGTAGATCCTGAATTAACCCTTGAAGGATTAAAGATACTATATTATAAAAACAAGGAGCAATAATATATGAAAATAGGCAATCTCGTTTTTGACAACAATGTTTTTTTAGCACCTATGGCAGGTGTTACAGATATTTCTTTTAGAGGTTTGTGTAAAGAGATGGGTTGTGGTCTGGTTTATACTGAGATGGTTAGTTCAAAAGCGTTATATTATGAAAGTGATAATACTAAGAAACTATTAAGAATAGCAGAAGAGGAAAAACCTGTAGCTGTTCAGATATTTGGTAGAGAACCTAAGATAATGGCAGAAGTAGTAGAGAAACATTTTAATGCCAGAGATGATATATGCATAATAGATGTTAATATGGGATGTCCTGCTCCTAAGATTGTAAAAAATGGTGAAGGATCTGCACTTATGAAAGAACCAGCACTTGCGGCAGAGATAGTAAGGAAACTCAAGAAAGTTTCTACTAAACCAGTAACTGTTAAGTTCCGAAAAGCTTTTGATGAAAATAGTATAGATGCAGTAGAGTTTGCAAAATGGATGGAGAATGCAGGAGCTGATGCTATAGCTATTCATGGAAGAACTAGAAAGCAGATGTATGAAGGTAAGGCAGATTGGGATATAATAAGAAGAGTAAAAGAAACAGTTTCTATGCCAGTAATAGGTAATGGTGATGTATTTTCACCAAAAGATGCAATAGAGTTGACTAAACTAACTAATTGCGATGGAATAATGGTCGCAAGAGGTAGTATGGGTAATCCATGGATTTTTAGAGATATACAAGATGCATTAAATGGCAGAGAATTAGTGGAAGTATCTGCAGCAGAGAGAGTAGCTATGTGTATGCGTCATTATGAATTAGCAATTAAATATGATGGTGAATACAAGGCAGTAAGAGAAATGAGGAAACATGCCTCTTGGTATATAAAGGGATTACCTAAATGTACTGAGATTCGAGGTATAATGAATACAATAGATAGCAGCAAGGAAGTTTTAGACCTATTAATGAGTTATAAAGATGAACTTTCAAGAAAATAAAACATATTATAAATTCAGTATGAATAATATAGTTTATTGACATATTAAGGTGGCTGATTTATAATTATTTAAATGATTTTACGAATTTTAAATAAGAAAACTAGGTTTGTTAAAGGGGAATAAAGTATGAGCGATGCAAAAAAATACGTAATGACTTACGAAGGTGTAAAAAAATTAGAAGAAGAATTAGAATATCTTAAAACAACTAAAAGAAAAGAAGTTACAGAGAAGATAAAAGTAGCTTTAGGATATGGTGATTTAAGTGAAAACTCAGAATATGATGAAGCTAAGAATGAGCAAGCATTTACAGAAGGTAGAATACTTCAAATAGAAAATATGCTTAAGAATGCTACAGTAGTAGATGATTCAGAAATAGAAGCTGGTAAAGTATCAGTAGGATCAGTTGTAAGAGTAAAAGACTATGATTTTGATGAAGAAGTTGAATATACAATAGTTGGTTCTGCAGAAGCTGACCCAATGAATTTTAAGATATCAAACGAATCACCAGTTGGAAGTGGTTTAATAGGTAAAAAGGTAGGAGATATTGTAGAGATAGCAGTTCCAGATGGAACAAGTAAATTTGAAATATTAGATGTTAGAAGAGCATAATTGGAGGTATAGTAATGTCAACTGAAGAAATCAGTATAGAAGAGTTGGAATCTAAGTATAATGAACAAGAGCAGTTAAGAAGAGACAAATTAGCAGAATTACAAAAGGAAGGTAAAGACCCTTTTGATGTATATAAGGTTAATAGAACTCATACTTCTGCACAAGTAAAAGCAAATTATGAAGAATTAGAAGGCAACGTTGTAACAGTTGCTGGTAGAATTATGTCTAAAAGAGGTCAAGGAAAAGTTGTATTCTCAGATATATATGATAGAGATGGAAAAATGCAATTATTCATTAAGATAGATGAAGTTGGAGAAGATAACTTAAAGCAATACAAAGCATATGATATAGGAGATATAGTTGCTGCAACAGGAACAGTTTTTAAGACAAAAACTGGAGAGATATCAGTAAAGGTTAAAGAATTTGAATTAGTATGTAAATCACTTAAGCCATTACCAGAGAAATGGCATGGATTAAAAGATCCAGATTTAAGATATAGACAAAGAGAAGTAGATATAATTACTAATCCAGAAGTAAAAGAAACTTTTATTAAGAGAAGCCAAATAATAAGAGGAATTAGAGAATTCCTAGATGAAAGAGGATTCTTAGAAGTAGAAACTCCAATTCTAGGAGCTATAGCTGGTGGTGCTGCAGCAAGACCATTTATAACACATCATAATACTTTAGATATGGATATGTACTTAAGAATAGCTACTGAACTTTATTTAAAGAGATTAATAGTTGCAGGCTTTGAAAAGGTATATGAAATGGGAAGAAACTTCAGAAATGAAGGAATGGATGTAAGACATAATCCTGAATTTACAGCAATAGAATTATATGAAGCATATGCAGATTACAATGATATGATGGAAATAACAGAAAACATGGTAGCATATGTATGTGAAAAGGTTAATGGTACTACTAAGGTTACTTATCAAGGAACTGAAATAGACTTTAAGCCACCATGGAGAAGAATAACTATGGTTGATGCAGTTAAAGAATATGCTGGAGTAGATTTTGATAGTATTGCAACAGATGAAGAAGCTCAAACAATAGCTAAAGAAAAGCACTTAGAATTCCCTAAGCCATTAGATACAGTAACTAAAGGTGAAGTATTAAATGGACTATATGAAGAATTCTGTGAAGAAAAGATGATTCAACCAACATTTGTTTGTGATTATCCAGTAGAAAATTCACCTCTTACTAAGAAAAAGAGAGGAAATGAAATGTTCACTGAGAGATTCGAAGGATTTGTATTTGGTAGAGAATTATGTAATGCATATTCAGAACTTAATGACCCTATAGTACAAAGACAAAGATTTGAACAACAAGCTAAATCAAGAGAATTAGGCGATGATGAAGCTTATGTTATTGATGAAGAATTCATGAGTGCATTAGAAACAGGAATGCCTCCAACAGGTGGTCTTGGAATTGGTATAGATAGACTTATTATGTTCTTAACTGATTCATCATCAATAAGAGACGTATTATTATTCCCTACGATGAAGAGTCTGAACTAATAAACCCAGTAAAATCAAGGGTTTCGAGCCCATCAAAAATATTTTGCTACAAAACACCAAATTTACACCAATCGGTGCTAAAAACGGTGCAGAGACTAAAAAATCGCATAATTTACGGAATGAATGGGCAGTCCCATAGTGGGATTGCCCATTTCTAATAAAGGATACATTCGTATCTGAGTGCAAAAGGAATGTTTATTATGGAATTAAGTGAAAAATTACAAGAGTTGAGGAAAGAAAAAGGACTCACGCAGGAAGAACTTGCGGAAGCGTTATTTGTGTCTCGCACTGCAATTTCTAAGTGGGAATCCGGCAGAGGAGTTCCCAATATCGAGTCATTAAAAGCAATTTCAAAGTTTTTTTCAGTGTCAATAGATGAGTTATTGTCCGGTGAAGAAATACTTAAAATTGCTGACGAGGATAATAAGCAAAAGGAAAAACATACAAGAGACTTAGTGTTTGGTTTACTCGATTGCAGTTTGATTATGTTTCTGTTTCTGCCTTTCTTTGGACAAAAGGGTGATGAGATTATAAAAGAGGTATCTTTACTTTCGCTGACAGGTACCCCGCAGTATATCAAAATACCGTATTTAATTATTGTATTTGGAATTGTACTTACAGGTGTTTTGCTTCTCGCTCTACAAAATTATGAAGCAGTGTTTTGGTTGAAACACAAACATCAAATATCCATTGTGTTAAGCACAGTTGCTACAATAGAATTTATGATAACACTTCAACCTTATGCAGCCTTTTTCACTTTTGTTTTCTTGGCGATAAAGTCTCTGATGCTGATAAAATGGCGATGATACGAAGCGTGTCGCCAATGTGACGGTGAAATTCTTTTCATTTTTATTCATTCCACCTATATTGTAAACAGGCGAAAGCCAAATAATTATGGCAAAGGATTGATAAAAATGAAAAAAGAAAAAAGTCAAAAAGTATTGCTTTCAGGAATAGCAATGGTAGTGTTATTTATTTTGTGGACAGTGGCAATAAGCCTTATTGATGTTCAGCCCATCGGGCCACAAAACTCTTCTGTTGGATTTGCAACCTTGAACGGCTTTATCCACAGCCTGACAGGTGTGCATATGGCAATATATACCGTTACGGACTGGTTAGGACTGATACCGCTTTGCTTTATTTTGGGATTTGCGTTGCTTGGACTTATACAGCTTATTAAAAGAAAAAGCTTATTCAAGGTCGATTCCAGTATTTTGGTGTTGGGAGCATTCTATATTGTTGTAATGGCGGCATATTTGTTTTTTGAATTTTATGTTGTCAATTACCGCCCGGTATTGATTAACGGTTTTCTTGAAGCTTCGTATCCATCATCGACAACCTTGCTTGTTATGTGTGTTATGCCGACAGCTGTTATGCAGCTAAACAGTAGAATTAGAAATACAAAAATGAAAAGAGCATTTGCCTTTGCTTTAATTGCATTTACTGCTTTTATGGTAATTGGCAGGTTGATATCCGGTGTTCATTGGATTACTGATATTATTGGCGGGGCAATTTTAAGTGCGGGTTTAGTGATGATTTATTATAGTGTAACCACTCTTATTGCCCGACAGGAAAGATAAAATTCTAACTGAGGAATCACTTATTGACCTTGAGAGATATTTTCTCCCAAGGTCTTTCTTATTATTCGCAAACTACACCAATCCCGATTTTCTCAATATAATTGGGATAATCACAAAGGAAGGGGTGGTTGTACTATGACGGGCAGTTTAGCAAGCGTTCATCCGGAGCTTATTCCTGAATGGTCAGAGAAGAACTTACCGCTAACGCCGGATAAGATAACCTTCGGTTCAAATAAAAGAGTGTGGTGGAAAGGTGCTTGCGGACACGAGTGGGAAACGAGCGTCAAAGCTCGTTCAAAGGGCGAGAAATGCCCGATATGCTCAGGAGCGAGAGTAATAGAGGGTATCAATGATTTAGCCACATTGAAGCCCCTGTTGGCTCAGGAGTGGTCTAAAAAGAACAAATTAAAGCCTACCGAGGTATCTGTCGCTTCTCATAAGAAGATTATTTGGAAATGTAAACACGGACACGAATGGGAAGCAAGCGTTAAAAGCAGAACGGTAAACGGCACAGGCTGTCCATACTGCTCACATAATAAAGTCCTTGCCGGATTCAATGACCTTGCTTCACAGTATCCCGATATTGCTGCTGAATGGTCTGACAGAAATCTTCCGTTGCTGCCTACAATGGTAACAGCCTTTGCAAACAGTAAGGCTTGGTGGAAGTGTAAGACCTGCGGTTATGAGTGGAATACGCTTATCTCTACTCGTTCTGGTGGTAGTAAATGCCCCTGTTGCAGTGGCTATATATTTATAAAAGGCAAGAATGACCTAAAAAGTACACACCCACAGATAGCCAAAGAATGGTCAGAGAAAAACTATCCTCTGCAACCGGATGAAGTCAATGCAAAGTCGAGGAAAAATGTATGGTGGCATTGCAAGAGATGCGGTAACGAGTGGAAGTCGGTTATCAATGCCCGTGTGAAAGGAACGGTCTGCCCTGTTTGTGCAGAGAGAGAAGTACTTGCCGGATACAATGATTTGGCTACGACGGATAAGCAGCTTCTGACAGAATGGGATTATGAATTAAATAAGTTGAAGCCGACGGAAGTTTCAAGAAATTCGGCAAAGAGAGCGTGGTGGAAATGCAGATACGGTCATTCTTGGAGTATGAAGATAAACGAGCGTACTGTTCTCGGAAAAGGGTGCAGAATATGTGAGCAGGAGTATCTGTCGTTGTTCCCGGCTCTTGCAATCAGTTATTATGCCAATTTGAAAGGATTGAAAGTTGAACTTGGCTCTGACAGGTTATTCGGCATTCCACTTGATGTATATATCCCACTGGAGCAGGTTGCCATTCAAGTGAATACGGACTCGGAGAAGATAGACATACTAAAGGAACATCTCTGTAAACAACGTAGAATCAAACTCATTAAGTTGCCGATGAATCCAAACGAAGCGGAACCCGAATATGCACAGCGTATCAAAGCGGCATTTCAGAACGTACATATATTTATATCTTCCGATACAGAAGAAGATGTTAAGATAATCAGGAAAATATTTAAGAACTGGAGGAACAGCCGATGAGAGAAAAGAAATATCATTGGTCTTATGTCAATATTTTGGACACAAAAAGTCAAACTTTTTTATGCTGTACTTCTAGCTAATAATTCACATTGTTCTGGAGTCATGTAATTAATAGAAGAGTGCAGTCTTCTTCTGTTATACCAACCTTCAATATACTTAAAAATAGCAACATTAGCTTCTTCAAAGGTTCGGTATTTATTTCTATAAATTTCTTCTTTCTTTATTGATGAATGGAAAGATTCTATGCAAGCA